>NZ_JBWKQH010000013.1:0-175744 GCF_059418665.1 Undibacterium sp. GW821-FHT07F11
TCGGCAATTTGGTTCAGCGTGAAGCTTTGGGCCATCCAGTACGCCAGACCATTTGGGTCTGCTGGACGGTTGAAGTATGCGATGTAAAGCTTTTGGATATCAGCAGCTGTATTAGCCATTTAAGAACTCCTAATTTAATTAATTTAAAAAGTGCGAAGCTTGCTTTTTAGGCACTTACTCGCGTTACGGCAAGCAGATAATCGCAGAAGCACCCAATCGAAGATGTGACTGAAATCACATTTTCAAAAAAAAGCAATACCTAACAACATTTGGCTTGTTATTCCGAAATTTTTCATTTGCTCTGCAGAAACAGCTTTCAAATGAAAAGCCTAGATATGACTTTGCCAACCTACAATTATAAGGCCTGACCTGAAGTAAACCAAAATGAATATTTCGTTACATCAAATAACAAAATCATTTACAGACTTAAGTATTATCTGATGTAGCAAATCAACCCGGCCAAGACACAGACCCACGCTGTGTGCTTTAAGTTCAAGCCTGTAGTTCAAGCCTGTATATAGGCAATATCATTTGTGAACTTTTTCGAGGTTTCTTTCTACAAATACAAAAGGGCTTCCGCAGAAGCCCTTTTGTATTTCAACGACAGGATCAAGCAGTATTAAATATTACTGTTTACCCCAATTTGTCACTCCATACACCATGCGAGTGCCATCTTCATTCAATTTTGACTGGAATATATAAGCTGCAGTACCGCCTTTTTCATTAGTCACAACCCCTTGTATGGACATATTTGCAGCTGGCACATATTGATTTGCACCATATAAGATACCCGTGCTTGTAACAGTTCCCTCACCTTTCAAGGCAAATTTTTCACTACCAGAAATCACATCAAACCCAGTAGTGAATGTCGCTTTGGCAAAATCCAGCTGCAACTTGGCATTTTCCAGCTTGGCTGCCGACTCCAGACTCTTGATATTATCTACGACAACAGCCTGACTATCTTTCAAGGCAAAGCCCATAGAACCAGTGGTTGGAACTTGCCATTCTGTATTTTTAGCCTGAAAAATAGCAAAGTAAGCATTGGTACCACGTGCAGAAGCGCCATTCTGGTCTTGCTTGGTAATATCAAAGTCAGCTTTTTGGCCGAAAAGCTCAAACCAGCGCCCCCAGATAATGGTGTTAGTCAATGCTGCACCATTGCCATTGCCAGCACCATTATTATTTGGCGTTTTGTTGGTATTCGAAGCCAGGGTCTGTTTGACACCACCGACCTTGTTGGGGTCAAGATTAGGATCCGTTGCAGCTGGGGCAATCAAAGTAGCGCTATTATTAGCTGCACTTTTACTGCCCGGTTCATCTGGCCTTGGAGGAGCAATGGCATCTGGCGTTAAACCAGGAGCTGATTGCAATAATTGCGGCTTGCTCTGACCTTTGTTGATCTGCAATAAAACACCTTGTTGACGGGCGAATAACTCGGCAGCGGCAACACCTTCACACGGACCTGCACCTTGTGGCGAGCAAGCACCGCCAAAACCACTAACAACAATGCCACCATCAACAACGACTACACGTGTTGTATCCTTGTCGGTAAAGACTGTGAAGTCCGTACCACGCACACCGATAGCAGCTACAGGTGTATTAAAGCGGAAATTCTGTCTCGCCAATTTCACGGCGCTACCAGAAACACTGCGTGCAACGCCAGAGATCAACTCCAACTTGACACGTGTATTGGCAGGATTCTGTTTATCAATATGATAATTGACAATGCGAACTTCACTATTCGGGCGCACGATCAACAAACCATCATCCATGGTTTTCAAATAAATGTAACCATCGGCCCCAGTTTTAATACTGGCTCCCTCTGCAACGGCACTATCAACGCTTGCTGATTTTCCATTAATGTCAACCTTGCCCCAGACTGCCGTGACTTTCACCGCGTCTTCTGCGTATGCCATCGCAGGAATCGCCAGCATGAATGCCAGCATCCACCGGACCAGCTGGCTCAGCACATTCTCTGTTTTACTCTTCATATTATTTCCTCGCTTGCCTGAGCAACCGGCAAAGACTTTCACACCGGGCACACATTGCTCCGGCTTATACCGATTTACACTTGCTCATTTACACCTGCTCATATTTTTAGCATTATCCACTGAAATACAAAAAATATTGTGACGGTGATCACAATTTACGATTTCAGGCTACTATAACAGTTTTTTGCCAAGCCATTGAAAGCAGAAGCATTATCATGGATGCACAAAGCAATGGTGGATAAGCAAGTATTCTCGCCAAGACTATGCATCAATTTATTGCCGTCACGCAAAAAGATGTACAAGTTTTAACACACTTTATTTAATCCAGCTTATGATGCTGCCAAAATCATTTTGATTGATATGAACTTCCAGATCACCTCATTGCCCAGTGAATAATTCAACGGACCTTCTTACGCAATCATGAGGCCTGTATCTGAGTTTTTTTTGCGTATTCCTGCCAAAACCTATTTATGGCTGGTGATAGCCATCATGGCGGTCGGCTTGTGCGCGCTGAACGAGTGTTTGCCGGAAAGCCGCCGTCCTCTGCCAGGTGATGAGTGGGTAAGAGACCAGTTTGTACAGCTACGTGCAAAAAACCAGCCGGAAGAACGCCTGGCACTGATAGATATTGATGACCATAGCATTTCCGTATTAGGGGCAGCGCCATGGCCCAGGGAGCGCATTGCTGATTTGATAGAGAAACTTATTACTGAGTTTGATGTACGCGGCGTCGCCCTGGATATATATTTTGAAGAACATAAAGATACAGTAGGAGACCAAAGACTGGCAGCACTGGCAGCACATGGCCCGGTAGTATTGGCTCAGGCATTTGATTTTGACAAAAACAAGCAGACCCCAGCGCGCAACGGCCAACTGACAGGTGGCACACCAGTCACGGCATTCAGCCAGGCAGAACGTGCCAGCATGGCGCAAGCCACGGGCTATATTGCCAATCATTCTGGTCTCAGCAATGCGCGCTACATCAGCAATATCGGATTTGTGCCTGACTCAGATGGAACTTTACGGCGAATTCCAGTTCAGACTCGCTTCGAAGGGAAAGTTTACTCTGAATTATCACGTGTCTTGCTGGAATGCTGCTCAAAGATGCGCAAAGATCAGCTGTTTGCGCATAAGAGCCGTTTTTCAGATGTAGATGAAAATGGGTTTTCGCGCGTTGAGTATAGCCGCACACTGTCTTCATATGAAGTCGTGCCTGCCCTGAGTGTGTTGCAGGATACGACGCCGCTGGAGGCTTTGCGCGGCAAATATATCATCATAGGCTCATCTTCCCTGGCATTGGCGGACAGAGTACCAACGCCATTATGGTATTCGACCAGCGGTTTTCTGGTACACGCTCAGGCGCTGAGTACGATGCTGGATGAACATGAAGGAAGAACCTACGTGAAATGGCCGGGGCGTTTGATTGCCGTATTGTTTACACTGCTGACTGCAGGAATGGCGATGTTTATGTTCCCTCGCTTTTCTGCTCTGTCAAATACCCTGATGCTGGGTCTGGCTTCAGTTGCCTGGGTGGCACTGGCTTATCTGGTGGTAGACCATGATATGTGGTTTTCCCCAGTCGGCCCCCTGGCAGCGAACTTTTTTTTATTGGCGGTTGCCGTACCTTTTGGCTGGCAAACTGCGCAACGCAAATCAAGAAGGTTATTAGGGACTCTGCAACAATATGTCGCCAAAGCAGTTGTACAAGAATTATTACGAAGTGATTTGAAAGACCCGCTGGCACCAAGGCAACTGCATGTAACTACGCTGATTGCAGATATGGAGGGCTATACCAGCCAGGTAGAAAACTTGCCCATGGAAGAAGCCGCCAGCCTGACACGTGAATTTCTCGAATGCCTGACTGGTCCCGTGCTGGGCAAAGGTGGCACACTGGATAAATACACTGGCGATGGCCTGGTAGCTTTTTGGGGAGCACCGCTGCCTGTAGAAAATCATGCCGATCTGGCTGTGGATGCAGCAATAGAAATCGTCAGAAATGTCAGAAAATTGAGTGCCCAATACGAACAACAAGGGAGAAAAAAGATTAGAGTAAGAATCGGAATAGAAAGCGGCATTGCGATTGCAGGAGATTTTGGCAGTTCCTTCCGTAGCATTTACACCGCCGTCGGCGACAGTGTAAATACAGCATCACGCCTGGAGGATGCAGCTCGTCATTACCCGCATGACATCATTATCGGCAAGGGTACCGTGGATGGCTCAATCAGACATCAGTTCCAGCCACTGGGCGAGCGTCTGCTGAAAGGCAAGGAAAAGCCGACTACCATATACACGGTAGAGGTTACTGCATGAGAATGTCCCATAAGATAGCGCGTCAATTACCAATCTTGATGCTGTTGCTGGTATTTGGCAGTGCTGTCGCAAAAGCTGACAATGAAGCGGAAAGTGAAAACCTGTACCTGGAAGCATTGAAAGCCATCAGCGAAAAGCGCAACGATGATGCCAAGGCCATGCTAAGTGCCCTGATAGAGAAAAAGCCATTGCACGCAGGTGCGTGGCTGGATCTGGCGATGCTACAGTGCAAACTGGGTAATAAAGAAGAGGCCGATAAAGTATTGTTTAAAATGCGGCAAAACTTGCCTTTGTCAGAAGACCAGTTATATAAACTGGAATTATGGCAACCCAAAAGTTGTATTCCTGCCGCACCTGAACGGCGCATTGCCTTAGCTGTAGAGGCAGGGTATGACACGAATGTTAATCAAGGTGCCAGCAATCCCTTTTTCACATTCGGGAGTGGTACCGAACAAATAACCTTGCAGCTTTTGCCTGAATATCAGCCCAAAGCAGACCGGTTTGCAAGTTTATCTGGCAACATCTCTCAGGAAATCAGTAATAACGGTACTCTGGGCTTTGCTCAGGTACGTCTGCGCAGTTATGACAGCCTGAGCGCGTATAACACACTGGCGCTTGCCGTCGGCGTAGAAAAACCGTGGAAATGGCAAGACTACAGTATCAGAGGCACCGGCCTGATCAGCGCACTGAGCCTGGGTGGTAAACTGTATCAAAAGCAGGAAATCGTACAATTGCGCATGTCACCACCAGTCGGTCAGGATAGTCCCTGGCGTTTCAGTGCAATAGCCGGATTGACCAATGTGCAGTATCCGACTCTGGGTAATTTTGATGCACACACCTTGGAATTACGAGGCCTGCTGTCCTACGAAACCCAGAAATACCAGTTACAAGCTGGCCTGGCAGCAATGGCAGACCGCGCTCATGCAGATAGACAGGGCGGACACAGGACTGGCTATTATGGCAATTTGAATCTGAGGCGCCAATTATTCCAGCAAAGCGAGCTTGAATTAGGCTGGAGCAAACAAGTATGGCAAAGTGCAGAGATTTATTCACCCAATCTGATTGATGTAGCAAGGCGACAAGATATCCAGATGGTGAAAGCTGGATTAAATTGGTATTTCACAGACAAACAGTCACTGCAATTGGAATTCCGTGCGATAAATAACAAGGAAAATATCTCCATCCTTCAATACAATAGCAAGTCGGTACAATTGAGCTGGCAATGGCAAAATTTCTGAATTTTAATTTTATGTCAGCATCATCACTTGCCATCATCTATGAATCAGGAAATATTGAAAACGAATGAAGGGTCACCAATTGGCAATACAAGCCCCTTCAACATTGGATTGATCAATGACAGTATCAAATAACGAAGTCGCTGTTATTCACAACAAGGCACCGGGCGGGGAGTCGCAAACGCCCTTGCCTGGGCAGTTGCAATTAAATATTCCCATTCAGACCAAAGTACAGGTCAAAGTCAACCAGATCACAGTCAACTTGCGCAATATCCCCCTGTTAATGGGGTTGAGCGACGAGGACATGAACAAGGTCAAGGGCGACATGCGCGTGCGTCACTTCAATAAACGGGATGTGGTATTGCAAAAGGGTGGCATCGGTGACAGCCTGTTATTTTTGCTCTCAGGACAATTGCAAGTCGTCGATGTTACCGAAGATGGCCGCGCTATTGGTTTGCGCATGCTAAAGGAAGGTGATTTTTTTGGTGAAATAGCCATCATCAATGGCACTCCGCGTTCTGCCTCGGTAGTCGCTTTGAGCAATGTGCTGGTAGGCTTTTTACCCAGTGCCACGGCACTGCATTTGTTTTCGCACTCACCAGCTATGGCAAACATGATGCTGCGCCATCTGGCTGAAAAAATCCAACGCGATTCTGAATTCCGTGCCTTGCTCAGCATAGGCAATACTTCGCGTCGCATCTACGCCTTCATTGCCCTGTTCAAAAAAATCATGCCAGGCAATCTCGAGGTCATAGAAAACCTGCCCACTCATCAGGACATTGCCATGATGATCAACACCAGCCGCGAAACCGTTACCCGCGCGCTCTTGCATCTGGCCCAGCAAGGCATAGTCGAAAAAGACTTGCATCGCCTCATCATCCGCAAACCTGACGAGCTGCAAAAACTGGCGCTGGGCGCTACCGTGTGAACACAGCCGCACACCTGATACAGTGCCAGGCTGCCCGCCATGCTATTTAATTCCTTTGGATTCCTGTTCCTCTTCCTGCCCATCACACTGGCAGTATGGTGGCTATGCAAGCATCAATGGGGATTAAGACCGGCTTTGGGCTGGCTGGTGCTGGCTTCGCTGGTATTTTATGCAGTCTGGGATGTGCGTTATCTGGCAGTGCTCCTGAGTTCGATCAGTATCAATTTCTGGCTCGGTGGCCGCATCCTGAAGGCCAGGCAGCAAGCGCTGGATCTGCACGCAACAAGATGGATGAAGGCAGGCATCGTCTTTAACCTGCTGGTACTGGGTGGTTTCAAATACACCTATTTTTTGCTCGCCAATCTGTTCGCGGCATTCCATGCAGCACCACCGATAGACCCCATCATCCTGCCATTGGCAATCTCGTTTGTCACCTTCCAGAAAATTGCCTATCTGGTTGATTGCAGGCGTGGTGATGTGCACAGGCACAATGTGCTCGACTATCTGTTTTTTGTTTCCTTTTTTCCGCAACTGATCGCCGGGCCTATCGTGCATCACAAGCCTTTGATTGCGCAAACCAGGGCAGATGAAAATCCCCTGTTCAGACAAAAAGAAGCACTCATCACCGGCGTGTGTTTTCTCGCACTTGGCTTGTTCAAAAAAACCATCCTGGCCGACAGCATGGCGCGCTATGCCAGCCCGGTTTTTGAGCTGGCCAGGCAAGCAACACCGGGTAGCGAAGCAGCATGGCAGGCCATGCTGGCGTATAGCTTGCAATTGTATTTTGATTTTTCTGCGTATTCAGACATGGCAATAGGCCTGGCGCTGATGTTTGGCTTCAAGCTGCCAGTCAATTTTTTCTCGCCTTATAAAGCCACTTCCATCATCGACTTCTGGCGGCGCTGGCACATGACGCTGTCCAGTTTCTTGCGCGATTATCTGTACATACCCCTGGGCGGAAACCGCCACGGCCAATTCATGCGTTACCGCAATCTATGGCTGACGATGCTGCTAGCTGGCATCTGGCATGGTGCTGGCTGGAACTTTTTTTTATGGGGTGCTTTGCATGGCACTATGCTGCTCATCAATCACTTCTGGCACCATGTACTGGAAAGCAGTTCAGCGCTAAGCAGACTATGGGGAAAACTACCCAAAATAATTACTATCGCTGTGACCTTCATCCTCGTTGCCTTCGCCTGGGTATTGTTCCGTGCGCCTGATATGACAAGTGCCGGACATATGTATACCGCTTTGCTGCAACCTGGCTCAGGCGTACATCTACCCGCCCTGCCCTGGAAAAATATCGCCCAGATATTTGAAGGCTTGTTGAGCACAGCACCAGATGCAGGCTGGTTGTGGATAGGCATAGGCATGGCTGTCGTCTGGTTCTTGCCTAACACGACAGAATTACTGAATTACGATCCCAGCCCGAATATCGCAATCAGACCACTCAGCGAAAAAAGGCAAATCACATTCGGTATCATTGCAGGCATCTGCCTGTGGTTTGCGCTGAAATGGATGGCAGTCAGGCCAGCCACAGAATTTTTGTATTTTAATTTTTAGTTGGGCAAGGATATGAAGAAATTCTTGCTCGCATTGACCGGCAGTTTTTTGGCTCTCAGCCTGTTATGGATAGTCGGCATCAAATACCAGCTCGGTTCGCCGACAGCCAGCTCACGCTGGGTTTATGATGCTTATCAACATAAAATCCACGCAGCACAAGTAGTCAAAACACCACGTGTATTGATCGTGGCAGGTTCAAATGCCATGTTTGGCATAGATTCAGGCATGCTGGAAGATTACTGGCACAAACCTGTCGTTAATCTCGCTGTCAATGCAGGGCTAGGCTTGCCTTATATACTGGATGTATCACGTCGAGTCGCACGCCCCGGCGACACCATACTCATGCCCATGGAATATGCGCTTTACCTTGATGAGGGCAAAGCCAATTCGCAGATTATCGACTATGTCATGGCCAGGGATCTCGATTACTGGCGCAGCCTGTCACGCATTACTCAACTGCAATATGCCGCAGGTTTGGGAGCAGATCGCTGGCTGCATGGTTTGCGGCATTTGCCAGACGGACCGGTCACCAGCGGCACTTATGGAGCTCATCATCTTGATACAAGAGGTGATCAGACCCACACCAGCGCAGCAGAACGCAGCGCTGGCGATATCGCCTCAGTCAAAGCAACCAAAGCCTGGGATTACGCGCATAGAGCAGCCATAGAAACTGGCGGCTGGAAGCTCATGGAAAATTATGCAAAATGGGCAAAGGAAAATAACATCTGCCTGATCGCCATGCCCACAGTCTTGCTGCATCATGCCAAATACGATACAGATGCAGAAGACCTGGCCTTTTACGCAGGGCTACCAGACCGCATGAATCAACTGGGCATAGCGTATCTGGGGAAGCCAAAAGATTTCATGTATCCGGAGAGCTGGTTCTTTGATACTGATCACCACCTGCAAGACTGGGCCAGGCAAAAGCATACTGCAAAGCTGATCGCTTTACTGCAAACACGTTCTCAGGCAGCTTGCGGCCGGCCATAAAAAACGGCGGAATATATCCGCCGTTTTTGTGCGCTCAGATGCGACCAATATCGATATCCAGTGCATTCGCAATACCATCAATCGTATTCAACAAGCGTTGCGACAAGGCTGGCCATTGTCTGGTGGCAGTCCAGGCCTTCGCCTGTATTGCTTTCTCTTTCAGCCTTAGCTCATCATGTAAAATTGCAGTGATGCCTTCAGCAATATCTGCAGGTTCGGTACCAGGCAAAACATGCACAGCATCTTTGACATCATCAAAAATCGACAAAGGCGTCACTGCTACTGGGCGGCCAGAAGCCAGCCCCATGCGTACTGCAGCGCTCGAAGATTCCTGCGTTTGCTGATACGGATAAACAATCAGGTCTGCCTGCTGCAGCCATGACTGGCTGATTTCATCCGTCAGATAATCCGACAGGAAAGTCACATGCGCATCCAAGCCTGATTCAAAAATCAAATGGCGGCATTGATGATATTCATTGTCGGACAAGCCGGATGGATAGAGTGAATTGACCAGCAACAAATGATAATTCCTGCCCTGCCCGCGCAATTTTATAAATGCCTTGATCAATGCCTGTACGCCTTTATGCGGCAACAGGAATCCGTAAGCGGCGATCACAGTCTTGCCTGCCAGACGCGCAGTATCCACTCTGGCTGCTGCATGCTCCAGCGTTGGCATCAAGCCCTGCGGAAAAAACACCAGATTATCCGCAACACCCAGGTTCTTGAGACGGTTCATGTCATCCAGGCCATGCACGAAGATACGGTCAGCCAGCTTCAATTCCTCAGCGATTGTAGAAAGGCTGATCAGTCCATCTTCTCTTTGCACGTCGGCTGTCGAATGAAAGAATAAGTGGATCGCCTTGCCGTCTTCCTTGACACGCCTGATCAGGCGCGCCATGGCTGCCAGTGAAAAGAAACCGAAATTGTATTGGACAACAATCACATCCAGTTTCTGTTCCTGGATCATCAGCCAGGTATGCTCCAGATCCTCGTCCATGCTGGCATCCCAACTACGAATGACATTCTCAGCATCGCGCGCTGTTCTTTCAGGGATATGGCTGCTCAGATAAACCACCCTGTCCTGCGGCATGCCAGCAGTCAGGAAAGAAGAATACGAAGCGATACCACAACGCGCATTCCAGCTACTGATCCAGCCTATGCGCGGTTCCTTGCGCAACAGCGGTTGTTGCTCAAGCGCTGCAATCGCCTGGCGGGTTCTGCTGGCGACATCTGACCATGCATAGTGCGTTGATATAAACGCGTGCGCTGCTGCAGTTTTTCTGGCGATGACATCTGCCGGGCTGGCATGTACTTCCCGCATCAGCGCCGCCAGATGATTGACATCAGGGTCAGCCCAGGCTGAATGCGTGGAACTGAAATGCGAAGTTGATTTGGCGTATTGATAGTCACATAGCCAGACCCTGCTGTCGTCGCAGAAATCCATCTGCCCGCTCCATGCGGTAGCAATCACCGGCAGTTTCAGCCACATTGCTTCAGCTACCGGCAAACCATAGCCCTCGCCACGGCTGGGGGCAACCAGCACATCACATGCCTCATACAAGCCACGCATTTGCGCCTGGCTATAATCATCCATGATGATCAGCACATGCGGGAAATCCGGATCAGCTGCCCGCAGTGCCGCCAATTGTTCAGCCACATCATTATGCGGATTGGGAAAAGTCTTGATGACCAGGCTGACCTCATCACTGGCCCGGTAAGCCTGGCCATAAGCTAACAACAAGGCATCAGGCCCCTTGCGCGGGAAACAGGATGAGACATGCAGGAAACGATAAGTCTTAAGGCTATCCAAAATAGCCTGCGGTACCGGCAGCGCAGCAACACGCATGACATGATCAACACCATTGCCAACAGCAGCAATCGGCACACGCACACCATTGTCACGCAAGACTGTGCCGACAAAGCGTGACACCACCAAAATCAAATCCAGCTTGCGATTGAATTCATTGACAAACTCTTGCGGGAAACCCGTCTCTTCCCAACCATAGGAATTCACGATCCTGACGCGCGCCTGCATATCATCCAGCGTCGGCGGATAGCAATTGCGCAAGGCCAGGTCAGGCATATTTACTGCCTGTTGAGATACCGTTTGCAATTCAGCGATATCAGGATTGGCGGCCAGGAAATCTGCCGAGGCTGCGAAGTCACCATAACCTTCACGGCTGCGCAAACCCAGTTGCACAGCCTCGTCCTTTTGGGATGCCAAGGCACGCGCCAGTTCACGGTTGACGATGGCCAGGCTATAGGTAGAATCGAAAGGGCCCTCGATTTGCCACAGGGGCTTTTGCTGTTCATTGGTAGCCACTGCCTGTTGAGGAATTTGTGCGCCCAGCTTTTGCAGGAATTGCTGCAAATCTGCCTGAATTTTTTGACGCGAGAAGCGTTGGATATTTTGTCGCTGACCGGCAATGATGCGACGGCGCAAAGCCGGCTCAGTCAAGAGCATATGCACATGCGCGGCGCAAGTGGCCGGGGTCACGTCAGCATCCAGCAAGATGCCTGCGCCGCCCATGGTGGAAGTGACGCCTTCAGTAGCACGTGCAATCACTGGCACATCATGCAGCATGGCTTCAATAAGCGGCATGCCAAAACCCTCATGTTCGCTGAGGCTGACATAGGCGTCAGCATTGCGGTACAGGGCTAGCAAATTCTCATCAGAAACTTTGCCTGTCATCAGCACCTGTACTTCCAGCTTCAATTCAGCGATGCGGGTACGCACTTCCTGTTCATACGGCATGCTGGTGACACCACCTGCCAATATCAGGCGTACTGGCTGGCGCGAGAAATGGCGCAATTCATCGAGCATGTCCAGCAATTGCAACTGATGCTTATGTTCGCACAAACGGCCAACAAACAGGATATTGTGGGCACCGCGCAAGCTGTTCATCAGCTCCGTGTTATAGCTATGATGCTGCCAGCGCGTCACGTCCACCAGTAAGGGAATCGTCGTCACATCTGTATGGCCAGCCGCACGCAATTCAGCACTGTTCAAATCAGAATCACCGATGGCAGCCTGAAAATCCTGCGCCCACAATGCCAATTGCTGCCTGCCCAGCATGCTTAATTCAGGCAAGCCATTATCGGGTAAAAATTGTGGCGGAGTGATGTTGTGGTACACCAGCACCTTGCACGCTTTGATGTCTTTGAGCCAGGCGCAATTCTCATAGCCCAGGCTGTGATGCACCAGCAGGATGTCATCTTCAGCAAGCTGCAATTCACTATAGTGCTGCACTTCATCACGCACTTCGTCCTGCACAAGGTCACAATAAATGGCGGAAGTAAAACCCATCTCGCGCAAGAGCTTGCGAGTAAAGAACATGCCATTGCTGACGCCGTCACCTCTTCCACAGGAAGGGCTGAATTGATGTATCTGCATCTTATTTACGACCTATGACTGCATAATCCTGAGCACCGAATAATTCCTTATTGAGCAGTGCTTCAACCTCAGTGCCACCGTGCAGCAAGTGATCATCAGGGTAAGGATGCAAACGCAAAATTTCTGCATGGCTAAAGCCACGCTGCCGCGCCATGAATTCAGCCACCTGTGGCACGATAGGATGCAAATGGGTAGGGTCAAAATAAAAATTGCAGGCACCCACCTTGAGGTTTTCCGGATTCGGTGTCTCAAAAATAATGACGCCACCAGGGCACAATGCATGACGGGCTGCATCAAACAGCGCAATCAATTGCTCGAACGGCAAATGCTCTATGATCTGGAACCCCGTCACCGCACCTATGCTGCCTGCAGGCTGTTCGCGCAAATAGGCAATGGCATCAGCATGGCGGCACAGAAAACCTTGGTCCAGACAGGCATTGACCATAGAGATATTCATATCCACACCCATCGCAGGTATGCCTTGCTCATCGAGCAATTCCAGCCATTCACCACGGCCACAACCGACGTCGATGACCAGCTTGCGTTCGTCTTTTGCCTGTTCGCTGATATGCGCCAGATACGGCAAATAGACTTTCAAGCGCTCCTTGATATCAGCACGTGAACCGCGGAACAAGGCTTCGAATTCCAGATAAAACTGATCCTGGTCAAAATCGCTGGCAACTTTGGCTACGGGCTGGTTAGTGTTGGCAGGAACGAGCTGATTTGCTGGCTCCGTAGTAATTACAGCAGCTTGCTCAACCTGCTTAATACCGTTTTGCAAACCAGCACGCATCATCAGGTTCATGGAACGCAACTGCCGACCTATGTGCAGGCGATCCAACTCCATTAACCTGTTACCAATATCAAGTGCATCGTATTTTTCCAGCCGTATGGCGAGTTTTTGCTCTTCCATTTTCAAGATTTTTTGTTCCTGACTGCGCAACTGCAATTGCAAACCATCAATCTGCCTTTGCAAATTTGTCAACGCAACTTCGGTCTGGAAGCGGGTGCGCGGCAAGCGCAACAATGCCTGGCCCCAGGCCAATGCATAACCCAGACCTGGTATGGAACGCAATTTCTGGCGCAAACCTTGCGGCGGTACTGGTACTTCAGCATTTTGTTGAGCAATATCTTGCTGATTCAACATGATTTCCCTTGCATCATCCTGCTCTGCCCCCATCTCATTCGAAGCAATGCCGACGGGTGTTGAATGCTTCCTGCTTTTCAATATCAAACTGGTCTTGTCAGCCAGTTGCTGTGCTTCGCATTCAGATTTGTTCTGTGTTGCCATATTCGCCATATAATCCGGATGTTTTATTCATAATAGGCGGCAAATGATTCGTGTTTAGACCGCTAAAAGGCTAGAAAAAGGGGTAGAAGTATAAATGATGATGTAAACTGCGACGAAATTATCAGCGTCTGCAAATTTCCAGATTATTTCAGCTTCAGACTTTTTGCCTGGCTCTGGCTTACCCTTCAGGTCCTGCAAGTTTAGCCTATTCAGCAATTGCTCACATCTGACCAGCCTAGCCGGAGGAAAATTGCCGCTGATTGCATACTTATTGCAATATATTAAATATTTTATAATGATTTGCCTCAGGACATAAACCCAAAGGCATAAAGATTACGAAAGTTATCCATGTTATTACAGCCTGTCATTCTCTCCGGGGGATCTGGAACCCGGCTATGGCCGCTATCGCGTGAAAAGCATCCCAAGCAATTGCTCGCCCTGATAGGCGAAGAGACCATGTTGCAGGCAACTGCAACACGCGTCAGGGACTTTTCTGGTGCCGTGGGCGTGGCCGAAAGAATGATCGTGGTCTGCAATGAAGAATACCGCTTCATCACGGCAGAGCAATTGCGCGTCGCAGGTTTCAACAACTGCAGCCTGTTGCTCGAACCAAGCGGTCGCAATACAGCCCCGGCATTAACACTGGCAGCCCTGGCAGCGGTGGCATCAGACACTGATGCAGTCCTGCTGGTGATGCCGGCTGACCATGTCATCAATGATAAACAGGGTTTTCACCAGGCCATACAAGATGGTCTGCAACAAGCCATCGATGGTGCCATGGTGACTTTTGGTATCGTACCAGACCGCCCTGAAACCGGTTATGGCTACATCCAGACTGGCGATGTGTTACCAGGCCAGGCGGTGCGCGAACTGCAGGCCTTTGTAGAAAAGCCGGTATTGGAGGTAGCCCAGCAATATCTGGATGGTGGCCGCCATTTATGGAATAGCGGCATTTTCATGATGCGTGCAAGCACTTGGCTGAAAGCCATACAGCACTTTCATCCAGCCATGCATGAGGCCTGCAAACTGGCAATAGACAAAGCCAGCATCGATAGCGACTTTGTCCGCGTTGATAAAGAAGCCTTCCTGTCTTGCCCTTCTGACTCCATTGACTATGCCGTCATGGAAAAACTGGCCAAAGATCAGGATCTGCATATCCCCGGCTATGTCGTGCCTTTCAATGCAGGCTGGTCTGACGTAGGTGCCTGGGATGCGGTCTGGCAAGTGTCAGACAAGGATGAGAACGGCAATACTGCCCATGGCGATGTGCTGCTGGAAGACTCGCGCAATTGCCTGGTAATTTCTGACAGCCGCCTGGTTGCCTGCCTGGGTCTGGAAGATGTCATCGTGGTCGAAACACCAGATGCGGTACTGGTTACCAATAAAGCCAATACCCAGAACATCAAACGTGTTGTAACCCGCCTGAAAGATGAAAACTATACCCAGACCGATAACCACCGCAAGGTCTATCGTCCATGGGGACATTATGATTCTGTCGATAGTGGCGAACATTTCCAGGTCAAACGCATCGTCGTCAAACCGGGTGGCCGTCTTTCGATGCAAATGCATCATCACCGTGCCGAACACTGGATCGTGGTCAGTGGCACAGCGCTGGTCACACGTGGCGAAGAAGTCATGACCCTGGTTGCCAATCAATCCACCTACATCCCGCTGGGCGTCAAGCACAGGCTGGAAAACCCGGGTGTAACCGATCTTGAACTGATAGAAGTGCAATCCGGTACTTACCTGGGTGAAGATGATATCGTCAGATTCGATGATATCTATGGACGTGTTGCAGGCTAATCCCTGCTAAGGAAAACCAAGCTTTGAAAGCTGTACTTATCTCATTGTGGCACTACCGCCACTTTATCCTGTCGTCCATCAAGGCCGAGTTTGCCGGGCGCTTTGCGCGCAGCAAACTGGGTGCCCTGTGGATGATTTTAAATCCTCTGGCACAAGCTACCATCTTCGCTATCGTCTTGTCTGAAGTGCTGGTCACCAAGATACCAAATATCGAAAACAAGTCGGCCTATGCGATTTATCTGATGGCTGGTATGGCAGCCTGGGGTTTGTTTGCAGAAATCATGACACGCTGTACCACGGTGTTTATTGACTATTCAAACACGCTGAAAAAAATCTCTTTCCCCAGACTCTGCCTGCCTGTGATCGTTGGTGGCAGCGCCCTCATCAACCACTTGTTATTGCTGGCAGCGATAGCAGTCGTGTTTTTATTCTTTGGCCACATGCCGACAGCAGCATGGCTGGTACTGCCGCTGGGCATGCTGCTGATCATCCTGTTTGCCTTTGGCCTGGGCATCATACTAGGGCTGCTGAATGTATTTTCACGCGACGTTGGTCAGGTCATGGGCATCGTCCTGCAACTGTGGTTCTGGTTCACGCCTGTGGTCTATCTGATGGACAATATGCCCAAGCGTTTTATCGCAGTATTGAATCTGAACCCGATGACACCACTGGTCAAGATCTACCAGAATGCGCTGTTATACGGTGTTGTGCCGAACATGGCAGATTTGCTGGTTCCTGTGCTGATTTCATCCGGCATGTTTATATTTTCATTCTGGATTTTCCGCCGTGCCAGCGCAGATCTGGTGGATGCATTATGAGTCAAATTGTATTGAGTGTCTCTGGCGTTGGAAAATGCTATTCGAAATTCAGCGGCCTGTTGTCACGCCTGATGTACTGGGCTGGCCTGCCAGTAAAACCTGCGTATGAATACTGGGCCAACCGCGATATCAGTTTCAATGTGCCTGCGGGCCAGGCAGTAGCCATCATAGGCCAGAACGGCGCAGGTAAAAGCACGCTGCTGAAAATGATTACCGGTACGGTACGGCCAACAACTGGCAGTATCGCCGTCAGCGGCCGCATCAGCGCGATGCTGGAACTGGGACTGGGTTTTAACCCTGAATTTTCTGGTAGGCAAAATGCCTATATGGCGGGCGGTCTGATGGGTCTCAGTGGTGAGCAGCTGGACCAGCTCATGCCAGGCATAGAAAGCTTTGCTGAAATTGGCGCCTTTTTTGATCAGCCCTTGCGCGTGTATTCCAGCGGCATGCAGGCACGCCTGGCTTTTGCTGTTGCCACTGCAGTGCGCCCGGATGTACTCATCGTTGATGAAATCCTGTCGGTGGGTGACAGCTATTTCCAGCACCGCAGTTTCGACCGTATACGTCAGTTCAAGGAACAGGGCACTTCCATCATTCTGGTCACGCATGGCATGGGTGATGTGCGTAGCCTGTGTGATCACGTCATCCTGATCGATAAGGGTTGCGTACTCAAGCAAGGTGCGGCAGATGAAGTGGTCGATTATTACAATGCGATGATTGCCCGCAAGGAAAACGAAAATTTCTCCGTTGAGCAGAACCGCAATGAACAAGGCTGGCTGCAAACACGTTCAGGCACAGGCATGGCGACTGTCAGCAAGCTCACCTTGCGCGACCAGGACAGTGATCAGGTACTGGCCGCGGCCCACGTAGGGCAAAAGGTCAAACTGGTGGCTGAAGTGCAATTGCGTGCCGACATCCCGGAACTGGTGCTGGGGCTGATGTTACGTGACAAGCAAGGCAGCGTCATCTGGGGCAGCAATACATGGTATTCGCAACAGGTGCAAAATGATTTGCGCCAGGGTGATACGCTGGAATTTGTCCTGCCCTTTGAATGTCCTTTGGGACCAGGTTCTTACTCTGTCACCACTGCACTGACCAAGGCAAAAACCCATCTCGATGAAAACTATGAGTGGTCAGATAATCTGCTGGTGTTTGATGTCATCAATGTGGATCACACTGAGTTCATCGGCAGCAACTGGCTGCGTGGGGAGTTTGAAATCAGGAAATTGACGGTAAGCTAGGCAAACTTACTTGTGCCTTATTTGTGCTTATGCTCATCTATGACTTGCTGGTAAAGGCGGGCATAATTGCTCGCCATTTTATCGGCGGTGAATAAATCCAGATAACGCTGACGCGCATTGATACCCATTTGTGCCGCCTCTTGCGGATGTGCCAGCAAATATTCCATGGCCTGCCTGAAAGCTGCCGGATCACTCGGTGGTACTACCATGCCAGTCTGACCGGCGACATTGATATAAGTCGTACCGGTGCCGATTTCGCTCGAAATCATGGGCTTGCCATACATCGCCCCTTCCAGCAATGAAATGCCAAAAGCTTCCGAACGCAGGTGTGAAGGAAATGCCAGCGCATAACACAGCGTTAGCAAGGCGACCTTGTCAGGTTCAGGCAAGGCACCAAGGAAATGCACGTTCTTCAGTTGCAGGCTTTCTGCCTGGCGCTTGAGTTCGATTTCTTCTGGCCCGTCACCAACGATGACGATAGGGATATCCGTCCCCGCCGCCGCTTCCAGCAGGATATGCAGGCCCTTGTAGTAACGCAACATGCCGACGAACAGGAAAAAGTTTTCACCTACCCTGGTACGCCATTTCGCCAGCAGCTCCGCTGAGGGGACTGGGTAAATACTATTGTCCAGACCATAGGTGATCACCTCGGTCTTGTCTTTATACAGTTCCAGCGTCGGGCTGGTGGCCAGATAATTGGGCGAGGTCGCCACAATGCGGTCTACATCGCGCAAGAACTGGTGTTTGAGCGGCGAATACAGTTTCAGTAAATATTTTTGCCTGACGATGTCCGAGTGGTAAGTGACGACACTGGGTTTTTTGATACGCCCCAGGAAATGAGCGATATCCATGAAAGGCCAGGGAAAGTGATAGTGAATCACATCCGCCTGTTTGGCCAGTTCAACAAAACGCGACAACGCCGACCAGGAGAAACCGGTTGAAGCAATTTCAAAATTCAAATGGGCGCGATGTACCTTGTGTCCTTCAAATTCTATCAGCGGGCGGTCCGCATCGCGTGTCAGGGTCAGTACTTCATTTTCCACACCCAGACGTGTTGTACCCACCGCCATCTGGCGTATGACTTGTTCAACGCCACCGAAGGTGTCGGGGTAATAGGTGCGGTAGAAGTGCAGGACTTTCACTGGGCGCTATCCTTAACCGGCTCTAACCGTATTGACCGTCTTGACCATCTGATAGGCAGCCACGGTGTTACGCACACAGGCATCCCAGGTCAGCTCGGCAGCACGCTGCAAACCGCGTGTTTTGGCGATGCTGCGCCATTCTTCATCCTCCAGCGCCTGGCGCAAGCCATCGCGTATGGAATTAACATCCGCCGGGTCTACCAGCATGGCGGCACCAGCGGCTACTTCTGGCATGGAAGAACAATTCGAAGTCAGCACAGGCACACCACTGGCCATGGCTTCGGCGATAGGCAAACCAAAACCTTCATACCAGGATGGATAGGTAAACAAGCGGCAACCGGCATACAGGATGGGTAGCAATTGCTGGTCAACGAAACCCAGGTATTTGATCCAGCCTTCACGCTGGCCTTTTTCTATCTCGTCATGAATGGCTTCGCTTTGCCAGCCCTCGCCACCCACCAGTACCAACGGCCAGCGCTGACGCAGGCTATCTGGCAAGGCACGGTAAGCTGCCAGCAAATGCAGCAGGTTCTTACGGGGTTCTATGGTCGAGACGAAAAAACTATAACCATCCGGTTGCAAGCCAAATTCATGCAAGACTGGCGCTGTTTCTTCTGCAGTATATGGGTGGAAAACTTCATCGACACCCAGCAAAACGGCGCGCACCTGATCAGGGCCCAGACTGAATTCCTGCATCACTTCGTCTCGCGTCGCCATGGAGTCTGTCAACACCAGGCTGGCCCGCTGGATTGCTTCAGGAATAGCAATGCGCATGCGGTCTATCCTGGCCTTGGGATGCCATTGCGGATACCGGTAAACCGATAAATCATGCACCGTCACCACACTGGGCAAACGGGTTTTGGGTACGAAATAATTAGGGCCGTGAAAAATCCCGTCTGGCACACTGTTCAATTGGCGTCCAGCAAGGATGGGCAGTAACTTGCCATACAAGCGCGCCACCATGGGTAGCTGCCCCAACTGGCGGCGTATGCGGCTTTTGTAACTGGTTCTGGCTGGTGCCGTGACTACTGGCCCTGTTACTGTTGCATCAGTATTTGCTGGCTGATCTATGCGTGGCAAATCGCGCCAGAAACCATCTGACAAATAACGTACAGATTCTATCTCTGTCTGCAAAGGCAGGCGTGTGGCAAGTTCCCATGCGTATCTGCCTATGCCAGCCAGTGGTGGGTGTATGGCTTCTATAGACAGGACGACATTCATGCTGCGTCCTTGTGCTGCAGCATCCAGGCCAGCGTATCGCGCAAGGCGATGGCAGGCAATTCACCTATGCATGCCTGCAAACGCTGACCATTTCCCATGAGTTTATGTACCTCATTGGCACGCACAAATGCAGGGTTCACATGTACCTTGATTTCGTAACCAGCAAGTTCGCTGGCCATTTGCAATACAGAGCGCAAAGTATGGGCCGTGCCGGAACAGATATTGAAAGTCTGTCCTGCAGGTGCCTGCTCCAGCAAGCGGGCATATGCCTTGGCAACCGTGCGTACATCAGAAAAATCCCTGGCGACGTCCAAATTGCCGAGTTCTATATCACTAGCCTGACGGCGGTAATGGTTGATGATTTTAGGCAGCAGGAAATTTTCTGTCTGGCCAACACCGGTGTAATTGAAGGGACGGGTCACAATGATGGGCAATTTATCCATCCATAAACGCGCCACATGCTCCATCGCCAGTTTGCTGACGCCATAATCATTGGCAGGCTGAGCAGGTTCACTCTCTGCGATGACTTCTGTACGGGTATTGCCATAGATATTAGCGCTGCTGGCGACCAGCACGGCTTTTGGCTTTTTATCCAGGCTGGCCAGTGCTTCCAGCAAATTACGGGTACCGACCACATTGACGCGATAAATTTCTGCAGCATCGCCATGGGCAACAAATGAAATGGCGGCAAGATGGGCAACCACATCTGGCTGGATTTCTGCTACCAGTTCAGCCAGGCGCTGCTTGTCACCCAGATCGACGGCAAAATTGTCTTGCCCAGGTGCTTCTGCTCCGTGGGTAGTACCAAAAACCCGGTAACCAGCCTCTTTCAGTTCTTGCGCCAGATAACGACCTGTAAATCCCTTAATACCTGTTATCAGGGCGCGCGGCATCGCAGACATCAGAACGACGCGCCGTTCTGATTACGGCGCAAATCCGCTTCTACCATCATCTGGCACAATTCTTCCAGCGTGGTTTTCGGTTCCCAGCCCAGCACTTTTTTGGCTTTGGCAGGGTCGCCGATGAGCAATTCAACTTCGGCAGGACGATAGAATTTTGGATTGACACGCACCAGCACTTTGCCGCTTTTTGCGCACGTAGCTGTTTCGTGTTCGCCTTCGCCTGACCATTGCAACTGTATGTCTGCTGCCTTGAAAGCCATGGTGACAAAATCACGCACAGTTTCGGTACGGTTGGTCGCCAATACAAAAGTATCTGGCTTGTCGGCTTGCAGCATGCGCCACATGCCTTCTACATATTCCTTGGCATAACCCCAGTCGCGCTTGGCGTCCATATTGCCGAGTTCCAGCACGTCGAGTTTGCCGAGCTTGATCTTGGCGACAGAATCAGTAATTTTACGCGTCACAAATTCGCGGCCACGCAGCGGAGATTCATGATTGAACAAGATACCGCTACAGCCAAAGATACCATACGATTCGCGGTAATTGATGGTCATCCAGTGCGCATACAACTTGGCTACGCCATACGGGCTGCGAGGATAAAACGGTGTTGATTCAATTTGTGGCACGGCTTGCACCTTGCCAAACATTTCGGACGTCGAAGCCTGATAGAAACGGATTTCAGTATTAACGATACGAATTGCTTCAAGCAGATTCAAGGCACCGATACCGGTAATTTCTGTCGTAGTCAGTGGCTGTTCAAACGACACGCCAACAAAACTTTGTGCTGCCAGGTTATAGACTTCGGTAACGCCTGTAGTTTGCAGCAGACGTATGCTGGCCGATAAATCGGTGAGATCATATTCAACCAGGTGCAAGGCAGGATGAGTAGCAATACCCAACTCTTCTATGCGCCAAAAATTGACTGAACTGGTACGGCGATACGTGCCATAAACGGTATAGCCTTTTTCCAACAGCAATTGAGCCAGATAGGCTCCGTCCTGACCAGTAATACCAGTGATTAACGCTTTTTTACTCATTCAAGAAAACCTCTTCGCCATGGCGAACATTCAAAATTCTTCGTTCAAAATTCTTTTTGCTAACCAGATAATGGACCGCTAGTTTGAATCCATCTGTGACAGTGATCACAATTTATCCACAGTTGCACAGTATACAATGAGTGTTCGCCGCACTGCGGAAAATTAATGCAAGCGCATGTAAGTGCTACTACTTAGAGCTCATTCAAACCGGATAAACGTCAACTATCTGGAATTATTTCTATATTATCAATACCAATCAGTCCAGCGCGCCATAACGCTTGCGGTAAGCGGCGACTGCCTCTTTATATTGAGACAACTGCACATCACCGCCAGCAACCGACAGATAATCAAATAAATCATTCAGGTTGGCGATAGAAACGACCGGCATGTCATACGCCTGACCGACTTCTTGCGCGGCAGAATGGGCAGACAGGGCATCATCCTTGCCGGAACGTTCCATACGGTCCAGGGCGATCAGCACTGCGCTTGGGGTAGCGCCAGCGTTACGGATCAAGTCCACCGATTCACGCACCGATGTGCCTGCAGAAATAACGTCATCAATGATGACGACCTTGCCTGCCAGTTTGGCACCGACAATGCTGCCGCCTTCGCCATGATCCTTGGCTTCTTTGCGGTTATACGCAAACGGTACGTTCCTGCCCATGCGCGCCAGTGCCACTGCGGTGGCTGATGCCAGGGTAATGCCCTTATAGGCAGGACCAAACAGCATGTCAAATTCCAGGCCAGAATCCAGCAAGGTACGTGCATAGAAATCGGCGATTCTGCCGAGATTGGCACCATCATTAAACAAACCGGCGTTAAAAAAATAAGGTGAGGTGCGACCGGCTTTGGTGACGAATTCGCCAAAGCGTATCACTCCAGCCTCGACTGAAAACTGTATAAAATCTTGTCTCAAAGTACTCAAAATAACCTCAATTCCTTTAATTTGTGCCGTTTTCTTTACCAGACCACAGCATAACATGCGTCCTTGTCAGGATTTAGTCTGTTTCAGGCGGTAAAACCAGTAAAAATTCCGTCATCAGCGCCTTAGACACTGACAAATCCACCATATTTACCTGCATTTGAGTGGAAATGGCGTTACAAGTGACACCAAGTTGCTGTAATTGCATGGTCTGCATTTGCAAATCTTTACATCCGGATAAATCCAGATACAAATCTCCCGCGCGGATGGCGACAAAATCGTCTGCTGGCGGCAAGCCGGGCAAGTCCAGTTGCTTGAAAGTCCAGTCTCTGGCGTAACGATAATCGGGGCCTGCATACCAAACCGGCTCAAAGCGCAAATCCTGGCGCTTGAGCACCAAACTTTCCAATACCGCTTTCAAACCTGCGGGAATGATGTCCTGCGACTGGCACCACGCACTGACATCCAGCATCACCATGCATTTGCCGGGGCGAGGCGTGCAATTGGCCAGATGGCGCGCCAGTTCGCGTAAATCATCGTTTGCTACTTCTGCCTGCAAGTGTGGATGTTGCGGCGACACGGGCGAGATGTCAGCAATGGCGGCCAGGCTGCGGTGCATGCGCGCGGCTGGTTCTGTCAGTGCAAATTCTTCTATCGCTTCGGCATACATACGTGCGGCCAGTGCAGGTGCATGATGTTCTTGCACAAACTGCCTTGCCCTTTGCCCCAAAGCCTTGCGAAGCGCGGTGTCATCATGTAGCTGGCTGATGCTTAGCAATAATTCAGCTTGGGTAAAATTGTCTGGCATTGCCTGCACAGCATTTTCCGGTAGTTCTGCCATGGCGCCGTTACGGTTCAAAATCACAGGCAAACCATAAGCCATGCATTCAAGGACAGCAGCCGAGGTTTCGCCACGTGAGAGCGTGCGCAATTGAACAGCACCATCGGCAGCCTGCATGTATAAGGCAAATTCTTCTGCAGTTGTAAAACCGGTGATGCGCACACGCTCGCAATTGGCGATACGCTCTTGCAACTGCGCGCCATATTCACCCGGATCATTCTTGCCAACAAACACCAGATGGCAACGTTCGTTCTTGCCAAGTGACGATTCCAGCCAGGTATCCAGCAAAGCATGATTGAGCTTGGTCGGCCCCAGCATACCAAAGCTGCACAATACAAAATCATGCTCGTCCAGCCCCAGCTTGTTGCGTGCGAGGTGTCTGTCAGATGCAGCAGGAATACGTCTCAACAAGGGCACTTGCTGCCAATGACAGGCTGGCCAGCCTTTGATCCAGGTGCGCGCCAGTTCTTGCGCATAGGCCGAATGTACTATCACACCTTCGGCACGTTCAAGTATGCCGCTACTGCAAGGATATTTGCCCATCACTGCCGTGTAATCAGGCGCATTGCGTCTTTCCAACAAAGCTGCATAGCCATGTGAGAGATACATATGCTGCGCCCATATACCAGGCCTGGATGAACTCATCTCAAGATTGGCGAGCGAGTCACTCAAGAAATAATCATGCAAAACCACGATGCCAGGGCAGCTGGCAAACAGCGGATACATATAAGCATGCACGGCAGAATTGCCAAAATGATAGACGACACGGTCAAAGCTGGCAGCATGCTCAATAAACCACTGGCTATCATGTATGGCGAAATTGGCTGTCAGCCACGGGGCATCTATCTGGCTTTGTTCTGCAATCAGGGTGATGTCGTAATAATCGGCCAGCTCAGGCAACAAATCTGCGCTGTAGTTGGCAATGCCGGAAGCCACAGGTGGCAAAGGTGAAATATACGCCAGCCTTGGTTTGACAGATGGCAGGCACACATGGACTTTGGCAGCAGCCACTTGCTGTAAGTGGGTATGGCTGACTTCAATCGCATGCAGCGCTTTTTTGGCTGACGCATCCCAGGAAAATTTCTTGCATTGTTTCAAGCCGTGTTCGCGCAAATAGGCAGCAAATTCTGGCTGCTCCAGTACCTGCAGCATTTTTGCTGTGATGGCCCGTGTATCTCGAGGGTCAAACAAGGCATCGGGACATTCCAGCACTTCAGGCAAACTGCTGGTGTTGGCCGCAATCACCGGAGCACCACAACACATGGCTTCCAGCGCAGGCAGGCCAAAGCCCTCATGCCATGACGGGAAAACGAATAATTTGCAATCCTGATACAGCAATGGCAAATCTTCATCCGGTACAAAGCCGGTCAGTATGATTTCATCCTCTGCCAGTTCCAGTTGCGTGACCAGTGCAGCTATACGTTCGCGGTCTGCTTTTTGCACGCTGCAAACGATGGCCAGTTGGTGTTGCTGACGCACTGCAAGTGGCAAACCAGCGTAAGCCTGGATCAAGCCATCGATATTCTTGCGTATATCAATACCGCCGGTGTACATCACCATATCGCGGGTGACGCCATAGCGCTGACGCAATGCCTGCATGGTCTCATCGCTGCAGCTACGCAACTGGAAATGCTCATCCACGGCAGAAGAAATATTGACGACGCGATCTGGCGACAACTGCAGCAAATCCATGCCCTCCTGTCTCGATGAGTCAGAGATGGCCAGCAATAAATCCGCGCGTTTCAAACTGGCGAGTTTGCGGTAATACCAGGCTCTTTGTGCAGGGTCGTTCAAATACTGTTTGTCGTACATCAGGGGGATCAAGTCATACAGCGTCACCGCCGTGGGCAAATGTTCACCCGATATGGCAACGCTGGACACTGCATCATCGCCCGACCCTTCAAACAGGCTGGTGACATGGACAAAATCAGGGCGCAGGGTAGCCAGTGCCTGTTCTCTCAGTAATTCTGCCGCACGGCTGCGCCAATAGTTTTGTGGCACCAGTTCTGCCACCGGGCCGGGTGCGCCCCAGGTGACAATGCGCTCTTGCGGCACCATGCCGGCAAAGGTGTCACGCAGGGGCTGTATGGTGTCAGGGAACAAATTGCTCAGTAACAGCCAGATTTCATGCTGGCCTGCATTGCGTACCATGGCTTTGGCCAGCGCCAGTGAATAACGGCCTATGCCACGGTGGCGGCTACCAGTGGATTGACAGGCTTGTAGATCGATAATGATGCGCATGGTGGGAGGTCTGTTTTACTTTTGTCGGCTACGGCTAAGGCTGCGGTGCATGCGGCTCTGGAGTTCATTCAAAATTCGCTGGCCTTCGTCATTGAGCCGGTCGGGCATGACTTCGACCGCTTCAGCCTTGACTGTTTTGGCGGGCATGAGTTTTTTGAGCAAAACCTTGATATCACGCAGCAACTTGGGCAAACCGCCGCTCTTCAATAATTCCACCGAATAACGCAAAGGCGCAGTCAGTTTCCAGGAAGAACTGGCATATACCGCCTTGAGTTCAGCACGCAATTGTTCTTCATTCATGATGGCGCAAAGGGATAGCTACCCAGAGGGAAAAGTAGGCAAGTATAAACCATCTGTTTGCTTATTCCTCCCAAGTACACGTATTGCTGCGCTATCTGGTATGCTTTCTATCTCATTTTTTAAGTCACTACCTACCAGCATGACTAAAATCATCTCCGCCAATCTGAATGGCATACGTTCCGCCGCCAAAAAAGGCTTTTTTGAGTGGATGCAAAAGGAAAACCCTGACGTGGTCTGCGTGCAGGAGCTGAAAGCCCAGGAAGCGGACATGACGCCAGACTTCCTGAACCCGCACGAATATCATGGTCATTTTCACTATGCCGAGAAAAAAGGCTATTCCGGCGTTGGCGTCTATAGCAAAAAAGAACCGGACGCCGTCGTTATCGGCTTTGGCAGCCCGGAATTCGATGCCGAAGGCCGTTATGTACGCTGTGATTTTGGCAAGCTGTCGGTGATATCCGTGTATTGCCCTTCCGGCTCATCGTCTCCTGAGCGGCAGGAAGCCAAGTTCCGTTTCATGGAATTGTTTTACCCGCATCTGCAACAACTGATCGCCGAAGGCAGGGAAATCATCATCTGCGGGGACTGGAATATCGCCCACAAAGAAATTGATTTGAAAAACTGGAAGAGCAATCAAAAGAATTCCGGCTTTTTGCCTGAAGAGCGTGCCTGGATGACGCGCCTGTTTGATGAGCAAGGCTGGCTGGACGTCTACCGTCATTTGCATCCTGAAACGACGGGAGATGCCTATACTTGGTGGAGCAACCGTGGCCAGGCCTGGGCAAATAATGTGGGATGGCGTATTGACTACCATGTCGCCACCAGCGGCATAGGTAAAAAAGCGCATACGGCCTCGATATACAAGGAAGCACGCTTCTCTGATCATGCACCGTTAATCATAGAATACAAATAAGCTCTGAGCCCGTAATGAGAAATGCCCGTCAATTTGCCTGACGGGCATTTGTACTTCTGGAATATTGGCAGCTTAACCTGGCAAGCGTTTTACACGGTCACGTTTAACCTCAGTCAATTTACTACCCTGCTCACGCACATACGACTCAAAGGCTTCCAGGTCACGGCCTATCAACTCTTTGTCTTTTGCTTGCTTGAGAACGGCAAAGCCGTCACCGCCATCTGCGATGAAACTGTTTACCACCACACTGTATTGCTGGTTCAGGTCAAGCGGCTTGCCTTTGATTTTGACATCTTTTACGCGCTCACTGATCCCGGCACGCGGGTCATAGTTGTAGCTAAGCGTGTGAGATACAAACAGTTTTTTAGGATCATTGACTTCACGTCCCAGCCATTGCTGCTGCAGCAAGGTCAGGATTTGTGCACCTGTGAGCTTCATGCGCACCAGGTTATTGCCAAACGGCTGCACCGCATATAAATCACCATAGGACACTGCCACTGGACCAGTTGCCTTGCCAGAAGGCAGGTCACTGCGTATGCCACCGGCATTCATGAAGGCGACATCAGCACCACCCGCATGATGCCCATGATGGAGCTGCGAGTCAGCGATGATATTGCCCAGGCTACTGTCAAACACACCTGCTTCGCTATTGCGCGATAAAGGCGCACTCAAGTTGACGATAGGACGCTGGCGCAAACCTGCCGTTTGTGCTGCCACCTGATCCACTAGCTGCTTTGCAGCCTGATCGGGCTGCAGCGCTTGCTGGTCAATCAGATGATTGACGGCGACTGCATTGACCACCTGATTGGTCTTGCGGTCTATCGTCAGGGTTGATTCTGTCAGGAAGGAGCCGTAGCTGCGTCCCTGCACCACCAACCTGCCGTCTATCTTGCAGGTATAGCCCTGGTGCGAATGACCAGAAACAATCAGGCTGACGGCCTTGTCGAGTTTTTTGCTGATCTCGATGATCGGGCCTTGCAAACCTTCACAACGGTAACTGGGATCAGTCTCTGGACCTTTGTAGATCGCGCCTTCATGTATCAACACGACGATGGCAGCGACGCCCTGCTTTTGCAGTGCAGGCACATAGCGGTTAATCGCCGTCGCTTCATCTTCAAAACTGAGATGCTTGACCGCATCACCTGCCACCAGATTGGGTACATCGGATGTCACCGCACCGATAAAACCTACCTTGACGTCGCCGACCTGGCGTATCACATATGGTGTCAGCCACGGTTTGTCACTGCCCAGTTCATGGATATTGGCACCGAGATAGGAAAAGCGTGCGCCCTTGAAGTCAGCATAAGCACAACCGGTTGCCGGACATTCACCCTTGATTTTGCGCATCAGGTCGGCAGTGCCATTGTCAAATTCATGGTTACCGACTGCAGTCACTGACAAATCCAGGCGGTTCAGTGCTTCGATGACAGGCTCATCTTTCATCAGGGCCGAACCCATGGGCGAAGCACCAATCAAGTCACCCGCACCGACAAATATGCTGGCACCTACAGCCTGGCGGCGTTCTTTTAGCTTGGTAGTCAAGTAGGCATAACCACCTGCCGGTACCGAGATTTTCGCGCCAGGTCGTGCTGGGTCAATTTTTGTGGCGACATAGGGCACAGGTTGATCTGCCTGCAAATTGCCATGAAAATCATTGATACTGAAAATCGTTATATCGGTTGTTGCTGATTTTTCCGCTTTGTCAGTACTGGCACAGGCGGCAAGCAATATCGCAGCGATAGATATGCTGATTAATTTCAACTTTTGCATAAGAGATATATTCTTGCGTTAAAAAGAATAAGGCCTGCAACAAGTGTTCTTGTTGCAGGCCTGAATCAAGTCTGCGTGGTGAGTTTTGGATTCACCACGTTATGCCTTCAGATTAGAAATCTGCGGACAAGGTGACCGATGTAAAGCGTGGTGCACCCAGGTAGTAGAACACACCTTTTGCAGCAGCGCCAGGATAGGCAGTTGCATTGGTGATGTTGAAACTGGATGGGTTACGGTATTTCTCGTTCGTGATATTGCTGACACTCAGACGTACCGTTGGTTTTTTGAACCAGCTGGTGTTCGGGAACTGATAACCAGCATCAAAGCCCAACAAGGTGTAACCAGGAACGAATTCATCATTCGTCATAGTTGCAAATTGACCGCCTGTGTATTTCATTTTCAGACGTGTATACCAAACGGCTGTTTCATACTGTGCGCTCAGACCGGCTTTCCATTCTGGTGTCAAAGTCATTGCCTTGCCAGCTGTAGGAATATAAACGCCTTTTGCTACCAGCAGGTCATCTTTGATTTCGCTCTTCGCGTAACCGACGGAACCATAGAAAGACCAGCCGTTCACTGGTGTGTTACCCAGTTCAACTTCAAAGCCTTTGGTTTTTACCTTACCAACATTGGTTACCGAGCTTTGGTTAGCAACAGGATCAAAAGCGGTGGCCTGACGATCAGTAAAGTCTACTGTGTAAACTGTTGCCTGAGCAGTCAACTTGTCGCTTTGCAGACGATAGCCCAAGTCGAAGTTGTATGAAGTTTCTGGTGGTACTTCTACAAAGCCAACGCTACCATCTGCATTGATTTTCGCGTTATTTGTCGTTGCATAAACAAAGTTTGGCGGTACTTTCATGTTACGTGCCAAGCTGGCAAATATCTGATTATTGTTATCAATCTGGTAGCGTGCACCCAATTGCGGCAAAGGCTTGGTATAGGTCCGTTCCAGTTTGTAAGTCGTACCAGAATTCGTGCCTTCATTCGCGTAGTTGGTGAAATCACGTTTCATGGTCGGTACACGCAAACCGATATTGATAGTCAGTTTGTCATTCAACAGACTGATCGTATCTTGCAAAGAGAACTGGTAAGCAGTACTGATAGTTCTCCAGTCACGGCTTTGGTAAGGCGTGCCATCAGGACGAGTGATACGGCCTTCTTTCAGCCAGATGTCAGCTGCGTTACCGTTAGCATCAACAGCGACCATAGGACCGAACTGTTCATGTGTTGCACGTTCATACCAGACACCAGCCAGGATTTGGTGATTATTGATAGTGTGAACAACGGAAGCACTCACACCAGGACGGTTGGTACGTGTCACACTACTGTTGGCAACAATGACGCGATCCAGCGTATCGCCGTCGCCGTTCAGGTCGACAGTAGCAGTCAATTTGCCAGTTGTTGGATTCAGGAATGCATTTTCAGCTTGCAGACGTTGTTGCACACCACCTGTACCGTAGCCATACCAGTAGTAAGGAACAACTTTGACATCGGTATTTTCATTAATACGGAATTTGCCAGTCACAGAGAAAATCGCGTTTTCAAACGGGTTTTTTGTCAACTGATAGAAAGTGTCGGCATTTGCCTGGCTAGGATCATTATCTGCCTTGCCCTTGGTTGGCGTCACATGACCAATGAACTTGGTCGAATAGTCATAGTAGTAACCATTTTTTGCCAGATCAGCCAGGTTGAATGTACTGATGTTCTGGTTGATTGCACGGTTATACAACAATACGGCATTGATGGAATTGAACTTGTCGAAATCGATACGGTAACCAGCATCTATGTGGTTACGGTCAGCACCGCCTTCGCCTTTCCATTTGTCAGCTTGCGCATGGGAAGCAGAGATAAAGAAACGGGAACGACCATCAGCCCACAGGCCTGTGTCGTAACGCAAGAAAGTCTTGGACAGTTTCAAACCACCCAGAGTTTGCATGACGCGGAAACGTTTTTCTTTGGTCGGATCGCAAGTCGTGATACCGAAGTTACCGCCGGTTGCACCGATTTGCGGGGAATCAACGTCTGTCGAACCCTGGGTCACAAATTGGGTACAGGTATTTTCCTGATCCACGAATTCTTGTGGGAACACAGAGAAGCTACCAGAGTCATTGACTGGTACGCCATTGATCGTGGCACCAATCTGGTCACTGTTAAAACCGCGCAGTGTCAAACCACCACCAAACAAACCGGTTGCGTCGTAGTTATAGCTGTTAACCGCAGGCATCAGTTCCAGCGCTTCATAGGCATTGCCTGTAGGACGCTGCTTGGCCAGTTCTTCTGCAGTGATGGTACTACGTGCTTTTGGTGCATTTTCTTGAACCATCAAGCCCATACCGACTTTTTTGCCGGTGATGGTGACGCGATTTGCGTCAGGCTGCTCATTGGATTCTGTCTGCTGCGCGTAGGCAGAGGACATGCTCAGGCATACCAGTTGGCATGCGACTGCAACCATCGACAAACGCGATGGAAATGCGGACGATTTGTTTGATTGTTTCATTGAAGCTCCCGAATCATTTTACAAATGGAAATAAAAATTAGTGCAAAACCCCGTTTATCATCTCAAGCCACCGCAACTGCCTGATGACATCCCCTTCACCGCTCGTTCTATTGCCAAATTTTTTGGCTTTTTTTTGTAACTGGTTGTAATTCCACAACAAACACCTGCGATGACATGTCACATTAGAAATATTCTCGGCCTATAGCACCGCGCAAACGATTGCTTTTTTTGAAAATTGAAAATTTTCAACGACGCAAACGATTGCTATTTCTAAACAAAAAACAGACGGACCTTTTTACGGTGCGTCTATCTCCTAGTGACATCTTTAAACTTGAGCAATTCGCCGGGGCAAATGTCTGTCGATCAGATATTTTGATATGTGAAAATAGTCTATCACATAAAATTTTGAACTTGCAGAGTGTCCCATCCAATTATTAAAGGATGATGACAAAGTGGTTTTAGCGGCAAGATTTTGTCACAATTGTGCGACAAATTGCCATTTAGATACTATTTTTTATTTGAAAAATACTTACTTTCCCGAATATACGACGGGAGCAATGCCTTTGACATTGGTTTGGTAAGGTGGCAAGGCGCTGATACTTACCCCTTTGGCATGCGCATATAAAGGCATGACCTCAGGGAAGTGGTTGCGGATTTCTGCGATACGGGTAGTACCAGCTGGGTGAGTTGACAACCATTGTGGCGGAGCCCCTTTGCTAACCATACCCATTTTTTGCCAAAGAGCAACGCCAGCGCGCGGATCATAGCCAGCCCTGGCAGCGATATCGAGACCGACAATATCTGCCTCAGTCTCGTCACCGCGGGAAAAAGCCAGCATGCCAAACTTGGCAACCCCACCAGCTACGCCGCCTGCCAGATTGGGGTCATAACCCTTCGCGCCAGCCCACAGTTCGGCCAGTTTAATACCCACATTCGCAACCGCTGCCTTGCCAGCACGTTCGGCACCATGCTCACGCAATGCATGGGCAATTTCATGGCCCATGACGATGGCGACTTCATCGTCGGTCAGTTTCAAAGTATCAAGGATGCCGGAATAAAAGGCTATCTTCCCGCCTGGCATGCAATACGCATTGACCTGCTTGGAACCGATGAGATTGACTTCCCATTTCCATTGCCTGGCACGCTCATTCCATTTCAGCGCATACGGTATCAATTTGTCAGCAATCGCACGCAAACGGATGACCTGCGGATGGTTAGCTGGTCCCAAAGCACGTTTTTGTTCTGCGACCTGCATGGTCTGCGCATACTGCGCCGCAGCCTGGCTTTCCAGCGCACCGGTCGGGGCCAGTTTTCGCAAGACCGACATTTCACCGACCTTGACACCATCTTGCTGTCCATTGTTTTGAGCACTGGCAACAGCAGTAACAGCAAACAGGCTGGAAAATACAAGGGCAAAGTGGCTGAGTTTCATGTTCATGCGAAAACCTTGGGAGCTGGATGTTCAATCCATTAAATGGTAGCAGTAGCGACCATTTAAAGGTGTGAATCTTTCAAAATTCTGAATTTAATAAAATAAAAAATCATCCCAGTTTTTTACGCAAGCGGAAAACCGCCAGACTACCGCGTAAATTTGGCAACCAGGTGACAGGACGTCCTTCATGCAAGGCAACACATTCCAGCACTTCCAAACCAACTTCTGTGGCCAAATCGGAGAAATCCAGTATCGTCGCGCAGCGCACATTTGGGGTGTCATACCATTCGTATGGCAGGGATTTTGACACCGGCATCTTGCCGCGCAATAAGGCAGTGCGGTGCGGCCAGTAACCAAAATTAGGGAAAGAAACTATGGCTTCCCGTCCCACTCTGGCGATGTCACGCAACAGCGGCTCTACATGCTTCATCATTTGCAGCGAGGACAGGCACATGACAGTATCAAAGGCATTGTCTTCAAACATGCCTAGACCATTTTCCATGTCCTGCTGTATGACGTTGACGCCGCGACCGGCGCATGCGAGTACCTTGTCATCAGCGATTTCTATGCCATAACCACTGCACTGCTTGTCGCTTTGCAGATAATCCAGCATGACGCCATCACCACAACCAACATCAAGCACTTGTGCCTGCGGCTTGATCCAGTGGGCGATGAAGGCCAGATCGGGGCGCAAGACGTTTAATTCAGAAAAATTCATGCTGCTACTCCCAACAATTCGGCCTGCAATTCTGCATCTATGCGCTGGTAATAGGCAGCCACCAAATTCAGGTAACGCGAGTCATCCAGCAAGAAGGCATCGTGGCCATGTGGCGCATCGATTTCTGCGTAACTGACGGTGCGTTTATTGCTGACCAGGGCCTTGACAATTTCACGGCTACGTTCAGGTGAAAAACGCCAGTCAGTCGTGAAAGAGGCGAGCAGGAACTTGGCCTTGGTTTGCGACAGTGCCTTGGCCAGGTCACCACCGGTATGACGCGCAGGGTCAAAATAATCGAGTGCCTTGGTGATCAGCAAATAGGTATTGGCATCGAAATAATCTGAGAACTTGTCGCCCTGATAGCGCAGGTAGGATTCGATTTCAAAATCCACACCAAAGCCAAACTGATAGTCGCCCCCTTTCAGGTCTCGGCCAAATTTTTCTGCCATGTCGTCATCTGACAAATAGGTAATATGTCCTATCATGCGTGCCACCCTTAAGCCGCGACGCGGTACTACACCATGGGCATAAAAATCACCACCATGAAAATCGGGATCAGTCAAAATCGCCTGCCGTGCAACATCATTGAAAGCAATATTCTGGGCTGACAATTTGGGGGTAGACGCCACCACCACGCAATGACGCAGGCGATCAGGATACAAGATGCTCCAGGCCAGTGCCTGCATGCCACCAAGCGAGCCGCCCATGACAGCAGCGAATTGTTTGATGCCCATGCGATCCGCCAGTCTTGCTTGTGCATTGACCCAGTCTTCCACCGTCACGACAGGGAAATCCGCCCCATACGGTTTGCCCGTAGCAGGATTGGTATGCATGGGGCCGGTAGAACCAAAACAGGAGCCCAGGTTATTAACACCGATAACAAAGAAGCGGTTGGTATCGACAGGCTTGCCCGGCCCCACCATATTGTCCCACCAGCCTACATTCTTTGGCTGGTCGGCATACACGCCAGCCACATGGTGGGATGCATTCAGGGCATGGCAAATCAGGACTGCATTGGACTTGTCAGCATTCAGGTTGCCATAGGTTTCCACCATCAGGGTGTAACCAGCAATTGAGGTGCCGTTTTGCAAAGCCAAAGGCTCATCGAATTGAAACGCTTGTGGCGTGACGATTCCAACTGATCCAGGTGAGGATGACATACACTCTTCCATCGGGACTTAACCCGTTATCAAAAAACTCAGGAAGGCTAAAAGGTGGGCTGAATGTGAGGAGGGGAAAGCTGCATTCAAGCTCGCTTTAGCCGTATTTATCATTCGGGATATTTTCCGAAACGCGCCCGCAAGCTGATTTTCAAATCGGCGCAATAGGAGAAGGATAAACCATGTCGGGCACCGAGGTCAAACCCCAAGCACCAGAGCATGGCATTTTAGTGCAGTGTCCGCAGTGTCGCTAATGCAAAGTGGGCAACTGAGCACCCATGGCCGCCAATGTTTCCCTGATGGTTGCAGAATCATAGCTACGCAAGATTTTTTTTACATGGCCTTGCAAGGCATCAAGGCGAGTATTCAAAATCTCTTGCTTAATTTCCGGCAACAGCGCTGCCGGCATCGACAATTCGCGGAAACCCATGCCAGCCAGCAAGCGTGTCAGGCGAATATCCCCTGCCATGCCACCGCAGATAGAGACCGGTATGCCTGCCCTGTCACCCGCCGTAATGATCATTTGCAAGAGTTGCAAAATAGCCGGATGCAAATCATCGTACAAGTGTGCGACTTCATGATCTGCCCTGTCAATTGCCAATGTGTACTGAATCAAGTCATTGGTGCCGACTGACAGGAAATCGAGCTTTTTGACAAACATGGGCAGCGACAAGGCCGCCGCCGGAATTTCTATCATGGCACCGATGGCAATCTCTGCATCGAACTCCTTGCCTTCCTTGCGCAATTCAGTCTTTGCCTGTTCTATCATGGCCAGGCTTTGGTCAATTTCAAAACCGTGTGCCATCATCGGTATCAATATCTTGACCTTGCCAAAAGCCGAGGCACGCAGGATGGCGCGCAGTTGCGTCAAAAATAATTGTGGCTCAGCCAGGCAATAGCGTATGGCCCGCAAACCCAGCGCCGGATTGAGGATATTGTGTTCTGTCGTATCCAGCGGTTTGTCAGCCCCCACATCCAGGGTGCGTATCGTCACTGGCCTTCCCTTCATGGCTTGCACGGCAGTGCGATAGGCTTCGAACTGCTCTTCTTCGGTTGGCAGCTTGTGTTGCTGGCCACTGCTTTCCATGAACAGGAATTCTGAACGGAACAAACCCACCCCGCTGGCACCTGCCTCCAGTGCATGGGCGGCATCTTGTGGCAATTCTATATTTGCCAGCAAGGTGATCTCGACACCATCCTGGGTAATTGCCGGTGTCTTCTTGAGCTTGTGGAGTTTTTTCCTGGCCTTGGCCAGTATGGCCTGGCGTTCGCGATATTGTTCGAGCACCAGAGTACTGGGCGCGACGATGACCACGCCGGCATCGCTGTCGATGATGAGCCAGTCGTCCTGCTCTATCAGGCGTGACGCATTTCCCATGCCGACCACGGCAGGTATACCCAGGCTGCGCGAAACGATGGCGGTGTGCGAATTATGTCCGCCCTCATCAGTGACAAAACCAGTGAAGGCGACATCGCGGAATTGCATCATGTCTGCTGGTGAAATGTCTCTGGCAACCACGATCATATTGGCATTGCGTTCATCAATCCCATCAGAGCGTATCGCGCTGCCAGCGGTACCGGTCAATACCTTGAGTACGCGCTCTGCCACCTGCTGGATATCAGCCTTGCGCTCACGCAGGTAATCATCTTCGATTTCATCGAACTGGGCTGATAATTCATCGATCTGGCTGACCAGTGCCCATTCTGCATTGTAGTGACGGGTACGGATAATATCGAGCGGCGCTTCAGAGATCATGGGGTCGGACAAAATCAGTACATGAACGTCGATGAAGGCACCAAGTTCGGTTGGCGCATCTACCGGCAAATCCGACCAGATGGCCTGTAATTCCTTATGTACCTGGGCGATAGCCAATTGCAGTCTTTGCACTTCGGCTTCGACCTGCTCTTGTCCTACCAGATAATGTTGTACATCCAGTGCCGCCGGGCGCAGCAAGTGAGCTCGCCCGATTGCTATACCGCGTGAAACGGGGATGCCTTGCAGTGTAAAAGATGCCATGCTGTGTCCCCCAAAATACTTTATCTTCGGGCAGCCGTGATTTTGCTGCCCTGTCTTATTTCTAGTGTAATGATGTAACGCTAAGCATAAGACTTCATGCACCATTTATTGCATGATATTTTGCTGATTCAATCAAAGAAGGACAAGGTAAACGAATAGAGTCAAAACGACAATGAGAAATATGTTGCGATATGTTGCCATTTGTTTCGCTGGCAAATTGTACTTACAACGCGCTTATAAAAGCATCATCACAAATGATTACTATTGCCGATCAATTTCCGTTTATTCACCCTCACCAAACTTGTCGTTGATCAACGCATGAATGGCTTCAAAACAGGCTTGCTCATCCGCACCATCAGTTTCTAATAAAACTTTACTGCCCTTACCTGCTGCCAGCATCATCACGCCCATGATGGACTTGCCATTCACACGACGACTATTGCGGGTCAGCCATACTTCAGCCTTGAATTTGCTGGCAGTTTGCGTAAACTTTGCTGATGCACGTGCATGCAAACCCAGTTTGTTGACGATCTCAATTTCCTGTTGAATCATGCTTCGGTTTCTTTCTCAATTAGTTGGGTGACAAACGCACGCGATTGTCCAGACGTATGGCACCATTCTGGCCACCAGCCAGCGCCATTTCCACCACGACATCGAGTACATCACTACGATAAGTTATCGCCCGCAACAACATGGGCAGGCTGATGCCGGCAATAATCGCAACCCGGTCCGGGTCACCCAATTGCCTGCAACAATTCGACGGCGTACCACCCATGACATCGGTGATCACCAGCACGCCGGAACCATCGTCCAGACGCAGCACGGCTTCACGCGCTAGGCGGTTGACCTCATCAATATTCTGGTCGGCAATCACGTCTATCGCTTCAAAGCGTTCGGGCATGCCACGGAAAACATGGGCCGCAGCCTGCATAAAAGCAGTCCCCAGAGGTGCATGCGTCATTAAAAGTATGCCAACCATCGTTCTTTAACTCTCTTGTGATGGCCGGCACTCGCCCGCCATCCTTCATTTATATTTAAGCTGCAACTGCCGTTTCAAGGGCATCAATAAACATGCCAGCAACATTGAAGCCTTTTTGCTGGGTAATTTCCTGGAAACAGGTAGGGCTGGTCACATTAACCTCAGTCAAATTAGCCCCAATTACATCTAATCCTACCAGCAACAGGCCTCTTTGATAAAGTTCAGGTGCCAAAGTCTGCGCAATCTCAAGATCGCTGGCAGACAATTCCTGCGCCACACCCAAACCGCCTGCCGCCAGGTTACCCCTGACCTCACCATTTTGCGGGATACGCGCCAAGGCAAATGGCACAACCTTGCCACCGATCAGCAATATCCTTTTGTCACCATGGACAATTTCAGGGATATAGCGCTGCACCATGATGGTACGACTGCCATTCACCGTCAAAGTCTCAATGACAGAGCCCAGGTTCATACCGTCTTCACGGATACGGAAGATGCCAGTACCGCCCATGCCATCCAGAGGTTTGAGGATGATATCCTGATGTTCTTTATGGAAAGCACGGATACGCTGCTCATCCCGTGTCACCAGTGTAGGCGCAGTGAACTGGCTGAACTGGGCAATGCTGAGTTTTTCATTATGATTGCGGATGGCTGCCGGTTTATTGAACACCCGTGCACCCTGCTGCTCTGCCAGTTCCAGCAAATAAGTCGCGTAGATATATTCCATATCAAATGGCGGATCCTTGCGCTGCAGGATGGCATCAAAAGCACTCAGGGCAAGTGACTCAGGTTCAGACAACCTGAACCAGTCCTGGCTATCACCGGTCAGGGTAATGCGGCTGATATTGGCTATCACCTTGCCGCTTTCCAACGCCATATCATCCGGCCCAAATGCGTAGATCTCATGACCACGCTTGTCTGCCTCTACCATCATGGCGTAAGTGGAATCTTTATACGTCTTGAAGTGCGACAGCGGATCGGTCAGGAAAGCGATTTTCATGAATGTGCTCAATATTCTTGGCTAAATAGTAATCAATAAACCTCAGGATTTGGATCTGTCTTTTCCAGCTCCAGTGATGCCGCCAGCAAAGCCAGGCGCGCCACTACACCATACATGTAAAAACGATTTGGTGCTGCCGTACCCGGTTTTGCCTTCATGTCCGGCACTGCATGTTGCTGGGCAAAGGCCAGCGGCACGAAATGCATGCCGGGTGCATTGAGGTTTTCATCAACACCACGGTCTTCATGCACGCGGTAAAAACCGCCGACCACATAGCGGTCTATCATGTAGACCACAGGTTCAGCCACGGATTCATTGATTTGCTCAAAGGTGTAGACACCTTCCTGCACAATGACATCCCTGACTTCCATGCCATCCTTGACGACCGACATCTTGTTGCGTTGCTTGCGATTGAGATCACGCACTTCGCTGGAGTCATGCACAGTCATGATGCCCATGCCATAGGTACCTGCATCGGCCTTGACGATAACGAAAGGTTTTTCCTTGATGCCGTATTCCTTGTATTTTTTGCGTATCTTGGCGAGTATGGTATCCACTGTCGCCACCAGCGCATCTTCGCCACTGCGGTCATGGAAATTAACATCCTTGCACTTGGCAAAGTAAGGGTTCAACATCCATGGGTCTATATCAACCATTTTGGCGAATTTCTTGACCACTTCATCATAGGCGTGGAAATGATTGCTCTTGCGGCGCAAAGCCCAGCCAGCATGCAGGGGTGGCAGCAAGGTTTGCTCATTGATGTCTTCCAGAATAGCCGGTATGCCTGCCGATAAGTCATTGTTCAGCAAAATCGTGCATGGGTCGAAGTTTTTCAGGCCCAGACGGCGGCCATTGGCAGAGCGCTCCAGCGGTTCCAGTATCAGCTGGCTGCCATCCGGCAAATCGATAGGCGTCGGTTCTGTGATATCTGCTGACAGCGACCCCAGACGCACATTCAGACCGGTCTGGCGGAAAATCTGCATCATGCGCGCAATGTTTTGCAAATAAAACACATTGCGGGTATGGCTCTCAGGGATGACCAACAGGTTTTTGGCATCAGGGCAATATTTTTCTATCGCCGCCATCGCCGCCTGCACTGCCAGCGGCAACATTTCTGATGCCAGATTATTAAAACCGCCAGGGAATAAATTGGTGTCGACAGGGGCCAGCTTGAAACCGGCATTGCGCAAATCGACAGAGCAATAAAATGGCGGAGTGTGCTCCTGCCACTCAAGACGGAACCAGCGTTCTATCGCAGGTGTCGCTTCGAGTATCTTTTTTTCAAGATCGAGCAGGGGGCCGTTGAGAGCGGTGACGAGATGCGGAACCATAATGACCTTTTGGAGAGCAAGCTGTTGCCAAAAATGAACGCCGACCTCAGCGCCACAGGCAAATCATGACTTGATAAGCTTGGGATGAAATCCCGGTAATCAAGTCGGAATTATCCCAGGCTACACAAAAAAATCACTCAGACTTGGCTAAAAGATCAAAATGTTCCACCACAGGGGCACTGGCAAAATAGGGGCCGACGATGGCACGCCAGTCTGCGAATGCTGCAGATTCACGAAAATCCACAGTGTGGTTCTCCAAAGTTGCCCAATAAATCATGAGCAGATAGCGTTCTGGCGACTCTATGCCTTTTTGTACCTTGAAACCCAGGAAACCTTTGGCATGGCGTATCACTTCGTCAAGGCCACGCTGTATGGCGATATCAAATTCGGCTTGCTTGCCAGCCTGTATGCGTAGATCAGCTAACTCCAAAATCATATTTGCCTCTTGATAATAATAAAATTATTCTTTATCGCTGTTCTGGATCAAACCAGACCCCGGTCGCTGAGCTCTTTCTTGATATAAGCATAAAACACAGGAGCGGCGACCACACCGGGAACGCCAAACAGGGTTTCCATGACCAGGATGGCGGTCAGCAATTCCCAGGCTCTGGCGTTGACCTGAGCACCGATGATGCGTGCGTTCAGGAAGTATTCTGCCTTATGAATGACAATCATGAAAACCAGCGAAGCGACCGCCACATTCAGGGATTGTGACAATGCGACGATCACGATAACCGTATTGGAAATGATATTACCTGCGACCGGGATCAAACCCGCCAGGAAGGTTATGGCGATCATGGTCTTGGTCAGTGGCAGATGCACGCCTGCCATAGGCAGGATGGCCGCCAGATAAATCGCCGTAAACACAGTATTGATCAAAGAAATCTGTACCTGGGCGAACACGATTTTATGAAAAATCTGACCCAGGTTGCTGATCCTTTGTTGCATGGCAGCGGCAAAGGGTTTGTGGTTGCTGTCGCCACTGACATCCCTGAGCGCGATCATGCTGCCTATGATCATGCCCAACAATAAGTGCACAATCAGGTGACCAGCTTCGGGCACCAGCTGTTTCGCTTCACCGGCATGCTCACGCAACCAGTGCGTCATCATTTCCCTCAAAGCTTCGACATCTTCCGGAAGGTTAGTACTCACCCACTCAGGCAACTGGTGACGCGAAGCTTCAATAATATCAGCCAGCTTTTGCAGCAGACTGTGTAAATTCCCGGCATCACTGCGTAAAAAGGCGTGGATCGCCCAACCAGCCAGTATTAAGCCAGTAATCAGCAAAAACGATAAAAACACCACCGCAATCATGCGCGGCTGCTTGTGCCTGAAACGCAGGGCGATCGCCGGTGCCAGCACATGGATAATGGAAAAAACCAGCAAACCGGAAAACAGGGCAACCAGCAAGCCTGCCTTCAATACCAGCAACAGGGCGATGCCCATAAGGATATATGAAGCATAGATGGATAGCGACAATGTTTGACTGGCCGGACGGGCAAGAATTTTATCTTTCATTTCAGCACTCCGCTCAAACCCACTACTGCGCCCAGCATCAAAGCCACTGCCGCCAAACCTGAAATCAGGAAGCCCATGGAACGCTTGCCTGCATCTTGCAGATAAGCCAGGGCATACATGATGCGCCCGACCAACCATGCCAGACCCAGCAAAGCAGCTGGTATATCGCCACTCCAGACTGCGCACAACCATAGCGCCGGGAAGAACAAAACCATTTGCTCCACCGTATTTGCCTGCACCCGCATGGCGCGCAAGAACTCAGGTGGGCCATCCATGGCTGGTGCCTTAACCCCAAGCTTCATACGCAAACGCCCTACGGTCATTACATTCCAGATATACATGCAGAGTACGGCAAGTGTTAACCAGGATGTCCATTGCAAATGCATAAATTCTCCAGTGAGGATACTTGAGTGGCCTGAGAACCACCCAGATGAGGCCAATGATATAAAGTACAAGAATACAGTACCAAAAGTACATTGAAACAGACACTTACATTTTCATGTCTTCTATTTTAAAGGCTTAAGCGTTATATAGAGACTATCACAGGATGCAGACAGAAATACGCAATACCCGGCCGCCCTTTTATTGCCTTATTTGCATGTTTATTATACAGGCGAGCTTGTAGAAGCTTAGAGGCCAAGGTGATGTTTATCACATGATCATATCGAAAGAGGTAAAAAATGAAATTTTCATTCCCCACATTTTCCAAAACAGCACCTGTGCTGGCCTTGTTAGCCGCTACTGCTGTTATTCCCGCTGCCCATGCTGCTGATTTTGATGATTATGCGCGCGTCGTCAGCGTTACCCCGCAGGTTGAGCAAGTCAATGTGCCTCGTCAGGAATGCCGTACTGAATATGAAACCAGCCAGCGCAACTATCCTCGTCAGCAACAGGCAGAGCGCAGCAATGGCGGTGCCATCATAGGCGGCCTGGCAGGTGGTTTGCTGGGTAGCCAGGTTGGTGGCGGCAATGGCCGTATTGCTGCGGCAGCCGTAGGTGCTGTGACTGGTGCCATTGTTGGTGACCGCGTTGAGAATAATGGCAATAACGGCAACAATTACAACAGCCAGCCTGTCTATGAGAGCCGTCCTGTACGTCAGTGCCGCAACATCGACAGCTGGGAAACCCGTACCAATGGCTATGCCGTGACGTATGAGTACCATAACCGTACTTATACTTCCGTCATGCCCTATGATCCGGGTTCACGCCTGCGCATCCATGTGTCTCTGACGCCACGTCCTTAATCTGGATCACACCATCTACACTCACAAATGCCGCTGCAAAGCGGCATTTTTTTTCATATGGTGCTAAAAAATCCCTGCGCAGTATCCGAAACCCTGCCACTCTGTGTAAAACACAAATGCAATGTAGGTATTTTGCACGCCTGCAAGCGTAAAACCAGCTCATGACAATGAGTTTGCCGCCAAATTGACCGGAATTTGCATGGGTTTATAGTATTATCTTGCGGCAAACCTCACGCTCATGCTCCGTCTCTCATTCATGCAAAAAATGTTAAAAAAATACGGTCTGCTGGTCTGGCTATCCCTGATCCTGATTGCAGGTTTTGTTTCCACTACCGTGGCATCTTTTGTCGTTTCCCGTGATGCCATACAACAAAGCATCTCCGAACAAACCCTGCCCATTACCGGTGACAATGTCTATTCTGAAATCCAGAAAGACATATTGCGCCCGGTGTTTGTCTCTTCACAAATGGCGCATGACACTTTTTTGCGTGACTGGATCATCAATGGTGAAGAGGATAAAGACCAGATCGTTAAATACCTGAAAGAAATCAAGCAAAAAAACCATGCGATTTCCAGCTTTCTGGTGTCAGATCAAAGTCACAATTATTATCATGCCGATGGCGTGCTGAAGACCATCAGCGATACCGAACCACGTGATCAATGGTTCTTCCGGGTGCGTGGCTTGAAAAGCGATTATGAAACCAATGTCGATGCCGACATGGCCAATCGCGACACCATGACCATCTTCATCAATTACCGCATCCTCGATTATTCAGGGAAGTTCATTGGTGTCACAGGCATAGGCATGACGCTGGACACCATGAAAACCCTGATAGACAGTTATCAGACCCGCTTCCACAGGAATATCTTTTTCGTCGACCAGAAGGGCAATATTGCCCTGGCTGGCAACAACATGAAAAAGATACGCAGCAATTTAAGCAATATGTCAGGACTGAGCAGCCTGGCACCACAAATCCTGGCTAACCGCAAAAGTGAATCCCAGCATCTGGAATACAAGAGCGAGAATGAAACCATACTCGTCAACGCACGCTTTATTCCTGAGCTGGGCTGGCATTTGCTGGTAGAGCAGGAAATGGGGAATGAGATCAAGCCCTTGCAAAATATCTTCCTTATCAATATCGCTATCAGCGCTGGCATCACCCTGATTATCCTGGTGATTCTGTTACTGACAGTCAGGCGTTATCAAAAGCGCCTGGAAAAATCAGCGTCCACCGACACCCTGACCAATTTACTGAATCGCCAGGCGTTTGATTTCGTTTTCCAGCAAGCCCTGCTCGACAGTGAACGTTCGCGCCAGCCCATGTGCGTAGTCTTGCTGGATATCGATTTTTTCAAGAAAGTGAATGACAAGCAGGGCCATCTGGTGGGTGACCATGTGCTTAAGGAAATCGCCATGATATCCAAGCGCTCACTGCGTGAAAGCGACATTATCTGTCGCTGGGGTGGCGAAGAATTCCTGATCCTGTTGAAGAACTGTACGCTGGAAAAAGCGACCTCGATCGCCGAGAACCTGCGCAATACCATCGCCAACAATGACTTTTCGCGCACCACTGACCTGACACGCACCCGCCTGTCAATTACCGTCAGCATGGGTGTGGCTGAATGCAAGGACAAGGAAAGTGAAGCCAGCGTCTTTGAACGTGCCGACCTGGCTATGTATCAAGCCAAGGAAAATGGCCGTAACAGCGTTTATTTCTCTGAGTGAGAATTCCGCGCAGCCGCCAGGTCTATGGTGGGCTGCGTAAATGCCTGATACAAGTCCCCAGCCTGCTGATCCCAGCCGTTGAGCCTGGTTTGCTGTAAAGCGACGGTCTGCATGTCGCCACGGGCGATAGGGCCGGTTAGCGCAGCCTGTGTGCCCAGATTGAAGATATTCTCCAGTGTTTGCCGTGCCAGCGGTGCCGCCATCTTTTGCGCCACATCTGCCGGTATGCCAGCCGCCTGATAAGTGCGCAAAGCGACTTCCATCAGGGTCACCAGATAATTGCTGGCAAACACAGAACCGGCGTGATACAGCAATTTATTGTCTGCCTGGATGATGACGGTCTCTGCGCCTATGGCTTGCAAGGCAGGTCGCAATAATGTGAGTGCAAACTCACCACCTTCGAGGCTGCATATCGTGCCGGCAAATTGTTCTGCCAGCAAATCGACATTGGCAAAACTGCGTACAGGATGGACACTCGCTACAGCCGCGCCTGCCAATCTGGCAGGCTGCAACTCTGTCGATGCCTTGGCACCGCTACAATGGAAAATGACGCTGCCTGCCTTCAACAAACCGGCATCCGCCAGTTGCTGGCAGACACTGGCGATCTGGTCATCACTGACGCTCAGCATGGTGACATCGGCGGCTTGCAGTTGCGCGATTGCATCGACAGCCTGCCCTGCCCCCAGCCATGCCACAGCATCGCTGGCACTGGCCAGACTGCGGTTCAAGACCTGTTGTAGGGCAAACACCTGCTGGCGCCGGAAGTTTTTGGCGAGTACCTTGCCAACTTTACCTGCACCGATGATATTCAGGGTCTTCATGCTTCATTCTTCCGGGAAGCGGCGCAGGCCTTCAAGGTCAAGTATGGTGATGCCGCCATAGTCCACGCTCAGCAGATTTTTCTTTTCCAGCAGTTGCAAAGCCTGGTTGGCCCGCTGGCGCGAGACACTGGAGATATAACCGATTTCTTCCTGCGATATCTGAATTTGCATGCTGCTGCCAGCTTTCAAACCGGGATTCAAATACGGGTGGAACATGGCTGCCAGGCAACGGGCAACCCGGGTATCAGGATCAAGCATGCGGTCGTATTCAACCAGGGAGATAAAAAACCCCAGACGCTCGTTCAATTGATGCAGGAGAAAGCGGTTAAACGGAATACTGTTATCCAGCAAATAAGTGAAAGTAGCACGTGGCATATGTGCCACACGGGTATCACGCAGGGCCACTACATCATAACGACGCAGTTCCGTCTTCAGCAGCGAACCTTCACCAAACCAGCCGCCCGCCAGCATGCAACTGAAAGTCACGGTCTTGCCATCGGGCGAAATACTGCTCATTTTCAGGAAGCCATCGATGACACCCATCCAGTGCTCTACCGGATCACCTTTGCGGCAAACATAAGCACCGGCAGGAATGAAACGCTCGACAACTTCGTCTTCCACTTTTTGCATATGTTCTGGCGACAGCATGCTGGCCCACAGGGACTTGGCAAACCGCTCTTTAGGGTCGCTGATTTTTTTTGTCATATTTGTGCAACGCACCACAGAAAATTGCTTCAATTTTTCAGATTGTCAGTCGAATGACAACCACCGGCCCCTGAAGGGTCTACTATCGCTTCAACAAAAAGAAATACGGAGACATTGTAAGCGAGTTGCCCACTACAGCGAAGACTGTAGACAGACTCAATGGCAATTCATTGCATCTCGCCACAGGCCTACCGTAAAGTCCCCTAAGCTGAAGCAATAAGTAAGTTGTAAGTCAGCAGTAAGGGGGCATCAGGACACTCACATGAAGTAAGCCCTAAAACAATAGGCTGGTGGAGACATGAATCAAAAAGAAGCAGCGAATTCGACTTTTCCCAGGTTGTTATTGCAGCATGGGAAAACACGGCCACAACATCCGGCTTTCCGCGAAAAAGACCTGGGTATCTGGCAAACCTGGAACTGGCAGCAAGTCAATGCAGAAGTGCGCGCCCTTGCCTGTGGCCTGGCTGCACAGGGCTTCAAGCGTGGCATGAACCTGGCCATCATAGGCGACAACCGCCCGCGCCTGTACTGGGCCATGGCTGCCGCGCAATGTCTGGGTGGCATACCCGTGCCTTTATATCAGGATGCACCGGCTGCCGACATGGCCTATGTTTTGGAAAATGCCGAAATTGCCTTCGCTATCGTCGAAGACCAGGAACAAGTTGATAAGTTGCTGGAGATTAAACAACAGTATGCAGGCATACAACATATTGCCTTTGATGATGACCGTGGCATGCGCCATTATCACCAGCCTGAACTGACTTCCTACGCTGCCCTGCAGGAACTGGGCCGAGCTTTCGATATCACCCATCCTGATTTTTTCATGAGAGAAGTGGAACTCGGTCAGCCAGATGACACTGCCGTCATGCTGTACACCTCAGGCACCACTGGCAAGCCCAAAGGTGTTTGCCAGTCTCACCGCTCTTTCATGACAGCTGCAGTGGGCGGTATGGAATTTGATCAGCTTACGGCACAAGAAGATATCCTGTCTTATCTGCCCATGGCATGGGTAGGTGATCACCTGTTCTCCTTCGCCCAGGCCATGGCTGTAGGCTTTACCGTGAATTGCCCGGAATCCAGCGAAACTGTCTTGACGGATTTACGCGAAGTCGGCCCCACGTATTATTTTGCCCCGCCCCGCGTGTTTGAAAACATGCTGACCACGGTCATGATACGTATGGAAGACGCGGGCACAATCAAGCGCAAACTGTTTGCCCATTTCATGGATCTGGCGCGCCGTGTCGGTTCTGACATACTCGATGGCAAAGCCGTCAGTGGCATGGACCGACTGCAATATACGTTCGGCAATCTGCTGATTTATGGCCCACTGAAAAATGTACTCGGCTTGTCACGCGTACGGGTTGCCTACACTGCCGGTGCCGCTATCGGCCCTGATTTGTTCCGCTTCTATCGCTCCATCGGTGTCAACCTCAAGCAGTTGTATGGTTCCACTGAAACCTGCGCCTATGTCTGCTTGCAGCCGGATGGCAAGATCAAGTTTGACAGCGTAGGTGCAGCAGCACCCGGTGTCGAAGTCAAGCTCGCGCCAAATGGTGAAGTGCTGGTCAGGTCAGATGCCATGCTGACGGGTTACTACAAGCGCCCCGATGCAACGGCAGAAGTCATGGATGAACAAGGTTACTTCCACACCGGTGATGCAGGCATCTTTGACCAGGATGGACACCTGAAAATCATCGACCGTGCAGCCGATGTCGGCAAGATGAATCAGGGTGATATCTTTGCGCCCAACTACATAGAAAACAAACTCAAGTTCTTCCCCTTCATCAAGGAAGCGGTGGTCTTTGGCCATGAACGCGATACCGTGTGTGCCTTCATCAATATCGATATGGAGGCAGTCGGCAACTGGTCAGAAAGACGCGGCATTGCTTATTCTGGTTATACCGATCTGGCTGCCAAGGCCGAAACTTATCAACTGATACTGTCGTGCATAGAAAAAGTGAATGCAGATCTCGCCAGTGAAGACTTGATGGCAGGTACGCAGATACACCGTTTCCTGGTACTGCACAAAGAACTCGATCCTGATGATGATGAGCTGACCCGCACCCGCAAGGTCAGACGCAAATTCATTGCCGAAAAATATGCCGTGCTGATAGACGCCCTGTATTCAGACAAGCGTTCGCAGTTCATAGAAACCCTGGTCAAGTTTGAAGATGGCCGCCAGGGCAAGGTCAGTGCCGATTTGCATATCAGCGATGTCAAAACATTTTCTGCCCAAAAGCTGGCTGCGTAAGGAATATATAAATGGCAGATAACAGAAAAATCGGTGAAGTCATCCTGGACTTGCAAAACATCTCTTTGGCCTTTGGTGGCGTCAAGGCTTTGACGAATATCTCCTTCAATGTCAGGGAACATGAAATACGCGCCATCATAGGCCCCAACGGTGCGGGCAAGAGTTCAATGCTGAATGTCATCAATGGTGTGTATCGCCCACAACAAGGTGACATCACTTACCGTGGCCAGCACCGCAAGGACATGAATACCTATGCTGCCGCAAAAAGCGGTATCGCCCGTACTTTCCAGAACATCGCCCTGTTCAAAGGCATGAGCGTACTCGACAATATCATGACGGGCCGCAACCTGAAAATGAAAAGTAATTTCCTCATGCAAGCCTTGTACTGGGGCCCTGCACAAAAAGAAGAAATTGCCCATCGTGAAAAAGTGGAAGAAATTATCGACTTCCTGGAAATCCAGCATATACGCAAGATACCGGTGGGCAGGCTTTCTTATGGCTTGCAAAAACGCGTGGAGCTGGGTCGGGCACTGGCAGCCGAGCCGGAGATTTTATTGCTGGATGAACCCATGGCTGGCATGAATGTGGAAGAAAAGCAGGACATGAGCCGCTTCATCCTTGATGTCAATGACCAGCTGGGTACCACCATCGTTTTGATTGAACATGATATGGGCGTGGTCATGGATATTTCTGATCGCGTGGTCGTGCTCGATTACGGCAAGAAAATCGGTGACGGTACACCTGCTGAGGTGCTGGCGAATCAGGAAGTGATTAACGCTTATCTTGGTGTGGCGCATTGAAGATGGGAAACCTCTGTACCTCTGTGTTGAGAGGTCTTCTGTTCAAGATTCATGTTTGCTTAACGTAAGCTGAGAGCTAGAAATGAATATTAGTTTTTTCTTTGAAGTGTTTATCGGCGGCTTGCTGTCCGGCGTCATGTATGCGCTGGTGGCGCTGGGCTTTGTGTTGATCTACAAAGCCTCAGGCGTCTTCAATTTTGCGCAGGGGGCGATGGTTTTTTTTGCTGCCCTGACTTGCGTAGGCCTGACCGAAAAATTTGAAATGTCATTATGGCTTGCGATACCGTTGACCATGATGGTGATGGTGGCGCTGGGTCTGGCAATCGAACGGGTAGTATTGCGGCCGCTGGTGAACCAGCCTGAGATTACCTTGTTCATGGCCACCATAGGCCTGACATTTTTTATCGAAGGCCTGGCGCAATTACTGTGGGGTTCACAACCACACAAACTGACATTGCCTATTGAAGACGTACCCATAGAATATTTCATGGAGAAATTCAATATCCTGGTGTCGCAATTCGATGTCATCGCCGCGCTGATTTGTGCCTTGCTGGTGACTGGTCTGGCCCTGCTGTTTTCCAAAACCAAGATAGGTCGTGCATTGCGTGCGGTGGCTGATGATCATCAGGCAGCGCTGGCCGTTGGCATTCCCTTGCAACAAATCTGGGGCATAGTCTGGGCGGTTGCCGGTTTTGTCGCCCTGGTTGCTGGCCTGTTGTGGGGTGCCCGTAATGGTGTGCAGTTTGCGCTGACCTTCGTGGCCCTGAAAGCCTTGCCGGTATTGATTTTGGGTGGATTCACTTCCGTCCCCGGCGCGATTGTTGGCGGCCTGATTATTGGTGCATCTGAGAAACTGGCAGAAGTGTACATAGGCCCACTGGTGGGTGGTGGTATAGAAGGCTGGTTCCCGTATGTGCTGGCATTGCTGTTCCTGCTGGTCAGGCCAGAAGGTTTGTTTGGTGAAAAAATCATACGCAGGATTTAATGTCCTGCAGTTCAGCACAATAAGGATTTACGCAAAATTGTCACAGCAAGGTGTAGCGACGAAGACAATACGAATAGTACAGCGAGGAGCGGCAACGCAGCTGGGGCGGTTTTGCGAAAGTCCTAATAATCAAACGTAATTAGCAGAGTAGAGGAACACTATGTTCTACCGTGAAGCAGGTCAGTTTAAAACGAGTTACCAGGCAGATAGCCAGATTTTCCCGATACGGCAAGACCGTATCGGTATTGCCATCGTCCTGATCGCAGCATTTGTTGCCGTACCCGGACTGGCAACCGATTATGCGTTTTCTGCGATTTTCATTCCCTTCCTGATTTTCTCGCTGGCAGCGCTGGGCTTGAATATCCTGACTGGTTATGCCGGGCAATTGTCACTGGGTTCAGCAGCCTTTATGGCGGTGGGTGCCTTTGCTTCTTATAATTTTGTCTTGCGCATACCCGGCATACCGGTCTTGCTGGCTTTCGTACTTGGTGGTTTGTCAGCGGCCATGGTAGGTATTGCGTTTGGTTTGCCGTCGCTGCGCATACGCGGTTTTTACCTGGCAGCAGCCACGCTGGCAACCCAATTTTTCGTGGTCTGGTGCCTGACCAAAATACAGTGGTTTACCAATTACAGTTCTTCCGGCGTCATAACGGCGCAAGAAATGGTGATCATGGGTATGAGCATCAATACCCCAGTCAAAAAATACCTGCTGACCCTGACGGTAGTGTGCGTCATGGCCATGCTGGCCAAGAATATGGTGCGCTCCAACGTGGGCCGCTCATGGATGGCGGTGCGTGACATGGACGTAGCGGCAGAAGTCATCGGTTTCCGTCTCATGCGCACCAAGTTGCTGGCTTTTGCCGTGTCTTCATTTTACTGCGGCATTGCCGGTGCCCTGTATGCCTATGCCTATCTGGGTACGGTAGAGCCAGAAGCCTATAACCTCGACCTGTCTTTCCGTATCCTGTTCATGATCATCATTGGTGGTGTCGGCTCCATACTCGGCTCCTTCCTGGGTTCTGCCTTCATCATCCTTTTGCCCATCGTCCTGAACCTGATTGCCCATGGCCTGTCTTTGCCTACCAATGTAGCGTCAAACCTGGAACTGATGGTATTTGGCGCATTGATTATTTTCTTCCTGATCGTTGAACCACATGGTCTGGCGAGGTTGTGGCAAATCACCAAGGAAAAATTGCGACTCTGGCCTTTCCCCCATTGAGTGGCAGTAACAAGATTAGTACCAACAGTAAAAGAGAGTTCATAATAAAGATGCTTCGCCTTTGCAACAAGAGGTAGAAAAGCATCAGGCAATATCCATCCAAAACCACAAGGAGACAATATGAAACTGCTTAAATCCCTGCTCATGGCCTCGGCAATCCTGGGTGCCGTCAATGCAGCCCAGGCGAATGATCAATTCATTCCCGTCCTGTCTTATCGCGTTGGCCCTTATGCGGCTGGCGGTTCAGGCTTTTACGGCGGTGCCATCGATTATTTCAATCTCATCAATGCCAAGGGTGGTTTGAATGGTGTGAAGATTTCCTGGGAGGAATGCGAGACTGAATACAATGCTTCGCGCGGCGTCGAATGTTATGAACGCCTGAAGAAAAACCAGGGTGGCGCATCACTGATAGAGCCACTGTCTACCGGTATCGCCTACGGTATTCTCGATCGCGTCGCTGAAGACAAGATCCCTTTGACTACGCTGGGTTATGGCCGTTCTGATGCGGCCAATGGTAAAGTTTTCCCGTATGTATTCCCGCTGATCACCAGCTACTGGAACCAGGCTGCAGCGATGACCAAATACCTGGGCGATAAATCCGGTGGCCTAGACAAACTCAAGGGCAAGAAAATTGTCCATCTCTACCATGATTCTGCCTTTGGTAAAGAACCTATCCCGGTACTGGAAGCACAGGCCAAGCAATATGGCTTCGAACTCATCAAGATCCCGGTTGCTCATCCTGGTAATGAACAACAATCGCAATGGCTGCAAATTCGCCAGGCCAATCCTGATTACGTGATCCTATGGGGCTGGGGAGTCATGAATGCAGTAGCGATCAAGACCGCGCAACGCAATGGTTATTCTCGTGAAAAAATGCTGGGTGTCTGGTGGGCGGGTTCAGAAGAAGATGCGATCCCGGCTGGCGATGCAGCAAAAGGCTATACCGCGATGACCTTCAATACGCCAGGCAATTACCCTGTGCTCGATGAAATCCGCAGCAAGGTCTATGCGGCTGGCAAGGGCAATCTGGGTGACAAATCCCGTATCGGTTCCGTGTATCACATGCGTGGTGTGACTGCTGCCATCTTGTGGACAGAAGCCATCCTGAAAGCGCAGGAGAAATTCGGCAAAGGCAAACTCATGACTTCCGAGCAAATCCGCTGGGGCTTTGAAAACCTGAATGTCGATGAAGCACGCCAAAAAGCTTTGGGTGCGATGGGCATGTTCCCGCCAGTGAAAACTTCTTGCGAAGACCATGAAGGTTCCGGCGCTGTCAAGGTACAGCAATGGACCGGCGATAAGTGGAAAGCCATCACGCCTAACTGGGTTACTGGTGACAAGGCCTTGACACGTGCCATGCTGGAAGAGTCATCCAACAAATATGCGGCTGAGAAAAAAATCACACCTGCCTGTTTGAAGTAAAAAAGTAAGCGACGGAGGCCTGGCCTCCGTCGTCCTGGCAATACTAATTCATAGCACATCAAGATCATGAGCGTACACAGCATTACGGCAGAAGCAGCGGGCGCAGCAGGCAATACGGCGGCAGCAGCGGCCGACATCGCCTATCTCAGCGTCAACAATATTGAAGTCATCTACGATCATGTGATCCTGGTGTTGAAAGGTATTTCCCTGCAAGTGCCGCAAGGAAAAATCGTCGCCTTGCTGGGTGCCAATGGGGCGGGTAAATCAACCACGTTGAAGGCGATATCAACGCTGCTGAGAAACGAGCGCGGCGATATCACCAAGGGCGATATTACTTTCCGCGGGCAGCGCGTTGATCACCTGACGCCGAATGAACTGGTCAAGCGCGGCCTGTCACAAGTCATGGAAGGCCGTCACTGTTTCGGGCATTTGACTGTGGAAGAAAACCTGCTGACCGGAGCCTACACGCGCAGCCTGTCGCGCAGTGAACTCAAGGCTGAACTGGAAAAGGTGTACCACTACTTCCCACGCCTGCGTGAGCGCCGTAATTCGCAGGCGGGCTATACCTCGGGTGGCGAGCAACAGATGTGCGCGATAGGTCGCGCCCTGATGGCCAAGCCGTCGATGATTTTGCTCGATGAACCATCGATGGGCATCGCACCACAACTGGTGGAAGAGATTTTTGAAATCGTCAAAAGCCTGAATGTGCAAGAAAAAGTATCTTTCCTGCTGGCCGAACAAAATACCAATGTCGCCCTGCGTTACGCAGACTTTGGCTACATCCTGGAAAACGGCAGGGTCGTCATGGAAGGCGAAGCCAAAGACCTTAGCAGCAATGAAGACGTCAAGGAATTTTACCTCGGCGTCTCAGGTGCAGGCCGCAAGAGTTTCAAGGATATGAAGTTTTATAGAAGGCGCAAACGCTGGCTGGCATGAGAACCTGCTTACGATCTTAAGCGCGAACGCAGTTGTTGCTTATGTGGGGCTCATGTGCTGCTCAAAATGCTCATGTACTTAAGTACATTCCGCTTTTTGCGCTGCGTGTTTGTTACCCTGACCCCGCTGACACTCGCTCGCTACAGATCGTCAACAGGTTCAAAAAATCTTAATGAATGCAACAAAAAATAAATCAACCACTATAGAGCATGCTCATGAGTGACTATCTGGACGCCCTGGAAACCCGCAATCCACAAAGCCGCGAACAAGCGCTGATGAACAAGCTGCCGCAATTGATTGCCCATGCCCAGACTGCAGAAGGCTGGGGCAGAATATTGCAGGGAGTGGATGCACATGACATCAAGAGCCGCAGTGCACTGGCACAATTGCCGGTGACACGGAAATCCGATCTCAAGGATCTGCAAAAAGCCTTGCCGCCCTTTGGTGGCCTGAATACTACTCCGGCGCGCCAGATGGGACATATCTTCATGTCGCCCGGTCCCATCTTTGACCCTGAAGGCCGCGGCCAGGACTGGTGGCGCTTTGCGCGCCCCATGCATGCCATAGGCTTGCGTGCTGGCCACCTCTTGCAAAACTGTTTTTCCTACCATTTCACACCTGCCGCCTTCATGGTGGAAAGTGCCGCTGCCCGTATAGGTTGTGCAGTCATCCCGGCCGGTATAGGCCAGACGGAAATGCAGGTACAGGCCATGGCCGAATTGCGGCCTGATGCCTACATAGGTACGCCCAGTTTTTTGAAAATCATCCTGGAAAAAGCGCTGGACATGGGTGCCGATATTTCCAGCGTACAGCGCGCCATTGTCGGTGCAGAAGCCTTGCCGCCTTCCCTGCGCAAATGGCTGCAGGAACATGGTGTGGCCCATGTATTGCAAATCTATGCGTCAGCCGATATAGGCAATATCGCTTATGAAAGCATGACCGATGGCCAGGTCAATCCCGGCATGATACTGGATGAAGACTTGATACTCGAAATCGTCCGTCCCGGCACGGGTGACCTGGTGGCGGAAGGTGAAGTCGGTGAGGTCGTCATCACTTCCTTTAATCCTGACTACCCCCTGATACGTTTTGGTACAGGTGACATGTCAGCGATACTGCCAGGCACTTCAGCTTGTGGCCGTACCAACCAGCGCATCAAGGGCTGGATGGGGCGGGCGGACCAGACTACCAAGGTCAAGGGTATGTTTGTCCATCCTTCGCAGGTGGCAGAAGTCGTCAAGCGCCATCCTGAAATCAGCAAGGCCAGGCTGGTCGTTACCGGTGAAATGGCGAATGACGTCATGAGCCTGCATTGTGAAACCCTGGCTGCCAGCCCTGTACTGCAAGCTGCCATCATTGATAGCCTGCGCGATGTCACCAAATTGCGCGGTGATGTGCAGTTTGTTGCACCCGGCAGCCTGGCGAATGATGGCAAGGTTATAGACGACGCCCGCAAATACGAATAAAACCAAGCGCTTCTGACGCTGGGACAACAAAAAACCACGGAAAAGACAGCTTTTCCGTGGTTTTTGTCTCTCTTGCACCAATGTTCCAAAAATATTCTATAGTAGTTAGGTAAACCAAATATGGATGAACCTGCCTGCCAGACTTGTCCACTCTGTTTCCCCCGTTTTTTCCTGTTCTGCCCTGCAACCACTACACCGGATGGAGAACCGTTCCATGACTGCACTGAATATCAATAGCAAAGAACACCAGGTTGATGCCGATCCTTCCACGCCCGTGCTCTGGGCGCTGCGTGATTCCCTCGGTCTGACTGGCACCAAGTTTGGCTGCGGTGCAGCATTGTGTGGCGCCTGCACTGTGCATTTGAACGGCCAGGCAATACGCTCTTGCGTCACCCCCATCTCTGCTGTCGCAGGGCAAAAAATCACCACCATAGAAGCCATGAGCCAGGACAAGGTCGGCAAAGCCGTGCAAGCAGCCTGGATCAAGCATGACGTTGCCCAATGTGGTTACTGTCAAAGCGGTCAGATCATGAGCGCCACGGCATTGTTAAAAACCAACAAGAAACCCAGCGATGCTGATATCGACGGTGCCATGGCAGGCAATATCTGCCGATGTGGAACTTATGTGCGCATCCGTGCCGCCATCCATGATGCTGCATCCACTCTGGCCTGAGGAGAATAGCCATGCATTTTGAAGCCCGCCTCGATGAATTACCACGCCATTTGCAGTCGCTATTGCAATCCACTACACCTGAAACCGCCTCTGCTGGCCTGAGCCGCCGCAGCTTTTTGAAGATGGCAACTGCCAGCGGCTTTGCCCTGGGTTGCTATCCCATACTGGCAACTGCACAGGATGCCGCTGCCAAAGCACCTGCAGGCTTGAAGCCTACCGAACAACCTGGCGCATTCGTACAGATCGCCAAGGATGGCACAGTCACCGTCACCTTCAACCGCCTGGAATTTGGCCAAGGCGTGCAAACCAGCCTGCCATTAATACTGGCAGAAGAACTTGATGCCGACTGGTCCAAGGTCAAAAGCGCAAATGGCAATAACCACCCAGCCTATGTCGACCCGGCATTTGGCATGCATTTGACGGGTGGTTCGAACTCCATCGCCCATTCCTATACCCAGTACCGAGAACTCGGTGCGCGTACCCGCGCGATGCTGGTGCAAGCTGCAGCCAACCAGTGGCAAGTTGATCCTGCCAGCCTGCGTACCGAGAATGGCAATGTCATTGGCCCCGGTGGCAAGAAGCTGGGTTATGGCGAACTGGCTGATGCTGCGATGAAATTGCCAGTGCCAGAAAAAGTCACGCTGAAGGACCCGAAAAACTTCCGCCTGATAGGCAAACCCACAGGTCGCCTGGACGCAAAAGCAAAATCCACAGGCACTCAGGATTTTGGTATTGATACCCATTTGCCCGGCATGCTGACTGCCGTAGTGGTACGGCCACCGGTATTTGGAGCCAAGGTCAAGACTATTGATGACACTGCCGCAAAAGCCATCAAGGGTGTCAAGGCAGTGCTGCGCGTACCGACGGACCGTGGTGGCGAGGGCGTGGCGATTATTGCGACCGGTTATTGGCCAGCCAAACAGGCCCGCGATGTACTGAAGCTGGAATGGGATACCGATGGTGTGGAAAAAGTCGATTCCGCCAAAATGCTGGCCAGCTACAAGGAATTGGCCAAGAAGCAAGGTGCACTCAAATTCAATGATGATGTCTCAAAAATAGCAGCAGCACCGCATAAGCTGAATGCAGAATTTGTCTTCCCCTATCTTGCGCATACCCCTATGGAGCCGCTGAACTGCACGGTTGCCATCAAAGGCGACAAGGCAGAATTGTGGATGGGTACGCAAATGCCCGGCCTGGATGGTTTTGCAGCCGCCAAGACCCTGGGCCTGAAGCCGGAAAATATCGCAGTACATACCCAGTATGCAGGCGGCGGTTTTGGCCGCAGGGCGATTGCCACCAGCGATTATGTGGTGGAAGCCTGCCATGTCGCCAAGGCCGCGCAAACAGCAGGACTGGATGCCCCGGTACGCACGCTGTGGAGCCGGGAAGATGATGTCAAAGGTGGTTACTACCGCCCCATGCACTTGCACAAGGCCGAAATCGGATTTGATGCTCAGGGAAATATCCTTGGCTGGGATCATGTCATCGTCGGCCAGTCCATCGTCGGCGGCACACCGTTTGAATCCATGATGGTCAAGGATGGCGTGGATATCACCGCAGTCGAAGGCATGAAAGAGCCGTATGAAATGCCTATGCGCCTGTCTGTCCATCATCCCAAGATCAATGTGCCGGTCTTGTGGTGGCGCAGCGTGGGTTCTACCCACACCGCCTTTGTCATGGAAACCCTGCTCGATGAAATTGCCCAGACCACCAAGCAAGACCCGGTAGCTTATCGCCTGAAACTCATGGGTGACAAGCATCCACGGCATAAAGCGGCATTGCAACTGGCGGTGGAAAAATCTGGTTATGGCAAGAAGAAATTGCCAGCAGGACGAGCTTATGGTGTGGCTGTACATGAATCATTTTCTTCCGTCGTTGCTTACGTCGTTGAAGCATCCATGAAAAATGGCCAGCCCAAGTTACATAAGGTGACTGCGGGTGTGCACTGCAACCTGGCTGTCAATCCAAAAAGCGTAGAAGCCCAGGTGCAGGGTGCGGCGCTGATGGGGCTCTCCATGTGCCTGCCAGGTGCTGCCATTACGCTCAAGGATGGTGTGGTTGAGCAAAGCAACTTTGGTGATTTTGTGGTGCCACGCATTACCGATATGCCACAGATTGCCGTCCATATCGTCCCTAGTGCAGATGCCCCTACCGGCATGGGTGAGCCTGGCTTGCCCGCACTAGCACCTGCTTTTGCGAATGCCATCGCCAGGGTCAGTGGCAAGCGCTGGCGCGAGCTGCCTTATAAACCCGCATAAGCAAAGCTAATTTTTGTTACTTGCATGCAATGTAGGTAGTAATGAAGCGCAGATAGTTGTATGTTGAGGGATATCAGATTCCAGGAGTTTGATGATTGCTGGAATTTGGTATCCCACAATAAAGGAGACTTATCATGCGTAGTTTCATTAAATTCCTGACACTGACTTTATTCAGTATTTTTGTCAGCCAAAGCGTATTCGCTGCAGACCATGGTACGGCGCAAGAAGCTGAGGCCATGGTGAAAAAAGCCATTGCCCATATCAAATCCAAGGGAGCAGATGCGGCCTACCCTGAATTTAATAATCCCAAAGGTAATTTCAGTGACCGCGACCTGTATATTTTTGTACTCGACATGAGTGGTAAAACCCTGGCTCACGGTGCCAATCCCAAGCTCTTGGGCAAAAATATCAGTACGCTAAGAGATGTCGATAACAAAGCCTTTATTGAAGAACTCCTGGCAACCGCAAAGAGCAAGGGAAAAGGCTGGATAGATTACAAATGGCCAAATCCGACTACCAAGGCCATAGAATTGAAATCCACCTATTTTGAGAAATCTGATGATGTCGTCGTTGGTTGTGGCATCTATAAGTAAATGCTGTTCGGGCTCATCTGATTGATGTTAAGCAGTATCTGAAAGGATACTGCTTTTTTAATTTTTTTTGCGATGAATTCTACTTCCACCGGCTATTCCGGTACACCACTGGCAAAGAAACTGGGCATACAAACTGACAGCCATGTTTGCGCCAGACATGCGCCTGAAAACTATCTGGATTTGCTGGCAGCCTTGCCAGACGGTGTGGTGTTTGACAAAAAGACTACGCCTGCGACAGATATCGTCCACCTGTTCACCGACAAGAAAACTGTCCTCGTCAAAGAATTGCTGACCTGTAAAGCAAGCTTGAGAAGTGATGCTGCAATCTGGGTATCATGGCCCAAGAAAGCCTCGAAAGTGCCTACCGACATCACGGAAGATACGATAAGGGAAGTCGCCCTGCCCATGGGCTATGTGGATATCAAGGTCTGTGCTGTCAGCGATATATGGTCAGGCTTGAAACTGGTGGTGCGCAAAGAATTGAGGCCGGACTGGCCAGCCTCATAACGTCGTCTATTGACACTTGTTACCGCTTAATTTGATTCCTTGATCAGACGACCAGAGTTCTTTTGTATGGGCCGTGCATTCATGGGATACAGGCGGCTAAATATCGTCAACTGGTCTGGTGAAATTTCTACCGGTTCTTTCATGACCAGCCACAACACACCTTCGCTGCAGGGTGGTGTCGTCAGTGAACCCATATAGGTATAGTAATCACGTTTGACTGGCAGTATGTCGTTCATGTCCATGGTCGTCAAAGCCTGTACTGGATCATTCTTTTCCAGCGGCAGGTTATTCCAGACATGCTGCACCAGACTGTGCGACTTGCCACGTTCTATCAGCACGGCCACCACGGCCAGTTTGCCATCAGCATCCTTGTGCACCAGGTGAGCGACCATTTCAAAGCTCTTGCCATTCACACGTTCTTCGGATGGCTTATGGAAATGGAATTGCACCAGTTCATAATTATGGCCCAGCACATTGATATAGTTACCCGCACCAATATTCACCTGTATGGTGTGACCATTATCAATGACAGAAAAACGGCTGGGCTTGTAGTCAAAGGCAATCGGGTCGAGATCCACCTTGATACCATCGCGGATATCGATGGGTGATTGTCTTTCGCCTATGTCGCATTTGGCATTGGCAGCATTGAGCTTGCCCCAGTTCAAGGGACCGCCTTCGCCCTTATAGCTCCAGTGTATATCGGCATGACTGGCCGCCAGCCCGCCTGCTGCTGACGCACTATTGGTACCATGATCACTCTTGGGCCTGGCAACTTCGGGTCTGCGTATTGGCGGCGCATAAGATGGCCGCATGACGGGCTTGGGGGCGCTACGCGCTGCGGCGTCATCCTTGTCCTTGCGAATAACGCTGAGACGTTCTGCTATGCGTGCAGCCAGTTCATCTGCAGCCAATGCTTCTTTGGCACGAATAGCGGCTTCCTTGGCGGACTCCTTGCTCTCTTTGGAAGTGGATTTGCGCTCTTCTTTGGCTGGTGCGGCCGCCGATGCTGATGCAGAAGCCGGGCCAGAAGCTTCTTCCTTCGCTGATGCAGGCTTGATAGGTTTGGACGGTGGCGGATCGTTCGCCTGAGCGGACAAGACCAACAACATGGGGAGCAGCAGAGCGAGAGAGCGGCGCATAGTGGAGTGAATTTAGGATATCGGTTTGCAGAGAGATACCTTAGTTACGGCAAGTCTCTTTGCAAACTTGAATCCTGAAAGCAATGTGTGGTTTTTTAGCCCTCAAGCCACCGCGATCTCAGCTTACACCCCTTCAACGATGAACAAACGACCTATGGAATTGGCATGACGGATTTCCATGGCCTTGGCATATTCAACCGAGTCATACCATAGCTGCGCCTGTTGCAAGCTGGGAAACTCAACCAGCACCGAGCGCCAGCCTTCATTATGAGCATCGTCCCGCCCCTCTTTTTGCACGCGTGTACCACCGCGTACCAGAAATTGCCCGCCATATTGGGCTACGCTGGCTGTGGCCAATGGCCGGTATTCAGCATAGGCATCGGCATTGGTGATCTGGATTTCTGCAACGACATAAGCTTTACTCATGATATTCCTGACAATTAATTGATCACAAAGACAATACGCGCGCTTTAGCGGCAGCGTATTCCAATTTCAAACGTGCTACCACTTCAGCCACAGTCAGCACATCATCCATCAGGCCCACGCCCTGGCCAGCACCCCAGATGTCACGCCAGGCCTTGGCCTTGCTGCCACCACCAGAACCGAAATTCATCGCGCTCTTGTCGGCCACTGGCAGATTGTCCGGGTCCAGCCCGGCGGCGATGATGGACTTTTTGAGGTAATTGCCATGCACGCCGGTGAACAGATTGGTATACACGATATCCGCAGCAGCAGAATCAAGAATGGCCTGGCGATAGGCTTCATCGACATTTGATTCTACCGTAGCCAGCCATCGCGAGCCTATATAGGCAAAATCAGCTCCCATGGCTTGTGCCGCCAATACGGCATCACCCGTTGCGATAGAACCTGACAAGGCAATCGGGCCATCAAAGAAGCGCCGTACTTCACCCACCAGGGCAAACGGCGACAGACCACCAGCATGGCCACCTGCACCGGCCGCCACCAGGATCAAACCATCGACCCCGGCTTCCAGCGCTTTTTGCGCATGGCGTATGGAAATCACATCATGCATGACGATGCCGCCATAGCTGTGTATTGCATCCAGCATTTCTGGCGGTGGTGCACGCAGGGAAGAAATGATGATGGGTATCTGGTGTTTGACGCACACCTCGACATCATGCGCCAGCCTGTCATTCGACTGATGGACGATCTGGTTGACTGCGATCGGACCTATCACAGTGTCGGGATGGGCTTCCTGATGTGCTGCCAGTTCAGCCTGCAATTCTGTCAGCCAAACATCCAGCAACTCTGCTGGCCGGGCATTCAGGGCAGGGAAAGAGCCTACTATGCCCGCCTTGCATTGCGCTGCCACCAGTTTGGGGCCACTGGCAATGAACAGGGGTGAGCCAATGACGGGCAGGCTAAGATGTTGCAAAGCTGATGGCAGGCGTGATGCAGATTGTGATGCAGAATGCAGTACAGGTGAATCTTGAGTCATAGTTGATATCCTCTAAGCTGAAGCACAGACAACAGATTTCTTGCATATATCCAGTATGATTTTACCGTGCCAATAAAAATCCTGTGGAGACACCATGACTTATCAATGCTTTGACTTCAGTATCAACAATAAAATTGCCCACCTGCGCCTGAACCGCCCGGCCACGCTAAACACCATGCAACCAGTGTTTTTTCGTGAGCTGACAGAAATTTTGCAAAACCTGCAAAACCAGGCGAATGCGCGCGTGCTTATCATCTCTTCTACTGGCAAACACTTTACAGCTGGCATGGCACTCGATGTCTTCGCCGGTGGCGGCATCACACTGGACGATGCCAGCGCCGTTGGTCGCGCCAATATCGCCCTGGCACTAAAGGACATGCATCATGCCTTCAACCTCATCGAATCCCTGCGCATGCCTGTCATCACCGCCATCCACGGTGGTTGCATAGGCGGCGGTGTCGACATGATTTGCGCCAGCGACATACGCCTGGCCAGCAGCGATGCCTTTTTCTGCATACAGGAAATCAACATAGGCATGACCGCCGACCTCGGCACTTTACAACGCTTGCCCAAGCTCATCCCCGAAGGCATAGTCCACGAAATGGCCTACACAGGCCGCCGCCTGCCCGCACAACGCGCGCTGGCAGTTGGCCTGCTCAATGATGTATTTGATACCCAGGAAAACATGCTGGCAGCCGCCTTGCAAATGGCCACAGAAATCGCCGAAAACCCCCCGGTCGCGATCTGGGGCAGCAAACAAGCCATCCACTACGCCCGCGACCACAGCACCCACGACGCCCTGCAACAAATGGGCTGGCTGCAATCTGGCATCTGGCAAAGCAGTAATTTGATGGAAGCTTTCATGGCGAAGCAACAAGGCAGACCGACGGAGTATGCGGATCTGGCACCGGTGAGTTCGTTTTCTGAGGCGGCTTATCATTTGAAGTAGGGAGTAGTCATCTCAATCTTAACGTCGATCAAACCAATACAAAGATACATGAGTGATGGTCGTGTTGACGTTGTTTTTGACTTTGGGGGTTGCTGTTGAATTTGACGTTGTTTTTGACTTTTGTAGTTCCCATGTGTCGACGCTGTAGTGGTCAAGTAAATCAGGACAAAGAAATAGGAGTTTTTACGGCGTAATGACGTTCGAAGACAGAGGGAGATAAATATCCCAATGTAGAATGCAAACGTGTGGTGTTGTAGAAATTCGTTATATAAGCAACGATGTCTTGCCTTGCTTCCATTTTATTGGCGTAGCTGCCTTGCCAAACGCGTTCCATCTTCAAATTGAGGAAGAAGCGCTCTGCAACAGCATTGTCCCAACAATTTCCTTTGCGGCTCATGCTGCAAATAAAACCGTACTCTTGCAGCAATGCCTGATACTGACGGCTGGCATACTGAGAACCCCGGTCAGAATGAACAATTAAGCCAGAAACAGGTTTGCGTTGCCCAATTGCCATGCGTAAAGCATCACAAACCAGTTCTGCTGGCATATTGGGTGCCATCGCCCATCCCACCACTTTACGTGAGAATAAGTCCAGCACGACTGCCAGATAAAGCCAGCCTGTTTCAGTACGGATATAGGTGATATCTGATACGTAAGCCAGGTTGGGGGCTACAGGATTGAACTGCCTGGCCAGAATGTTTTCTGCTACAGGCAAGTTATGCCTGCTATTGGTGGTGTGCACGAATCTACGTCGCCAGACTGGCTGCAGTCTGGCCTGCCGCATCAGACTGCGAACCTGATAACGACCAATACGGATGCCTTGCGCCTGCATTGCCATCACCAGGCGACGGCTGCCATAGGACTTGTGACTGGCACTAAAAGCCGCTTTCAAATGAACTTCCTTGCTACAAATCCGGGGCATCGCATGGCGTTGTACCGAGGCGTAATACGCTGATCTGCTGACTTCCAGTACCCGACAACTATGCGTGACCGGAATGGCCTTCTTTTGCAAGTGGGTAATGAGCCTGTAGCTCATTTCATTTCCCTGGCGAAGAAGGCCGACGCATTTTTTAAGATGGTCACATCCATACGCAGTTGCCGGTTCTCTTGCTCCAGTTCACGGATGCGCTGTTGTTCTGCTGTCAGTGGCTTACTTGCTAACGGCTCTCCATCAAGTTCCGTTTCGTATTGTTTCATCCACCGGCGTATCGCCGTTTCTCCTATGTGCATACTTTGACTGACTCTCGATATACTCAGTCCTTGCTCTTTCACCATCTTCACTACTTCCAGTTTGAGCGGTGTGTCGAAGTGTTTCTTCATCATGTTGAGGCCTCTTTGTGATTGAGTTTCCTCTTATTTCACTGTCCTGGCAAATTAGACCACTACACGCCGTTTGTGCAGTACAGAAAATGGAAAAAGAAGAGCTGCTGTTTGAGCCGCAGGCGAGTTTCGGATCTTCCCATTTTTTGTACTGCACAAACGGGAACCCCCTTCAGGGGGCGGCTACGCCTGGGTCGCCTTCTTTTGCTTCCTTTTCTTGGCGAGACAAGAAAAGGGAGTAGCTGCCGGGCTACCCCCGGCCCGCAATCTTAAATAACGTACGAAAGCATTTGAAAATCAAGTTCTTAGCAGTGCGCAATTCTGATGTGTAACGCATTTTACGGTATGTTAAGAACGCCGCTGGATTCCAGCCAAAAGCACGCTGGAATGACGTAAATTAGATTGTCCGTAAATCAAAGAGTCCTTAGCTCGGTTAAGCAAGTATGCATAGACTCATAATCATAAGCTCATCACCCTACCCTGATCTCCCTAACCCCCTTCCCCAACTTCCGTCTCAACAAAGTCCGCAACGTCACCCCATCCGCATACCCCACCAGCCCCGCAATCTGCTCCACACTGTGATTGGATGTCTTCAACAAATGCACCGCTTTTTCTATGCGCAAATCCTGCACATACGACACCGGTGTCTTGCCCAATACTTCATGAATACGCCGTGCCAGCGTACGCTTGCTGGTCGCCAGTGCATCGGCTGCATCATCCAGATTAAAACCCTGGTCAAGATGGCTGCGCGCCCAGCGGTCGAAGCGCTCCACCATGGGATCAGCATGCGACAGATGATCGGAAATGATATAGGCCGTCTGTGAAGGCCGGCTATCAACCACCAGGTAGCTGGCGACCAGATTTGCCAGTTCAGGGTTGCTCTGCCGTATCAGCCACAGCATCATATCCATATGGCTGAAGGCTGCGCCAGCAGTCAGAAACTGGCCGGACTGCACTATCATGTGGCTGGTGTTCAGACGTACTGTTGGATAACGCTGGCGGAACAGGGGATTGAGCCACCAGGTGGTAGTCGCATCCCGCTCGTCGAGCACTCCGCTTTCTGCCAGTACGAAAGTGCCTATGCAGGCTGCGGCAATCCGTACACCATCATCAGCCCAGCGGCGCAAGGCGGCGCTCGCGTCCTTGACATCAGGGCGTGCCAGGGCCTGCATCAAGGTATCCGGCATCTTGTAACCCAGCGCAGGAACGATGACCAGATCAGGTGCTGACACGTCATCCGCCCGCGCCACGGTTACACTCATGCCTTGCGCGGTTTGTACACGCCGCCGCATGCCCACCAATGAAATCTTGAACGGCGGTGCCGGGTTGGCCTGCATGCCCGACAATTCATTCGCCGTCGTCAGTGCATCAAGGACGATGGACAGGCCGGTATCAAAAACGCCATCAAGGGCGAGAATGTTGATGTTCATGGCAGGCTCATGGCAATAATCATACCAAAGATGTCAATCGCGCCAGTATCAGGCAAGTCCTTTGATCTGTAAAGTCTCTCTTCATCGCAATCCTGCGATGCAAACATAGATTCAAGCACATGGAGATAAATCATGATCAAGCATGCCCTGTTCGCCCGTTTTGAAGCCAAACCCGGCAGAGCCGCCGATGTTGCCGCCTTTCTGGAAATGGGCCTGACCCTGGCTAACCAGGAAAGCACCACACCTATCTGGTTTGCCCTGCAATTATCTGACAATGTATTTGGTGTATTCGATGCGTTTGAAAATGAAGCAGGCCGCCAGGCACATTTGCAAGGACCTATCGCCCAGGCATTGATGGCGAAGTCTGAGGAATTGTTTACCGGTCCACCCAGCATAGAAAAAATCGAGGTGTTGGGCTTAAAAAATCTGGCAAGATAAGCAGAGATCGCCGCAAAGTTAATCTGGCGTTGTTGCGTCCTCTTGCCGTACTAAAGTACTGTCTGCGATGACGCGCCTAGCCGGGGGCGCCTAGCCGGGGGCGCCGAGCCAGTTTAACTTTGCAACAATCTCTATACCGGAATAGAAGGAGAAACCGCATGTACGAAAAAACCTTGATAGCAGGCTGGGGCGATATGGACTTTAATTCCCATATGCGTAACACAGCGTATCTCGATAAATCTGCCGATGTACGCATGATGTATTTTGCTGACTGCGGTTTCCCTATGGCCGAGTTCATGCGCTTGCGCATAGGTCCGGTCGTCATGAAAGATGAGGTCGAATACTTTCGTGAATTTCACTTGCTTGACGAAGTCACCGTCACGCTGAGCCTGGCGGGTTTGTCAGAAGATGGCAGGCGGTTCAAGATACGCAATGAATTTTTCAACAAGGGCAAACTGGCGGCACGTGTCACTTCGCTGGCAGGCTGGCTGGACCTGAATGCGCGCAAACTGGTTACGCCACCCGATAAATTATTGGAAGCGATGCGGCAAACTACCCATGCCGAAGACTTTGTGGTTCTGCCAGATAGTTCATCAACCAATTGAAGGGAACAACATGAGCATACGCATAGTCCAGCTGGGTACAGCACGCGCAGCAGATGAAGGTCTGCGCATAGGCACGGTAAGGCGGCCACCTCGGGGGGTACCCAAAGCAGAATTTGCCAGCCGCAATTATTACGATGTCTGGTTACCTAATTTGTCACCGAGTGCAAATTTGATGGCCAAAGGCAAAGCGGTCAGCACGCCTGCCGAGTGGGCCAGCTTCACCCGCAGCTTCAAGGCAGAAATGAATGAGGCAGATGCCAGCAAGGTATTGGATTTGCTGGCGGCAATGTCAAAGACGACGAATTTTTCTGTGGGTTGTTATTGCGAAGATGAGAGCCGCTGCCATCGTTCCATACTCAGACAGTTGTTAACTGAGCGTGGCGCGGAAATAAGTTAGTCGCATTTTTTCCCGCACCTGGTGGCGGCATGGCGATGGTAATCCGTCACCAAGCCATCTTGAATTTCTACATGACAGCAATCCAGTACTTTGCCCTTCAGCATGCTACGGCCACGCGCTGCCCGGCTTTTAATGGCAGACAAGCTTAGCCCTGTCTGGTCGGCCAGATGACGCAAGCTGCGGCCCTGTAATTCAGTCGCCATCAGGGTATCACGATATTTATCCGGCAGTTGCTGGATGAAAACCTGCAAGCAGCTTGCCAAGCTGGCATGCAGTTGCAGGTCGTCGGCCTGCTGTTCAGGCATGTTCTCATCGAGTTCTTCCAAGCTCACACCCTGACTGCGGTAATAATCGACCAGCGTGGTGCGGGCAGCTGCATACAACCAGCCTGTCAGGTTTTCAATCTGGCGTTTGTTCAGCAGGGCCTTGACAAAGATATCCTGCAAGATATCGTCTGCCAGGCTGGTATCGGCAATACGCCTGCGCAGGTAAGTGCGCAAGCTGGCTTGCAAGTCACCAAATGCTTTCGCCAAATCCTCGCTATTTTGTGTCAGTTGCAGCATGATTCCTTACCGGCATTGGCTGCCCTGGGGACGCAACAGGCAGCAGTTTCTATAGCATTTTCACCATTCTCCTTATGCAAGGGAATGCAGCAAGCGCCGTCTTGCGTTGCAGTGTCTTCACCAAATACCTCAGCGTCTGACATAGTGAGGAAATGTTCCCACGGCAAACCCTGGGGGTCAACTATCCAGTGTTTTTTACTATTTGCATAGCAACAAGTCGCGGCTTCCTGGTCCAGGGTCTGCGCGCCCGAAGCAGCATCAGCCAGTATCTTCAATTGCGCCAGCTCTTCAGCCGTATCAGCCTGCATGCCAAAATGATTCAGGCCAGGTACATGGCCGCGTGTGGAAATGGCAAAGTTGATGCGAGGATCATCAAGCATCCATTTCGCATAATCTGTCTGCTGCTTTGCTGGTACCTGCCCAAACAGTTGCGTGTAAAAAGCAATGCTGTGGTCCAGGTGATCTACGGCGATATGTACATGAAAGCGTTTCATTTCTTACTCCTGTCTATAAAAACAATGTGTGTGGTGTTACACAGGTATAGACGGATTTGCAGGAAAAGGTCGCAAAGAAATTTCTGGTTTATCCTGAAAATATCTTGATGTATCAGCTCAATTGCTTGCACAGCACACGATTTTCGTGTGCTTCGCCATCCATGAAAAAACTTGTGCTGCCAATGTCTGCATATCCCTGTCGGGCATAAAATTGCAATGCCCTGGCATTATGCACCCAGGGTGTCAGCCACATCAGGTCGGCACCACGCTGTATCGCGCCGGTTTCAGATGCATGTAAAAGCAGGCTACCTAGCCCCATGCGGGTAAAGGGTTCCTGCACATACAGCCGGTCGAGTTCGGCAGGATGTGTGGCAATAATTAGTCCCTGTCTGGCTCCGATTGTGACCTGAGAAAATCCCAACAGATGGCCGTCATGCTCTGCAACATGAAAGAAAGTGCCTTTCTGATCCAGCAAACTGGTGATAGCGGATACCGAAAATGAATGCAGCACTTCCCTGGCTATCGCCGGACGTATACCTGTCGTCGCATAGGTATCAAGAAAAACCTGTGTCGCCAGTATGCTCAGGCAAAGCGCATCCTCTTGCGTGGCAGGCCGTATCTGTACAGCTATACTCATATTTCATTCTGTAGTTTTGGTCACCGCTTCGATGTGATGACCATCAGGATCAACTAAAAATGCAGCGTAGTAATAAGGTCCATAGTCAGGACGCAAACCCGGTGCGCCATTATCGCTGCCACCTATGGCTAGCGCCGCCTGATGAAACTGGTCAACTGCTGTGCGCGTCACTGCGGTAAAGGCCAGATGAAAACCTGGGCCCGGTGGGCTGGCATCCGGTCTTAATTTCAGGCATAAGATATCTTCATCGTCATGCAAGCCATAACCCAGGGCGGTATCGTCCTCAAACACGCGCCTGTAACCCAAGGCACCGAGGGCAGCATCATAAAATGCACCTGCCAAGGTCAGATCGCGTACGCCCAAAGAAATGTGGTGCAACATAAAATTTTATTCCTGTTTCAAATAACATTAAAAAGCGTATCGACAAGCTGTCGTATTCAACTCAATTCGCCAAACATCCAGTACTGGCTGACATCAGCAAAGTCATCCTCAGCATGACAGAACTGCATGCCGATTTCGTTCATGTTTCCTGAAAGTGGTAATTGCCATATCTGACTAAGGCTGGTGTCGTGGATGCGCTTTGCGCTTAACTTCGTATCTGCAGCAGACACTGAAATTTTGCTCTGAAAGTAAGCCTCATCCAGGTAGATACAAATTTCGCTGGCAAACATCTGTGGCAGGCAGATCAGGCAAGTCACCCGGTAAGAACTGGCCCAGGCTGGTTTGGCACTGATCAAGTGTTCGCAGGCTTGCAATAACAGGAGGGCAATTTCGCGCTTCGTCGACTGTGTACTTTGCCTGCCTTCCAGCATGGCCCAATCGGCAGGGATTTTCCAATTCCAGTAGCATGTATTTTCTGCCAGTTCTGCGGCTGCAGGAAAATTATCCTGGAAAGAGTCCGACCATTTATGCAGGGCACGCAAGCGGCGGGGTATGCCCCTGAGTTTCTTTTCTGCTGTATGTACAGGCATGACTGCTTGTGCCTAACGGCTACTGGTCAGCACATCCGCTTCCAGCGTAGCAGCACCTGCAGCAACCAGCTCTGCCGCAATTTGCGGTATCAGGACATCAGCACTCAATTCAAGCACACGTGCCGAAGAAATAAAACAGCGGGTCTTGCCTAGCTGATTCAGGGCCTGGTCCAGGCTGAGCTGGCGCAATTCCAGCAAGATAAAAGCCAGCATGACTTTGACGGCATTGCGGGCATTACGTCGCGGGTCTGCCTGCAAATAAGCGAGGCGGGACTCTGCACGTGCCAAAGCCGCCTCTACATTGCCGAACGCCGGACCATGGCCGGGGATGACAATACGCGGCTGGAGTTCGCGTATGACTTGCAGAATGGCAGCTTGTTCAGCAAAACCGGACTCACCTTCAAGCTCGGGGAAAATAATGCCAAAGCCATTTTCCCACAGGGCATCGGCAGAGATCAGTATGCCTTCCTGTGCACAATATAGGATCATGGAATGTGGATCATGGCCAGGTGCAGACAATACCTGCCATTGCATGCCACCCAGTTGCAACTCATCGCCATGCTGTATTGCCGCGTCAAAGCTGAAGCGCTCGCAACGTTGACCAGTGGCGGCATAAGTCAAAGCCTCTTCATCCCAGACTGCAACTGCAGCTGTGTCGGCCACGGGGATCAGGGTACGGCAGCCATACAGGCGCTGCAAGCTGGCATTACCACCGCAATGATCAGAATGCAGATGAGTGTTCACCAGCAAATCGAGTTTGCGACCATCCAGAGCTTGCTGCATCAATGCCACAGTCTGCGGTGCGTGGCTCAGATAACCGCTATCCACCAGAGCTGTCTGTTGTTCATCAATGAACAGGATATTGTTCGAGGACAGCCAGCCCCGCTCAAAGACTTGCATGCTGGCAGGCAGTTGCATCATGCCTTGCCTGCTACTTTGCGTTGCTGACCATAGGGCATGGTTTGCGCAGCAGCCAATTCTGCTGATGCGAAGAAAGCATCACCTTGCAGATAAGCTTGCAGCATGTCTGTGCTATCGAAGCCCCAGAAGCAGCGGCCATCGACTACCGCAGTTGGCACGCCAAACACGCGGGCGGCAATGGCGAGTTCGCCATTACGTTTTAGCGCATCTTTGACAGCGACATCATCGAGCATGGCAGGCGTCACCTGCAACTCGTCCAGCAAGGCTTGCCAGTGTTCTGCCTGTGCCGGTATATGACCGTCACGCCAGACGAAGCGGAACAGTCTCTGTACGACGGCCTCGGTACTATCCAGAGCCAGACACAGGCGCAATAAAGGCAGGGGATTGAAAGGATGCTCGGGCAGCATGCGCAAAGGAATGCCATGTTTGTGTGCCAGCCAGGCGCAATGCTCAAAAGTCCACTGGCGCTTGGGTGCAATCTCTGCCGGGCCTTTGTTGTCCCAATGATTGAGCAGGCCAGCGAATAAAACTGGACGGTAACTGATCTGCTCTACGCCTTGCAAACGTCCCAGCATTTCACTCTGCAAATAAGCAAAGGGAGAAATAAAATCGAAATACCAGTCCAGTTGTTTCATTAATTACCCTTTCTTCCTCAAACACTCAAGGCAGCATTCTTTGCTGTACCAGATCCCAGATTTCCAGTTTCTTGTGATTGTCGGCCTTGCTCCAGCAAATGATTTCATCGATGTTGCGATAACAGCCCGTGCACAGGCCGGTCTTGTCATCCATACGGCAAATATTGACGCAGGGTGAAGGTACGGTCGCCCCGGGTTTCATGACAAACTGGGCAGGGTCAAATTCATACAGGATATTCATGCGCGCAAAGCCACATCAGCGACGGGCGCGCCGGTCATTGTTTTCAATTGCGCAGGCGTCAGTTTGAATACCGCATGAGGATGACCGGCAGCTGCCCACACATGCGCATATTGCAGCAAATCTTCGTCTATCAGCATGACAGTTTTTTCCAGATGGCCGATAGGGCAAACCCCACCTATGGCATAACCGATTTTTTCCTTGACGAAGCGGGCATCCGCCTTGCCCAAGGGGCCGACGATAGCCGCTACCTTGCTCTCATCAACACGGTTGATACCGCTGGCAACGACCATGACGGCAGCATCATCAAGCAAGCGACGGAAGACGATGGATTTGGCGATTTCTGCCACCTGGCAACCCAGACCGGCAGCGGCCTCGGCAGAAGTTTTGCCGGTTTCCGGCAACATGACGACAGTTTGATCGTGCCCCAGGCTATGCAACAATTGGGCAACGCGCTGGGCGGTTTCAGGTAAGGCAGTATCTTTAGACATGATGCGCAGGCAAAATAAAACAAAACCTGTTTATATCACAAGCAAAGTCCGTGTGCTCAGTGTGTCTATTTAGCTGGTGAGTTCTAACCGTGCCATTCAGCAAGTAAGGCTGCATGCTGTGCTGGCACTTCAAAATATTTCATGGCAGCGCGATACTCATTGCCGCTCAGTATGGAATAAATGCAGGTTGCCTTGCAGACTACCTGGGTGCGTTGTGAAGCGTCACCGGGCTTGGGGACTTCCATCATCATCTGGTAAGTCTGCTTTTCTTTGAGGACAGCGCTGCACTGCATTTGTATGCTGCCTGAAGTAAAGTTGACTATCTTGGCTGGCACGATCTGACCAGGAAGCACCTGTATAGCACCGCGCCACGTAACGTTGGCGCGCGCAGCGTTGCGGGAATCACTCATACGGACAAATACCTGAAATGCAAATTCATGGACAGAATAAAATGATGCGGCGCGGAAACTATTATTGTACCGATTTCTGCGCTTGCCAGCAGAAACTATTTCAACTCATTTTCAACTCCTTTGCATTCTGCGCCAGCCAGTTAGCGACGCCCGCTGCCGCAACCCTGGCGGTAGCGAAACAGGCTGTCAACAAATAGCCACCCGTCGGTGCTTCCCAGTCCAGCATTTCACCTGCAAAAAACAGGCCGGGATGCTGCACCGCCATCAGGTTTTCATCCAGTGCTTCAAAGCGCAGGCCGCCAGCACTGCTGATGGCTTCGTCTATAGGACGGGTAGACTGCAACACTACCGGCAAAGCCTTGATAGCCTGCGCCAATAGCTTGGCTTGGGCAAAGTTTGTTTTATCCAGACATTCATGCAGCAAGGCAGTTTTTAATGCATCCAGACCCAGACGGCTTTTCAAATGGCTGGGCAGAGAGCGTGAACCCCGCGGATGTTCCAGTTCAGCCAGTACTTTTTCCATGGGCGTATCCGGCAGCAAATCCAGCTCCAGTACTGCCTTGCCCTGACGTTGCAATTGCTGACGCAGTGCAGCAGACAGTGCGTAAATCAGACTGCCTTCGACGCCAGTTGCGGTAATAACAAACTGCCCCTTGCGCATAGGCTGGTTACCACCCTGCACCCTGGCAGCAACTGTCAATATTGGCTGACCAGCAAACTTGTTTTTGAAAAATGTGCTCCAGTCCAGATCAAAGCCACAATTGGCTGGCTGCAAGTCTGCAACATCCAGTCCCTGCTGCCTGAGCAAGTTCACCCATGCGCCGTCCGAACCCAACCTGGCCCAACTACCGCCACCAAGCGCAAATACCTGAGCCCGTGCGGGCAGGCAGATTTCGCCATCTGGCGTGGCAAAGCGCAATTGACCTTGCTCATCCCAACCCAGCCAGCGATGCCGCATATGGAAACGCACACCTTGCTGGCGCAGGCGATGGAGCCAGGCACGCAATAAAGGGGCGGCCTTCATATCAACCGGGAACACGCGGCCTGAACTGCCGACATAGGTCTCGATACCCAAGCCTTTGACCCATGCACGCAAGGCCGTGGCATCAAACTGCCCTACCATGGGTGCCAGTTGTGCCTCGCGTTCGGCATACCGTGTCATGAAAGAGACAGAATTTTCAGAATGTGTAAGGTTCATCCCCCCCTTGCCTGCCATTAAAAACTTGCGCCCTACCGAAGGCATGGCATCATAGACATCGACAGCTATACCTCGCAGAGCCAGGGTTTCTGCCGCCATCAAACCGGCTGGCCCACCGCCAATAATGGCAACATTATCAGGCTGCCGGTGATGTGTTTTAGTCACGTATGTTTGCATAAGTTTGCGTCATAATATGGTTTTGCATGTTCTGCTTCGCTGCCGCCTTACATGCAAGCAAAGCGGATTGGTTTCTGACTGAATTCACCAGAAGTTACAACCAGGTCCCCCTATGGTCAATCTGGATCGTGCTACGCTAGACTTAGTGGTTGCTTGCATCAGCGTGATTTCCATGCTGGTCATGCTGGCGGTTTGGCATATCAACCGTGACATACCCGGCACTGGCGTCTGGGCTGCAGCTGCATCCATGATCGCACCGGCCTTTTTACTGATACGTCTGATCAATGTCATCGACATCCCGATGTCTTTGATCGTCGCCTTTAATAATTCCCTGACCCTGACCACCACCCTCCTGATGCTGGAAGGCACCCTGCGTTTTCGCGGTTATCCATCCCAGATACGCTGGCGCTGGGGTCTGGTACTGATCCCGGCGTTTGTCTTGCTGGCATTCCTCAACCGGGACGACATGATACGCCGATATCTGTTCCACGATGTTATCGCAGCCAGCCTGATGCTGAGCACGGCTTTTATATTAATCTGGAAAACCCGCGACCTGGACTTGCTGGCAGCCTGCATAGGGGCAATTTCCCTCATCATCATGGCAGCCGGTTTCATCATGCGCTGGCATCTGGCTTTTATTTCTAACAACAATGCAGAACTTGCCAAACATCCATTACTGAACTTCATCTATCTGATCGTGGTGTTGTGCCTGCTGGGCTGGACTTATGGCGTCAGCGTCTGCTGCAATCTGCGCGCCCAGAAAAGCATACTGGAAATGGCCAGGGAAGATGCCCTGACTGGCTTGCCAAACCGCCGTCATGTTGATGAGATGCTGGACAAAGCCATCGCCCAGAGTGGCCGCAACCAGCAAGGCTTTGGCTTTATCCTGATCGATCTGAATCATTTCAAGTCAGTCAATGACCGCTTTGGTCATCAGGCTGGTGATTTGTTACTCAAAGAAGTCGCCAGACGCCTTAAAAGCTTCTGCCGCCACGCCGACTTCGTTGGCCGCATAGGCGGCGATGAATTCGTTGCCCTGACCTTTGGCATCAACCAGGCATCCCAGCTGGACAGCACGCTGCTGCGCCTGAAAAAAATCCTGGAAGGCCCCTGCACCATACAAGGCCACAGCGTAGAAGTCGAAGCCGCCTTGGGCAGCGCCCTCTTCCCCACCGACGGCTGCAGCGCCGACAAACTAATGCAAACCGCCGACCAACGCATGTACATCGACAAGTCAGTGCCAGAAAGCATACTCGCTGCGATAACGCAAAGAGCTTAAAAAACAAAAGCCGGACATCCGGCTTTAAACACTCAGCAATTTTTAAATAGGTCTGAGTAAGCGTAGCGAGCGACGTGAGTTTGGGTTAAGAAGCGCAATCGTACTTTAGTACGATGACGAATTTGCAAATCAGCAGACCCAAAATCGCGCCGCGCAGTAGCTTAATCTGGCCTATTTTGACCAGAACTTTTGATAGTGCGTGCGGAAATCGTTTGCCGGCTCAAACATATTCTTTTGTCCACCGTCATACGCAATATTCTGCGCTGTCACCAAATGCAAGGCACTCACATAGTTGCTATGCTCGGCAGCAGAAAAAGCGCGATTCATTTCATCCACGATTTGCCAGGCATGCATGGACAAAGGTTCAGGCACAGTCGCAGTTTGCAGGCTATTGGCGCGTATGCGCTTGTAGGCGGTAGGTGAACCGTCACCAGCGGAAACAGCAACCAGCTTGTTACTTGCCACCAGGCTTGCTGTGGTTGGCACTTCCAGCAAGTCAAAATAGAAATCATTGACACCGATGACATGCGTCCACTTGGCACCATGACGCTTGACCAGACTTTCGGCTACGGCCTTCATCTTGATATGTGCTTCTGCCAGAGGTACGTCTTCCAGACTCAGTAATTTACAGCCTTCACACTGGCGTATGGTTTCAACGATGGCGGTGGATTTGGCCAGCAGGTAGGGATTCGAAGAGTCGGTAAATACCACGATGCCAGCTTTATTATTGGAATCGACCACGGTATACAAGGCTGCCAGTTGCCCGACTTCTTTGGGATTGGTGCCGATATTGGTAAACAAGCCATCGGTCGGACCATTCTTGACCGACGCATGCCAGCCAACCACGGGGACCTTGGCCTTGGCTGCTGCAGCCATACCCTTGCTTTGACTTGTGACGTCCACACCTGCCAGTATGATGCCATCGGCTTTCATATCCAGCGCCTGGCTGATGATCAGTGCCCCCTGATTGCAACGGCCGCGACAATTGATGGGCAAGACTTCCCAGCCGGCACTGGTGCTGGCTTCTCGCACACTGTTGAAGACACCACTGACGCCTGCATCACTCATGTCTGCAGCAATAAAGATGATTTTCTTTTTCTTTTGCAGTGCAGGTCCATCAACCGGGCCTTCCCAGCGATTCTTGAGAGACGCAGCTCTGGCCACTTTGGCGTTGGCGCGGCTGAGAAACTGCATGGGATTTTCTTGTGCGGCAGCGGCACTGATAAAGCTGAACACAACAAATAACGCGGTCAAGCACTTACTTTTGGTAGCAGTCATGATTCTTGGCAGGTCAGGTTGGTAACGAAAATCTGCATACGCAGGTAGCGCACACACAAACTTTAATTTTTTCGATTGAAACAAATACTTACAACTGCGCAATGATTATTGCAGAAAAAAGCGTCAAGTAAATAGAGTTTCCGTACCAAGGGGCCAGCGTCGAATATTAAGCATTAAAACGATTGATATAAAGAATAAAATTTTCCACAAGTAAAAATTTCCTGTGGAAAATTTCATTCTTTTTAACAACACCTACTATGACGAACCAATTAACAACAGTTCAAGCTGCACCAATTTGGGTTCATCCAGGTTCAAATCACTGCTTATTGTGTGATTTTCGTATGAATATCACGTAAGTTCCGTTTGAATACTGCTTGAACATCGCTTGAATACCATATATCGGGCTGCTTACTCCCAATGTACATCTGCCGAACCCATGCGTTCTACATTCCTTTTTGCCGGGTTGCCCATGACATGGACATCGCCACTACCTGTGACCTTGAGCTTGATCTCCTGGCTGGCAAATACTTTGCTGCTGGATGAACCGGTAGAATTCAGATTGACTACTGCACTTTTCAATGCCGCCGCTTTCAAATCGCCTGAGCCCGATATTTTGACATTGAAGTTTTTAACCTGGCCTTTGACGATGCTGTCGCCAGAGCCGTTGGAAGTAAGTTCCAGCAAATCGCTGTTACCCACACCCAGATTCAGGTCGCCACTGCCATTCAGACTGGCAAATACCTGCTGATACTCGCCATCCAGATTGATATTGCCAGAGCCGTGCAAGCTTACTTCGAGCTTGTTGCCTTTAAAACCTTTGATGACGGCATCGCCACTGCCAGAAGTCTGCAGTTTTTCCAGATTAGGCAAACTCAGCTCTATCCTGCTTTGCTCGGTTTTTCCTACCGAGATATAAATCCCGCGTGTGCCTACGTAAAGGGTATTGCCTTCCAGCCTGGTGGTCACCCGTGACACCAGTTTGGCATCACCCTTGACCAGCAACTCTGGCGTTGCTGCCTGTTTCAGCGCCAGATCGATGGGGCCACTGAGTACAATATTAACGATGGATGCAGTGACGGGGCGAACTTCACTGGCAGCAGAACCGGTGCTGACCACATTGCTGGCATGGGCCCTGATAAAGACCACGCTGGATGCTGTCAAAACCACGGCCAGACCCAACATGCCTATACCTGTGCGAATGATGTTTTTCATTTTTTTCTCCTGAAGCTAAATGAAACCAAAAAAAACTGAGTGAAACTAAAAAAAGTAAATTTGCTGTGTGCTGGCCTATCAGGCTGCATGACCAAGCTGCAGTTGCGACAAGTTCCAGCGTAAATAGTGTTTAAAGCCGATGAAGGTATATTTGGTCATGAACATGCTCAACATCATCAAAACGATGGAGCCCAGCAGCAAACCCAGTCCTGTGAATAATTTGGTGCCGGAAAAGTGATTGCCAACCTCTATATGCAATTTTTCTGTCTGGGTTTCTGTCCTTACTGTACGTGTGACTGCAGATGCGGACGCTGCAGATGCTGTAGATGCCGCCGCAGATGAAGCAACAGATGATGCAGGAGATGACGCAACTACGGCAGCTGCCTGGTCATTGTCATCCTGCTTTTCGCCGTCAATCAGGATACCTGTTTCAGTCACATCAACCCTGACATTATGCTTATGCATGCGATGATTATCATTGCGATTGTGCACATAGTGCCTGCCAGCAGGTATATCAACGCTGAACTGTTCTACCCCGGAGATGCTGGCGGCAGTAATACCTATGCCTGCCACATACATCACCAGTGCAACTATATAAGCAGAGCACAAGAGGCTGAAGTAGGCCACGGCAGGTATCAGCATGAACAGATTGAAGATCATCAGGCCGATCAGGGCAACCAGCAAACCGGCGACATTACCCAGACTGAAATTTGTTTTTAATGCTTCATAACGTGTGCTGGCTCTCTTTTGCGCCGCCAGCAATTCAGGTTTGGGCAGGCCGGCAGCAATTTCTTCTTCCGACTTGCCGGCAACCATGGCATCAACAAACTTGCGCTCATATTCCCACATGGTGTCTTCAATAATACTGGCGGGCAAGCCATCCAGGGCCTGACGCAGCGCGTTCATATATGCAGTCTTGTTCATTGCCGTCTCCCGTTCTTGAATTTGGTATGCTCAGAATAAGCAAAGCAAAGCGAGGCAGCCACCGACATGCGACAGTGCGCAAATTTCTGGGGATAAACTGCGAAACCCGGGGATAGTCCGCAGCCATCTGCTACAGCAAAAGAAGGAGATAATAGTAGTTTGCTATGACATGTGCATGTCTGCCACACGTCAACCACATGTCAGACACTTGCCAGCTAGCAGACAGGGTATGGGGCTGGTGTTGCATTATTATCCAGCCATTCCTGCAAATGAATGGTATCTTCGCCCAGCAAATGCAGGCCCAGGCGGCTGCGACGCCAGAGTATATCTTCTACCGTGCGCGCCCATTCGTGGCTGACCAGATAGGCTGCTTCGGCAGTATATAAGCCAGGCACCAGCATCTCGCCCATATCAGCCAGCGAATATTTATCTTTCAATAAGACATGGATGCGGCTGCCATAGGCGTGAGCGTAGCGCTCTGCCAGATGGGGTGGCAACCAGGCATATTGCTGCTGGCATTGTTGTATGAACAAGTGAAATTCGCTGACAGCGCGATTTTCCGGGGATGCACCATAGATATCGCCACCGGGCAGGCAGGCATGCTCAGTCCAGGCGGAGTTGGCATTGTTGAGCAGGGGGGCCAGCATGGACAGGGCTTCTTCTGCCAGTTTGCGGTAAGTAGTGATCTTGCCGCCAAACACGTTCAGCACTGGCGCACCGGCGGTATCGAGCTCCAGACTGTAGTCGCGGGTCAAGGCGGCCGCTTTTTCCTTGCCCGCCCCGACGGCTTCTTCCACCAGCGGGCGCACGCCGGAATATGACCACAGCACATCGGCAGGGCTGACGGACTGGGTAAAATAATGGCTAGCCAGCCCACACAGATAGGCAATCTCATCCGCACTGATCGCGACCTCATCCAGCGAGCCCTGGTAATCCAGATCTGTCGTACCTATCAGGGTAAAGTCTTGCTCATAGGGTATGGCAAACACGATACGGCCATCAGGATGCTGGAAGATATAGGCATACGGATGATGAAACAGGCGCCGCACAACAATATGGCTGCCCTTGATCAGCCTCAGGGTCTTTGCCGCCCCCTGATGCAAGACTTGCTGCAGAGTGTTGACTGCCCAGGGGCCACTGGCATTCACCAGACTGCGGCTTTGTACCATCATCATGCTGCCATCAGCCTTTTGCAATTGCACCAACCAGTGCTCATCTTGCCGTCTGGCTGAGACGCAACGGGTGCGCGTCATGATGGTGGCGCCTTTTTCTGCAGCCTGCATGGCATTCAGCACAACCAGGCGGGCATCATTGACCCAGCCATCGGAATAGGCAAAACCACGGCGAAAGTCAGCCAGCAAGGGTTGCCCGGCAATATGTTGTTGCAAATTGATGGACTCAGCACCCGGCAGCAATTCGCGCTTTGCCAGATGATCATATAAGAACAAGCCTGCCCTGATCATCCAGGCCGGGCGCTGTCCTTTGTCATGCGGCATGACAAAACGCAAAGGACTGATGATATGCGGCGCAGATCGCATGAGTACCTCGCGCTCTTGCAAAGCCTTGCGCACCAGGCCAAATTCATAATATTCAAGGTAACGCAAACCGCCATGGATGAGCTTGGTCGATGCTGATGAAGTATGTGAGGCCAGATCATCTTTTTCACACAAGAGTACGCTCAGGCCACGCCCGGCAGCATCGCGCGCTATGCCAGCGCCATTGATGCCACCGCCGATGACGAGTACATCGACTTCTGGCATGGCGGCTTGACTCTTCATTTTTTGACCAGATGATTCGGTAACCAGCCTATACCATGCGCGTGCAGGCTTTGGATATACAAGCGGTCCTCGGTTTCGGTAACACCTGTAGTTTCCGGGTAGTGTCCGGTCGGGTCTTGTAAATCTGCAACGATTTTGCCAGCTTCATTGAAAGCCAGCACATGGCCATAGGCGGGTGGCACGGGCCATAGTACACGCGGCAAACGCAGGGTAATGCTGCGCAGCCAGGGTTTTTCTGCCATGTTATCAATCGCCGCGCCACGCGGTTTGGCTAGCCCCAGCCAGATACGTCCATCACGGCCACGCATGAGATTGTCCGGGTAGCCTGGCAAATCGCGCAGCAAAATGCTGGCCAGTTTTTTATCTGGCTTGCTCTTCAGATGCAACTCGTGAGCGTTGATGGAAATTTTCCAGATACGGTATTCACCGGTTTCAGCCACGATGAGGTTTTGTTCATCGGCGCTGAGTGCCAGACCATTGGCGAAACACAGGCCATCGGCAATGACGTGCGTCTGTTTAGTGGCGGGATCATATTCCAATACCCGTCCGGTAGAAGAATGTTCAAGGATGTCGAGTACGCTGGCATGGAAGGTGCCGCCGGATTCTTTAGCACCAAAGCGCTGGCTGGCATCGGTGAAATAAATCTTGCCAGTCTTGGCAACCACCACGGCATCAGCGTACAAGATAGGGCTGTCGCCGATTTTGTCGGTAAGGACAGTGATTTGCTTGTCAGGGGAAATCGAGAGTATGCCGCGGAAGGCATCTGCGGCAATCATATTGCCTGCAGCATCAAACATGAAACCCAATACCCGCCCGCCGGTATTCACCCAGACTTCGCGCTGGCTGCCATCGGCCTGCATGCGCAGAATCGCACCGGATGTGGCGGCGGCATACAGCTTGCCATCCGGGCCTATGGCGATATGCTCAGGTCCGGTTTCTTCACCTATCTCTATGGTTTTCAGGGCTGCCAGCTTTTCATTGCGTGCATGCGGTGGCGAATAACCTGCAAAAGGTGTCGCCTGCCAGGCAACTGGATTGATGGGCACAGGTGCCAGCAAGAGGTAGGCGGCCAGGATCGCCACCAGGGCAAGTACCAGCAATAGCAGGCGTATGATCCATTTCTTCAACACTCATCTCCTTGCAGTTCAGGACAGCGCGACAAGACTTCCCACAGGGAAATCCAGGCAAGCCTGTATTTTGCACTGCCTGAATAATATTTTGATATTTATTTTAGAGGGATGTTGCAAGGAGGCAGACAAAAACAAACTAGAACTCAACCGTGGCAACGTACGGCATCATAAGTACGCAGCCAGGTCATTTGCAAAATCCGGGCATCATTGCTGGCCCGGTGGCGGGAAATATGCAGATCTTCCTCTACCTGATCCTTGGTCGCATGCCACAGGCTTTCTTGCTGTGGACTGATGATTTCGCGCAAGTCCGCCAGACGAAAACTCGGCACCCTGTCAGCGGCATCATATAAGAGTGCCATCCAGACGTAGTCCTGCGTCCAGCCATCGGTATACACCGTCATGCCTGCCAGTTGGGTATTGAGTTGCTCAGTCACCAGACTGGCTGACTTGCCTCTTTCCACCAGTATCTCCCGCGGGATGCGGTGGATGCGGGCGGCATGTATATCCCAGTGCTGCCAGTCAGACTCTGGCCTGATAAGCGTGCACCAGCCTTCGCCATGACGACGCGAGTAGCCTACCTCGATAGGGTAGCTACCTTTGCCAAAGCCTGAGGCTTCGAAGTCAATCACGATAGGCACGGTCATCATTGCATGTACTCCGCTGGGTGACGGTGAGTGATGCTGGATAAAACTGGGTAAATATCCTGACGCATCGCAAAACGGGGATAGTCTGGTCAGGCTCAAGGACTCAAGGTTTTACTATCCGTGCGACTTCATTTTTCTACGAATATCCGCCTCATGCAAGTTTTTGCATAAAATTTTGGAGGTTCGTACCTGTATTTAAAGATATTTCATGAATATGTCGCAATTTATAGCCTGGATATATGAATATTCGTGAACATTTGGCCCAGGCGCATGTCGAACAGCAGACCTCACCTGCTGATGCGCTGCCAAATGATAAAAATACTGGTAAGCTCAGCGACTTGTTTTGTACATGTTAAAAAGGAACCTATGCGCTTCTTACGCTTACTGCTTATTACCCTGGGCTTTGTCTCTGCGACAGCGCTCGCCTCGCCTGCTGCACTAAAAGAAGGTGCCGATTTCATCAGCCTGAAAAACCCGCAAACCACGCAGGCCACGGGTAAGAAAATTGAAGTCATAGAATTCTTCATGTATCACTGCCCGGCCTGTAACGCGTTGGAGCCCACCATCAATGAATGGGTAAAAAAACAGGGTGACAATATCGTTTTCCGCCGCATCCATTTGCCACTGACGGGTGAAAAAGATCCCGAAGCGCATCTGTTCCTGACTCTGGAAGCGATGAATCTGGAAGCCAGCCTGCATGCCAAAGTACTGGCAACCTGGCATGTAGAAAGAAGTCGCCTGACCAGTGATGATGACAATACAGCATGGGCCGTCAAGAACGGCATCGATAAAGCCAAGTTCCTGAGTTTTTATAATTCATTCTCGGTCATGGGCAAGCTGAAAAGCCTGGGCAAGCTGGTTGCCAGCTATCAGGTAGACAGTACACCAACCTTTATCGTGGATGGCCGCTTCCTGACCAATCCTTCCATGATAGGTGGGGCAAATCCGAATATTCCACGCGAACAGCTGGGCGTAGCTACCATGCAAGTGCTGGAAAGCTTGATGGCGAAGAGCAAGAAATAAATTAGCTACAAGCAAAACAAAAAAAGCTCAGGACTTTTAATCCTGAGCTTTTTTGCTTTTTTTACCCGCTGGTTTTACTTATCAATGACAGTCTTGCCTATCGGTGCCACAGCTATGGCTGCCAGCTTCAGGTGCTGGATACCAAAAGGTATGCCTATGATGGTGACAAAGCAAAACAATGCAGACATCAAATGTGCCAATGCCAGCCAGAGACCGGCAAAGATGAACCAGATGATATTGCCTATCATGCCCAGTGCCCCGGTACCTATGTCTTCTTGTCCGCTGACATCAGCCCGGTTCACGACTTCTTTACCAAAAGGCATGAAACTCAGTTGCCCTATGACAAAACAAGCCCTGCCCCATGGTATGCCTATGATGCTGATAAACGCGACCAGGCCTGCAAACCACCATGCGAGACCAGTGAAAAATCCACCCAAAATCAGCCACAGGATATTGCCTAATAAACTCATCGCTACTTCTCCTTATTTTTCTAATTTATTGAAGCCAGACATTTTATTGGCAAAAAATTCAGATAGCGAGATAAATCGAAGATATGTCCGGCCTTCACTCATAACGCAAGCAATCGACAGGCAATAAACGCGAAGCACGGCGCGCTGGATAAAAACCAAAGAAGATACCGACAAAGCTGGCAAAGCCGCAGGCCACCACCATGGCTTGCAAACCAATGACGACTTCCAGCTTACCAGTGGAAGTAATCGCCGCTGCGCCCGCCATCGCCAACAAGATCCCTATGATGCCACCAACCAGGCAAATCACTACGGCCTCGGTCAGGAACTGCAACAACACATCACGCGGCTTGGCACCAATCGCCATGCGTATGCCTATCTCGCGGGTGCGTTCAGTCACCGATACCAGCATAATGTTCATGATACCTATGCCACCCACAATCAAAGAGATAGCACCAATGGCACCCAGCATGGCGGCCAGCCCGGCACTGATCTTAGCACCTGTCTCGGCAATCGAAGCCAGGTTATCGATACGGAAATCATCTTCCTGTCCGGCCTTGATATGGTGGCGGTCGCGCAGCATGTCCTTGATATCTTCTTCTGCATCCTTCAACTGCTTGTCGCTCTTGCCCTGCACCACCACATAATGCACATTGCGCGGGAAAGGGCTGCGCATCAGCGTGGCCCGGGCTGAAGTAATCGGGATCAGCACCATTTCACCCAGATCACCGCCATCAAACATGCGGCCTTCACCCTGCAAGACACCAACCACCTGGAAAGGCACATTGTCTATGCGTACGAACTGGCCTATCGGGTTGTCCTTATAAAAAAACTGGTCCGCCAGTTTCTTGCCTATGATGACCATGCGTGCCGCACCACGAATGTCAGAATCGCTGAATTCATTGCCCTGGTCCACTTTCCAGTTGCGCACCTTGAACATTTCTGGCGTGATGCCCAGCACGGCATTATTCGAATTATCATTGCCTACCGTCAGTTGGAAGAAACCCTGCAAGGCAGGTGCAGCACCATTCAAACTGCTTAATTCATTCAATGCCAATGCATCTTCTACCGACAGCGAAGGTGCAGTACCGGTGCGTGCCCGCACACCCTGGGTACGATTGGCGCCTGGCGAAATAATCATCAGATTACTGCCCAATACTTCCAGCTCCTTGGCGATGAATTTCCTGGCGCTTTCACCGACGGCCAGCATCATGACGACCGAGGTAATGCCGATGATAATGCCCAGCATGGTCAGCGCCGTACGCAGCCGGTTGGCATTCATGGAACGGAATGCTTCTATAAAAACCTGGAGGAAATTCATTTCACCTCCCCCTGTGCTTCTGAATATTCGGCATGCGAGGCTGCCAGTTGGCGCAAGCCTTCTGCCGCCGGACCATCATATAAGACATGACCGTCCTTGAGGCGCACCAGGCGTTTGCTGTAGGCCGCAATATCCGGTTCATGCGTCACCAGCAAAATGGTGATGCCACGGTCAGCATTCAATTGCTGCAAGGAACGCATGATGTCTTCACTGGTCTGTGTATCAAGGTTACCGGTGGGTTCATCTGCCAAAATCAGTGGCGGATCGGCCACCAGGGCACGCGCGATAGCGACGCGCTGCTGTTGTCCACCAGACAATTGATTTGGCAAGCGTTTGGCGTACTCTTTCAGACCCACTCTTTCCAGTTCAATCAATGCCTTCTTGTGCGCCTTGTCACGTCCAACACCTGCATAGATCAAAGGCAGGGCGACATTTTCAGCCACACTCATGCGCTTGATGAGGTTAAAGCTCTGGAAGACAAAACCTATGGTGCGGTTGCGTATGGTGGCCAGTTCGGCACGTGACAGGCTCAGTGTATCAACACCATTGAGCAAATAAGAACCACTGGTCGCCTGGTCCAGGCAACCGAGTATATTCATCAGCGTCGATTTACCAGAACCGGACTGGCCCATGACAGCAAGAAAGTCGCCACGCGGCACCTGCACATCAATGCCGTGCAAGACTTTGGTCTCTACGCCACCAGAGAAATAACTCTTGCTGACCTGGCGTATGGCTATCAGGGTATCGCTCATCAGCGTGCTCCGGCTTTGTCCAGTGCACGGGTAATGACTTTGTCACCGGGTTTCAAATCACCGGAAATGACTTCGGTATATTTGAAGTTGGACAAACCGATTTTGACATCAACAGTTTTTGCCTGGTTCTTGTCTTCGAGTTTATAGAGCTTGAACGTGCGAGTCAGGTCTTTTTTGGTACGGAAAGCCACGTCATCATCGACCTCAGGTGCAGGCAGATTGGCACTGGCTGAAGATGTGCTTGCAGCTGATCCGCTGGCATTTTTTTCCTTATCCTTGAGCGCCTTGGCTTCCTTGGCCTGCTCTTCCTCACTGGGCTTGTAACGCAGGGCTGCGGTAGGGATGCGCACCACGTTTTCGCGGCTGCCTACAACAAGGCGCACCTGCGCAGTCATACCCGGCTTCAGCAATTCATCCTTGTTGTCGACATCAAGCACAACGTTATACGTCACCACATTCTGCTGCACGTTTGCCGCCAGGCGGAACTGCCGCAGCTTGGCTTCAAATTCACGGTCAGGGTAGGCATCGACGACAAAGCGCGCAGGCAAGCCATCTTTCAAAGAACCGACATCGGCTTCCGAGACGCTGGTATCGATCTGCATCTTGGTCAGGTCACGCGCAATCTGGAACAGGTTGGGCGTCTGGAAAGAGGCGGCCACAGTCTGCCCCATGTCGATGGTGCGCTTGATGATGACACCATCTATGGGCGAACGAATGACGCTGTTATTCAGGTCAGCCTTGACCCTGTCCAGTTGCGCCCGCGCCAGCTTGATATTCGCGTCAGCCACTTCGACTTCGCGTTTGGCCTGGTCCATGGCCGTGCCGGAAATATAGTTTTGCGTGACCAGTTTCTGGTTACGGTCGAGGTTGGCTTGCGCCAGGCGTTTTGATGCTTCGGCAGATGCCAGGCTGGCTTCGCTTTGCTTGATCTGGGCATTGAAGATGGTAGGGTCAAGCTTGAGCAAGACCTGGCCTTGCTTGACGCGGTCGTTGAAGTCTGCCTTCAACTCCACTACGGTGCCGGATACCTGCGAGCCGACATTGATCAGTGCCACGGGATTGAGTGTGCCGCTGGCGGTGACAGTCTGGGTGATATTGCCTTTGTCCACCACGGCGGTTTTGTACTTGGGTTCTTCTTCCCTGGCCTTGCTGTTTTCTCTCTGATAATAGGTGGCTGCTGCACCAGCGACGAGTAAAAGAGCAATGGCTACAAAAACGCGTTTCTTCGTGAACACAGGCATGGTAAGAAATTTCCCAGGTTGTTAGGTAAGCAGCAATGAAACAGAAAGAGGTCAAAAATAGACCACTAATAGACTGATCATTACAGATTTCGTTCAATACGTGAAAACCAAGCTATGCCCAGAGCCAGCACGGCCGTCGATAAGGGCACGGCAACCCAGGCACCATATAACATACCGACCACGATGCAGGCAGCCCAGGAAAAACTGGTGGCAGCCTCCAGCAAATTCGCCATTAATTGCGTCTGCCCGCGTTTGTTGAACTGGGCCCGGCTGGAAGGCTTGGATTGCCACAAATGAATCACCGCCGAACTCACAATCGCCGCCAGAGTACAGGCGATGACGGCCAGCCCCAGCAAAAATTGTTGTATCAGCAGCCACAGCAGCGCTGGCAAAATCAGCATCAATATCGGCAAGACTGCCGCCAGCAGCTTGCTGGTCAGGATAAGATTGCCCTGGACTGGCGCTGCCCGCAACAAGTCAGGGGCATCTTCAGCAGCGATGATGATCCAGATCAGTGAACCAGACAGCGAAGCCGCCAGAAAAACCAGCCCTGATGCCACGCCAGGCAAGAGTGCCTTGGACTTGAAAATCAAAAAGAATAAAGGTGCGATGTATAGCAGTTGCAACAGGACTTGTGAAATCAGATTTGGGTCACGCGCAATCAAGCGCCATTCTTTGATAATGATGGTGGCCCGCAAGCTGCGGCCAAAGCGGGTGGCATGCTGTGAGCTACCTTCTATCGCCGGCGTTGCCTTGCGAACTTGCCCCACGGCTTGCTGCACTCCAGTGATAAAAAAGCGATGGGTGGATTGTGCCGTCAGCCAGTAAATCAAAGCACTGAATAGCAGGAAACCTGCGATTGCCATTGGTGAACCGAACAACGCCCGGGCTGGTGCCCACACCAGGCTATCTGCCTCCAGCACGCCACCGGGCTGGAACCAGGGCATGATATGTTGCAGTACACCCTCACGGGTTTCCTTGCCCAGATTGCCAAATAGCTGGCTGATGATGAACATGCCCGCACCGGTAAGTGCGCCAAGTATTTGCGCGACTGTCTTGGTCTTGCGCACACCCAGGCTTTTTACCAGGGCCAGGGTCAGCAGCATGGCCAGTGCTGCCGCCAATACGGTCATGGCTAGCAAGCTTGGATAAATACCCAGCCAACGCCATTGCCCCAGTATCAAACCTGTATTCGCCACCGGCGTCAGCAAGGCAAAGAACCAGACGCCGACAGAAAAAATAATACCTGTCAGCCTGACCTTGAAAATGGTTTTTGATGGCAAGGGTGAAGACAGCAGCAAATCCAGGTCGCCACGCTCAAATAAAGCCCGCACGCTGCGCGTCAAACCCAGTGACAGCATGAAACTGAAGACCGCCAGCATGGCAATGCCCGCCCCCATCAGCAAGGGAGCTGGCACAGCCTCTTGCAAGGGCGGCATTTTGCGCATGATCAGCCAGACACCCAGATGTGCAAAGGCATACATCAGACCTATCAGCCACATGCCAAATACCGACATGCCACGCGCTGCTGCATGACCGGGCTTGCTCTCGCCCATATCATAAAAAGCCAAACGGCATTCATGCGCCAGCAACCAGGCGGCGCTGCCCGGCTTTAATCGCGGCCAAACTGCCATTATGCAGGCTCCGTCAATTGCAGAAATACTTCTTCCAGCGTCCCCGCAGTCTGGCTGGTCTGGCTACGCAATTCTTCCAGCGTACCTTCGGCGATGAGTTTGCCGTTTTGTATGATACCTATGCGTTCAGCCAGGCGTTCTGCCACATCAAGTATATGGGTAGTCAGGATGACGGTGCCCCCCTGCCTGACATGGGTCAGCAAGACATCCTTGACTTGCCTGGCAGCGGCTGCATCCAGACCCGTCAAGGGTTCATCGAGAATGATGAGTTCAGGCTGATGTATCAGTGCCCCGGCCAGTGCAAGCTTTTGCTTCATGCCACGCGAGAAACCTTCAGTCAGCTCATCCGCATGTTTGAGCAAATCCAGCCATTCCAGCAATTCACGCGCTTTAGTTTCGGCAATTTCAGCAGGCACGCCCCACAGGCCGGCGACAAATTCCAGATATTCAAAAGGCTTGAGTTTGTTATACAGCATGGGATCGTCAGGCAGATAGGCCAGCTTGCTCTTGGCCAGCGCAGGATCAGCTGCCAGTTCCTGCCCCAGTATGCGTATGCTGCCACTATCCGGTGAGATAAGGCCCGCCACCATGCGCAAAGTGGTAGTTTTGCCCGCGCCATTTGGGCCCAGCAAGGCATATAACTCACCACGGCGTACGGTAAGAGTCAGGTTCTCTACGGCAGGCCTACCAAAGTTCTTGCAAAGCGCGTGCAACTCCAGAGCAGTAGCGGTCATTTTCGGCAATGTTGTTTAAAAACTAGCCATTGTATGCCGAATTTGCGCTATGTAATCAGGTCGTTTTAAAGCGAGGGAATTTCAAGAGTGTGCTGCACCACACCCGCAAAGGGTAAGGTGCATGCAATGATCAACGAGGGCTAACTGAATACCGGTACATGCGGATCAACGCCACCAAAGCGTATCTCTGGATGACGGTTACTGACGAGTTGCTGAATCTCTGTTATCCGTTTAAAAGGCACATCCACCATCAGCAAGACTTTGCCGTTTTCTATATCTTGCTCGAAGGGTTTCAGGCTGGAACTGGGTATGGCCTTGGCGGCCTTGGCCGAGGCCCAGGAACCAAAAAGGGAACCACCGATGGCGGATACCAATACCGCGAGTATGCGCATTTCCATCCCTTCCGGAGGAAAAATCAGCCATAAACCACCCGCCAGCAGACCAGCAATACCGCCGATCAGCATGCCAACTTCGGCACCATGGATGAGGTCAGTTTTTTGAAAGGAATTGGCTTCCGGCATATCGGCGGGCAGCATGCCTTCTTTTGCACAAAAATGCATGTGTCGCTCATCAATACGTGCAAGTAAAAGTTCATCCAGCATAGCCCTGGCACTACCCAGGTCAGGCAACATGAAATACAGTCTGCGTCTCATGACTATCTCCATAGAGGTAAGAAAGCACTGAGGCAGTTGCGATGATATCGCGGTGACCACAATGGTCAGGGGACAAGACAGCAAGCATCGGATTCCCTGCAGAGTTTGCTTCAAAATCAAGCTGGCCTTGCTGCGTTGATATGACTGGCCCATCTTGATTTTGCAACAACCCCTTAAAAAAACCGACAGGATGCGCAACTGCCTTAATCTTTGTTATAGACAATTCCAGGCAAAATACAAATGGCAAATTACTCTTGAATCAGGCACTTATTCATAAGCATAAATCGCAGGATTTGATAAAAATTCACTTGACCTGTCCATTCTTAGCCTGAATACTAGAATTTCTCTGGGAACATGATTTTTGTTCAGCCTTGCAGGCTGGCTAAAACGGCCAACAAATGGCTACATTGAGCTACATTGGGCTGCATTTGCAGCATGGGACTGAGATGAAAAAATTCATTTGCCTGCTCACTTTACTGTTCAGTCTGCCAGGTCAGGCACAGCAGGCTGCTGATGGGCAAATCAAATGGGTCACGGCAGAATTGCCCCCCTATCTCTGGCTACAACATAATGTACCGCAAGGTTATGGCTATGAATTGATTGCAGCCATGTCTGCACAATTGGGACGCAAACCCGACCTGAGTATTTACCCATGGGCCAGGGCAGTCAAGATGGCCAGAGATGGGCAGAATTACGGTGTCTTTCCACTGGACAGGACCGCGGACCGCGAAACCAGCTTTAAATGGCTGATACATCTGGGCACAGCCCCAAACCGCTTTTTTGGCAAGCGATCTGGCAGTGTCAATATAGAAAGTGCCTCGCTAGAGCAATTGCGCGGCCTACGTGTAGGTATAGTGCGTGGATCTTCGCTGGAAAAAGATTTACACGCTCAAAATTTTCGTCATATCCAGTATGAAAAAGATTACCAGAGCCTGCTCAAGCTATTGCAACTGGGTGGCCTGGATGCGGTTTATTCAGGCTATTCCATCATGATATCGGCGATAGAAGAATATGGCTTTCGCCTTGAAGACTTCACCACCGGGCTCAACATGGGCAGTGCCGAACTATACATGGCCAGTTCCATGAATGTCAGTGAAGATGAAGAACGCGCCTGGCGCAAAGCTTATGAAGTTTTGCAAAAAGATGGCACGGTGCAGAAGCTGCGTAGAAAATATTTTTCCTGGGAATAAAGGCCTCGCTTTTTTTTCAAAGCGAGGCTTTCAATAGTGGCATTGATGGCCGCTCATCCTCCCATGGGCGTGCACAACTCCACCAGGCTGCCATCAGGACAACGCAGATAAGATACCATCTGTCCCCAGGGTTTTTCAGCTGGTGCAGCCAGTTCCTGTGCACCAGCAGCAACAGCCTTGGCATGTGCGGCAGCCACATCTGCCGTGGTAAATGCGACTTCCATCCCCAGCGGTTTTTCTGAACTATGAGCCGCCACATGGCCGCTGGAATAATTCATATCCCCCATGGCATGCGCAGCAAAAGCCAGGGTCGTGGCGCCGGTATCGAGTTCTCCATACATGCCCGATTCATGCAGGAAACGGGTAGCAAATCCGAAGGCCTTTTCAAAGAAGGCCAGCGATGCGGCAACGTCAGGGACGTAGATAATGGTGTAAGCAAAATTCATGATTCATTCTTTCATTTTTTAGCAGGTCAAACTGTCCTCGTCATCAGAAGAGGACAGTGAGCATCAAATCAATTATTCTTTAATACCCCATTGCGAGAACATCCAGGCCATATTGAACGCGCCTTCACGCAAGGCATCGTAGCGGCCAGATGCGCCTCCATGACCAGCGGCCATATTGGTTTTCAGCAGCAAGGGATTTTTATCGGTTTTAAAATCTCGCAATTTGGCCACGTATTTGGCAGGTTCCCAATACATGACCTGGCTATCGTTCAAGCCTGTCGTTACCAGCATCGCCGGATAAGCCTTGCGGGCTATGTTGTCATAGGGTGAATAGCTGCGCATATAGTCATAGGCGGGCTTTTCATTTGGATTACCCCATTCCAGATATTCACCTGTCGTCAAAGGCAGGCTGGCGTCCATCATGGTGTTCATGACATCGACAAACGGTACGGCAGCATGAACGGCGCGGAACAAGTCAGGACGCATATTCACGACGGCGCCCATCAACAAACCACCGGCACTGCCACCCTGGATAATCAGCTTGTCAGGGCTGGTCCATTTTTGTTTGATGAGATAGTCGGCACTGTCGATGAAATCATAAAAAGTATTTTTCTTTTTCATCAGCATGCCATCCTCATGCCAGTGTTCACCCATGTCACGGCCACCACGGATATGTGACTGCACATAGATGACGCCACGGTCCAGCATGCTGAGACGACTGATGGCAAAGGTCGCTTCGGTTGAATAACCATAGCTGCCGTAAGAGTACAACAGCAAGGGGGCAGAGCCATCCAGTTTCACGCCTTTTTTATACACTGCCCACAGTGGTACTTTGACGCCATCCCTGGCTGTCATCCACAGACGGCGGCTTTCATATTTACTGGCATCGTAACCGCCAACAATTTCCTGCTGCTTGAGCACGTAGCGCTGGCCAGTTGCCATATCCACATCCAGCGTGGTCACTGGCGTTACTGGTGACTGGTAAGACATGCGGAAACGGGTAGAGGAAAATTCCGGCGTGCCAGCACCAGTCGCAAGATAAACCGGGTCATCGAACTTGACCGTTTTCCATTGTTTGCTGTTGAAGTCATAGATACGGACACGATTCAGGGCCTGGGTCTTTTCAGTGATGACCATGTAGTCCTTGAACAGATCGGCACCAAAGACCAATACTTCAGGGTCATGCCTGACCACTTCCTGCCAGTGTTTGCTGTCAGGTGTTGCCAGCGGCGCACGCACAACGCGGAAGTTTTTGGCATCCTTGTTGGTAACGATATACAACTCGCCATTGCGGTGTTCCAGATTATAGCGATGGCCTTTTTCACGTCCCAGCACGCTCTGGAATTTCCCTTGTGGCTTGTCTGCAGCCAGCAACATGACTTCACTGGTATCGGTGGCATGGCTATTGACGACAATGAATTGCCTGTCGCGGGTCGTGCTGACTTGCAGGCCAAACTGTTCGACCGCCTCATGCATGATTTCTACCGGCGGCTTGCCTGTCTCCATGCGGAACAGACGATCAGAGCGTTTGGTGGTCGGATCTTCTTGCACAAAGAACAGGGTTTTGTTATCTGCCGCCCAGGCCATTGATGTTACCCGTGGCTGGCTGTCGCTGAGCAATTCACCGGTCCGCAAATTTTTGATTTGCAATTGATATTGACGATAACCGACAGTGTCAGTGGTATAAGCCAGGAATTGCTCGTCCGGGCTGACGGAACTGCCGCCAACAGCAAAGAATTTTTGCCCCTTGGCCATTTCATTCTGGTCCAGCAAAATTTCTTCTGCGGCCTTGTCGTCGTAGGCCATCCCGGCATTGGCGCGACGGCGACAATACAGCTGATATTGCTTGCCAGCTTCAGTACGCGAATAATAATAGTAATTGCCGCGACGTACAGGCACGGACAGGTCCACCTCTTTCATCCTGCCCTTGATTTCTGCATACAACTTGTCAGACAGGGGTTTGATGTCTGCCGTCAGGGCTTCGGTATAGGCATTCTCTGCATTAAGATAAGAGATGACCTCAGGATTTTCTTTTTTCTGCAACCAGCGATAATCATCCGTAACGACTTCGCCATGGCGGGTTTCTTGCCATTTGACTTTGGCGGCCACCGGCGGAGTAGGCTCAGCAGCCAGCACCAGGCCAGAACTTGCCAGGCCAAGTACACTGGCTGACATGAGTACAGACATTTTTTTGATGGACACTTCAACTCCTGTATGAAAAATGAATATGGCATTCTAAGTCGATGCCAACAAAACAAGAAATATTTTGTGCATTGCTGCAGTGCGGGACTTATTGGTCTTCATTGGCCTTGAAACCGGCTGGTCATGAGACTGATATAAACTAAAAAAGTTTTCATATATGAAATTTGAGCAGCCTCGTATGCCGTTTTCATTTTTCGGCTATGCTTGCTCGATATTTTTTGCAAATGTGATTGCAAAGACAACTGAATTTTGAAGGAAGACACCGTGAGCACTCTGTTAAACCAACGTCTGGCGCTACTCGATAGTGATGCAAACCGCCCTTTGCTGGCACGTGGTCTGCGCGGCATAGAGAGGGAAACCCTGCGTGTGCACGCTGATGGAAAACTGGCTTTGACGCCACACTCACCTGCCCTGGGTTCGGCGCTGACCAATCCACAGATCACGACTGATTATTCTGAATCCCTGCTGGAATTCATCACGCCCGCAGAGCCTGATATCGCCACAGCATTGGAAGAACTCGACAATATTCACCGCTTTGCCTATACCGTCATGGGTAATGAAATGCTGTGGCATCAATCCATGCCCTGCAGCCTGCCGGAAGAAAAAGATATCCCTATCGCCTGGTATGGCAATTCACATATAGGCATGATCAAGCACGTGTATCGCCGTGGACTGGCCCTGCGTTATGGCAAGAGCATGCAATGCATCGCCGGCATCCATTACAACTATTCGCTGTCCGAAGATTTATGGAAAGTCTTGCAGCAGGCAGAACATACCAGCGGCAGTGCCATGCATGTGCAGTCTGAAAATTATATCTCCCTGATACGCAATTTCCATCGTTATAGCTGGCTGCTGATGTATCTGTTCGGTGCCTCGCCTGCCCTGTCCACACCTTTCTTGCGTGGCCGCCCGCATCAACTGGAAACCCTGTCCGACGATACTCTGTACCTGCCCTATGCCACCAGCCTGCGCATGAGTGATCTTGGTTACCAGAACAATGCCCAGTCTGGCCTGGTGCCACCATATAACACGCTGCTGGAATATATGCGCAGCCTGTCGCTGGCAGTGCGCCAGCCCTACCCAGCCTATGAAAAAATAGGCACACGGCAAAATGGTGAGTGGGTACAGATCAATACCAATGTGCTGCAAATTGAAAACGAGTTTTATGCCACGATACGGCCCAAACGTGTCATCAAGACGGGCGAGCGCCCTGTCGAAGCCCTGTGTGCACGCGGTGTGCAATATATAGAAGTACGCTGCATGGACGTCAATCCTTTCGACCCGCTCGGCATCAGCCTGGAGACTTCACGTTTCCTTGATGCCTTCCTGCTGTTCTGCGCACTGGAAGAAAGTCCTTTGACGAATCAGACCGAAGGTGATGAAAATGTCGAGAATTTTGCCCTCACCGTCAAACAAGGGCGCCGTCCTGGCCTGATGCTGTCGCGCCATGGCGAGCCAATTTCACTGCAGGACTGGGGCAAGGAATTATTGGAAAGAATCGCACCGGTAGCCGCACTGCTGGATGCACAACGTGGTGATGGCAGCCATGCACAGGCCATGCAAGTGCAAACTGAAAAACTGCAACATCCTGAACTGACGCCATCAGCCAAAGTACTGGATGCGATACGCGCAGCGAATAATTCCTTCACCCAGTTCGCCTTGCAGCAAAGCACGCTGCTGGCTGAAGAATTCCGCGCCCGCCCGCCAGCACCAGACCAGTTGGCCCTGTATACAAAAATGGCAGAAAAATCCCTGGCAGAACAGGCCGAGATGGAAAGCGCGCAAAGCGGCAGCTTTGATGAATTTATCGCACATTACGGCTCACGCACATCCAGTGAAATCTGTTGCGACGTGTATGCCAGTAACATGCTGGGACAGGATGTGGTTATTCAGGCTTAAATCCGGGCCAGGCTATTCCAGAAAGCGCCAAGAAAGTGGATACTTGCATAAAATTCTTAAGGAAGACAAAAGATGAGTATGCAATTTGGTATCCACAAGCACAGGATGGAAGCACTGATCGATGGCGTATTTGCGATTGCCATGACGATACTGGTACTGGAAGTTAAAGTACCTGAGCTGGAAAATCCACGTGATGGTGCTGCCTTGTTGCATGCCTTGCAGCATCACCTGTATATCATCATTGCGTATTTCCTCAGTTTTGCCATGCTGGGCCTGTTCTGGGTCTGGCACCACAGGCTGGCCACCAAGGTCAAGGAAATTGATGGCAGCCTGGTGTTATGCAGCCTGGCCTTTTTGTCGCTGATCTGCTTCTTTCCTTTTGCTGCAGCCTTGTTTGGGCGCTATGTATTTTATACACCGACAGTCCTGATCGTGTATCTGCCCGTGGTTGGATTGATACTGCTGTCTCAGGCGCTGTATTTCTACCTCGCCATCAAACGCAAACTCATCCATGAAGACGTCAGTGCTGACGCCGTGCGTTCAGCCCACAAGCATAATCTGTATGCCTGTGGCATTTTCAGCCTGACGGCGATACCGGCAGCGTTGGTCGCAGGCATCACCACCGCAGCCGCCTGCGCCGTGCTTGGTGGCGTATTGATCTGGCGTGCCATCAAAGCCTGACAAGACTTGACAAGGCCTGAAGCTTTATTTCTTTTCCGTACCCTTGGTACGCAAGTCTTCACGCTGCTTTTCGTATTGCTCGTAAGTCGTCTTGTTTTGTTGCAGGCAAGTCTTGCGTTCGTTCCAGTCCTGGAGTTTTTCACATTGGCGCTGGTTGGAGTCTTGCCCCAGGTCATAGACGACGGCACAACCGCTCATGGCCAGTTGGCTGGAAAGAATGAAGGACAGGGCGAGTAGTTTTTTAAACATGGCAACTTGGGTAAATTTATTGAATCAAAGTAGTAATACGCTATAAGCTGCAAGATAGACAGGCGTAAGCCGAATTTAGTTCCAACGAAGTTTATTTACTCCACCAAAAACACAAAACCCGCTTATGCAGGGCACAAGCGGGTCAGGTTTCATAAAGAAAACGGTTTATTCTTCTTCAAACAAATTGCCAAGGCCACCGAGTACAGAGCCTTGCTCACCACCCTTGCCGCCACCGATTTTCGAAGCTCCAACGATACGGTTGGCCAGGCGTGCCAATGGCAGGGATTGCAGCCAGACTTTGCCTGGGCCGCGCAAATGCGCGAAGAACATGCCCTCACCGCCAAACAAGGCAGTTTTGACACCACCAACGAACTTGATGTCAAAATCCACTTCCTGAGTGAAAGCCACCACGCAACCGCTATCGACGCGCAGGGTTTGTCCAGGATTCAAGGTCTTTTCTATGATCGCACCACCAGCATGGACAAAGGCCAGACCATCACCTTCCAGTTTTTGCAGGATAAAGCCTTCGCCACCGAAGAAACCGGCACCCAGTCGTTTTTGAAAAGCGATACCCAGCGACACGCCTTTGGCTGCGCAGAGAAAGGCATCTTTCTGACACAGCAGCGTACCGCCCAGCTGATTCAAATGCATAGGGATGATTTTGCCTGGGTATGCCGCACCAAAGGCGACTTTTCGCTTGCCCACACCACCGTTCATGAAGACCGTGGTGAACAGGGACTCACCTGTCACCAAACGTTTGCCAGCACCCAGTAATTTGCCAAAGATACCTGTTTGTCCGGCAGAACCATCGCCAAAGATGGTTTCCATCTGTATGTCGTCTTCCATGTAAAACATGGTACCGGCTTCACCGATGGCTGCCTCGCCCGGGTCGAGTTCGACTTCGACGAATTGCATATCGTCGCCAAAAATTTCATAATCTATGACATCCATCGCCATGGTCAATTTCCCATACAGTAAAAGTGGTCCGCAAACCCATGCGGTTTGTTGGGCATTCTATGAAATTTTTTGGTTTTAGGGTAGATGGTGAACGCGGTAATTTTTAAAAGAAATTACCGCTGCATAATACTGGCAATGATTGCAGATATTTTTAGCCCAGCAAGTCCACCGTATCAAGCAGCTTTGCATATTCACCCTGCAGATTGCTGAGCGCGTGTACGTGGACTTCTTCTGCAGTCTGCGGCTTGCCATGCAAATCCAGCCTGTCGAAACTGAAGCAGGCGTCTGCCACCACCGTGGTAGTAAAACCCAGATTGCCTGCACTGCGGACTGTTGCCTCGACAGACATATTGGTGCTGACACCAACAATCACCAGCTCTTTGATGCCACGCACATGCAACCAGCGTTCCAGCCCCGTATTGACAAAGGCATCCGTCACATTTTTCTCGACGACATGCTCGCTGGCCAGTGGCAGCAAATTTTCTTGAAATTCATTGCCTGGCTGGCCCGGCCAGAATACCGAAGTGGGTGAGCGCGACATATGCCTGACATGCACAATCGGTCTGCCTGCCGCGCGCCATGCGAGCAGCAACTGGCGTATATTCTCTTCTGCACCCGGATTATTCCTGCGTCCGGATTTGGGATCGGCCATGCCGCGTTGCATGTCAATGATGATGAGTGCCGTGTCTTGTTTTTGCATATTTATCCGTTCATGTATCCACTACGTAAGGCCATGACCCAGTCTTCACGCCCTCGCGCAGCTGCAAGTTCTGCCATGTGCTGATATGCGTAAGGGACATTAATCAGGCTGGCAGCCCAGCCTTGCTGCGTCTTTTCTATGATGGCATAACGCGCATCCGGCGCACCCGATTCAATCTTGTGCGGGTAAGGGTAATCATACTCGTAGGCCGGGTGACCGACGCTGCCAGGATTGACGATAAGCTGGCCCTCAGCGGTACGTACACTGCGTGCGACATGGCTATGGCCACAAGCTATCACAGCGGCAGTTTGCTGCCCCAGCCTTTCTTTGATTTCTGGCGCCGTAGCATTCCTGTCTGCCACTTGCAGCAAGGTCGTCGTGTCGCTGCCGGGTGTGCCGTGACACAGCAAGACTTCTTCATTCAGTCGCAGCACTGGTTTCAGGCTGGCGATCCATGCCTTTTGTTCTGCGGTGATTTGCTGGTGTGCATAAGTATCGCCAGAACCCGAGCGCTCATTCAATTCCAGAATCTGGCGCTCGTGATTACCGGCCAGATGTATCCAGCCAGCTTGCGCCATCAAAAAATCCGCCGTCTCTTTTGGCAATAAGGGACCGGACAGGCTGTCGCCCAGATTGACTACCTGATCTACACCACGCTGTCGCAGGTCGGCTGTCACTGCCTCCAGTGCGGCCAAATTACCGTGGATGTCTGAAATCACTGCAATGCGCATGGCTGCTTACTCCGCTATATCTGCTTGTGAAAGAAAGTAGTCCCACAAAATTCACCATCAGGCATCAGGGCGTAGTTGGGTACAACACCTACCTTCTGCCAGCCAGCTCGTTCGTACAGGCGTTCGGCATCGCCACCAGTGACGGTATCCAATACCAACACAGTCTTGCCCGCAGCCACGGCAGCTTTTTCAACTGCCGCCATCAAGGCTTGTGCGATGCCACGGCGGCGACCCTTCCTGTGCACCAACATCTTGGCCACATCGGCGCGGTGCGGCTGATTGTCTGGCATGGCAGTAATCAATTGTACCGTGCCTATGATTTCGCCGTTGTCATCCCTGGCGACCAGCAAAATGCGCTCCTTGCGCGCGACGCTGTCAGCGACACCCTGCCAGAATTGCAGCGCACGCTCACGTGGCAAAGGCCACATGAAACTGACGGATGCACCGCCAGCGACGCAGTCTGTCAATACATCGGCCAATGCGGCTACACTGGCCTGCGCTTCTGCTGTATCGAGAATCTGGATTTGCACTTGCCCGGACATGATTTACTCCCTGCGTAAAATTAGACTGAGAATGTTATTTGCAAAGCGCAACAAGGTAGCGCGCCGTGACTTTTCCAGGATTATGGAAAGTAATCGGCTTATCCAGTGCCATCGCAAGACAATCACCAGTGTGCAAATCCCAGGCTTGCTCACCCACATGCAGGCGCATCTCGCCCGCCAGTATCCAGACTTGCTGCTGTATATCAACATCACGATGGAAACTGTCATAGCGCACGGTTTGCCCCGCCGGGAATTCAACTTCCACCAGTTGCAAGGGAGAGGGCAGGCCAGGGGATAGATTGCGGCGCATATAGCCAGAGGCAGGATCAGTCCAGCATACCTGCCCGGCCAGACGCGAGACTGGTGAAGCCACCACAGCAGGCGTACTGTCTTCAAACAGTGAAGCCAGCGTCACCCCCAAGCCCACGGCCAGCTTGTCGAGCGCAGCAGCAGTGGGGCTGCTCTCACCTCTCTCTATGAGGGAAATGTTCGAACGACTGACGCCACTGCGCTTGGCCAGTGCATCCAGCGACAGCTTTTGTTGATCGCGCAGCTCGCGCACCCGGCGGGCAATAATCGAATTGATATCCATAATTTCCATTATATAGGATATTTAAATCCTGTAAACTGGAATTATTTCTATTGTCTCGTCTACACCTGGTAAAACCTCAGGCTCGCGTCAGTTGCCTGATAGCCGCCACCAGCTTGTCCAGGTCATCCAGACTGGTATACAAATGCGGTGTCACCCTGACGATGTCCTGCCCATCCAGGTCGCGCGTCACAGTGAATATCTTGTGCTCGCGCATGAGGTAGTCGACAATCGCATGACCTGAGTTGCCAGCAATGCCAAAGCCGGCGATCGCGCAGGAGCGTTGCGGATCAGTCGGGGTCATGATGCGTACATCGGGCAAGTCGCGCACCTGATTGACCCAGTATTGCGTCAGGTAACGCAAGCGCGCTTCCTTGTTGGCTGAACCTATGGATTCATGAAACTTTAGTGCATCCAATACGGTCAGGATATTCGCTGGTGGTACCGTGCCGACTTGCGTGAATTTGAAAATCTCATTGTCGGCAAACTTGGCATTGCCAAACAGTGGTGCAATATCAGCCACCCGGTTCTTGCGTATATACAGCATGCCCACACCCAGTGGCACACCCAGCCATTTGTGCAAGTTCACCGCGACAAAGTCTGCCCCCAGCTCAGTCATGCGGTAGTTCAGATGAGCAAAGGAATGCGCAGCGTCAACCATGACATCCACACCATGACGCCTGGCCATGGCAGTAATCTTGGCGACCGGCATGATCTGCCCCGTCCTGTGTACGATGTGAGTGACCAGTATCAATTTGGTTTTAGGTGTAATCACCTGCTCATACCGGGCCACAATGTCTTCATCACTGACAGGGTCAAGTGGCAATTGCAAATGTCGCAGTTGTATCTGCTTGCGTTGTTCCAGCATCAGCAGGGTATCGATGACGAGATCGTAATCATGGGTAGCAAGGATGACTTCATCACCTGCTTGCAGAGGATAACCTTGCAGCAGGATATTCATGCCCTCGATGAGATTGCGGGTCAGTACCAATTCACCCTCATCGACTCCACAAAAATCCTTCAGTGCCTGCATGACTTGTACAAACAGAGGCGCGTAACGTACCCGCAGGAAATACGAAGTCTCGGCATTCACCTGCGCCTGATAGCGCTGGAAAGCCTCAAACACAGGCCGCGCCTGCACCCCGAAATAGCCGTTTTCCAGATTGATGAAATCTGATGAGACGCTGTATTGATCACGAATTTCTGACCAGTAGACTTCGTCATCTGCTGCAATGTGATGCAAATTATTAGACAAAACAAAACTCCTTTTGATCAGTGCACAGTAAGCATATTAATGAATGATATACCTTCATTGACATACGGGCTTTATGTAGGGATATGTGTAGAGATCAAAAGTTCCTGGAACAGCTCAGCACCCCCCATTGAATTTGTCGGCAACACTGGTGCTGTTATCCGGCAGCAGGAACTTGTTGGCGTATTCGCCATCGCTCCAGCGATTATCCGACCAGCAGTTGCCGTTCTTGCGGTAATTCGCAAATTTGGGGCCGCGATAAATGGCCGGAGAATAATCGGGATCGGATCCATCTACCCATGACCAGCGGTTGCCAGTGACCTTCATGTTTGTGGTGGGTACATTCATGGGCGCATGCAGGCCTATGCCACCACCCTTACCTATAACGATATAGTTGTTCTCGATCAAAACCTTGTTGTAGCCAGTGGAGCCATTCTGTGCACCATCGGAATACATGGCGATCAGGCCAGACTGGGTGTCGTTATGCTCACCATTCCATTGCAGGTGATTGCGGGCGATGGTGAGCCCGGATTGCCCGCCCCAGGTCTGGATGCCATCCACATGATCACCCGTATTGCCTGGGTCAACCGCGATCCAGGACTCGGTGATGATGACATTGTTGCTGTAGACATTCTCCAGCCCGCTATGCGGAAAATAGCAACGGTGGCAGATGCTCAATGCAGGCTGCCGGCATCCTTGGCGCCGACGGTGTTGAAGGCGCTGAGCTCGCTGTACAAGGCGGCACCGCCTCCAGTGCTGCCTTTAGGATGGTTCAGCAACAGGCTGCCCTTGCTGCCGCGCAGTACCAGCCAGCCGGAATTCACTACCACTTCACCAAGCAGATTCACACCCTGTAGCACCACCGTACCGGCCGGGAAACTATAACCATCAATCACCTCGGCACCAGGGCCGACGATGCGGGCATGATCACCCCAGCCATTGAGCGGTGTGCCGGAGAAAGTGCCGCCGGGTACCTCTGCAAAACTGCTGATGGCAATCCCGGCTGGCCCGACCATATCGGTGGTCAATTGCATGCCGTGAGTGATCGTGCCACTGGCAGGCAAGACCGCCAAGCCGTGGGGCGCCGGGGGTACGGTCATAGTGGCTGGTGCCGCTGCTGGCGCTCTGCTTTCTTCTCCCCCACCACAGCCCAACAAAGCAAGCGTAAAAGCCATAGCCAAGGCAATATTGCGTGACGTACCTGAGTGCGTAGACGAAGTCTTGAGATAGGTATTCATCATATCGGGATTTTGCTTATTCATAGTAAATCGGCGTTGCTGCGCATATCAATGCATTTTTTGCTGCCATCAAGGATCAATGGAACTACCCGTGGCTCACCCGTCGCATTGAATAGCTGAGAATTTTTGTAGCGACCACTGATGCGTGTAGTGACAAGAATCCAGATAAAGCGGGCAATCACACCTATGAGGCCACGCTGCGCTGGCTTTGGATCACTCAACGCTGAGTCCGTGCTCAAAAGCGCGATCTTTGTTCCAAAATCTTGAGCAATCCTGGCTTGATCAAGAGCTACATGAATCAGGCCTATGAATGACACCTTGTGATCAGCCATGGTGTTACCTATTGGACTGTTGCAGCATGAGGCATACCAGCGGATCATGCCTGTTTCGCTAAGACGCATAGCAGCAAGCTTGTCTACGCCTTGCGAAAAGCGCAGGCGTGGCTGCGCCACTTGCACAATCTCAGTCCCGCCTTGCTCATCGAGCACTTCATCAGCTTTGCCAAGAAAATGCGCAAAAGCACGACAGTCCTTGCAATAGCAGATGAGTCGATTGTGAACTCCTGTCCCTTCAAGCTGGCCGCGCAGCGTGCCGCACTTGCATTGAATTGCATGCATCATGCATTACTCCTTGGGTAATATGTAGGGGCCTTTAACTTCACCCCAGCCCCACTTTGGCATGGCCGCGTTTTCATCCACCGTGGCACCCGCTTGAGAATTGATGACTGCCAGCCGCGAACCCCACTCCAGATAAGCAACCAGAGCGGAGCGGAATTCTGGATCATCAGGCATGCCCAGTTCATCAGCCGTCTCCAGCAACAAGCCTACCCAGCGTCGCCGCTGTTCTTGTGTCAGATGACGATTGAGATGTTGCTTGACCATATGCGGATGGCCGCCGTACCGCTCTGAGTAAGCCGCTGGACCACCGAGCACTTCGCCAAGGAATACGGCAACGTGCGCTGGATGATCTGCTCCCATATGCGCGAAGACCGGGCCAAGCAATTCATCGGCCTTGACGTGCAAATAGAAACGAGTGGTCAGCCGGTTCAACGCCTCAATGCCACCGAGCCAGTCGTATAAGCTGGGAGTATTTTGAGTTGTCATGCAATGCCTCGCTTGTCCTTTGATAAGACGACTGAGGTCAGCGCATAGTGCTGCATTTCCTCAATTTGATTGATGTATGGTTTGATAGCAGCAAGAAAACTGGCGAACTCAGGCCCGCGCCGGAAACCCGTCAAATGACCATCAATCGAATCCCACTCTATGCGCAGGATGTAGCGGTCTTGCTCTTCAGCGCAGCGCGAGAGTTCATAGCCCAGACAGTTTGGTGAAGCGTTGAGCGATGAGGCGGCGGTTTGATAGGCAGCCTCGAAATCAGCCGCAATATTTTCCCCTGATTGTGCCGGGCTTTCGGTGAGTTTGTAGCGTATGTATTCAACGATCATGTTTTCTCCAAGTGTGTGTTCTGGATCTTGCATAATTCAAATATCATCATCTCTTCAGCAAAGCTGTCGTCAAGATGACGGGCTGGCCAGCGCTGCGCCGAAAGATTACCATGGTGATCAAAACCCCGCTTAACAGTGCCATATCGAGAAACAGTGTCATGAACCAGGGGTTGATAACTAGAACTCATTTCATCACCAGGATGGAAAAGGCAAAGAAGAAGCCTCTCATAAGCCCGCAACCAAGGGCTAGGATGAACGCCAGGGAATTACACATGCTGTTCATTTCATGCTTGCGAGTTTTCGTTCCAGACACCACTCAGCGCGGTGGTGCGCACATACTCGCCAAAGTCACGCGGTGACCGCCCCAGTGCGCGGCTCACGCCATCTGTCACTGACTCATTACGGCCATCAAGCACCTCGGAGAAAAGATAGTTGATGAGCTTGATCGTATCGCCATCAAGCTGTGCCTGTTCGAGCGCACTGGTGTAGTCGGTGCTGGAAACCGGCATGAAATCTATCGTCCGCCCGGTAGAACGTGCGATCTCGGCGATTGCCTCCTTGAATGTCCATAAACGTGGCCCGGTCAATTCGTAGAGTTGCCCGATGTGACTGTCTTCGGTCAGCGCGGCGACGGCAATATCGGCAATGTCATCAACATCAATGAATGGCTCACCAATATCAGCAACAGGTAAAGCCACTTCGCCTGCAAGTATCGGCTCCAGAAAGTGTCCTTCGCTAAAATTCTGCGCGAACCAGCTGGCGCGCAGCACTGTCCATTCAAGACCCGAATTGCGCACTATGTCTTCGCACTGTTTTGCCTCTGGTTCACCGCGACCCGACAGCAAGACCAGACGACGCACGCCCAGGCTGGCTGCCAGATCAGTAAATGCCTGTATCGCTTCTGGCGCCCCCGGAACGGCCAGATCAGGATAGAAGCTGACATATGCTGCCCCGACACCCTGAAGTGCTGTTGTCCATGTGCGGCGGTCAGTCCAGTCAAATGGCGTTGCACCGGACCGCGAACCCAGACGCAGCGGCAGATTGCGTTCAGCCAGACGTGCGGCTACCCGCTGTCCTGTTTTGCCGGTGCTGCCGATGACGAGTATGGTTTGAGTGGACATCTGTCGCTCCTTTAAGTTGGTGTCACACTGGCTGGTGACGATGGTGCTATTATCCGGCGGGTATGCAATACAGACTATGTCTGAACGTCTCGCTTTCATGCTCATTTGTCCAGATGAATAAACAAAGTGCTTTTGCTTGCCTTACATGAAAACCATGATCAGTCTCCTGCCCAGGGATGACCCTGTCGGCGAAGCGCTGCATTTCTTGCGCATGAGTGGAACCTTTTATTGCCGTTCTGAATTCACTGCGCCCTGGGCGATGGAACTGCCTGCCTTCAAGGATAGTCTGATGTTTCATGTCGTCACGGCAGGTCAGTGTTTTCTGGAAGTAGACGGCAGTGATGCTTGTCTGCTCAAACCTGGTGACCTTGCCCTGGTGCCACATGGTGCCGGGCACATACTCACCAGTGAACCAGGTGTGCCTGCCACCAAGCTGTTCGATATGCCGCGCCGGGCTATCAGTAATTCCTACGAAACGATCAGTCATGGTGAAGGTGGAGCGACCACCAGTATGATTTGCGCACTGGTGCATTTCGATCATCCGGCAGCGCAGCAACTCATACGGCTATTACCAAAACTTATTCACATCGACACCTGGAAATCATCCGAGATGGAGTGGATACAAAGCACGCTACGCTTCATTGCTGCCGAAGCGCAGCAATTGAACCCGGGCGGCGAAACAGTGATCACGCGGCTGGCCGATATCCTCGTCATTCAAACCATACGAGCCTGGATTGCACGCGATCCGGCAGCACAAACCGGGTGGCTGGGTGCACTGCGCGACAAACAGATTGGCCAGGCAATAGTCATGATACATCGCGAACCGGGACGTAGCTGGACAGTGGCCGACCTGGCCAGCGCCGTGGCCATGTCACGCTCGGCTTTTTCTGCGCGCTTCACGCAACTGGTCGGTGAACCAGTCATGCAATACGCCATGCGCTGGAAAATGCAGACAGCCTTGACGCAGCTGCGTGAATCCAGAGTCCCGGTCGCCGTGCTGGCAAGCCAGCTAGGCTATGATTCCGAGGCAGCATTCAGCCGGGCGTTCAAGCGTGTGCTTGGTATCTCTCCGGGGGCGGCAAGGAAAAATACGGTGGACAATGATCTGATGCTGGAAGCTTGAGCATTGCCAGGAAAATCTGTCATCTGTTGGTCATAAATGAGCAATTCGCGCCAGAAGCTGCGTGCTTCTTGCATTCTGCGTATAGCTCCTCTAGCATGGCATGGTTAACTTTTAAGCACGCGCCATGTCTGCACTGCCTGAACTGAATGAACTGGAACGCATCATCGCCCTTGGCCGCGGACAGCTGGAGGTGGAGGTGCTGTGTCAAGTCGCCGTCAAGCACAAGCAATTTCCGGTGTATAAACTGGCACTCGGCAATCCCGATACCAGCCTGCCGGCCATAGGTTTTTTTGGTGGCATACATGGGCTGGAACGCATAGGCACGCAAGTCTTGCTGACTTTCATGCGCGGCCTGCTGACACGACTGTCATGGGACAAGAGCCTGCAGCATATGCTGCAGGATGTGCGTCTGGTGTTCATGCCACTCATTAATCCCGGTGGCATGTGGCAGGCGACACGCTGTAATCCCAGTGGCGTCGATCTGATGCGCAATGCACCAATAGAAGCGAATGACAAAGTCCCCTTCCTGCTTGGCGGCCACCGCTATAGCCCACGTCTGCCCTGGTACCGCGGTGTGGCCGGTGCCGAAATGGAAGCGGAGAATCAGGCGCTGTGCCGTACCGTGCAGCAAGAGTTATTGTCACGCCCATTCAGCATGGCGATAGATTGCCATTCCGGTTTTGGCTTGCGTGACCGCGTCTGGTTCCCGCATGCGCACAGCGTGCATCCTATCGATCATCTGGCCGACATACTGGCGCTGGAAGAATTGTTCCAGCAAACCCATCCCAATCATTCTTATCTGTTTGAGCCACAAAGCCTGCAATACCGTACCCATGGTGATATCTGGGATTATCTTTACCTGCAGGCTGAGCAAGATCGTAGCAAAACCTTTCTGCCGTTGACGCTGGAAATGGGTTCCTGGTTATGGGTCAAGAAAAATCCGCGCCAGCTATTCTCACGGCATGGCATGTTCAACCCGGTGGCAGAACACCGCTTGCACCGCGTCTTGCGCAGACATAACTCCTGGCTGGATTTCCTGATGCGGGCAACATGTGGTCATGCACAATGGCTGGCGCAAGGCCCTACCCGCCTGCGTCTGCAAGAACGCGCCGTGGCACGCTGGTACAGGCCATGACAACCTGGGTATTATTGCGTGGCCTCATGCGTGAGAGCAGACACTGGGGAGATTTTCCCGCACGCTTCCAGCAAGCAACGGGGGCTGAGCGCGTGCTGTGCCTGGACTTTCCTGGCAATGGGCAATTGCATGCTGAGCATAGCCTGACTACGGTAGCAGCAATGGCAGAGCATTGTCATCAACAATTGCAGGTACATGGCGTAGCAGAACCTGTGCATGTGCTGGCGGTTTCACTGGGGGCGATGGTGGCACTGGCCTGGGCTGATAAATACCCTGGTGATATGCAGCGCATGGTGCTGATTAACACCAGCGTGGCGCCGCATAATCCTTTTTATCACAGGCTGAGACCGGTAAATTATCCTGCCCTGGTTACCACCATGTTATTTGGCTCAAGTACGCAGCGTGAACAATTGATTTTGCGTATCACCAGCAATTTGCAAATGGCGGAGCAAGCGAAAGAAATCATCACGCGCTGGACTGCGTATGCGCAGGAATACCCTATCAGTGCTGACAATATCCTGCGGCAATTGCTGGCCGCCATGCGCTTTCGTGCGCCGTCTTATACGGGCAAAGTCCCGTTACTCTTGCTGGCGGGTGAACATGACAAACTGGTCAATGCAGACTGTTCACGCAAACTGGCAGGGCTGTGGGATTGCCGGCTACACCTGCATCCAGCGGCAGGCCATGATCTGCCGCTGGATGATGCGGGCTGGGTGATAGAGCAAGTATTGAACTGGCAGGTGGACACTAATTCTGCGCCAGTTCTGCAATCAGAAAATCGATCAAGACCCTGACGCGCAACGGCAGGTGACGGTCACGCGGGTAGAGTAATGAGAATGGCCGCGTACGCCCTTTGAATTCCTGCAGCACCTCGACCATGCGGCCCGAACGCAAGTCCTCTTCGACCATGAAGCGCGAAGATTGCATCAATCCTGCGCCATTTTTTGCGAGGGTGATGATGCCCAGCAAATCTTCTGAGCAGGTGAGCCCACCTCTGGTAGGCCAGTCTATGTCCTCACCATCGCGTCTGAATATCCAGACTATATTTTGTCCGGCACTGGGCAAGACAAATTGCAGGCACTCATGCCTGTCCAGGTCTTCCAGCGTGGTTGGCACGCCAAAACGCTGCAGATATTCTGGTGTGGCACAGACTACAATCTCGGTATCTTCGAGTCGGCGCGCAATCATGCCTGAATCCGGTGGGTTACGGCCACGTATCACCAGGTCAAAGCCATCGGCAGTCAGATCAACATTGCGGTTACTGAGTTGTAAATCCAGCCTGACCAGCGGATACATCTGGCGGAATTTTGCCAGCAAGGGCAACACCCGGTAATGCCCATAAGGTGTAGGCATGCTGATGCGTACCAGACCCGCTGGTTGCATCTGCTGGCCAGATACCTCACGCTCAGCTTCCACCAACTGGTTCAGCGCCTGACGGCATTGTACGAAATAGGCGCGTCCTGCTTCGGTCAGGCGTAACTGCCGCGTGGTGCGTACAAACAGGCGCACGCCTATGCGCTCCTCCAGCCGGGCTATCGAACGGCTGACCGCTGCTGGCGTCAGTCCTGCTGCATTGGCTGCATCCTTGAAACTTTCCAGCTCGGCTGCCATACAAAACAATTCTATGCTGCCCAGTAATACATCCGCAAATTGTCGATTCACATTACACCATGTAATTTATAAAGTAACTTTTATCTAGTTTATCAACTATTTCGTTTGGCATAGTATGCCGTCACGCCCTGCTCATCATGGCAGTTCAGCCAGTCAACCTTTATCGAAAGCCCAAAACCATGAAACTTTATTTCTCCCCTGGTGCCTGCTCCTTATCCCCGCACATCATCCTGCGTGAAGCCGGTCTCGATTTCACCCTGCAAAAAGTCGATACCACTATTCACAAAACTGCAGATGGCCTGGACTTTTACAGCATCAACCCAAAAGGCCAGGTGCCTACTGTAGAACTAGATAATGGTGAGATACTGACCGAGGGCTCCATCATTGCCCAGTACATCGTCGAGCGTGCAGAAAACCGAACGCTGTTGCCCGCATCTGGCATGGCACGCTACCGCGTACTCGAATGGCAAAACTACATCACCTCGGAATTGCACAAATCCTTCGCCCCACTTTTTGATGCGGACATGCCTGTCGAGGGCAAAGCGCGCACAGCAGAGCTCTTGCGCAAGAAATTTGGCTGGGTTAATAGTCGACTGGAAGGCAAAACCTTCCTCACTGGTGATACCTTCACCGTGGCTGATGCTTATTTGTTCACCGTCAGCAACTGGAGCAAATATGTGAACCTGGACATCAGTGATTTTGCCCACCTGCAAAACTTCCTCGCCAGCGTCAAGGCCAGGCCACATGTGCAAGCCGCACTGAAAGCAGAAGGCCTGCCCTCCTGATATTATCAACAAAAAGAGCAAGCCATGCCCTATGTACACATACAGGTCACCCGCGAAAATGTCAGCGCTAAACAAAAAGCTGAACTGATCACCGGTGCCACTGATTTGCTGGTGCGCGTACTCAATAAAGACCCTGCCACGACTTTTGTCGTCATAGAAGAAGTGGATACAGATAATTGGGGAGTTGGCGGTATACCAGTCACGCAATTGCGTCAAAAGCAGCAAGCTTAGCAACACTAAATAATGCAGCAGTTCATCGCTGCTGCATACATCTCAAGAAAGGCAACAATGGAAACCGAATACCCCGACGTCATCGCCACGCTGAACCGGTATTTCGACGGTCTGTATCACAGTAACACCAGCATACTCGCCCAGGTATTTCACCCCGAAGCCCATTACTACTGCGCGACCGAAGGTCATTTACTGCACCTGGACATGCAGCAATATTTCCCGGTGGTTGACAAACGCCCTTCCCCCGCCAGCAAAAATGAAACACGCCGCGACCGCATTGTCTCCCTGGAAATGGCCGGCCCGGTAACCGCTTTCGCCCGCGTGGAATGCGCGATTGCCAACAAATTTTTCACTGATTTTTTAACGTTGGTGAAACTGGATGGCAGGTGGCAGATTGTGAGTAAGGTGTTTCATTTTGAATTGATGGATGTTTGAAAGATTTATTAAAAAATTACCTCTCGATGAGTCGTATTCGAGCAATATGAACCTGTGTCGTGTTGACGTTGCTTTTGATCTTGGTGTTGCTGTTGTTTTTGACCTTCGCAGTTCCCATGTGTCGACGCCGTTTGTGCGGTACATAAAATGGAAAAAGAAGGGCCGCTGTTTGAGCCGCAGGCGAGTTTCGGACCTTCCCATTTTTTGTACTGCACAAACGGGAACCCCTGTAGTGGTCAAGTAAATCAGGACAAAGAAATAGGAGTTTTTACGGCGTAATGACGTTCGAAGACAGAGGGAGATAAATATCCCAATGTAGAATGCAAACGTGTGGTGTTGTAGAAATTCGTTATATAAGCAACGATGTCTTGCCTTGCTTCCATTTTATTGGCGTAGCTGCCTTGCCAAACGCGTTCCATCTTCAAATTGAGGAAGAAGCGCTCTGCAACAGCATTGTCCCAACAATTTCCTTTGCGGCTCATGCTGCAAATAAAACCGTACTCTTGCAGCAATGCCTGATACTGACGGCTGGCATACTGAGAACCCCGGTCAGAATGAACAATTAAGCCAGAAACAGGTTTGCGTTGCCCAATTGCCATGCGTAAAGCATCACAAACCAGTTCTGCTGGCATATTGGGTGCCATCGCCCATCCCACCACTTTACGTGAGAATAAGTCCAGCACGACTGCCAGATAAAGCCAGCCTGTTTCAGTACGGATATAGGTGATATCTGATACGTAAGCCAGGTTGGGGGCTACAGGATTGAACTGCCTGGCCAGAATGTTTTCTGCTACAGGCAAGTTATGCCTGCTATTGGTGGTGTGCACGAATTTACGTCGCCAGACTGGCTGCAGTCTGGCCTGCCGCATCAGACTGCGAACCTGATAACGACCAATACGGATGCCTTGCGCCTGCATTGCCATCACCAGGCGACGGCTGCCATAGGACTTGTGACTGGCACTAAAAGCCGCTTTCAAATGAACTTCCTTGCTACAAATCCGGGGCATCGCATGGCGTTGTACCGAGGCGTAATACGCTGATCTGCTGACTTCCAGTACCCGACAACTATGCGTGACCGGAATGGCCTTCTTTTGCAAGTGGGTAATGAGCCTGTAGCTCATTTCATTTCCCTGGCGAAGAAGGCCGACGCATTTTTTAAGATGGTCACATCCATACGCAGTTGCCGGTTCTCTTGCTCCAGTTCACGGATGCGCTGTTGTTCTGCTGTCAGTGGCTTACTTGCTAACGGCTCTCCATCAAGTTCCGTTTCGTATTGTTTCATCCACCGGCGTATCGCCGTTTCTCCTATGTGCATACTTTGACTGACTCTCGATATACTCAGTCCTTGCTCTTTCACCATCTTCACTACTTCCAGTTTGAGCGGTGTGTCGAAGTGTTTCTTCATCATGTTGAGGCCTCTTTGTGATTGAGTTTCCTCTTATTTCACTGTCCTGGCAAATTAGACCACTACACCCCCTTCAGGGGGCGACGACGCCTGGGTCGCCTTCTTTGGCATACCTTTCTTGGCGACGCAAGAAAGGTATGTAGCTGTCGGGCTACCCCCGACCGGCAATCGTGAATGACGTGTGCAGGCATTTAAAAATCAAATAGGTAGATCAATAAGAAGCGCAAGTTAATAAATTTCACGACATGCCAAGAACGCCGCTGGATTCCAGCCTACCCCACGCTGGAATGACGTTACTAACGGTTTAGATAATCGAAGACTCACAGCTCGACTAACTTCTAGAAAAATCGAGCTCATGCGCCAGCCTAGTGGACTGCTGCCAAACAAAATTACGTTACTAAGATTACCGCAATTTGTAGGAAAACCACCCGAGCAAATCCTGCTGCAAGATTTTTTAAACAATAAGTTGTACACTGTGCCACACCAGAGTCCACAACAAGACTCCAAGACAAGCTCCGCATAAAGGCGGGCTGAAGGAAAGGCCGTATTGAGTATCAAGAACAGACCAGAACCATACTGGCCTGCCGATTGAATTTCTTAGCCCCAACATCATGTCCGAATCCAATAGCTTGAGCAACGCTGCCAATAGCCTGCGCACCACGCCACCCCACATCATCCGCGAGCTGGAAAACGGCTTGCTCGCCAACGCCGCCCATACCTCACCCAAGTATTTCTATGATGCGGTAGGCTCGGTCTTGTTTGAAGCCATTTGCGTACTGCCAGAATATTATCCCACCCGCACTGAAGCAGAAATTTTTACCCAGCATATGGCGGACATGGCACAAAGCATAGGCACAGGCGGCAGCCTGATAGACCTGGGGGCTGGCAATTGCGCCAAAGCAGCACGCCTGTTCCCGGTCTTGCACCCTGACCAGTATGTGCCCATTGATATTTCTGTCCATCATTTACAGGATGCCGTTGGCAGGCTGCAGCAACGCTTCCCGCACATAGAAATGACGGCGCTGGGCCTGGACCTGGCGCAGGATTGGAAATTGCCCGCAGAAGTAAGGCGCGACCAGCGCTTGTTCTTTTACCCTGGCTCATCGATAGGAAATTTTGAGCCTGAAGAAGCGCTGGCATTTCTCTGTCATTTGCGCGCCGCGTGTGACCGCACTGGTGGCATACTGATAGGAGTAGACCTGATCAAGGACAAGTCCTTGCTGGATGCAGCTTATGCCGACAGCCTGGGTGTCACCTCTGCCTTTAACCTGAATCTGTTACGCCACATTAATCATTTGCTGCATACTGATTTTGATGTCAGCCAGTGGCAACATGAGGCATTCTTCAATACAGAAAAATCCCGCATAGAGATGCATTTGCGCGCCAGGGAAGATATCCAGGTCACCTGGCCGGGCGGGCAAAGAAATTTTATCAAGGGTGAACACATACACACGGAAAACAGTTATAAATACAGCATACAGGGCTTTAATGCCTTGCTGGCCGACGCCGGCTTTTCGCATAGCTGTCACTGGACTGACAAAAATGAATGGTTCGCCATCATCCATGCCAAAGCTGCTTAACCCTATACGAGGGCAAACCATGCAGGAAGCAGGCATATTTGAACGCTGGCAAGAAATCCGGCTACGTTCAGTTGCTATCGCCGCACCCTTGTCTGCCGAAGACTGCATGGCCCAATCCATGCCTGACGCCAGCCCGATCAAATGGCATTTGGCGCATACGACATGGTTTTTTGAAACCTTCATACTTGAACAGTTTGAAACCGGCTTCCAGGCTTTTCACACCGACTTCAGGGTACTCTTCAATTCCTATTACAACGGTGTCGGTGACAAACACCCACGCCCGCAACGCGGCTTGCTGACGCGGCCATCATTGGATACAGTGCTTGCCTACAGGCGCAATGTGGATGAACGTATGCTGCGCTGCCAGGATAAACTCAGCGACACCCGCTTTGCATCCTTGCTGGAACTGGGCATGCAACATGAACAGCAACATCAGGAATTGATGCTGACCGATATCAAGCATCTGCTGTCATGCAACCCTTTGTTCCCGGCCATGTATCCCGCCACTGACGTGCTCAAACCCCTGCCAGTATCGCAAACCCTGAGCTGGCAAAATTATGATGCCTGCCTGTGTGGCATCGGTCATGAGGGTAAGAAGTTTTCCTTTGATAATGAAGGGCCGCGGCACCGCCAGTTTCTTGAGCCTTACCAGCTGGCGACACGTCTGATCAGCAATGCGGAGTACCTGGAATTCATAGAAGACGGCGGCTATCAAAACCCCGCCCTGTGGCTGGCCGAAGGTTGGGACTGGGTCCAGCAGCAAGACCTGCGGCACCCACTGTACTGGCGCTATGATTTCGAGAAGGACTGGCAGGAATTTGGCCTGTATGGCCTGTTGCCGCTGAACCCGCAACAGACCCTGGCCCATATCTCTTACTTCGAAGCCAGCGCCTTTGCGACTTGGGCTGGGGCACGCCTGCCCACAGAAGCTGAATGGGAATACGCAGCACAGCAACATGAACTGGAAGGCCAGCTGAGCCAGTTATTTGATCACGCCTGGCAATGGACCAGTAGCAGCTACAGCCCCTACCCCGGCTTTGTTCCGGCAGCAGGTGCGGTCGGTGAATACAATGGTAAATTCATGGTCAACCAATATGTCTTGCGCGGCTCTTCTGCCTTCACTCCAGCAGGCCATAGCCGTATCACTTACAGGAATTTTTTTCCGGCAACGGCACGCTGGCAATTGACGGGGCTGCGTCTGGCCCGTTCACTTATTGAGGAATAGTTCTATGCCTACCGCGAAATGGAAAGATGCAGTGATTGCCCAGGCCAGTGATGGCGAGATTGTGAAGCTCGAAGGCAATATCTATTTCCCCAGGAGCCGCGTTAATCCCGAACACTTGCGCGACAGTGACAAGCACACCGTTTGCCCTTGGAAAGGCACGGCCAGCTATTACGATGTCGTCGTCAATGGCGAAGTCAATGCCGATGCTGCCTGGTATTACCCTGAGCCCAAGGACGCCGCAAAAGAAATAAACGGCTACATAGCCTTCTGGCGCGGGGTAGAAGTCTTGCCCTGAAGATCAGGACAAGACTGATTCAATAAGACAAATTCAGCAAGCCTGCCTCAGGGAAAAGCCGGAATATGCGGCTCCACTCCACCATAACGAAAACCAGGATGTTTGCTGGCCATCATCTCTTCGGTCTGTTTTACTTTACTCAGCGGTACATCAACAATGAGTAAAACTTGCCCGGCTTCAATTTCACTTTCAAAAGCTTTCAGACGGGAGTTAGGTATGGCAGCAGCAGCCATGCCTGATACCCAGGAGCCAAATACGGCACCGCCAAATGCGGCGACCAGCAAGGCGATGGTACGCATCTCCAGACCTTCTGGCGGGAAAATCAGTAAAAGGCTACCTGCTAATAAACCGGTGGCAGCACCAACCACCATGCCCAGTTCCATGCCATGGATGAGATCGGTTTTTTGGAAAAAATTGGCTTCCGGCATATCATTGGGCAAACTGTCTTTTGCCAGGAAATGGATATATCTTTCCTCTATGCGTGCCAGCAATAACTCATCGAGCATGGCTCTGGCAGCAGGAATAGTGGGAAGCATGAAATAAAGACGACGGCGCATGATGGCCTCCTGTAAAAAATCTCAGGAGGCTGCAATGGGGAAATTATAGATGCAAGGCAAGAACAGGATGCAAAGCCTCCTGCTTAGTTATAGCAAAGATGAGCGAAAGGTCAAAACATATCGCCCATTTCTCCCACCTTGCCCGCTTCCAACAATCAGGCCAGGCGTTTCGCGGCCAGTGCATTGCCAGCACGGCTGACTGCCTTGCGCCCCAGATGTGCAGAAATAAATTGCCCCGCATCAACCACAACATTGAGGTCGATGCCAGTTTGTATACCCAGCCCCTGCATGAGGAAGAGCACATCTTCAGTCGATACATTGCCAGTCGCGCCTTTGGCATAGGGGCAGCCACCAAGACCGGCAACGGATGAATGGAAGATGGAAATGCCGACTTCGAGACTCGCGTAGATATTCGCCAGTGCTTGCCCATAGGTATCATGGAAATGACCGGACAAAGCGGCAACAGGAAAATCCTGTGCGACGCGCTGCATGACGTTTTGCACTTGCCTCGCGGTGCCCACACCTATGGTGTCAGCGATGTCGATTTCATCGCAACCAAGGTCACGCAAACGCTGCACTACATCCGAGACGCTATCAACGGCGACTTCACCCTGGTAAGGGCAACCGAAAGCGCAAGAGATACTGCCGCGCAAGCGTATCTTGTTTGCTTTTGCGGCTTCGGCCACTTCGCGGAAGCGTTCTATTGACTCTGCAATTGAGCAGTTGATGTTTTTTTGTGCAAAGGCTTCCGAGGCTGAACTGAAAATCACTACTTCATCCGCACCAGCTGCCAATGCCGCTTCAAAACCTTTCATATTCGGCGTTAGCACAGAATAAATGACACCCGGCTTGCGCGTGATACCGGCCATGACTTCAGCCGAAGTAGCCATTTGCGGCACCCACTTGGGCGACACAAAAGAAGCTGCTTCTATGTTCACAAAGCCGGCCGCTGTCAGGCGGTTCACCAGCTCTATCTTGACTTCGGCAGGGATACTTTCTTTTTCATTTTGCAAGCCATCACGCGGACCTACTTCGACGATTTTGACTTGCTTGGGTAGTGATGCATTCATTTTGTTTTTCCTTGGGCACCAGTAAAGGCAGGCGATAACATCATTTTACCTCCAAGCTAGCGAAAGCCTGAACCTCCCCCGTATTTCTACTTGTGCCAAAAACCAACTCAAACCACATGCAATACCGCAACGCCCAGTCTGGCGAAATACGGGTCCAGTCTCTCTGCCAGTTGCGGCAAGTTATAGCTGGGCACTTGCGGGTATAGATGATGTTCAAGATGATAAGAAAGATTGAACAACAAGGCCGGTATGATCTTGCCACGCAAGCTCCTGGCTTGTCCCAGTATGCGGCTATCAGGCTTGAAGTGCGGCAACCAGGCGGTTGTGACCGGATACAGGCAAGAGCCTATGTACATGAATACGCAATAAGCCAGCGGCGCAGCAGTCCAGGGCAAGACCAGTATGGCAATCACAATACCCAGGATGGCAGCGCACAGTTCGGTCAGCATCCAGCGCTTTTGTACCGGGCTTTTAGCAAGCCGGTAGGCATGCAGCCAATGACGTGCAAGATAGGTAGGCCCGGCTTTCAGTGCGCCCAGCAAGCTCATGTGTGCGGGGCTGCCTTCAAAGTCATCATGCTCCAGGCAATGGCTATGGTGATGCAAATGCGCCTGCCGGAAGGCATGGCCACTTTCCAGCAACAAAATACTCATGGCAAACAAGACCCATTCTGTGCTGCGTGGCTTGAAACCAGCAGCACCGTGCAATACATCGTGGGTAAAAGTGACTGATACCAAAAAATGCAAGACGAAAACCAGCGGCAACAAGAGGTAATACTGCATGGAAAAAACCATGGCATAGACAGCCAGGGTCAGTAGAGGTAGCACTGGCCAGATCAGGTGTTGCAATTTACTGGCATTCAACAAGTCCAGGCCAAGACTGCTCAGATTCGGCAAACCAGCTTGACGGCGGTTGAGCGGGCTTACGGCGATTTGCGTCTGGAGTAGGACTGCACTACCGCGGGCGACGTGAAATACCGTATCAGTCAGGATAACGCTATGGCTCATGTTCCTGCTCCTGATCAGGCGCGTAGCAAGTTGGCGATGAAAAAGAACAGGTAAATGCACACGACCAGGCTTGCGTCGAGATGCTTGATACTCCAGCGCTGAAAAGCAAAGCTGATAGCTCTGTACAAATGCTGTATGAAAGAAAATGGCATCCTCAGTGATGGGTAAAACAAGAGCAATGCCAGCCATCTGGCACCAGGAATGAACAACAATGGCAACACAGACATAGCCTGGGCCATGCGGTAGCCAGTCAACAGGAATTCATTGCGCGGACTTAAGATATGCCAACGAAAACCCATCACATGCATGGAAAATGTAAATTTTTGCCGTTTGACTTTGGGGATGCCAAACAAGATCAGCGACAAAATCCCATGCGCGAGCAAGAGGCCAAAATCCGCTAACAAGGCGTAAGCAAGGTTTGCCTCTACAAAAAATTGCAGCACAGGCGTGATGAGCATGGCCCAGGCCAGGATCCGGTTGAGCTTGACCCAGTTGGCTCTGGTCAGCAAAGTGAAATGTGGGAAGCTTGATGTAGTTGAGGTCATGATTTTTCCTGCTCCGCTTGATTGGTTCCGGCTTTTTTTGGGTGCCAGGTATGAAAACTGCCTGTCTCCTTATTCGCAAGCCGCGTGCCAGTCAGGAATTTTTCATAAGCCCTTGTTTTTTAAGAAAATTCAATTTATGCCTCAGCAAAACTGTAAGCTTGCTATATAGTTGACCGAAATTTACTATCAAGATTGTTGACAGTTACCCTTGATGAACGCCTACGGACTTTATTTTTTCTCACTCGCCTTGCAAGGCATCATCAGCCCCTTGCTGGCTATCTGGCTGTGGGTAAAGGCAGGGCAACAGCCAGGCATGAAGGCGCTGGCGCTGTTTTGCGTGGGTATAGGCCTGTGGGCAACAGGGCAACTGGCCATCAATCTGGGTGATGCTAAGACCAGTGAACTGGGCAAGATGCTGGTCAATACCGGCCCGGTGAATGCTGTGTTCTTCCTGCATTTTGTCTTGCGCTTCTTGGGTCGTTTGCGGCCAGCACGCATCATCGCCTGGTATGCAGTCGCTTTGCTGGTGGTGGTGGGAATTACCATTTTCGATATGGGCAGCCTCTTGCCCTGGCTGGCATTCAAACGCTATTACATATTTCCAGCCTGGGGCTGGATACCTGGCATCTTTGTCAGTGGCCTGAGTACCTGGGCTTACCTGCTCTTGCTGATGGCATGGCCTGCCGCAGCACCCAAGAAGCGGGGGCAAATCCTGGCAGTTTGCCTGGCCGGGGTCTGGGGTTCGGCTTCTACTCTCATGTTTTTGAATGCCTCGTTTGGCATACCTGTCTTCCCCTACAGCGTCATCCTGCTGCCTTTTTATGCAGTCTTGCTGGTACTAGGCATATTGCGTTATGACATGATGGCAGTAAACCTCTGGGCAAACCGCTTCCTGGCCTGGCTGGCCCTGAGTCTGTTGACGGTAGCTATTGCGGGTCTGGTGCTGAGCCTGGTGGCACAAACCGGCTTTAGCCCACTGGCGGCCTTGCCACTGTGGCAGTTATGGCTTCTGGGCACTGGCATGCTGCTCATGATGCTGATACTGGAAAGACCCATGCGCAGCTTTATGGAGAAACTGATCTTCCCCGGTGCACATCTGGAGGCGGCAGTCCTGAGCAACTGGCGCCTGCAACTGGAAGCAGCGGCCAGCTGGCAAGAGCTGGAAGCGGTTGCCTCTGCATTGCTGGAAACCCATCTGCGCCAGCCCATGCCTGTCTTGCTATTCCGTGATGGCGAACCTGGCAGCAGCGCTGCTGAACAACCATCTGTCATCTGTTACCGACAACAAGCACAGGCCGCTCATACAGAATGGCATTACGAATTGCGCCACTGGGAGGGAGCGACCCCCAGTGTACAAAGAGTCGGCGCAGTATTCGGTGCCCTGCTGGCTGCAGCAGCCGGGCGCCTGGATCAGTTGCTGCGTTATGCAGATCAGGAAAAACAGCGCTTGCAACAAGCACATCTGACGGAACTGGGTGGCTTGGCAGCCACCGTCGCCCATGAATTGCGCAACCCCCTGAACATCATCAGTATGGCTGCCATCTCTTGCCCCGCTGATGTACGAAATGACATACGCGAGCAGATAGAAAGAGCCGATCATCTGATACAGGATTTGCTCAGTTATTCCGGTGAAGTGCGCCTGAATTGTCAGCCTGCGGATGTCGCAGAATTGATTGATAACATCGTGGCGCAATTACGCCCTGCTGCCATGGCGAACAGCGTGCAAATCAGCCGCGATATCGAAGAAAATTTACGCGGCAATATAGATCGCATGCGCACTGAGCAAATCCTCAATAATCTGCTCAATAATGCACTGGCGATGTTGCGCGGCAGACCAGATGCCCGCATCCACATCGAAGCGACGACAGACAAGCAGATGCTCAGGCTGCGCATCTGCGATAACGGCCCCGGCATACCGGCGGAACAGAAAACCGATTTGTTCCAGGCTTTCAAGAGTCGCCGCCCCGGTGGTACGGGCCTGGGCCTGGCGATAGTGCGCAGACTGGTGGAGGCCCATGGCGGCAACGTTGCGCTGATCACTTACCCGGGCTGGAATTGCTGTTTTGAATTTTATCTACCCAAATCACCATGACACCATGAGCATGCAAACTATTTTACTGGTTGATGATGAACCAGCCTTTCAACGCCTGTGTGGCAACTGGCTGGCCAGCCTGGGTTATATCGTCAAGGTCGCTGCCACGGCAGAACAGGTACATGCATTGCTGGCGGAGAACAGCTTTGACCTGGTCTTGCTGGACCTGGCTTTGCCGCCAAGCTTCACGCCCGATGAGGGCCTGGCACTATTGCCCGCTTTCGCACCTGCACCCGTGGTCGTCATGACTGGTCATGCAGACCGTGAACTGGCGCTACGTGCCATCAGCCTGGGGGCCTGGGACTTTTTACCCAAGCCACTTGATCCCGATATCTTGCGCGTCGTAGTAGATCGTGCGCTAAACAAAAGCCGTCTGGAACGTGAACTCGCACAATGGCGCGCCCGCGCCCTGCCAGACGACAATAGCATGGGCCTGATAGGCATCAGTGCCGAACTGGCGGAATTGCGCTCGCTGATACGCCGCATTGCGCCTACCGATGTACCAGTCATGATTACCGGCCCCAGCGGCACTGGCAAGGAACTGGTGGCACGCGCACTGCACGCCCAGGGCAAGCGCGCAGGCAAAGCATTTATTGCTGTGCATTGCGGTGCCATACCCGCAGAATTATTCGAGAGTGAATTATTTGGTCACTGCAAAGGCAGCTTCACTGGTGCCGACCGCGACCGCAAAGGGCTGATCGCTGCGGCTGATGGCGGCACGCTATTCCTCGATGAGGTAGGTGAAATGCCCTTGCCCATGCAAGTCAAGCTGCTGCGCTTCTTGCAGTCTGGCAGCTTCTTTCCCATAGGCGCACGCGCAGAGTTGCGTGTCGATGTGCGCATAGTCGCAGCCACCAATCGTGATCTGGCGGTCATGGTCGAAGAAAAAAGCTTCAGGGATGATTTGTATTACCGTCTCAAGGGTATACAGATGCGCACCATGGCGCTGGCAGACAGGGCAGAAGACATCGCCCTGATAGCCCAGGCGATTGCGGCCAGATCAACACCACCAAAACGCCTGACGGCAGCGGCGCAGGAATGGCTGGTATCCCACGCCTGGCCCGGTAATGTCAGGGAATTGCAGCATTGCCTGCAAACTGCAATGGCACTGGCGGGTGAGATGAATGAAATCGTCGTTGATGACCTGGCACTGGCTTGCGGTGAGGTCGCAAGCGATGCACCTGTGGTGGATTCCGGTTTACTGGAAGAACAGGTAGCTGCATTGGAAAAGCGCCTCATCATCGGCGCGCTGAATGACAACCAGCGCAACCATACGCATGCAGCAAAACAACTGGGTATTTCACGCGTTGGATTGCTGAACAAGATGCGCAGGTATGGTTTGCGTGAGTAAGCAACGCATGCTTACTCAGCACTAATGCGCGGCAGAAAAAAGGCGGCTCAAATCCAGCACAGGTATGCTTTGCCCCTGTTGCTCAAAACAGGAAATCGCCATATCTTCCCAACCTGCTTCATCGAGACTGCTGGCCTGATTATCATCGACCAGCACACGTACAGGTGGTGCTGCCAGGTGTATGGCACCCAGGCCAGCAGCGTTGCTGACCGTATCATGAAACGCCACCAGCGCCAGGATATTGCCGGTGCAAGCCTTGCCACCCAGACGCACGGGTAATTGCATGACGGGTACGGCACGTTTTTGCCAGAAAATCACTTCCCGCATATATGCTGGTGCCAACGGTACTTCAAAGCTGTCTTGCGCATCCATGATTTGTATCAGTTCACGCTGGCCTATGGCAACCTGCCTGCCATCGCCGACATCCAGTAACCAGGCATTTGCGCTAGGCATGTTGTATCTCCTGGTGAACAGACGTGATTTGTGCAAATCCACCATATTGCAATAAATGCCTGGCATCGCTGAGACAGGCCAGACCATTTTCAAAGGGCATGATTGCCTGTATGGGTGTATTGGCCGTGCGCATGGCAACAGGCAAGGCATAGTCAGCATCTGACTGTTGATTGAGCACCCTGACATCATCACATAGCAAACCAAGAAAACCTTTACCAGTCGCCAGCATGACACAGGCGCGGCGTGCTGGCGGTATGCTGTTCAAAGTCTGCAATTCACCATTCAAGCTTAACACCGGCCAGCTTTGTCCCAGGTAAAGAATGCGGCCAACTGCTGGTGCGACGGTATCCTGACTCTGCAAATCCGCCACCGATTCCACTGCGCAGACATCTCCCTGTGGCAACATGAGTTGCATGCCATCGATGTGCAGCAACAGGCGGTTACGCACTTCTGTTTTCATCCCCGGCATCATCGCGCCCATGATCAGGCTCCTGTCAGACGGTTAATATGCTGCAGCAAGGCATCTTCACTGAAGGGTTTGACGAGATAGGCATCAACCCCCGCAGCATCACCCTGTTGCCTGTGTTTTTGCGTAGAGCGTGAAGTGATCATGATGATGGGGATACGTTTGTCGAGTTTGCGTGCACGTACATGGCTGGTCAGTTCCAGGCCATTCATGCGTGGCATTTCCATATCCACCAGAATCACATCAGGTATTATTTCATCCAGGATGGCAACTGCATCAAGGCCATCAATGGCGGTACGCACTTCATAACCAGCATCACGCATGATCTGCGCAGTAGCGCGGCGGGCGGACAAGGAATCATCCACCACCAGTGCGGTACGCACATGTGCTGCCTGCAAACTTGCCTGCGCTGGCAAGCCAGCATGGGCATCATCCATATTGACATACTGCTGGGTAGATGCGCGCAATAATTCAGGCAAGTCGATGACCGGCGCAACACTGCCGTCGCCCAGAATGACCGCACCTATCGTGCCCTGGATTTTTGGTACATAGCGACCAAATTTCTTGACCACGACTTCACGGCCATCGACCAGTTCCTGCACTTGTATTGCACAGGTTGATCCGGTATCGGTACTGACCAGCAGGACAGGATAGCCATAGCTGCGTGCTTCCTTGCGATGGTCCTGCATGCCCAGCAAGCTATCGAGCTTCAACAATTTATGCACGGCATCGCCAACACGATAGACAGGCTGGTCAGCCAGCGTATCGATTTGTGTATCGGTGATGTAGTGGATATCGATGATGCGGCGGCTGGATATTGCCATCATGTGGCCAGCCACGCGCGCCATCAGGGTATGTTCGGACAAGAGGCTGGCGGGCAGGCGTAATTCCACCACCAGGCCCTGGCCTGCGATTGAGCGCAGGTTCAGCGAACCTTTCATTTCCAGTATGCGTGCATGCACCATGTCCATGCCTATGCCACGGCCAGAAGTCTGGGTGCTGCTGTCGCGGGTAGAAAAACCCGGCACCAGGATCAGCCTGGCCAACTCTTCTTCAGACAGGATGCGTTCGGCACTGATCATCTTGCGTTTCAAGGCCGTACGGCGTATCGCCGCATAATCAAGGCCAGCGCCATCATCCTTGCAGCGCACGACAATGGAATTGCCTTCACGGGCAAAGCTCAGTTCTATCAGGCCATCTGCTGGTTTGCTCGCAGCCAGCCTGCTGGCTGCTGTCTCTATACCGTGGTCAACTGCATTGCGCAGGATATGCATTAATGGATCGGTCAGATCATTGAGCATATTGCTGTCGATATTGGTATTTGCACCCAGGATGTTCAGGTTGACCTGCTTGTCGAGCAAACGGCAAGTCTGACGTACACTGCGCTGCAGGCGCGATACGATAGTCGTTACCGGTACCAGACGTGTGCGTATGACGGCATGCTGGTTTTCCATTTGCAGGCGGCGCTGCACTTCCAGCAATTCCGCCAGACCATGCAATTGTTCGTCTATGTGATTAGACATTTCAAAGGCATCGGTGCGTGCTTCCACCAATTGCGCTGTGATGGTATGCAGCTCACTGTAGCGTTCAAACTCCAATGGGTCAAAATCACCATCAGTAGTACTTATACTGGCCTTTTTCTGTGGGCTGCTCATGCCGCGCACATCGACCAGGGTTTCCAGGTCGGCGATCAGCTTCTGGAACAGGATGTCATGCTTTTGTATGGCCTTGGATTGTTTCTGGGTCTGTTTCAATTGTTCCTGGATTTGCGCATTCGAGATGACATTTTCACCGGCCAGGCGCAGCAATTCATCGACTACTTTTGCAGGTACGCGCAACATAGGCTCAGCAGCATGTGAACCTGGTTCAACCAGGTCCAGTATCGCGCCGGCAGATGGGGTAGCTGATACATTTTCGGTAAGCGAAGCCGTTGGCACCGGCTCACTATGTGCCACAAATTCTCCACTGTTCATGTACCTGACATAGTCGCAAACCTGCTGCAAGACTTGCTGTGATTGCGCGGGAGCAGTACCGCCATCGACTACGGCTTCACCCATGGCTTCCAGACAATCGCCTGCTTCAGTCAACAGTGCTGCCAATGCCTGATCTGGCAGGCTTTGTTTATTACTGAGCGCAATCAGCAAGTCTTCCAGATGGTGGGTCAGGTTGGCGATACCAGCTATGCCCACGGTATTGGCGGCACCTTTGAGCGTATGCGCTGCGCGCTTGGCTTGCTCGACATCCTGCATGCTGCCCGCGCCATTGGAAAATTTTTCTATGGCACTGGTAAAACTGCCTACCTGTATCGGCAATTCCTGCAAGAGTCCGTCAAATAATTCGGTATTCAGATCATCAGGCAATTGTATGGAAACATCGCTTTGCGTGATTGCAACAGCGACATCTTCTTCATCATGACTGTCTTCTATCAGGTTGATATTGATCAGCTCGGAAAACAGGGATTCATGGCCATCCATGACTGTTGCCTGTGACCAGCAAGGATCCATCAGCAGTGACAGTAGTTCCAGCGCAGCGATTTCTTCTTTGGGCGCATTCAGGTATGTATTTAACCTGGCTGGTAACTCACCAAGCAGGCTGGCTTGCTGTTCATCCAGTGCCTGGGCTTGAGCCGCCACTACACCAGCGAAGAGCGACAAGAATTTATGCAGCGCAGTCAGTCCTATGGATTCGGAAGTAGTGGCAATGCGCAACAAGGCTTCAACATAATTTTGCAGCGCAAGACTGCGCAGTTCTTCATCATCACCCGCTGCCACGACTGCTGCCAGGTCTTCTGCCAGCATATCGCCCATAAGGCTAAATTCTTTGGCGAACAGTGCCAGCATGTCGCTGCTGATTTCTTGCACGGCTATGCTGGACTCCTGACCGGCTTGATCATTTTGATCAATTTGATCACTTTGCTCGTTTTCTTCTAGCTCAGTGTAGTGTGCCCCGCTGACCGGTTCCAGTCTGTTCCATGCTGGGTCATAAACCACATCCAGCAAGTTCGCCGCTGCTTCAGGATTTTCTGCATCAGCTATGCTGTCCATCAGCATGAGCGGGAAGCGCTGTAATGCGCTCAGCTCGGGTTCAGCAAGCACATCTTCGCTCGCTGATCTCAGGCAGAGCACATCGGCAAAGGCATGACAGGCATCAGCCACGGCATGCATGTTGAGCTGTGTGGCATAACTGGAGAATGCCAGTAGCTGCGCCGCATAAGATTGCAGGGTTAGCGCATCTGTTGCACCGCCCTGACCAAAATGTTCATCTGCTGCCAGCGTCATGATCAGGGCATCAAGAACTTCATGCAATGCTGAGATTGCTTGCTGATCTGGGGCCTGAGGTATTTCTTGCTGAGTAACTTCTGACAGGCTTTGTTCATCTTCGGCCTGCACATCGACCTGATGCTCTGTTTCATCCTCGATTGCCGCTGACGTGGCAGGTACCAGAAACAAGGGAGGCGGCTCTTCTACTTCAGTTGCAGGTGTCAGCGGATCAGTATTGAGTAACTGCCGCAATTCTCCAGAATCACCAGGACTCAAAGGCAGGGGCCAGCTGGCTGTCGATAGATGATCTATCAGGGTTTCTATATTTTTATCACCATGATTGAGGGCATGGCTGGCCAGCAAATCCGGCCATTCACTGAGCAAGTGATACTCTTCATCACTGAGGCGGCGGTTCTGGTTATACAGGCTGATCAGGTTGCGTTCTATCAGCGCACACACCCAGTGCAAACCGGGCATGTCAGCCGCACTGGCTGCTGCGCGTATACGACGCAATTGCTCTATATAACAAGCCAGTGCGCGGGTGACTATGGCAACATCAGTAGAATGGGTGGCGTCTGTTTCCAGCGCATTGAATACCTCATCCAGAGCACCGAGGACGACATGGCTGAAATCTGTAGCATGGTTTTCTAGCTGTTCCATACTGCCTCAGATGGGTAAGTTGGAAAGAGAGAAACCTGCGCAAAGCCTTGCGCAGGTTTTGAGTGGTAGTGTCAGGCCGCCAGTTTGAAGACGCGCACAGTAGACAAAAGCATCCTTGCATATTCCACCAGATTGGTGGTTTGTGCAGATTGTTCATCAAGCTGCAAGCTGGTTTCCTGATTGGTTTTCTTGATCTGTATCGCTCTGTCCAGCAACTCCTGACTGGCCTTGGCCTGGCCGTGGGATTTGATGGCAATTTGCTGTACCGATTCCACCAGTTCAGAAGTCGCATTCTGGGTTGCCTGCATTTGCAGACCAGCCTGTTCTGCCAGGCGACTGCCTTCTACCACCTGAGCAATTGCCGAGTTCATGGTGTTGACCGTATCTGATGTTTCCAGTTGAATATTATTGACCAGGCCAGAAATTTGCAGCGTCGCCTGCCGCGCATTTTCTGCCAGCCTTTGCACCTCATCCGCAACCACCGCAAAACCACGGCCGGCTTCACCGGCAGATGCCGCATGCATACTCGCATTCAAGGCCAGGATGTGAGTACGTTCGGCGATCGCATTAATCAGGCCGACCACACCGGAAATTTCTTGCGAACGTTCACCCAGGCGTTTAATCCGTTTTTCTGTTTCGCGTATGATGTCGCGGGTACTGTTAATACCACCCACTGTGCTGTTTACCGTATCCATCGCCAGCCTTGTCGAGCGTATTGCATTATCAGCGGCGCGGTTGCAGGTTTGAGCCAGGTCGGCAATATTACGCATTTCTTCAGAGGCATTCGACAGTGACAAAGTCGTATGTTCCACTTCCAGCCTTTCTTCCGCCGCTGCTGCCATCACGTTGTCAGACTGGGCTTTCACTTTCAGCGTTGCCTCCGTCACGTCGGCAGAAATATTACTTACATCACGCAGCACTTTGGCAGTTTCACTGGTCAACATGTTCAAGGCGTCGGATACTGCGCCGGTCACATCAGCGGACACAGGTACTTTCACTGTCAGATCCCTGCTCGCCAGTTGCGCCACTGCCTGCAACAAGACCAGCACAGATTCATTAAGTTTTTCATTTTCATCTTCGATGGATTTGCGGCTGGCTTCACGTTCATCCACCATCTTGTCAAACTGGCGTGACAGCTTGCCGATTTCATCAGGGTGATTACTACGCGCCCTGACGGTGGCATCGCCCTGCGTCAATTTCTGCATAACGCCGATCAGATGCGATACCGGTTTGGTGATGCTGCGCGTCATCCAGTAAGCAACACCGGCTGCCAGCAAGATGGAAAGCGCAGCCACTACGGCCAGCACATTTTTTGCATTCAGATAAGTGCTGTCGGCTGCGGAACCGTCCCTGTTCACCAGTTTGGTTTGGTAATCAATCAGGCTATCCATGGAAGAAAACCATTTTTCCTGATCGGCTTGCAGATTACCCAGCAGCCAGGCAGTCGCTTCCGTCTTTTTACCTTCTGTTGCCAGTCGCATGAATTCCCTTTGCGATGCACCGTATTTGGTACGTGCTTCTGTCGCGGTCTGGAAGATGCCTTTTTCTTCATCGCTGGCGATCAGTTTTTCGAAATTGGCGATATTTTCTTCCTGATTTTGTCTGCGTGACAAAATCAATTGCTGTTCTTTTTCAACTGCCGATTGATCATTCAGGAGCAGCATATTACGCATGGACCGTGCATTGGCATTAACGTTACCCAGCATCTTGTACGCCAGCACAACCTTGGGATAACTGCCGTCCACAATACGGTGGGTACCATCATTGATGCTCTTGAGGTTGGACATCGCCAGCCAGGCCGTTACCGCCAACAGCAATAACACCGCTGTAAATCCCAGACTGAGCCGGATACCAATATTCGGAGTACGTAATTTCATTTTGCTCTCCACAAGAAAAACATCAACAAAGACTGCTTGATCAAATCAACAGAAGGGGTTCAACCAGATTTAGCTTAAAGTTTTATGCTCTATGCTTTAAGCACTACGGCTGAGTTTTTCAAAAAAACTTTCATGATTGAAGTCCAGCCAGACCTTGTCATCCTTGACGAAGGCCGCTGGTACGTGGGCTTCCAGTGTTGCTGGCAGTTGCGGCATTTGTGTGATGGTGCGCAATTCCGTCAGCGGTTGCGGATAACTGTCTATCAGCATGCCAACAGCATTTTCTGCCTTGTCCAGTATCAAAAACAATTTCGATGCAGTGACTTCAGACCTGCGGCCACTGAGTACCAGCCCCAGATCAAAGATGGGAACCAGGTTGCCGCGCAGATTGATCAGGCCCAGCAGAAATGCGGCAGCACCAGGCAAGGGAGCAAGCGCCTGTGGCCGTATCACTTCACTCCCCATCTCAGCCCTGATCAGCAAATTCAGTGAACCTACGCGGTAGCCATAGCGTTTTCTTTCAACTAGCGGTGCCACATCGCTCCACAGCAAATCACCTGGCGGAGTGAAGCGCTCCAGAGCAACGCTGGGTGGCAGCCAATCTTTAGACTGCCCGGCATCGCTGGAAGTGAACTGGCTCATGACAGCTCCCTGGTTTGGTTTGACTCAATTAAAAATCAGGCAGCTATTTTGAGCTGATCAATAATCTGGTCAGCGGTATATGGCTTGGCGACATAACCTTTGGCGCCTTGCAACTGACCCCAGATCTTGTCGGCTTTTTGTGATTTGCTGCTGACAAAAATGATGGGGATGTCCTTGGTTGCCGGGTCTTGCGTCAGGCTGCGGCAAGCTTCATAACCGTCCATCTCTGGCATGACGATGTCGAGGAAAATAATCGAGGGTTTTTCAGCCTTGGCTTTTTCCAGAGTATCCTTGCCACTGGATGCGGTGACCACCACATAACCGGCATCAGTCAATATGCTTTTGATGTTGGCCAGTTCAGTGGTGGAATCGTCAACAACGAGTGCTTTTTTCATGCCCATGATGTACTCCCGAGATGTGTAGATGAAACGCCCTGATCCTCAGGGCTGAGGTAAAAATGCAGACTTTGGCTTCGTGTCAGGTTCCCATGGCCAGACCATGCCCCTTGTCCAGACCCAGACTGGCGTCACCGCCACTGAGACTCTTTTCCACCACTGCGCGGAACTTAAGGTGCTCTACGGGTTTGGTCAGGTAGCTGCTGCAACCAGACAAAGAACCACGTATGCGATCAAAGGGAGAAGACTTGCTGGTTAACATGACGACAGGAGTACGTTTGGTTTGTGGATGACGGCGTATGATCTTGCAAATCTCATAGCCATCTGCGCCTGGCATGACGATGTCAAGGAAGATGATGTCGTAAGTTTTTTTCTCCAGCATCTGCAGGGCTTGCTCACCTGTTTCTGCACAGTCGGAAGCGATCTTCATGGAGCGCAATTCAAGGTCGATCTTGATTCTCGCAGTAGGACTGTCATCCACGATCAAAGCACGGTGACCGGTCTGTAAGACCGATGCCGGGAAATTCTTTTGCAGCAGAGGCTGCACAATAGCTGCTTTGTCCATTTCTGCCTTCTGAGCAACTGCTGTACTGACGGGAGATGCCGCTGGCCAAACTTTTTCCAGTTCATCTGCTACCTGATCCAGCAAGGCCAGCATCTTGGTCGGCACCAGAGGATGCAATAAATGATATTTGCCTGGCTTCGCCTGCCCTGCATTGGAGATGAATACCGTGGCAGGTTCAGGAATATTGCGTGTTGCTATAAGTTCCTGCAAAGCCGCTCTGGCCTGGCTATTATCCGGGTCGAGTATGACGATATCAGGGTCAGCAGCCTGACCGGCATCGAACAGCGCATAGGAATGCTTGCGTCCGCTAGCCATGGTCAAGCTGAGCACACTGCGTACCAGACGCAATTCATACTCAGACAAACCAAATACACTAATCAGAATTTTTTTAGAAGCGCCGGGAAGCGCCGTAGAAATGCTGTTCATGAGCGACCTACCTCTTAACGAAAAACCGCCTATGCGGATTACGGTACCTGGCTGCCGTGCCGCGTTTGGCGAGGGCCCTATAGTTTTGCGTCCCACGCTTTCGGGTGGTTTGCCTTTAAACAACGCTGATGAAAATTCCTATGAATGAATCCTCATCCATAGGGCGGTACATCAACCACAGTGCCTCATGCGAAGCACCGTTACCCCAATGTAGTTCATGAAATTGCAAGTAACAAGGAAAAAGTTAACATTTTTTTGCTTTTCATTTTTTCTTGCAAAAAATATAAAAATTAGCACGACTGGCAGATTTTTGCGTATTTTGCGAGCACCTCAACAATGCCCTGCTCCAGGCATTCGACGATCACTGCATGGCCTATGGAGACTTCCAGTATGTCGGGTATGGTCAGGAATTTTGCCAGGTTATTCAGGTTCAGATCATGCCCGGCATTCACCCCCAGCCCGGCATCCTGGGCGCGTTTGGCGGCAGCAACAAAACCCTGGAAAATCTCTTCTCCCTTTACCGTGCCAAAATGCTCGGCATAGGGTTCGGTATATAACTCGACACGGTCTGCCCCCAGCTCTTTGGCCAGATGCATGTCCTGATTGTCGTAATCAATAAACAAACTGCTGCGTATGCCCAGCGCCCTGAGGTCAGCCAGCACAGGGCGTAAAAAGTCAGCGTCCTTGCGTAAATCCCAGCCGTGGTCAGAAGTCAGCTGATCAGGCGCATCGGGCACCAGCGTGCATTGCGCAGGTTTGTTGCGCTTCACGACGTCCAGGAAGTCTGGCGCAGGATAACCTTCCACATTCAATTCCACACCACGCGCCTGGCATAACACGCCCAGGGTTTCCACATCAGAATAACGCGCATGCCTTTGATCCTGACGCGGATGCAGGGTAATGCCGCGTGCCCCCAAGTCCAGGCAGCGGGCAGCAAAGGCTTGCACATCAGGATAATTACGGCCACGTGAATTACGCAGCAGGGCGATTTTGTTGATGTTGATGGAGAGTGCGGTCATGGTGATTCCAAAGTCTGGGCAAGGTAATGAAAAATCGCTGGAACAATTTTCTGTTCAGGTATTCATCATGGACTTGCTTGTCGAATTGTACAAGTAACACAGCGGGGTGATTTGCTGGCGTATCTGTTTTACTTAAATGATCTGGTGATAAAAAAGTAAAGCCAGCACAACAGTGCTGGCTTTACGGGACAAGCTTCAGGCAAAGATTTACTGCTGGAAAGCCAGCAACTGCGCCCCTTCAGTCACCTGATCGCCAATCGCATACAAGACTTCATCAATGACGCCATCATGCGGTGCAGAAATCGTATGTTCCATCTTCATGGCTTCCATGATCAGCAGGGCATCGCCCTTCTTCACTTCCTGCGCCTTGTTGACGAGCACGGCAACGATCTTGCCTGGCATGGGTGCAGTCAGGCGGCCAGTTTCAGCCTCGGCTTCACCGGCATGTGCCAGCGCATCGATGTAATGCAGGTCAGTGTGTCTACCCTGGCTGAAGACGTGGAAATGTTCGCCATCACGCACTACGGTAGCCGCCACAGTCTGTTCTGCAATCTTGATGACGATATCATTTTCATCGGCCAGTGCCAGTTTGACTTGCGCTGTCGCTGCACCGGCCTGCACTTGCCAGCCATCTGCAAGGTAAGTCACTTGCACTTCATGCGCCTGCTCTTCTTCTGTGAATTGCAGGCTGCGTTGCATGAGGCCGTTCATGCGCCAGCCGTGGCTGGATTGCCAAGGGTCACTACTACCACTTGCTGATTTTTCTGAATTCAACAGAGAGACAACCGCCAGTGCCAGCGTTGTCAGGTTCGCGGCTACCGGTGCAGGGAATAGTTCTGCCTGATTGCGTTCTATCAGACCAGTATCCAGATCAGCACCAGAAAAAGCCGTGCTGGTCACCAGACGCGACAGGAAGGCGATATTGCTGTGCAGGCCAACGATCTGGTATTGCGCCAATGCCTGCGCCATGCGCGCCAATGCTTCTTTCCTGTCCTTGCCCCAGACTATCATCTTGGCGATCATGGGGTCATAGAAAGGTGAAATCGTGTCGCCTTCACGTACGCCGCTATCGATACGGAAAGCCGCCGGATCAGTCGCGCCACCAAGTTCAAAATTCACTGCAACGGGAGTACGTGCATGGCGCAAAGTACCTATCGATGGCAGGAATCCTTTTTCAGGATTTTCTGCATACACGCGTGCTTCTATGGCGTGACCATGGATCTGTAATTCGCTTTGTTGCAGCGGCAATTTTTCACCGGCAGCTACACGCAATTGCCATTCCACCAGATCAGTACCGGTAATCATTTCTGTCACTGGATGCTCAACCTGCAGACGGGTATTCATTTCCATGAAGTAGAAAGAACCATCCTGGTTGGCGATGAATTCCACCGTACCGGCACCAACATAACCAACTGCTTTTGCAGCAGCCACGGCAGCCTCGCCCATGGCGGCGCGGCGTTCTGCTGTCATGCCTGGAGCTGGTGCTTCTTCCAACACTTTTTGATGGCGGCGCTGCACCGAGCAATCGCGCTCAAACAGGTAGACGCAATTGCCGTGGGTATCAGCAAACACCTGGATTTCTATGTGACGTGGTCTTTGCAGATATTTTTCTGCCAGCACTTTATCGTCACCAAAAGAATTGATGGCTTCACGTTTGCAGGATGCCAGCGCATCCTTGAAGTCAGCCGATTTCTCAATGACACGCATGCCCTTGCCACCACCACCGGCACTGGCTTTGAGCAAGACCGGGTAACCGATACGGTCAGCCTCGGTATGCAAAAAATCTGCATCCTGATTATCACCATGGTAGCCAGGCACCAGTGGCACATTGGCTTTTTCCATCAGGGATTTCGCTGCAGACTTGCTGCCCATGGCTTCTATCGCAGAAGCTGGCGGGCCGATGAAGGCGATGCCATTTTTGGCACAAGCTTCAGCAAATTCACTGTTTTCTGACAGGAAGCCATAGCCAGGATGTATCGCCTGCGCCCCCGTCGCCAATGCGACTTGTATGATCTTGTCGGCACGCAGATAACTTTCTTTGGCAGCAGCAGGGCCTATCAATACTGCCTCATCACAAACCGCGACATGCTTGGCATTAGCATCGGCTTCGGAATACACAGCGACAGTCTTGATGCCCATGCGGCGTGCGGTAGCAGCAACACGGCAAGCAATTTCGCCACGGTTGGCGATAAGGATTTTGGTAAACATGTCTCTAACCTTTTGGGTGGATGTATCTACGATAATTGACTACGATTTTCATCAGAGAAAAGCACTTGCCCTTCTCTGTGTCTCCATTTTCTCTGTGCACTCGGTGCTGAAGAAGTAAGGTCTTCCTCAAGAACAACTACCAGCCTTCGCTTCTACCTTGCCACGCGTCTTCAAGCCCAGCTTGTCCAGCAAGACACGGTCATCCTGTGCTTCCGGGTTAGCCGTAGTCAGCAATTTATCACCGTAGAAAATCGAATTCGCACCCGCCAAAAAACACATGGCCTGCACGGCTTCACCCATCTGGCGACGGCCTGCAGACAAGCGCACACGCGCCTTGGGCATGGTGATGCGGGCAACGGCTATCGTGCGCACAAACTCCAGCGGATCAAGCGGATCCAGGCCATGCAGAGGCGTACCCTCTACCTGCACCAGATGATTGACAGGTACGGATTCTGGATAGGGATTCAGGTTCGCCAGTTGTGCGATCAAACCGGCGCGCTGACGGCGTGATTCACCCATGCCTACGATGCCACCGCAACATACTTTGAGACCGGCGCTGCGTACATGGCCAAGCGTATCAAGCCTGTCCTGGTAATCGCGGGTGGAAATCACGTTACTGTAAAACTCAGGTGCAGTATCGAGATTGTGGTTGTAGTAATCCAGACCCGCATCTTTCAGACGCTGAGCCTGTTCTTCCTTGAGCATTCCCAGAGTCGCACATGTTTCCAGACCCATGGCTTTGACTTCGCGCACCATGGTTTCTACTTTTTCCATGTCGCGGTCTTTGGGTGAGCGCCAGGCGGCACCCATGCAAAAACGGGTTGCGCCGTTTTCGCGGGCGGCTTTGGCAGCGTCCAGTACTTCACGTACATCCAGCAATTTTTTGGCTTCAACACCGGTGTCATAACGCGCAGCTTGCGGGCAATAGCCACAGTCTTCTTCGCAACCACCAGTCTTGATGGACAAGAGTGTCGCCAGCTCCACATCACCGTCAGGGAAGTTGGCGTGGTGTGCAGTTTGCGCCCGGAACATCAAGTCATTGAAGGGCAAATCAAACAGGGCCAGTACTTCATCCACGGGCCAGGTATCGGCTTCTATCTTCTTGACCGGTGGCTGGAATTGCATGGCTTGCAAAGTCGTATCAGTAGCTTGCATCTTTGTTTCCTTTTACTTCAATTGACTCAAATCCAGATACGAGGCAGCAGCTTTTGCCTTCTCGTCATCAGGAACATTCAAACGGGGAATATGCCCCAGCATGGGTGCTGCTATGCGCTCACGCAGGGCGGCAATATTTTCTTGCGGGTACAGCATGTTGACATCAACGGTATTGGCAACCCAGCCTGCCAGCTTCAGGCCTCGCGCGGCGATGGCTTCGACAGTCAGCAATGCATGATTGATGCAACCCAGGCGCATGCCGACTACCAGTATCACTGGCAAATCCAGGGCTTGCGCCATGTCTGCCGTCGTCACTTGCGCATTCAGGGGTACGCAAAAACCGCCTACACCTTCCACCACCACGGTATCTGCCTGCTCATACAACTGCTGATAGCTATCGACGATATGCTGCAGTTCTATAGTCACATTTTCCAGCTTCGCGACGATATGTGGCGCTGCCGGTGTCTGCATCAGGTAAGGGCATACCAGAGCCAGCTCTGCCTTGACGCTGGATGCTGCCACCAGCATGTCTACATCTTCATTGTGCAAGACACCGTCACGCATTTCTGCCCCAGCGGCTATCGGCTTCATGCCAACGCTTTGCAAACCTTGCGTCTGCATCGCATGCAGCAGAGCAGCGCTGACCAGGGTCTTGCCGATCTCGGTATCGGTGCCGGTCACGAAATAGTCATGCTGCCGCTTTTGCATCAGGCCACCTCAGCAAAACACTGGGCCACATAACTCATCTGATCCAGACGGTTAATCGCCTGCACCAGTTGCAAGACCTGGATTTCTGTATGCGCCGCAGACAGGGTCACGCGCAAGCGTGCCGTACCGACAGGCACGGTAGGTGGGCGTATCGCACCTACCCACAAGCCCTGGTCCATGAGATTGCCAGCTACCCTCAGCATGGCGGCATTGTCGCCAATGAGCACAGGTTGTATCGCAGTATCCGATGGCATGCCCTGCCAGACTTGCAAATGCAGACCATCGCGGAACAAGCCTATCAGTTTCTGCAGATGCGCACGTCTTTGCTGGCCTTCTTCACCAGCAATGATGTCTATGCTGGTCAGCAGTGCGTGTGCCAATGCCGGTGCCGCAGCGGTCGTATAGATATAGGCACGGGCACGTTGCACCAGCCATTCAATCACCGTTGCGTCAGCCGCAACAAAAGCACCACCGACACCAGCGGCCTTACCTAGTGTGCCCATATAAACCAGATTCGGCGACTTGATCTGCAAATGTTCGAGCACGCCACGGCCATGCTGGCCCAGCACGCCAAAACCATGGGCATCATCGACGATGAGCCAGGCATCATAACGCTCGCAAATTGCCAGCAAGGGACCCAGTTCTGCAATATTGCCATCCATGCTAAAGACGCTGTCGGTGACAACGACCCTGTGCTTGGTCTTGCATTGTTGCAGCATGCGTTCCAGCGCTGTGTAATCGCGGTGCGGGAATACCTGCACGGTGGCACGCGATAGGCGTGCACCATCGATGAGGGAAGCATGGTTCAGGGCTTCAGAAAATACTGTCGTGTCTTTGTTGATGGCCAGTGCGGTGATGACCGCCAGGTTGGCCATATAGCCTGTGCAAAAATACAGGGCGCGGGCATTATCGATATGTGGCGAGACAAACTCGGCCAGGCGTTCTTCCAGCACCGCATGGGCACGGCTATGACCACTGATGAGGTGCGAGGCACCACTGCCTACGCCGTACAGCGCAACACCTTCCTGCATGGCCTCTGCCAGTTTGGGATGCGCTGCCAGACCGAGGTAATCATTGCTGCAAAACGCCAGCAAGTCACGGCCATCGACTTTCATGTTTGGTGCTGAAGGGGTTTCTACCGTGCGCCTTTGGCGCAATAAATGTTTTTGATCCAGCACGGCCAGCTCTTGCTGCAAACCCTGTATCAGGGATTTACGTTGCGTGGCTATTCTTATGCCAGGATTATTTATTGCGGGACTGTTTTTACCAGCATCTGTCATGCCATTACCTCTTCAAATACCAGTCTGGTTTTATGTGCCAGCAAGCTCATTTCATCCTGCTCAAGGATGTAGGGCGGCATCATATAGACTGTGCGGCCTATGGGCCGCATTAATAATTCCTGCTTCAGGGCCGCAGCAAAAAAGCGGCGTGAAAATGTCGCTGCGCGTTCTGCATCATCAACCACCGCATCAAAGGCGAGTATCATGCCTTGCTGGCGGAAGTGGCGCACGCGCGCATCATTTTTCAAATCGGCAAAAGCCGTGTTCAAGAATTCTGCCTTGACGCGGTTCTTTTGCAAGACCTTGTCATCTTCAAATATTGCCAGTGTCGCCAGCGCTGCCCGGCATGCCAGCGGATTACCGGTATAGGAATGCGAATGCAAGAAGCCGCGTCTTACATCGGCATCATAAAATGCCTGGTAGACAGCATCAGTCGTCATCACCAGCGACAGCGGTAAATAACCACCGCTAATGCCTTTCGACAGGCATAAAAAATCTGGCCAGATACTCGCAGACTCACAGGCAAAGAAAGTACCGGTACGGCCACAGCCTACGGCAATTTCATCAGCAATCAGATGGACCTGATACTGGTCGCATAATTCGCGCAAGCGCTTGAGATAGACTGGATCATGCATGGCCATGCCGGTCGCACATTGCACCAGTGGTTCTATGATGACGGCTGCAATCTTGCCTGCGCGTTCCTGCAATTTTGCTTCGAGTGCGGCAGCGGCGCGCAAAGCCGCATCGGCAGCAGTTTCGCCAGCCTCTGCCAGACGCGCATCTGGTGAAGCAACGACATGAGCACGCTGCAGCATGGGGCCATAGGCTTCACGGAACAGGCTGACATCGGTTACCGCCAACGCCCCCACGGTTTCACCATGGTAGCTGCCCTGTATGCAAATAAACTCTTGTTTTTCAGTCTGGCCACCATTGCGCCAGGCATGGAAACTCATCTTCAGAGCAATCTCGACCGCTGATGCGCCGTCAGACGCATAGAAGCAATGGCCGAGGGCATGATCAGTAAGAGCCGCCAGTCTTTCTGATAATTCAACCACAGGTGCATGGGTAAAACCGGCCAGCATTGCATGCTCAAGCTTGTCGAGCTGGTCTTTCAGTTCTGCATTGATGCGGGGATTGGCGTGACCAAACAGATTGACCCACCAGGAACTGATGGCGTCAAGATAACGCTTGCCTTCCATATCAAACAGCCATGCACCGCGGCCATGGCTGACGGGGATCAGCGGCACGGTTTCATGATGCTGCATCTGGGTACACGGATGCCATACATGTTGCAGGCTGCGTGCTACCCAGTCATTTTCTTGATTCAAATTATTTCCAGACATTTAACGAATTACTCTTACAACACCTTCAAATCACAAGGCTCGCAAGATATCGCCTTCAAATGATTTTCTATATGCATGACATGGGCCTGGGCAAACTCTGCCTTGCTCAAACTGCCATAAGCAAAATGCGGCTTGATCTCACCCGCATGGTTTTCAAATTTCTGCAATGAGGCAATCAGCATATCGATACCGGCATTCACATCGCCACTTTCAGCGATTGCTGGCGCACCTGGTATTGGTTCAGTCAGGTTATGCGTCATCGCACCGGCGATTGAAAAAGCATAAAAGGCTGCACTGCCTGCCGTTTTCTGAAAGGCAGCCGGTTTCATTTCCGGGTAACCTGTCATCGAATACTCTATGCTTTGCGCCAGATGCACAAAGACTTTATAAGGCTGCCAGCCGGATAGGCTGTCCAGTTTATTCAATTTCAGACTGGCAAGTTTTGCCTGCATATCTGCAATTGTAGTGATGACTACGGTGGACTTGCGATAAGTCACAGCACCTGCTGCAGCCAGCAAAGATACGCCCAGTCCTGTCAATACCAGTCTACGCTTTGTCATCTTCGCCAGCCCCTTTCCATTCTATTCTTGCTTACTATCCGCTTGATCTTCAAGCCAGATTCAACTTAACCAGTTTGGCTTACGTTTTTCCAGGAAAGAACGTACTCCTTCACGGCCCTCATCCGATGCGCGTATCTGCGCTATACCTTCTACCGTTGCTGCTATCAATGCTGGCGTCACTTCGCGGCTGGCGACGTCCTGTACCAGGCGTTTGGCCTGTTTCACTGCATTCGGGCTATTGCTGCAGAGCGCCTTGACGATCTCGGCCACTTTGGCATCCAGTGCCTCGGCAGTCACCACTTCATGAGCAAAGCCTGTGCGATGCGCCTCTGCCGCCGTGAAACGCTCAGCAGTAATGAAATAGCGGCGTGCCGCGCTTTCACCCATGGCCTTGATGACATAGGGCGAAATCGTCGCCGGTATCAGGCCCAGCTTGACTTCACTGAGGCAGAAATTGGCGGTATCGACACTTACCGCAATATCGCAAGCTGCCACCAGGCCCATGCCACCGGCATAGCAATCACCTTGCACTTTGGCAACAACCGGCTTGCTGCATGTATAGATGGTATGTAGCATTTCTGCCAGCTGGCCAGCATCCGCGAGGTTTTCCTCGTGGGTGTAGTCGGCCATCTTTTTCATCCAGTTCAGGTCTGCGCCAGCACAAAAAGCAGGACCATTCGCGGCCAGCACAATAGCACGAATGCTGTCATTCGTATCCAAATCGCGGAAAGCACTGGTGATTTCAGCTATGGTTGTTTCATTAAATGCATTGCGCACATCGGGGCGATTTAATGTCACAGTTGCCACGAAACCCTGAAAGCTCAGCTCGATATTTTCCATTTTAACAATTCCACTTGATTCGTATTTTGATCTTACTTTGCTTTGGAGAAGCCATTCGCATCAAGAAACTCGCTGACCAAAGGTTCCCAAATCTTGCTGCCCCCTGTAAACAGGGTATGACCATCCTTACCAAATGCTGGCAGCAACTTGAATTCTGCCCTGCCACCCGCTTTTACAAAAGCCGCGTGCCATTCCTGGGAATATTTGGGAGCAAAGTATTGATCGTTTTCCGTATATATCCACAGCATGGGTGCTTTGCTGCCTGCGCCAAATTCAGCATACATTTTTTCCATCTTATAGGGCTGGCAAGGCTCACCGGGACGTTCTGCCGGGTTGCCACCAGAGCCACCGGCGAAGTTGATGGCAGCTACCAGACCTGATGGATTTTTTGCCGCCGCCGCTACCGCGCTATAACCGCCTACAGACTGACCCACGACCAGCACCCGGCTGGCATCGACATAATTTTGTGTTTTGGCATGTTCGAGCACTGCCAGAATTTCTTTGCTGGCGGCCTCTGCCATAGGCGCATAATTTTTGTTATTGCAGCTACCGCTTTCTTCAGGGTCAGGTGTCGTCCCCTTTTCACCATAGCCAATGCGGGTAGGCACAAATACGGCGAAACCGCGCTTCACAAAATACCTGACCTGCGGGGTGTACCTGAATCTGGGAGTCGCCGCACGATTCGTAGCGCTGCGACCATGATTCAGGATCAGGATGGGGAAAGGGCCATCACCATCAGGTTTGAACTGCGTAATGACCACTTCACCCTTGCTCTCTCGTCCGAACATATCCTTGACGACTACATTGATAGCCGTCACCGATTCATGCAAGTCCGTTGCCAGCTTGACAGGACCGGCTGTTGCCTGTTCTTCTGCAGTTTTTTCTTCCTGCAGTGCACGCGCCTGAACAGTCAGACTGAACAATGCCAACAGAGCAAGCACAGGCATGCGGATAGCTGAAGCGAAATTTGCCATGATACGTTCCTACATCCTGAACACGCCAAACTTCACATCAGGTATCGGTGCATTCAAGGCTGCCGACAAGCCCAGGCCCAACACCATGCGCGTATCTGCCGGATCGATGACACCGTCATCCCACAGGCGCGCGGATGCATAGTAAGGATGGCCCTGGTGTTCGTACTGATCCTTGATAGGTTGTTTGAAAGCCGCTTCTTCTTCAGCTGACCAGCTACCGCCCTTGCCTTCTATGCCATCACGTTTTACGGTCGCCAATACACTGGCAGCCTGTTCACCACCCATGACGCTGATACGGGCGTTTGGCCACATCCACATGAAGCGGGGTGAATAAGCACGGCCGCACATGCCATAGTTGCCAGCACCAAAGCTGCCACCGATGATGACAGTGAACTTGGGTACATTCGCAGTTGCCACTGCAGTCACCATCTTGGCACCATTGCGGGCGATGCCTTCGTTTTCATATTTGCGGCCTACCATGAAGCCGGTGATGTTTTGCAGGAAGACCAGAGGTATCTTGCGCTGGCAGCACAGCTCGATGAAATGTGCGCCCTTCAGGGCTGATTCAGAAAACAAAATGCCGTTGTTGGCAATGATGCCGACCGGCATGCCGTGAATATGCGCAAAACCGCAGACCAGGGTCGTACCATAACGCGCCTTGAATTCATCGAAATGGCTGCCATCGACGATGCGGGCAATGACTTCACGCACATCAAAAGGCTTGCGGGTATCGACAGGTATCACGCCATACAATTCAGAAGCCGGGAACTTCGGTTCTTCGACTTCTTTCATGACCACGGTTTGTGGTTTCTGGCGGTTCAGGTGCGAAACGATGGTACGTGCCAGCGACAGTGCATGCGTATCATTTTGTGCCAGATGATCTACCACGCCGGAGAGGCGTGTATGCACATCGCCACCACCGAGGTCTTCGGCACTGACGACTTCACCGGTAGCGGCTTTCACCAGTGGTGGACCACCGAGGAAAATCGTGCCCTGGTTCTTGACGATGATGGATTCATCACTCATTGCTGGCACATAGGCACCGCCAGCAGTACAGGAACCCATGACGACGGCGATTTGCGGTATGCCTTTGGCTGACATATTGGCCTGGTTGTAGAAGATGCGGCCAAAGTGATCGCGGTCAGGGAAGACATCATCCTGGTTAGGCAAGTTCGCGCCGCCGCTATCAACGAGATAAATGCAGGGCAGATTATTTTGCTCGGCAATCTCTTGCGCACGCAAATGCTTCTTGACGGTCAGTGGGTAATAAGTACCACCTTTGACTGTCGCATCATTACAGACGATGATGCATTCCTGCCCGGCCACACGACCTATGCCGGTGATGACACCGGCAGATGGAGCAGCATCGGCACCGCTTTTTTCTTTGTACATGTCATAGGCAGCGAGTTGCGAAAACTCGAGGAAAGGCGTGCCTGCATCGAGCAGCATTTGTACGCGGTCACGCGGCAAGAGTTTGCCACGGGCCAGATGTTTCTTACGCGCTTCATCACCACCGCCAAGTGCAATTTTGGCGATCTTTTCTTTAAGGTCATCCACTACGGTTTGCATGGCCGCTGCATTGGCTTTGAATTCTTCAGAGCGGGGATTGAGTTTGGAATCTAAAGTTGTCATTATCTTTTTCACTTTTCTGGAAAACTGCCATCCACGTAAAACCACTTGCCGTCATATCGCACAAAACGGCTGAGTTCATGCAGCCTGTGCGCCTTACCGCCAATCTTGTAACGGGCAACAAATTCCACCGTCGCCGCATCACCATCAGCTTTGAATTTCTTGACTTCCAACCCCAGCCATTTGGTTGGTTCATCATGCGTGATACGTTCCTTGGGACAAGTACGCTCATCCCAGGTCGCACGCAGATAGGCTTCATCATTCAGCGTATAAGCGGTATAGCGCGAACGCATCAGCGCTTCTGCCGTTGGTGCTATCGCTGCACCACTGATGTACTGACCGCAGCACTGTTCAACATTTTTATTCAAGCCACAGGGGCATGCTTTGCTGCTCATTATTACTTCTTGCTTTCCTTGATGGCGACTGGTGCTCCGGCGGCTTTCCAGGCAGTAAAACCACCATCGATATGCGCGACATTTTCCAGGCCCATGTCTTGCACGGTCTTGGTAGTCAATGCACTGCGCCAGCCAGCGGCACAAAATAAAATGAATTCTTTTTTCTCGCCGAAGACAGGTTTGAAATACGGAGAATCAGGATCAACCCAAAACTCTATCATGCCACGCGGGGCATGATAGGCACCGGGGACTATACCTTCACGTTCCAGCTCGCGGATATCGCGGACATCAATGAACTGCACATTGGCATCTGCGAGTTTGGCCTGGGCTTCTGCCACGCTATAGGTTTTAATTTCGGCATTGGCTTCATCAACCAGCTGCTTGTAACCTTTTTTCATGCTGTCTCCGTTATTCTTTTTAAGAATTGAAATCACTCAACCAGCCAGTGCGCGCCCGATCAAAATCTTTTGTATATCGGAAGTACCTTCATAAATCTGGCAAACCCGCACATCACGATAGATACGCTCAACCGGGAAGTCGCTGACGTAGCCGTAGCCACCATGTATCTGTATAGCATCCGAGCAGACTTTTTCTGCCATCTCTGAAGCAAACAGTTTTGCCATCGCCGCTTCTTTCAAACAGGGCTTGCCTGCGTCTTTCATGCTGGCTGCATGCCAGATCAGTTGTCGGGCGGCCTCTATCTGGGTCGCCATGTCGGCCAGTTTGAATTGGACTGACTGGTGTTCAAAAATAGGTTTGCCAAAACTGGTCCTGTCTTTGGCATAGGCCAGTGCTGCTTCAAATGCGGCGCGCGCCATGCCTACTGATTGTGAGGCTATGCCTATGCGGCCACCTTCAAGGCCAGACAGGGCAATCTTGTAGCCCATGCCTTCTTCACCTATCAGGTTCTCTGCCGGGATGCGGCAATTCTCGAACAGGATTTGTGCAGTGTCTGATGAATGCTGGCCCATCTTTTGTTCCAGGCTGGCGACGATATAGCCTGGCGTGCTGGTGGGCACCCAGAAGGCGCTGATGCCTTTTTTGCCTGCTTCTTTATCGGTGACAGCCATGACGATGGCCACATCAGCATATTTGCCGCTGGTGATGAATTGCTTGACGCCGTTGATGACGTAATGATCGCCATCGCGTTTTGCGGTCGTGCGCAGTTCAGACGCATCGCTGCCTGCATGCGGCTCAGTCAGGCAAAAGGCACCGAGCATTTCACCTTGTGCCAATGGTGTCAGCCATTGTTTTTTTTGCGCGTCATTGGCATACATCATGGCAATGCTGCAGACCGGGCAGTTATTGACAGATACCACGGTGGAAGTTCCACCATCACCGGCAGCGATTTCTTCCAGCACCAGGGCCAGCGACAAATAATCCATACCAGCGCCACCAAACTCTTCGGGTACGGCCACGCCGTACGCCCCCATTTGCGCCAGTTCCTTTAATTCTTCTGCGGGGAAATGATGTTCCTTGTCCCAGCGTGCAGCATTGGGCACCAGACGGTCCTGGGCAAAGGCGCGCACGGCGTCGCGTATCATTTCGTGTTCTGGTGTCAGTAACATGCTAAGTCTCTGTTTGCTTTGAACGATTACCAGCTCAGGCTGGTACCATCGTAATTAAAAAATTGGCCATTATCTTTGGCACTTAAATCTGCCAGTGTCTGGCGCATGCCGCTGGCGCTTTCAGTCACAGTCAGAGGTGCTTCACTACCACCCATTTCAGTCTGTACCCAGCCTGGGTGAAAGGCGATGCAGATACTGTCGGATGCCTGCAAGGAAATATCCTTGAGGACAGAATTCAAGGCAGCTTTACTGGCGCGATACAACCATCCATGTGTGCTGTTGCGCAAACTCATCGAACCCAGCAGTGAAGAGATCACTGCCAGCCTGCCGTTTGCTGCATCCACCAGCGGCAAGACCAGGGGCAAAATGCGCATGGCAGCCAGCACATTGGTATGCATGACAGCATCAAACTCGGACTCCTGCGGCGCTGTCAGTTGCTCTACACGTGGGCCATATACACCTGCGTTCAGGATGGCCACATCGATCTTCTCATCGTCGAGACGCCAGCCCAGACCGGCACAGTCATTCAGATTGGTGACGTCCAGCGGCAACGCTTCACAACCTGCTGCCTGCAATGCGGCCAGGTCTTCTTCCTTGCGTGCAGTGGCGATAACACGCCAGCCTGCAGCCTTGTATTGCATGGCCAGTTCATGACCTATACCGCGTGATGCACCGATGATTAAAGCGACTGGCATTGTGTTCCTTCGATTTACAAAATTGTGACCACTGGTATTCTATAAGGTCGAGTAAGCATAGCGAGCAGCGCAATATTGAGTTAAGAAGCGCTTCGTACTTTAGTACCCAGGCACAACTGGCATCGCAGGCTCAAGAGTGCGCTGCGCTTAGCTTAATCGGCCTTATACCATCTCAATTGCCAAAGCCGTGCCTTCACCACCACCAATACAAAGCGAAGCCACACCACGTTTCTTACCCTGCTTCTTCAAAGCCCCCATCAGCGTGATGATGATACGCGCACCAGATGCGCCGATAGGATGACCCAGCGCACAGGCACCGCCATGTACATTGACCTTGTCATGCGGGATGCCCAGTTCTTTCATGGCGGCCATAGGCACGGTAGCGAAAGCTTCGTTGATTTCAAACAGATCAACATCATCCGTAGTCCAGCCCAATTTTTTATACAGCTTCTGGATGGCGCCCACTGGTGCTGTGGTGAACCAACCTGGTTCTTGTGCATTGCTGGCGTGGCCAAGGATTTTTGCTATCGGTGTCAGACCCAATTCCTTGGCTTTGGATTCACGCATCAAGACCAGTGCAGCAGCACCGTCATTGATGGAAGAGGATGAGGCGGCGGTAATCGTGCCGTCTTTTTTGAAGGCTGGTTTCAGCGCAGGGATTTTGTCGAGCTTGGCTTTCAACGGACCCTCATCCTTGTCGATGACAACATCGCCACCACGGCCTGATACGGTCACTGGGGCGATTTCCCATGCGAAAGAACCATCGGCAGTTGCGGCCTGAGCGCGCTTGACGGAGGCAATCGCAAATGCATCCTGCTCTTCGCGGCTGAAGTTGTATTTGGCAGAACAGTCTTCAGCAAAAGTGCCCATGGAGCGGCCTTTGTCATAAGCATCTTCGAGACCATCAAGCATCATGTGGTCATACATCATGCCGTGACCGATGCGGTAGCCGCCACGTGCTTTGGGGATCAGGTAAGGGGCATTGGTCATGGATTCCATGCCGCCTGATACGATGACTTCATTGCTGCCTGCATTGATGGAATCAAAGGCCATCATGGTGGCTTTCATGGCTGAGCCGCACATCTTGGACAAGGTCACAGCACCTGTAGACACTGGCAAACCTGCAGCCAGCAAAGCTTGACGTGCTGGCGCTTGCCCCTGGCCTGCCATCAGGCAGTTACCGAACAAGACTTCTTCTACCATCTCTGGCTTGACACCGGCGCGTTCAACCGCGGCCTTGATGGCAACTGCACCGAGCTGACTGGCTGTCAGGGAAGAAAAATCGCCCTGAAAAGCACCCATGGGAGTACGGGCTGCACCAACGATTACGATAGGATCATTCATCTTGTTCTCCAAAAATAAAAGCAGATTGACTGCCTGAAAATGAGGGCTTGTCCGTCATGAAACGGGCAAGCACAAAGCTTCTAAGTTGTACTGCTGGTCTGATTGCAAAAGCGGATTTCCTGCGGATACGGAAACACATCATCCACCTTGCCATCGACTATGCGCTTCTTGCGGGCCTGCCAGTATTCGGCGGTCAGCAAGTCAGCGTGGTGCTTCATAAAATATTCTTTGACGTTTTTGTTCCCCAGCAGGAAAGTGCCAAACTGTTCGGGGAAAACATCATTTTTGGCAATCGGATACCAGGGTTCGGCAGACATTTCGTCTTCTTCATTGCGCGGCAAAGGTATCTTGCGGAAATTGCAGTCGGTGATGTACTCGATTTCATCATAGTCATAAAAGACGACACGGCCATGACGTGTGACACCGAAGTTTTTGTACAGCATGTCACCAGGGAAAATATTTGCCGCCACCAGATCCTTGATGGCGCTGCCGTATTCTTTCAGGCCATGTTCCATTGCAGCCATATCACCACCGCGCTCGGCTTCGGTCAGCCAGATATTCAGCGGCGTCATACGGCGTTCTATGTACAGATGTTTGATGACGACTTCATCATCATTCACTTCCAATAGAGATGGTGCATATTGCCTGATCTCGGCCAGCAGCTCTTCAGAAAAACGGGCGCGTGGAAATGCCACATCCGAGTATTCCAGCGTATCGGCCATGCGGCCCACACGATCGTGGTTTTTCACCAGCAGGTATTTTTCCTTGATCAAGGCCTTGGTGGTTTCCTTGGGTGGCGGAAAACTGTCCTTGATCAGTTTGAATACATACGGGAAAGACGGCAACGCAAACACCAGCATCACCAGGCCGCGTATGCCGGGTGCGGCTTCTATGCGGTCAGATGAATATTTGAGGTGATGTAAAAAGTCGCGGTAGAACAGATTCTTGCCATGTTTTTGCAGACCTATCATGGTGTAGATTTCACTGCGCGGTTTCTTGGGCAAGATGCTGCGTATGAATTGTACATAGGCAGACGGCACTTCCATGTCCACCATGAAATAGGCGCGAGTGAACGAGAACAGCACCGTGATCAGCATGGTGTCGAAGATCACCGTGTCCAGCACCAGTTCAGCCTTGCGCTTGTGCATGACGGGAATGACAAAGGGATATTCCTTATTGCCATTGATGCCCTTGCCTATGATGTAGGCTGATTTGTTGCGATAGAACAGACTGGCCAATACCTGTATCTGGTGATTTGGCTCCAGCTTGGCGGGGCCAAAATTTTCGCGCAGGCGTGCTTCCACCAGAGCCACATCACGGTCCAGGTCTTCGAATTTTGCATTCAGTTGAAAATTCGTGACGATGCGCTTGATGGTGAAATTCAGGCCATCTGTCGCCGGGTAATACACACGGTAACTCGGTGGCGTATCTTCGCTTTCCAGATACTCAGTCGAGGTTGCCGGGCGCACGAAGATAAAATCATTGTGATAATAATTCCTGTGCAAGAGCTTGGTGCAGACGGTGTTGAAAAAAGTCTCGGCCAGCTCTGGGCGCAGATGATCTATGAGCATGCCCATGTAATGCAGTTTGACTTCGCGCCAGACTTCGTCACTAAGGTCTTCTTCTGCGTATTCATCTTCCAGTGCCTGTACGCATTCGCGCACGCGGGTGTCGTAATAACCTATGCGTTCGCGTGCGGCGATTTGTGCGGCGCGCCAGTCACCCGTTTCAAATTGTTGCTTTGCTCTTTGGCTGCTGGCCCGGAACAAATGATAATGCCTGTCAAAACCATCGAGTATGGTCCTGGCGATATCGAAGGCAATTTGCGAAGACAGCAATTTTGGGAAATGGGTGTGGGGCATGGTCGGTGCTCACTCAGTTTCAACTGCGGGCAGGAACTGTTTTTCCCAAGCCTGTAGTTTAGCCAGATCCACGGCTATACCGCCACAAACCACAATCAGCGGCTTCTTGTATTGCGCCAGTACGGGCAGATTCTGGTAAGCCACTGCCAGGGCTGCGCCACAGGCCGGTTCCACCAGGGTACGCATATCGTCGGCAAAAGCCAGACAAGCCTGCACAGCCTGGGCGTCGCTGACGGTCACAGTGTGCACGGTGCGTTTGCGCGTCCAGTCAAATGCCTGTTGTGCAACACGTCTCGCACCGAGGGTGCTGGCAATCGAGGTAATCGCTGGTAAAGTCACCAGTTCACCAGCCTGCACGGCTGCATGCAGGGAAGCTGCACCTTCGGTCTCTGAAGCGATGATGGGTATATGGCCAAGGCCATTGCGCTCCAGGCCTAGGGCGATGCCACTGAGCAAACCACCGCCGCCGACTGAGCAGATGACGACATCAAAGTCGAGCTTGCCCGCCACCTCATCTATCATTGTGGCATTGCCATCCCAGATATCAGCATGGTCAAACGGCGGGATATACACCGCACCCGGCTGCTCGCACAGGCGCATAGCTTCCTGATTGGCTTCATCCCAGACGCTACCCTCGACAATAACTGTCGCGCCAATTGCCCGTATTGCCGCACGCACACTTTCATGCGTGGTTTGCGGCACGACGATCGTGGTTTGCAAACCCAGGGCCACACCAGCAACGGCGGCAGCAAAACCAGCATTGCCGCCAGAAGGGCAGACAAAGTGTTTTGCCCCCTGCTCAGCCGCACGCTGGCACATCAGGCCTATGCCACGCAACTTGAAAGAACCGGAGGGCTGGTTGTTTTCCATCTTCAGCCAGACCTGTTTGTCCAGGCTGGCTGAAAGAGCACGGTGTTCCAGCAACGGTGTAATGATATGCAAATGTGTCATATAAATTGACTTAGTTTACAACAATCTGCTTATTTGGCTTATTTTGTTTCGGCAAACAATTCACGGCCTATCAACATGCGGCGTATCTCGCTGGTGCCAGCGCCTATCTCATACAGCTTGGCATCGCGCCACAGGCGGCCTACCGGATATTCATTGATATAGCCATTGCCACCCAGGGTCTGTATGGCTTCGCCCGCCATCCATGTAGCTTTTTCTGCAGAATACAAAATCGCACCGGCAGCATCCTTGCGCAGGGCGCGCACTGCTTCTGGCGTAGTGGCGCGGTCGCAGGCCTGGCCAACAGCATAGACATAAGCCTTGCATGCCATCATGGTGGAATACATATCCGCCAGTTTGCCTTGCATGAGCTGGAATTCACCGATAGGCTGGCCAAATTGCTTGCGGTCATGCACATAAGGAACTACCGCATCCATACAGGCCTGCATGATGCCCAGAGGGCCGCCTGACAAGACGGTACGCTCAAAATCCAGGCCTGACATGAGGACATTAACGCCCTTGCCCAGGCCACCGAGTACGTTTTCTGCCGGGACCTCGCAATCCTCGAATACCAGCTCACCTGTATGGGAGCCGCGCATGCCGAGTTTGTCTAGCTTTTGCGCAATGCTGAAGCCTTTAAAGCCTTTTTCTATGAGAAAGGCAGTCATGCCGCGTGGGCCGGCTTCCAGATCATTCTTGGCGTACACGACCAGCGTGTCGGCATCAGGACCATTGGTGATCCACATCTTGGTGCCGTTCAAGACCCAGCGGTCACCCTTCCAGTCGGCGCGCAGCTTCATGCTGACGACGTCGGAACCGGCGTTTGGCTCAGACATGGCGAGTGCGCCTATGTGTTCGCCGCTGATCAGCTTAGGCAGGTATTTGGCTTTTTGTTCTTCGGTACCATTGCGCTTGATCTGGTTCACGCACAGGTTGGAGTGCGCACCATACGACAGACCGACAGAGGCAGACGCACGGGAAATTTCTTCCATGGCAATGATATGCGCAAGGTAACCCATGTTTGCGCCGCCGTATTCTTCGCTGACAGTCACACCCAGGATGCCGAGCTCACCCATCTTGCGCCACAAATCCATGGGGAACTGGTCGCTACGGTCTATCTCGGCAGCGCGCGGGGCGATTTCTGCCTGGGCAAATTGCTGCACGGCTTCGCGCAAAGCGGCGATGTCTTCGCCGTGATCAAAAGTCAAACCTGGTAAATGGAGCATGTCGTCCTCACACTTTTATAAAATTAAAATTCGCTGGCTTATGATTAACCATACCAGCCATATTACTGCTTACAGTCGCCATAGAACTAGCGGCGACTGGCTTACGCTTTAGATTCTGCCTTCGGTATCACAAACAAAGTCTGTTGCATGATGGCGCAAAGTTTTTCCTTGCCTTCGTGCACTACAAACACTTCGGCACTGGATACCACCAGGGTTTTACCTGCCTTGAGCACTTTGCCACGGGCAATCAGGGTATCGCCCTTGCCGGGTGCGACGATATTGATCTTGTATTCTGCAGTTAAGCACTCACTCACCGGCATCAATTGGGTATTCGCAGCATAGCCGCCCGCCGCATCAGCTACCGTACCAATCACACCGCCATGAAAATAGCCATGCTGCTGACTGACTGCCTCGCTAAACGGCAGGCTGATTTCACAGGCTCCGGGCGTGATGCTGGTCAGGCGGGCATTCCAGGCCATCAATGCCCCCTGTGCATTGAAGCTTTCCAGCATGCTCAGGGCCAGTTTGTGATCCAGCGTAGCTGTGGTTTGCTGCGTTGCCTGATTGCTCATAAAACCCCCAATAGCCAAGGAAAAACCATCTCAGGCAAAAATAATACGTCTAATTGACGTTTACGTAAACGTCAATTCGCTTGTTTGATGTTTTTCAGCTGTTGCCTCAACACGAGCCTTATCAAATTGCCTACACAACTCATGGCATTCTTATTAAGCAGAATTTATTTTTCTGCATGATCAAGCTGCTCCAGCAAACTACGGCTTTTTTCTTCATGCGCGCTGATTTCTGCCAGCATGATTTCTATATCTTCGCGCTGTTGCTCCAGCGCCGCCCTGTGCCTGGCCAGTACCACCAGAAAGCTCTGTAGCTGTACTTCGGTATCCTTGGGGGAACGGTACATATCGACCAGGCTTTTGATATCCGACAAGCTCAGGCCCAGGCGTTTGCCGCGCAGGGTCAGCTTCAGATGGGTACGTTCCCGCGTTGTGTAGACACGGTTGCGGCCGCCTGGCCCTTCACGGCTGGGGCTTAGCAACCCCTGGTCTTCATAGAATCGTATCGCCCTCGGGGTAATATCAAATTCGCGGGCAAGTTCGGTAATGGTATAGGTGGCCATGGTCAATCTGGTGAAAAAACACAGAAACAGTTTTCTGATTACAATCTGCACTTGATGCAGTTGACGTTAACGTCAAATAGTTTTAAATCGCATTGTAGGCTATTCCAGTGCTTCTGGAGTCATCCATAATGAGAAAACAGGCAGCAGATAGGGGGGGTTGACATATCTTTTAGACAAAGCGTTCACCCCATATCGAGGGCTGGCAAGGCGTGTGGTGCAGTCAGGGCTGGCGCCCCTGACAAGACGCGCAACGCAGTCCAGCACTCGATATGGGGTGAACCCAGAGGGAATGGGTCAGAAACCTCGCCTGGCGTTGTTGTGCGTCGCTCACTTGGCTCGCCAAGCAGCGCTCCGCACGCCTAGCCAGACAAGGTTTCTCACCCATTCGCTTGACTAAAAGATATGTCAACACCCCCTAACCACCACAATAACAACAGAGACGAGCATGAACTTACTGGAACAACAACTCCACTACCCTTTCGGCGAGACCTTGCCTGAAACAGGCAAGACCATGGAAATCACGCCGGGTGTGCTGTGGATACGCATGGGACTGCCCTTTGCGCTGAACCATATCAATCTGTGGCTGCTCGAAGATGAGTTCGAAACCAGTCAGGGCAAAGTCCGTGGCTGGACGGTAGTCGATTGCGGCATTGCCAGCGACGCTACCCGTGACGCCTGGGAGATACTGTTCGGTGACCTGAACAACCACTTGCGCGGCATGCCCATCATCCGCGTCATCGCTACCCACTGTCACCCCGATCACATAGGTCTGGCTGACTGGCTGTGCAGCCGCTGGAATGTGCAACTATGGATGACGGCAGGTGAATATGCCTTTGCCCGCATGATGTCGGCCAGCTTGCCGGGTGCGGATGGCACAGCCATGTTCCCGCACTTCCGCAAGCATGGCCTGGTCGATGGCGGCATGCAGGAACAGATACAGGAAAGAAAGACGCACTACACCCGGCTGGTGCCTACCGTGCCGACCGCCTACCACCGGATGCAAGAGGGTCAGGATGTAGTCATTAATCAGCGCAACTGGCAAGTCATCGCCGGATTTGGTCATTCGCCTGAGCATGCATCCTTGTATTGCGCCGAGCTTAATATCCTGATCTCTGGCGATATGCTGTTGCCGCGTATCTCTACCAATGTCTCGGTGTTTGCCATAGAGCCGGAAGCCAATCCTGTGCAGCAGTATATGGATTCACTGCAAAAATACCTGCCACTGCCGGAAGATGTGCTGATCCTGCCTTCGCATGGCAAACCCTTCAAGGGCTTGCATACCCGCGTACAGCAATTGCAAGACCATCACGCCGAGCGGCTGGAAGAGGTGAAGACGGCATGTGCCACAGCACAGTCAGCCATGGACATCGTCCCCATCATGTTCCGCCGCCCGCTCGATTCGCACCAATTGACTTTCGCGATAGGCGAGGCGCTGGCTCATCTGCACAAGCTCTGGTATGACGGTATCTTGCGCCGGGAAACGGGTGAGGACGGGGTGCTGCGTTTTGTCATGAAATAGCCTATCCCAAAAAATAACCCCGTATCGACGGGGTTATTTTTTTAACGCTAACTATTACTGAGGTATTTTGCTGATCTGCACACTGACTATCTTCCATTTTCCATTGCGCTTGATATAAATGTCGGTGTAGCGATAGTGTGATTTGAACGGTTTGCTCTCATACCGCCCCGTCATCCTGGTGCGGCCTGTCAACAGGGCAACATCACCGTACAACCTTACTTCAAAATCTTCTACGGTATAAGGATCAATTTCCAGTTTGGGTGACACCAGTCCGTCAACAAAACTGGGCTTGGTTTCTACATTACCCTCACCATCAATCTGGCGAAAATCTTCTGCCATATTGGCTTCGATTGCAGCCCTGTCCCTGCGCACGATGGCCTTGTCCCAGGCATCTGCCTGACGTGTCAATTCAGCGATCACTGCAGCCTGTTTTTTGTCAGCAGCACCAGCAACATTAGCAGAATAAGCTGGCAAGGCATGCAGGCCAAGGACAGCGCATAACAGGCAAATCTGGCTCAGGTATTTTTTCATCTTTAATTTCATCTCTCTTATTATTTCTCTTATAAAGCCCGGCCATCATAGTGATGCACAGGTATGGCCGCCAGGTCTATATCTTCCAGACAGCGAATATTGATAGCTGCCACACGATTGCCTTTTGGATCCACGCCTTCAGCGTAGGGATGCATGCCACAAGTCGGGCAAAACTTATGCTGTATCACATGCTTGTTGAAGACGTAGGTGCTGACGGCATCTTCAGGTGTCTTCAAGTGAAAATGATCGCGAGGCACAAACCACAGCAAAGAACCCTTGCGCTGGCAAATGGAACAATTACAGGCGAGTGCGCTTCCTATCTCACCCTCTACTTCAAATGCGATTTTGCCGCAATGGCAGCTACCTTTATGCATGAATATTTACTCCTGGAATGTATAAAAAGAGTGCTGCTGTCTGACTCAATTTTAGCGAACGAGTTCAGTCTGCTCAGCTTTGCCAGTATTCACCTGGACGATAATTACCGAAATACCAGAGATGGCCTTCAGGGTCGAGCACCATATAGCCTCTGGCACCATAATCTTCCGTCTGCAATGGTCGTACCAGCCTGGCACCGGCAGCGATAGCAATTTCATGATGAGCATCCGGGTCATCCACATAGACGCTGAGCGCCTGCGAAATACCGGTCAGGGATTTAGGGCTGACATGATGAGTCTCGGCTTTGGGCGAGGCGACCATGATGACGCCCGTGCCCAGGCTCAATTCTGAATGTTCTACACGGTTGCTTTCACCGGGCACCACAAAACGGCAAGTAAAACCAAAGGCGCGCACCAGCCAGTCTATGGCAGCAGGCGCATCATCATAAATCAGGCTGGGATAAATATCGGACGGGCTGCGGTAAGACTCAGACATGACGCTTTCCTTTCATGATGGAAACGACGGGGCCGACGAGACTTACTTTATATACAAAAAAGCAATCATATACAAGCACGCATCCTTACTTGAGGCTGCTTATTTCTGCGCATCCCTTTCGCGGCAACTGAGCGTAGCGTAATCGGCTTTGGTCAATTTATGATCAATGCCAAATATTCTGAGCCTGTCAAACACGTCCGCATGCGGGGTAAAAGTGCAGGCGTTCTTGTCAGCAAAATCTTGCACGGCCCGGGTATCAGCATTGGTCTTTAACATCAGGCTCATGCCAGGACTGACGCAACAGCCTACATACTCATCCATATACTCTTCTTCCAGCAAAATCAATGTATGCCCCATGAAGCTGGCTGGCTTTTGCAAGAGATAAAAATCGATGTAGTCGGCACGCTGCTGCGGCTTTTTACTGATGAAGGCTGCTTGCTGGTAAGCCCGTATCACAGGCCTGGATCTGGCCTGCCTGTCTTGCCCGTCCGGTTTGATTTTGAGGGCCAGGATGAGCTGGTTTTCCAGCCTGGCATCGGCCGCCAGACTATGTGGTGAGAGCGAGCTCAGCAACAAGCCCATCATAGAGCAAGCCAGGCAATGCAGTATTTTATTCGTCATGATGTCTAGCGCTTGATCAAACGGATTTCAAACAATTTGGGCCACAATTTGCCAGTGACAAACAGCCTGTCTTTCGCTGCATCGTAGGCAATGCCGTTCAGCACATCCGGGTTACCCATGATGCGGTCGCCCATGGGCAGCAAGCCATTCAAATTGATCCAGCCAACGACCTTGCCGGTCTTTGGATCGATACGGGCGATGTTATCGGTTTGCCAGATGTTGGCAAAAATCTCGCCCTTTACCCATTCAAGTTCATTCAACTGATCTACGGCCTTGCCATCAGCAGTCACCTTGACGCGGTGGGTTTCGCGTAAAGTAAGTGGATCGAGGAAGCGTAATTCTGAGGTGCCATCGCTCATGATGATTTCTTTATCATTGCGTGCAAGACCCCAGCCTTCACCTTTGTAGGTGAATTCTTTTTGAAAAGCGAAAGTGTCCAGATCAAGCACATAGCCCGCCTGAGTAGTCCAGGTGATGCCTATAATGCGCTTGTCCCACCAGGTGATGCCCTCACCAAAAATTTGCCTGGGCAAATCCATTTTTTGCAACACTTCGCCAGTTTCCAGCCTGAGCTTGCGTACGGTAGAGCGGCCTTGCAAACCCGTACTCTCATACAAAAAACCATCTTTAAAAAACAGGCCCTGGGTAAAGGCATTCGGATCATGTGGATAAGTGTGTACCACTTCATAGCTGTAAGCAGGAATCGCTGCCGGTGCCGCCAGGGCATTACTGACAAGTGAAAATCCCGCAAATGCGGTCAACAATCCTGAAATCACGCCGATATAGCGCTGTAGCCGCCAAAAATTTTTCATGCAAATATCCTGTCCTTAGCAAACGGCATCATAGCACCGGCTGCAATCTTCCCGCTTCAGCGCCTGGTTCTGTACTGTTCGGCATCAAAGGGGAAAGAATAGATATTTTCGATGAACCTGTCACCTTGTTTAACTTGTCGTGACAAATAAATGCGTCCCTGATGCACCAGAGGGCAAAATTCGGCTGCCACTGAATTAATGGGTTGCCCCAGGTTGACAGCCTCAGTCCATTTTCCCTGCTCACGGAAGCTGATATATAAATCGACATCGCCATAACCACCCGGTTTGGTCGAAAAATAGATCAGATAGCTTTCGTCCGGTGCAATGTAAGGGTTCGATTCACGCTCAATGCTATTGATTGGCGCGCCCAGATTTTCGGGCACCTGGTAAGCACCATTGATGAAGCGGGATACATATAAATCGGATTGCTGGACTGCATCTTCATTATTCTTCATAAAATAGATATTGCCATTGGCAGCAATCGAAGCTGAAGATTCAGAAGCATCGGTATTGATAATATTCCCCAGGTGATAGGCCTCACCCCAACCCTCAGCGATCTTGCTGACCGCCCAGATATCAAAACCCTTGCGCTCAGGCTTGCCCGGTACAGGCCTGTTGGACTGGAAAATCAGGGTCTTGCCATCAGGGCTGATAGCCGGGTCAATGTCTTTCCATGCTGTGTTTTTTGAAAAACTCGCCACCTGCGGTGTCTGCCAAACTCCATTGACCCTGGATGAACTCATGATGCGCAAAGCTTCGCGCCGACCTTGCGATTGCACCCAAAATGCCTGATTCCCATCCGGGGATAAAGCCAAGCCAAAAACACCACCATCGGAAATGAGGCCGGGCTGAAACAAGGCTGGATCTTGTTGCGCCTGGGCTGTGCTGGCCAGCAGATAACAAGCAAACAGCAAGGCCTTAAGACTGAGCTTCATAGTGAATACTCCTGGGAAAAAGCTGAACCGGGTGGCAATCCATATATGGGTACGACAGAACAAAGACAGCTGTTAAGACTGTCAGCACGAAAATTAGTTCTGCCTGAATGAATGTGGACGATTGCCTGGGGCGTACTTACTGCACCGCCAGCTGTTCATAAACAGCATTGGAAATGCGCGCCAATTCAGTTTTGCTGACACTGCCCGACAAGGCATAGCCAAACTTGCCGTCTACCCAGTAAAACACATTGATCTTGCCATCTTGCAGGAATTTGAAACCGGTATCCTTGTTTTGTACCTGGTCATTGCTGACATACAGGGTCAGGCGCTGTCCGGTCGCGTCCTGATACATGAACTGGGCGACCGGACCAGTGCCGCCTGGCAAAAGGCGGCCACCGACCAGCTCATACGATAACTTACCCAGCTTGGGTGCACGCATGGGGCTGCCCATGCGCCTGGATAACCAGGCAACCAGTTGCTCTTCCTGCTCTGCCCCCACTTCTACCGGGCGGCGTACGTCGGGACTGTAAACCAGATGGGCAACGGCAGCCTGATGGGCAAAACCTGCTGCGCCATGGATACCGTTTTTTTGCACCTCAGCCAGGGCCAGCACTGTACTTGCATCACTGTGCGCATGCAACCACCAGCCACTACTGGCACTGACGAAAGCGATGGCGATACCGGCTACCAGATGACGCCAGCCCCATACAGGCTGATTGGCTGCAATAGCAGTTGGTTTGAGCAGTCGGGCAGGAACAGGTTCATCAACAACGGCATCAAACAAGGCATGCAGATCAGCATTCTGTTTGCGCCAGGCAGACACTTTTTCCTGCTCAGCCGGATTCGCCTGCAGATAGCTTTCTACCTCGGCCAGACGCGCAGCAGGCAATTGGCCGTCTACATAGGCATGCAGGTCCGCTTCGCAGATGGGCTCATGTTTCATGATCTGGCCTTGTTCACTTGACGACTTTCAAGACTGTACTGGTGGGGCGCATTTCCATGATGGCGCGCAGTTTTTCACGGCCACGCGACAAGCGTGACATCATGGTTCCGAGGGGAATATCCAGGGTCAGGGCAATTTCTTCGTAGCGCATTTCTTCCAGCACGACCAGCAATAATACTTCGCGCTGCTCCAGCGGCAATTGCATCAATGCCGCTTGCAGGTCGCGCAACTCCAATCCATGGCTCTGGCTGGCGGCTTGTGCAGGCAAGGACTTGTCTTCATCATCAAGCTCTACCGTAGTCAGCGATGGCTTGCGCAATTGATCCAGCCGCAGATTGTGCATGATGGAAAACAGCCAGGCCCGCATATCACCATCGGGCAAGAAAGACCCCAGTTTTAGCCAGCCGCGTTCCATGGTGTCTTGCACCAGATCATCCGCACCCGCCCTGTCACCCACCAGCGCACGGGCATAGCGACGCAGGCGGGGGATGCAGGCCAATAACTGGCTGCGGCTGTCCGTCTGACTCATTTGTCAGGCACCAAGAGACGTAACGCCGATAAGGCAGGGCATGCTTTATTCCTTGACCAGGTGCCAGACATTTTTAAAATTGTCACCAGTGCGCTCACCCGCTTTTTTATCAGCCGCATACAAGTACAAAGGCTTGCCGTCATAGGCCAGTTGTGTGCTGCCATCATCGCGGGTGACGACAGAATATTTACCGGACGGCAGTTTGGCTGGCACAGCTACCGGCGGCCAGTTAGCCGCGCAAGGTCCATTGCAAGTGCTTTTGCCACTACCGGCCACATCCTTGTCGAAGCTGTATAAAGTCATACCTGTATCACTGACAAGCACGCCATCCGCGACCTTGGGTGCAGACTGGGCTTGTGCAAACCCGCAAATGAAGGCGGCGCTGGTCAACAGGGCAAGGCAAATTTGTCTGGTTTTCATCAACATACTCCTGATAGTTTAAAGGGAATAATACTGGTTGCTCACTTGCAAGCAGCTTTTGTGCAGTGCTTACACAGGGATATACGTAAGCCGGCCAGACTTTATTCCAGCAAAATGAAAAATATTTTTTCAGGTAGTTTTCACGCGGCCTTCATCAGCGACGATGCAATTGCGGCCTGCGGCTTTGGCAGCGTACATGGCTTCATCGGCACGCTTCAATAAACGTTCACGGCTTTCCCGACCATCCCAGGTGGCGATGCCAAAACTGCCTGTCGTGGCCGGGGAGTCTTGCAGACTTTGATGCTCCATGAGCTTGCGAAGATTTTCTGCCAGCCCCTGGGCACCCGCAGTGCTGGTGTGTGGCAAGAGCAGGGCAAATTCTTCGCCACCTATGCGCGCCAGTTGATCATTCGAGCGCAACGCTCCCTTGACCAGATTTGCCGTAGCACGCAAGACCTGATCACCCTGGGCATGGCCATGGGTGTCATTGATGGCCTTGAAATGGTCAAGGTCAAATACCAGCACCGACAAGGGTTCAGACTTGTAGCGGGCGGCTTCCATTTCTAGCTGGAACTGATCCATGAAGGCGCGCCGGTTCAAGATGCCTGTCAGCGAGTCTGTTGTCGCCAGACGATTCAGGTTCAGGTTTTGCCTGCTCAGAGGGTTCAATACCCAGTATTGCAGCAAGATATTCAAGGTAGCAAACAACAGCGTAAACACTGCCACCAGTGGCCACAGGAAGCGTTGAAAAGCCGCTGCACTGCGCTCTCTTGATCTGTCCAGCGGCACAGTCACGGTTTGCACACCGACGATTTCATCCATCTTCCAGCCATAGCCATGGGTATTGCCATAAATCCTGACCATGCCAGCCGGTGCATCTGCGACTTTGCCGTGACAAGCCATGCAGGTGACATCGCGGATTTTGATGGGCCTGACCAGATGCAAGGTTTTATCCCGTACATAAGTCGTGATTTCTGCATCCGCATAGGGAGTGCGGCCAGACCGGTAATTATCTATGACTTCCCTGATCCAGGGTTCACGCGCCATGTTGGCAAGATTCAGGGGGTTTAATACTGTTTCGGAATATTGGTAGCCAGGGTATTTTTCAAACAGCAGACGCATGGTTTCCATGGTCACAAATGCCGGAATATCGTCAGGCTTGAATTGTCCCTGACTAAAATCGGCTTTGACATGCTGGGAAGAATAGGAGCGTATCGCCAGTGCGGCTTGCAAGCTGAGCCTGGCCTCGTGCTTGACTTCTTCCAGCGTGGCCTTCTGGACTTCGTTTTTATAATAGGCTGTCGCCAGTAGCAATGCCAGTGCAAAAGTCAGCAATAAGACCAGATTGAACTTCACCCGGAAACTCATGATTGCCCCTAAGCCATGCGCGGCTGCGCAATTTGTCTCGGATATTTTTAGTAGAACTCATTTCATAAATAGGGTGAGATGCGTTCTAGCTTTATACAATTCATTATCGTAGATTACGAGCGTGAAATGGGAGCAAAACGGGGGATTTTACGAGTTTTCACTTTGCTGCATCACTCAATTCAGGGAGGTTTGCTGCGGCACGAAAATCGGGAGCAGGCTTACCCGGGCAAGAAGTGAGCCTGCAAAATTGACAACTAAGCTGGTGCTCTGGTCGGGTCTGCCAGAGAGGCCAGATAGAAAGGATCGGATTGTGCCGCCAGATTAACGCCACCACTGGTAGTGACAAATGCTGCATAAGGTGAAGCCGCCAGCGTCTGGTTACGCATCTGTATGTTTTTCTGGTTCCAGACGTTATTCTCCTTGCTCAATTTTTCATAAGCGACTTCATAATTCTTCAATTGCTCACCCCATTCGACAGAACCCTGTTCTGCTGTCGGGCGCTTGATAGAATTTACTGAATCTGGTCTTGGATCAGGATTAAAGACCAGATCTGCCGCCAGCAGATTGGGACCACCACCAGGATTGGAAGGCATGGCAAAAGCCGCTGGATTAGCCGGGTCATACACTCTGTAAGCGGCGTGGGTAGGGTTGACTGCCGCAATGGTTGTGGTGGGCGCAGCCGGCGGTGTGGCTGCGGGTGTGCTTGCGGTAGCCGTAGTTTTACTGCTGGCAGCAGTGTCACTGACACTGTCAAGCGCTGTTGAGCTTGTCGTTGAACTTGTCGCCGCGCTGGCTGCTGTTGCAATAGGGGCTGCCACAGGTACAGCCGCAGGCTGAGGTGCCTGCAATTGCTCACGCAAAGCTGCCAGTGTGGATTGTATCTGCGCTGCCAGGTCTGTAGTCTGGGTATCGGTACTGAGGCCAGCGGCTTTTTCCTTGATGGCGCTCACCAGATCAGCTTTGGTTTCTGGCTTGACTGCTGCCTGCAGGGCCGCTTTGAACTTGTCTGCACTCTGCTCTGCATCAGCCAGTCTGGACTTCAGCTTGCTTTGCAAAGCCTGTACGTCGCTGAAAATCGAATTTAAGTTTGAAATGTCTTGCATATATCCTCCCGGGATGGGGCTGCGCTTTAGATAGCTATCACCCTTACTTTTGCTGAGGCCGCTCAGCCTGATTTGATAGGTAGAAAATATCAAACAAAGTGCCTGAGTAAAGCCCAAAAAAGAGGCAATTTCCAGCGCCAGTTCCAGCTTTGGAATATGATACCTGGCTTCAGACATTGGAATTTATGTAATTAAAATACATAATCCATATGAATAAAACACTAATTAAATCACCTAAATAAAGCTTAATAAATTAAAATAAATGAAAAAATGTAGTTTAAGTACATAAACAATACCTATTCCCCAGGAGACCGCATGAAAACCAGAGCCTTAGTACGGCTGTTCATCAGCTTGCTGACCTTGCTACCGGCATTTGTGCAGGCACAGCCAGCCATGGAACATGTAGAACCCGGCTTTTGGTGGGTAGGAATGAAGAGTGACAAGCTGCAAGTCATGTTGCACGGCAAAGAAATTGCCACCTACACACCACACATTGATTACCCTGGCGTGCAAATCAAGGACGTGCGCAAGCTCAGCAACCCCAATTATCTGTTTCTGGATTTACAGATTTCACCAGGCACTCGCGCGGGTAAATTCAATATCAGTATGCAGCATGGGGGACAAAAATTTGGCATTCCCTACGAACTCAAGGCACGTGAAAAAGGTTCAGCAGAACGGCGCGGCTTTGGCCCGACAGACGCAATCCTGAATCTCATGCCTGACCGTTTTGCCAATGGCGATACCGGTAATGACAGCCTGCCCGGCTTTGCCGACAAGCTAGACCGCAATGACGCCAGCGCCAGCCGCCATGGTGGTGACCTCAAGGGGATACGCGATCACCTCGACTATATCGCCAGTATGGGATACACCATGCTCTGGCCTACGCCGGTAGTGGAGAATAATCAGCAGACATATTCTTACCATGGCTATGCGGCTACCGACCATTACAAGGTCGATGCACGCCTGGGCAGCAATGAAGAATATCTCCAGCTGGTGGCCGAAGCCAAAAAGAAGGGCATAGGCGTGATCCAGGATATCGTGCTGAATCATATCGGTGACGGCCACTGGTGGATGAAAGATTTACCCGGCAAAGACTGGCTCAGCTACAGCAGTGAATTTGTACCCACCTATCATGCGCGCACCACGGTCAGTGACCCGTATGCATCTGCCATCGATAAAAAGAATTTCACCCAGGGCTGGTTTGAAGTACATATGCCAGACATGAACCAGCGTAACCCGCTGGTGGCGAATTACCAGATACAAAACACTATCTGGTGGGTAGAGTATGCCGGGCTGGCAGGGATACGCGCAGACACCTATGGCTATTCTGATCCGGCCTTTTTAACAGAGTGGTCACGCCGCGTCATGCAGGAATACCCGCAACTGACACTGGTCGGTGAAGAGTGGTCGGATAATCCCAATCTGGTAGCACACTGGCTGCGCGGGCATAAAAATGCCAATGGCTATGTCTCACACATGCCCAGCATGATGGATTACCCCTTGCATGACACACTGCGCAAAGCCCTGGTGGCGCCAGAGAACCTGCATTCCGGTTTTGCCACTTTGTATGAAGCGCTGATCAATGACCAGCTTTATCCGCAACCATCGTCTATGGTACTGTTTGAGGGCAATCATGATGTCAGCCGTTTGTACAGCGCCCTGGATGAAGACCTGGATTTGTTCAAGATGGCGATCACCTATGTCGCCACCATGCCGCGCACGCCACAGTTTTACTATGGCACCGAGATTTTGATGACCAGTACCAAGCACAGGGATGATGGCGCTTTTCGAAAAGACTTTCCGGGTGGTTGGGCAGATGATGCACTGAATGCTTTCACAGGTGCAGGGTTGACTGCCAGACAACTGGAAGCGCAGACCTTTATCAAAAAACTGCTGACCTGGCGCAAGACCCAGAGCGCCATCCACAGCGGCAAACTCATGCACTTTGCGCCACAGGATGGTATCTATGTATATTTCCGCTATGACCAGAAGCGCAAGTTCATGGTGGTGATGAATAAAAATACTGCCGATACAGAGCTGGTGACAGCGCGCTTTGCCGAAATATTAACCACGAGTGCAAAGGCTAAAGATGTATTCAGTGGACAGGAATTTGAAATGGCGCAGAAAATAAAAGTGCCTGCACGCGGCGTCCTGCTGCTGGAAATCAGGTAAGCAGGGGCCTGCTTGATCGTCTTTATCAAGTCTGTTACCATCAATTCATGAAAAGCACATTTGCATCCACTCTGAGCATTAAGACCACCATTATCGCAATGGTGGGTTAGCGCTTTTTCATTTTTTCGCAACCCGCCTACGAGGCGGGTGCATATAGATTGATGCCTGTCTCCCGGCCACTTTAAGGAGATTTACATGGCATCATATTCTGACAATCAAAATCGTCAAGACCATCAGGCTTCAATAGCCAGCCCACCGCGACCGGCACGCTCTGTCCTGTCGCTTGAGCGCTACCCACATGGCATGCATGTAGGCGTAGTCGGCGCGACTGGCCTGGTCGGTGAATTCATGCGTAAGCTGCTGGAAGAGCGCAACTTCCCGGTACGCTCACTACGTTTGTTTGCTTCTGCGCGCTCTGCCGGAAAAACACTGGACTGGAAAGATACACAAATCATCGTCGAAGATGCGGCGACGGCTGATTATTCTGGCCTCGATGTCGTGTTTTTCTCGGCGGGTGGAGACACCTCATTACGCCTGGCACCCATAGTCGCGGCTGCGGGCGCGCTGGTCATCGACAATTCATCCGCTTGGCGCATGGACCCTGCCGTACCGCTGGTGGTAGCAGAAGTCAATCCTCATGACCTGGCAAATATCCCCAAGGGCATCATCGCAAACCCCAACTGTACGACCATGGCAGCCATGCCTGTGCTGAAGCCCTTGCATGATAAGGCTGGCCTGCGGCGTCTGGTCGTCAGCACTTATCAGGCTGTGTCGGGTGGTGGTGTTGCGGGCGTGGAAGAACTGGCAAGCCAATTGCAAAAAGCAGGTGATGACTGCACCAGGCTGGTCAATGATGGTGAGGGCATAGACTTTCCCGCGCCGAAGAAATGGCAGGTACCGATTGCATACAATGTCGTGCCCTACAACTATCAAATTGTCGAAGACGGTTATACTGAAGAGGAAATCAAGTTCCGTAATGAGAGCCGCAAGATACTTGGTATTCCCGAATTGAATGTTTCCTGCACCTGTGTGCGCGTCCCCGTATTTACGGGACATTCACTGTCCATCAATGCAGAATTTGAGCAGAACATTTCTGCAGATGCCGCGCTTGAGTTACTGCACAGTGCCGCTGGCGTAATTGTTACGGAAGTGCCCAATCCCTTGATGGCGACTGGCCGCGACCCTGTGTTCGTTGGCCGGGTGCGCCCTGACCCCACGGTAGCACATGGTCTGGCAATGTTCGTCAGTGGCGACAATCTGCGCAAGGGTGCTGCTCTGAATGCCATACAGATAGCCGAAGTTATTTACCAGCAAGGCTTGAGCAACATGCGCAGATAAAAACAGCGGGTCAGATTTTGGTGTAGGCTAAGCAATTTTGCATAGCCTGGACCATCGTGAACAAAGCCCCTGTCTCCACTTATCTGAAACTTGTCTGTGTCGCCCTGTTCTGGGGTGGCACCTTCATCGCCGGGCGTCTGGTCGCCAAAGAGATACCGCATATGATTGCGGCCTTTATCCGCTTCGCAGTCGCCAGTGTCTTGTTGCTATTACTGGCATGGCGACTGGAGGGTGGCTTGCCCAAACTCAGCAGACAGCAAATGCATGCGACCTTTGCACTGGGTGCGACTGGCATCTTTTTGTATAACCTGTGCTTTTTTGCCGCACTGGAAAATATGCCAGCCGGACGCACTGCCCTGTTTGTTGCCCTGAACCCGATAGTCACTGCGCTGGCACTGGCCTTGCTGTTTGGTGAAAGACTGAGCAAGGTACGCTGGCTGGGCATCATGATTGCATTTGCCGGTGCAGCAGTAGTGATTACCCGTGGCGACTTGATGAGTGCCGTGCATGATTTATCGCAATCGCTGGGCAAGGGCGAGCTATTCATGCTGACCGCGATCTGTGGCTGGGCCGCCTATACCATCATAGGCAGGCATGCCCTGAAAGGACTATCGCCCATCGCAGCCACGACTTACGCTTCACTTTGGGGCTTGCTCTTGCTGGGTCTGGGTGCGGTACTGGAATTGCCACGCTTTGAACCTGCGCACATGAGCTGGCAGGTACTGGCTTCGCTGGTGTATCTGGGTGCATTTGGCACGGTGATTGGTTTTGTCTGGTACTACGAAGGCGTGAAAAGCATAGGCCCTTCACGCACCGCGGTATTCAATAATCTGGTGCCGGTATTTGGTATCAGCCTGGGTGCGCTGATATTGGGTGAACCTATCCTGCCGTCCATGATAGTAGGTGGTTTGCTGGTCATTGCCGGGGTGACTTTGACCAACAAAACCTGATCTGTTTCGATAGTGATTTTTCTGCCTTAAAATTAACGCAAACTGACAGCAGGAAAATCCACGTCTGTGTGAGCGACGTTGTTGACATAGTTAGTCAATACATTCAAGGCAACATTCACGACAATTTCTATGACAGCGGCTTCATCAAACCCTGCTGCACGCACATTAGCCAATGCTGCATCACTGACGCGGCCATGTTGTTCTGCAACCTGGCGGGCAAATTGCAGAGCCGCATTGCTTTTTGCATCTGCAGCCTCGGCGCTGCGCGCCGCAGCTATGTCTGCATCGCTGAGTTTCGCCAGATTTTTACCCAGATAAGCATGCGCTGCCAGACAGTATTCGCAGCCATTGTATTCCGCCACAGTCAGTGCGATACGTTCACGCAGTTGCGCGCTCAGGCTGCCTTTGGCCAACGCGCCGCTGAGTGACAAATAAGCTTCCAGTGCAGCCGGGCTATTGCCTACCAGCTTCATCAAATTAGGCACCATGCCCAATTGCTGGTTCACTGCAGCCAGTAAAGCCTGTGATGCTGCCGGGGATTGTTCTACTGCAGGAATAGTGATGCGGGACATGTGAGTTTCCATTCAGATCTGGTTTAAGGGATTTCGCGTTTCGTGTCAGTACTGCGAATGGTGTCACTTTGCCTTATTCCTGAAAATAAAAGAATCCTCGTATTTAGAAATTCATTATTCCGTATACTGGAATTATGAAATAAAAAAATCGGCCTGATATGCATCCAGGCCGATTCTTTTAATGCGAACGCAATAGCTCTTGCATCACCTACTAAAATAACAGATTAAAACTTTTTCCAGAGTTTCAGGAAGTAAGAAGCGCCACCCAGGCCAAACTGTACGCTGTCATAGTAGAAACCATTGTCGGTTTCATTCGGGTCCTGACGTGTAGGTTTGACGTTGAACACATTATTGCCGCCTATGGTCAGCTTGGTGGTGTCATTGAAGGCATAGGTCAAAGCCACGTCAGCCGAGGTTTTTGGCTCATAGTAGGCATTTGGTACACCAGCGGCTGTGCCAGAGAAAGTGCCCAGGGTTTGTGATCCATAGTGGATGACCTTGAACTCGCCTGACCATGGCCCCTGGTCATAATTGAAGGCCAGAGTGGCTTTCATTCTTGGGCCACCCTGTTCTATGAACAGACGTTCACGTTCAGACAGCAATACGTCTTCATAGCCTTTCAGGGATGGTGGCGCTGTGACTTTCGTGACTTCAGTCTTGCTGTAGTTCAAACCCAGATAAGTAGACAATTTACCTGCACCCAGATTGGTTTTGTGGGAAGCCGTCAAATCCAGACCCTGGGTCTTGGTATTGATGGAATTCACGAAAAACTGTGCCTGGCCTACACCCAGCGCCTGCAAAGTAGAACCTAAAGCCGGGTAATTGTCGGCATCAAAACGACCAGACAAGACAATGCGGTCAGCGATATCGATGCGATACAAATCAGCCGTCATCGCGAAAGCATTGTTCGGCTTATAGGTCAGACCCAGAGTGTAGTTTTTCGAGGTTTCATCCTTGAGCTTGGGTATGCCTGCGGCATTCGCCACTGCACCGCCATTTGGTGCCAACACCACATCCATGGGCTTGCCGCTGATGAAGTCAGTGAATGTGGATGAGAAATACACCTGCTGCAGCGACGGTGCGCGGAAACCTGTGCTGATAGAGCCACGCATCAGGACATCATCAGACACCTTGTAACTACCTGCCAGTTTGCCAGTCAGGGTAGAGCCAAAGTCGCTATAACGCTCGCCACGGACTGCTGTCTGCAGCTTGAAACGGTTTGTGATGTCGGTTTCTACATCGACATAGGCAGCGATACTATTTCTGTTTTTGTCAGTACGGTCACCAGGCTGGAAGCCGGGGAAACCCTGGCTTCCAGCATTGCCACCAAAACCCAGGCCATCGACATCATTGTAAGAACCTGGTTCACCGGCAGTAATCTTGTAGTTTTCACGACGGTATTCCGCGCCGAAGGCGACATTGACACCATTCATGAAACCGTCAAAGAAACGGCTGAAATCCAGATTAGTCGTCGCTTGCGAGAAAGAAAAACCACCTGCATCAAAACGGCTGGGGCTGATGCCCTTGCCGCCTGCCAGCAAATCCTTGTTGGCAATCGAGGCATTGATGGTATTGCTGATGTTGTACTTCAGTTCATTGAAACCATAAGTCTGCGACAGGTCAGCACGCCATTCGCCGATGTCCCATTTATAGCCTACGGTACCGTAGATGTCATTGATATCGCCATTGATATAAGGCACAAAACCATTCGGATACATGGCAGCAGAATTGCGCGAAGGAATGTCGTCAGAACCTATACCACCGCGTGCCCAGGCAGCTGAAGATGCCTTGCGTTGCTGTGTGCCCAGAGTGAAATACAGTTTGTCATTGCCACCGTTAGGTACTTCACCATTCAGGTAAACCGTAGGGCCGGTGACCTTGGTATCACCAATGGTACGTGGGTTGCCCGGGTCAGCGCGGTTGGAGCGGCCACGATCAGTGTATTCCACCGTGATACCCAATACGCCTTTTTCACCCAGAGCGATACCGCAATAGGCTGATGGCAGGTAGTTTTTACCATCGCCGACAGAATACTGGCTGTAACCAAAGCTGGCTTCGCAACCCAGGCTTTTCTTGAGAGTGATGTCCATGACACCGGCAATCGCGTCAGAGCCGTACTGGGCAGCCGCGCCATCACGCAAGACTTGCACATTGCTGATGGCCATGACGGGAATCGCATTCAGGTCAGTACCGGTATTGCCGCGGTTACGGGCACCGAACAAGTTCACCAGCGCTACGGTATGACGGCGTTTGCCATTCACCAGCACCAGGGTCTGGTCTGAACCCAGGCCACGCAGGGCCGCAGAATCCACCAGATCGGCACCATCGGCACCGGTCTGGCGGGTGGAATTGAAGGAAGGCGAGATATTTGCCAGCGTTTGAGCCAAGTCAAACTGACCACCTTGCTCTGCAGCTTTGGAGACCGAGATAAAATCGACAGGCAGAGGGGTATTGGTGGCGCTGGTGTTGGCGCGACGGGAGCCAACAATAGTCATGGTTTGCATGGCGGGGTCAGCCGCTTTTTCTGCTGCAGGAGCAGTTTGCGCATTGACCATGGCCGGGGTGAAAACTGTTACAGCACTTGCACCATACAGGGCAAGTAAAATCGCTTTGCGCATCTTACTCATAACAAACTTCTCCAAGAATATATAGAAAACCTTAACTGGTATGCCCAGAAGTATGGTTGTCCAGATATTAGAGTGTCAATTATTGTGCTATGCAGTGTGGCATTTTTGTGTAAATTGTATAGACGTATTTCGAATTTGGCGCTGATACGCAGAATTGCATAACCTTATTGCTTGGCTAACTGCTTCAGGTATTGCAAACCGGCAATCGCCCTGCTGCCGTACCATGACAACATTTCGCCATCGACCAGTTGTACGGGCAAGCCCAGCTGTTTCTCCAGTGCATCCACATGGCTTTCGGTGAAGCGGTAAGGTTCAGTCGACAGCAATACCCTGTCGATGGGATGTTGCAGCGCACTAGCCCACTGAAAGCCGGGATAACGCAAAATGCTATTTGAAGGTGACCAGGTTTGCCAGCCTATCAGGGCCAGCATGGCGGCAATATAGGTATCGCGGCTAACGGTCATCCACGGATCTTGCCAGATGCAATATACGACTTGCTGAGAAATGGCTGGTGTGGGATCCAGGGCTGCATAGGCAAGGTCGAACCGGCTACACAAATCCTGCGCTTTTTCTTGTGCACCGAATATCCCGCCCAGCAATTGATATAGCGCCAGGTTATCGCGCGGCACCAGCGGATGGGTGACGACTACATTAGGGATAAATTTGGCCAGAGCTTCTACTGTTGGCTTTTCATTTTCATCAATGTTGACGATCAGATGAGTGGGAGCCAGCTTGCGGATTTTTTCTATATTGACGTCTTTTGTCCCGCCTATCTTGGGAATAGCCTGCACCACTGATTTGGGATGTATGCAAAAACCGGTGCGCGCGACCAGATAGCGTGACAAGCCCAACTCACAAACCAGTTCAGTGACAGAAGGCACCAGGCTGACGATACGTGGTTCAGCCCCGGTGTCTGCACCGGCCTCAGCTACATACGGCTGATGTACCGTACCTAGCGCATCAATCAACATGCTCATGCCTGGTCTGCCGCACGCGGTTTACGGCGTGCCCTGGCGAACACTGCGTCATACAACCAGTTGGGCAAGATGCGCATCAGCTTGGCGACCACGCCCATTTGCCAGGGAATGACACGGTAAGTATTGCCAGCATCAATTGTCCCTAATGCAGAGTTGCAAAAAGCCTGGACCGGCATCAGGAAGGGCATGGGGTAGGGATTGCCCCTGGTCATGGGTGTATCAATATAGCCCGGTGCAATGGTCACGACGCGTATGCCGCTGTCACGCAATTCTACCCGCAGCGATTCGCAATAACTGATGACGGCGGCCTTGGATGCGCAATAGGCACCTGCACCCGGCAAGCCCCGGATCCCGGCGACACTGCCTATGCCAACCAGACGGCAATCGGTAGTGTGCGCATAGGTTTTCATGGCATTGATGAAGGGTGAAAAAGTCGCTACCGTCGCTATCAGGTTAGTTTGCAAGACGCTGTCAAACACCTTGATGTCACCGGCATACTCGCTGAGTGTACCGACTGAAATACCGGCATTGGCAATCACTACGTTCACCTGCCCGACTGCCTGCATGAAGTCATTCGCCGCCCTGGTCAATGCTGCATGGTCGGTGACATCCACTGCATAGATATGATGCTGGCCAGGATTAGGCAAGCTTTGCCGCAGTTCTTCCAGTACTTCCTGACGGCGCGCCAGCAAGCCCAGGGTAGCACCTTGCTCAGCATAGGCCCTGGCAAGCGCAGCGCCTATGCCGGAAGATGCGCCAGTGATAAAGACTGTTTTCATGATGTCCAATGAAAAAGTCCGCCGGAGTGGCGGACTAGTTAACACAAGCTTAGCATTTATTTCTTTTTGGCTAGCTCTTTTGTTGATGCTGAAGCTGCCGCACTGGCTGAAGCCGCGGCGGGCGCTGCTACTGGTGCGCCATTTTTCTCTTTTTGTATCTTGGCGATCAAACTGTCCAGAACTTGTATGACTGCGCGATTTTGTATTTCTTCTGTCACGCGCGTCGTCGAGGTAGTTACTGCCAGCACGGGCGAAGTCACATAGCGGCCATCAACTGCGATGGAAGGTACGCCGTCAATCTGGTAAGCACTTGCCAGTTGGGTAGCGCGGCTGAGCTTGCTGGTGATAGAGAATGAATTATAGATATCCGAAAATTTCTGCTTGTCCAGGCCAGACTTGCTGACGAATTCCATGATGTCGGCATCGGTTTGCAGGCGATTGCGTTCTACGTGGAAAGCGGTAAAAGCCTTCATATGGTATTCATCTGCCTTGCCCATGGCTTCCATGGTGAAGTAGAGTTTTTGTTGCGGCACCAGGTCATGAAAATTGACGTGTATGCGCTTGAAGGAAATATTATCACCCTGTTTTTTAACCCATTCAGCAATCAAGGGTTCCAGCGCATGGCAATGCGGGCAAAAATAACCAAAGAATTCAATGACTTCAATTTTTTTACCGCTGTCTACAGGCTGAGGACGTTTCAGTACCTGGTATTCAACACCCGGCTGTGGTGCTGTGGAGCTGGCACTGGCTGCGGCTGTCATCAAAGACAAGGCGGCAAGCATGAACATGCGGCGTTTGATTTGGCTGAAGAATTGCATCACGGTTCCTTTACTGATCGCTTATTCAATACTTATTGCTTACTTATTTGTCCGTTACTTGACTGTGCGCACTACCGCAACATCCACGCTATTGTCTGACAATCTGGCGCGGGTACGGTTCATTGTTTCCAATTGCGCATATGGGCCAAGACGCACATGGTACATGGTGCCGGAATCTGAGGTTTTTTCCACGATACGCGCTTCAAAACCGATCAGGGCCAGCTTGGCACGGCTGTTTTCTGCTGCCACCTGTTCCTTAAACGCACCAACCTGCAAAAAGTAAATATATTTTTCGTCTGTATTTTCAGCCTTGGCTGCAGCGGCAGCTTCTGCTCGTTCTGCCCGCTCGGCAGCTTTTTCTGCTGCCGTTTTTTCAGGCGGTTTGGCTTCAGGAGGTTTGGGTGGTGCTACGGTTTCTGCCGGTTTGCTGGCTGTCAGCTCCTTATTGGCTTCTTTGGCAGCATCCTTATTGCCATACAGGGGCTTGTTGGGATCCTGCAACTGCGTCAAAGGGACATCCGCCTTGTCCGATTTGCCATTTTTATTCGTGAATGGCGTCGATGATTTGGTAATCACCATGGCCACGCCCACTGCAATAGCCAGACCGACTACCAGGCCGATGATGATGCCAGTCAGGGTACTGCCGCGCTGGCTATTCTTTTGTTTTGGGGCGTTTTGTTGAGCTTTCATGCGTCTCCGACGAGTTTCGTTAGCTAGATGAGGCAATACATTTACATTTGTGTTGGTGCTGAAACACCGATCAACGCAAGGCCATTGCGCAAGACCTGACGGGTTGCCAGCACCAGTGCCAACCGGGCCAGTTTGATTGCTTCATCTTCAACCAAAACCTTTTCGGCAAAATAATAACTATGCAATTCGCCAGCCAGCTCACGCAAGTAAAACGCCACCTGATGCGGGCCCAGTTCATCGAGTGCTTTTTCCAGTACTTCGGGATATTCGGCCAATTTGGTCAGCAAACTGGCTTCACTTGGCGCTGTCAGCGGTGATAAATCAACTGTAGTCAGTGAAGCATATGCCGTTTCATCAGTAGAAAACTGTTCCAGCATGCGGCAAATCCGGGCGTGGGCATATTGCACATAGAACACCGGGTTTTGCTCAGAACGCGCCAGGGCAACGTCGACATCAAAGACAAATTCAGTATCTGCCTTGCGGGAAATCAGGAAGAAACGCACGGCGTCACGGCCACGCTGCTCTTCGCCGCCACCAGACCATTCGATCAGGTCACGTACGGTGACGTAAGAACCGGCACGTTTGGATATCTTGACTTCGGCACCATCCTTCATGACGGTGACCATCTTGTGCAGGATGTAGTCTGGGTAGCCTTGCGGTATACCAACATTCAAGGCCTGCAAGCCACCGCGCACACGGGCAATGGTGCCGTGGTGGTCACTACCCTGGATATTGATGGCCTTGCGGTAACCGCGCTCCCATTTGGTGACGTGGTAAGCCACATCGGGGACGAAGTAAGTATAAGTGCCATCCGACTTTTTCATGACGCGATCTTTATCGTCACCATAGTCAGTGGTGCGCAACCACAGGGCACCTTCCTGTTCATAGGTCTTGCCAGCAGCCTTAAGCGCGGTAACCGTAGTCTCTACCTTGTTGTCTTTGTACAGTGAAGACTCAAGATAGTAATTATTGAATTTGACGCCAAAAGCCAGCAAGTCTGCATCCTGCTCACGACGCAGGTAAGTCACACTGAACTGGCGTATGGAGTCGATATCGTCAACATCGCCACTGGCAGTCACCGGAGGACAATCGCCGGCAGAAACTGTCTGTTTCGCTAAAAAATCCTGTGCAATATCGGCGATATAGTCGCCGTTATAGGCAGATTCTGGCCAGTTCGCATCGCCTGGCGCAAAACCTTTGGCACGTGCTTGCACTGACAAAGCCAGGTTATTGATCTGTACGCCCGCATCGTTATAATAAAACTCACGACTGACGTCATAGCCTTGCGCATCCAGCAAGGCAGACAAGGCATCACCCAATGCACCCTGACGGCCATGGCCCACATGCAGCGGGCCGGTGGGGTTGGCAGAAACAAATTCCACCACCACTTTTTCACCTGCACCGCGCTGGCTTTTGCCAAATTCAGCGCCCTTTTGCAAGATATTGCTGACGACTGACTGCTTGGCAGCCGCAGTAAGGCGGATATTGATAAAGCCTGGGCCGGCGATCTCTACACTGGCAACCAGCGGATGATTTTGTGCCTCAACTGCTGCAACGATAGCCTGAGCCAGTTCACGCGGATTCTTGCGCAGCGGCTTGGCGATCTGCATGGCGATATTACAAGCCGCATCACCATGGGAAGGATCACGCGGGCGCTCCAGCAAGATAGTCGGATTGAGTTCAGAACCCACCAGCAGGGGTTCGACCGCGTTCTGGAAGAGTTTCAGTAATTCTTGTTTTTGTTCAGCTAGCATGGCACAGAATTTTTATTGTATTTTGACAATAAATAAAATAAGGACAGGGGACATTATACTGTCTCACCCTGCCCCTGTCTGAGATGCCGCAAGCGAATCTTGCATCTTCTTGTTACCAATTACTACTCATCCTCACGCTCCATCGCGTTTTATGCTGCGGCAGAGTTTGTAAATACGGAGTTTGCAGACAATGCTTGTTTGTACATGATCAGCACATGCAGCATTTTGCCCAGGAACAAACCGTTAAACAAACCGAACAAGGCAGTGCTGGTAACAGCAAACAGCGTATTCGTGTGCAAGGCAGGATTCACATGCAAAGCCACATTGACGATGTATTTCATGACAAAAATAGCCATCATCATGATCAGTGGTGCCCAGCTACCACGATAAAACACCGTGCCCTTGTCTGCCAGAATGCGTACATTATTGTCATTGACGAGACTCCATGAGATAGCTGCACCAACAGTCATCGTCGCCAACCATGCTGCCAGTACGACAGGATCCGCGCCGAAACCAGACAAGATACCTTGTATCGACAATGCCAGCATCACCAGAGGGATGATAACGATAGTCCTGACTTTCAATTCCCTGTCTACGCTGGACTTGATACCCCGAAATGCCAGAAAGCCCAGAATTGCCCATACATAGATTGGTGTGTTACTGATGATTTGGTTCAACATGATGATCTCCTTGAGTGCTGTCAGTGTAGATTCGGGTGTTTGTTTTACTGCGATGGAAGAAGTATTGCAAAGCTGGTGCGGGCTGTATGCCAGAAAGCGACGAAGCGTTACTTCTTGCCGCGAAAGAGGTGTTTTTGGTCGTGAGTGGCCCAGCGCAGACGTGTAGAATGCTAGGTTTTCTTCGTCTGGATACGCTATGTGGTTCAAGAATCTGCAAGTTTTTCGTCTGACAACTCCCTGGAAGATCACTGCCGAGGAGTTACATACCCAATTGTCACGCATCGCCTTCTCACAATGTGCTTCGAATGAGATGCAAAGCCAGGGCTGGGCATCGCCACGCAATAATGACCAACTGGTGCATAGCGTCAATCAGCAGTTCCTGATTTCGCTGGCGACAGAAAAGAAATTGCTGCCTTCCAGCGTTATCAATCAGGTAACCAAGGCCCGTGCGCTGGAAATAGAAGAAGAACAAGGCTTCGCACCTGGCCGCAAGGCCATGAAAGACCTGAAAGAGCGCATCACGGAAGAGCTACTGCCACGCGCCTTTGGCGTCAAGCGCAATACCAATGTCTGGATAGATCCGGTAAACCGCTGGCTGGTCATCGATGCTTCCAGCCCATCCAAGGCAGATGAAGTCATCAAGCTCTTACTGAAATGCTGCGACAAGCTGCCACTCGAAGGCCTGCGTACCAAAACTTCTCCACAGGCAGCCATGACAGGCTGGCTGGCTGGCAATGAAGCCCCCAAGGGTTTTACCATAGACCAGGATACAGAACTCAAGTCTTCGACCGAAGACAAGGCTACCGTGCGTTATGTTCGCTATACACTGGAACCCGACGATATCCAGAAGCATATTACCGCTGGCAAACAATGCACCAAATTGGCTCTGACCTGGGACGACAAGGTCAGCTTTGTCCTGACCGACACATTGACAATCAAGCGCATTAAGCCACTGGATGTGCTCGATGAAAGCAAGGACAAGGGTAGTAATGAAGAAGAGCGTTTTGATGCGGACTTTGTGCTAATGACTGCCGAGCTGGCAAGCTTGCTCAGCGATGTAGTGTTTGCACTGGATGGTGAGATGGATAGCGCACAGGCTGCGTGATGAACTGACGCTTCTTGCCTCATAAAACCCCCGCTCAAGTATTTGGGCGGGGGTTTTGCTTTGCGTGCAGCACTAATGACCCACTTTAAGTGCTCCCAATACAGAGGTACAGAAGAAAGGCAAGCTGCTTGCAAGCAGCCTTCATTGCGCAATGAACGGCAATATAACGATATGCGCTCTTTGTTCTTACTCTGTTGCTTGGGTTTATCTTATTTTCAGGGCGTAGCGCTTCCTCGCCGCTTCTTCATTGTCGAACGCTATCTTGCTCACCGCACGACACATCAAACAACGACACGGGCTCCAGTCTTTGCTGGAGCGTTGGGGTCGAGGCTGACTTTCTTATAATCTGGGCCACTGGCTGCCAGCAGCCTCTGTGCTTTTGATGAAATGTTGGGAGAGTTCAAGCCCTTGTATTCGTATGCCGGTATTTCAACCTGAAAACTTAATACCGTCGCTCCTGCTCAGGCAGGAGGCTACCGGGCTGGCGCTCCAGCGGCGTTCGTGGAGCAACGTTGATGCTTGCCTGGGTTACCGGAAAATGTGGACGAAAAAAAAGACAAGCATTGCTTGTCTTTTTTCTTTATAACTGGCGGAGCGGACGGGGCTCGAACCCGCGACCCCCGGCGTGACAGGCCGGTATTCTAACCAACTGAACTACCACTC
>NZ_JBWKQH010000014.1:0-132899 GCF_059418665.1 Undibacterium sp. GW821-FHT07F11
AATGCGATAACCAGCCCTAAGCCTATAAACTTCTTCCCCGGCTCTTGCTGGCGATTTGAAAAATCCATTACTGCTCCCTTTATTATAGTGAAGGTATTTTCACCATCCGTTTTTCACGCATTGAATTCCACAGTCGCACTCAGCAAAAACAGACAGGTCAGGCGGCCACATAATTTTGCCTCTGCCGGAAAATACGCAAATACCACTCAAGTACATCTTGCTCTTCCCGTTCATGCAGTGCGGCGAGAGAGACCATCTGTCTTTGAATTCGGCTCACTTTAGTGTCCTCATAACTGGTTGTCAAGAGGTATCTATGTGGAATTAGTTTTACTGAGACAGTTATCGAATATCGACAGCAAATCAGCAGGCTTTATAGCTCCGATTCAGCAAAGCATTTATATCAAATGACCGTCATATTTTTACAACTGGTCTTAATCCTCCAAAATATAAACAAGCCCGATTACTGCAACTTAAAGCGTGTGGATATCCTATTTCCCGGTAGCGGATGGAAAATTTCAGCGGTGTTTTGCGCGCATCTGACTTACCCGTCCATATCGGATTTCAGACATATATAAATTAATTTAAAAAACTTAGTTCAAAGCCACTTCAAATCCACTTTCCTGTCTAAAAAAAGAACAATTGAAGGCCACATGTGGGAATAAAACATCAGTCCACTTCCACTCTTCCCAATTTGAAAAGAATAATTTATCCAATAAAAACAATTAGATAGCAATCATATAGATATCAAAATGAAAACCAATTAAACATCGCATAGATACCACTTAGATACCGATTGACAACCTGTTTAGTCACCACTAAAGTGCTTCACATCCGGTGTTGTTGTTTCGAGTGGTAGCTAACTTTGAATGACTTTTTACTGCAGCGGGTTGTACCGAAAATACTCACTGTCAAAACATCAAGTGTGTAAGGTATGGGGGAGGAAGCAATTTTTTGTCACGGATCTAAAGCTTTTCACAGGTCTTAACCGAAGGAGAAATAAATGCAAAATAAAATGAGTCCAATGAGGAACAATTTAACGCCCGTGGCGTCCGCTGTTGCGGTACTGATCATGAGCGTCGCCATGCAAGCGCAAGCACAAGAAGCAGCAAAACCGGCCGCAGCTCAAGAAGTGGTCGTAACTGGTATTCGCGCATCCCTGCAACAGTCTTTGAATCAAAAGCGTAACGCCGACAATTTCGTTGAAGTGATTACTGCTGAAGACATCGGCAAGATGCCTGACAAGAACGTTGCTGACTCCTTGCAACGTGTACCAGGTGTCAGCGTTGCTGCAGCTGGTGGTGGTGAAGGCAGCTTTGGTGAGAACGATCGTGTTGCCTTGCGCGGCACACCATTCGGCCTGACACTGACAACACTCAATGGTCATTCCGTATCAAGTGGCGACTGGTTTGCAGACAATATCGTCGGCGGTGGCCGCAGCGTCAGTTTCTCTTTGTTTCCATCTGAATTGATTGGCCGCGTTACAGTACATAAAGGTTCACAGGCTAATCTGATTGAAGGCGGCGCAGAAGGCGTTGTGGATATCGAAACACGCAAGCCACTGGATTTCAAGAAACAATTCAATGCACAGGCAAGTATCGGCCTGGTGAATTCTGCCAACTCTGGCAAATCTGATCCTCAATTGAGCGGTCTGATTGCCTGGAAAAATGACGCGTCAACTATGGGTGTCCTGGTTCAGGCTTTCCATCAAAAACGTACTCTGAGCCGCGCTGGTCAGGAAAATCAGATCTGGTGGGATAAGGTCGATGTCGGCAGCCCTATCGATAGCGCCATCAAGGGTGCAGGCACAGCCAACACAGCAACATCACCAGCTTCTGGCGCTGTCACCAACTATCTGGGTGGCACTGCATGGTTTGAACAACAACGTACCCGTGACGGTGGCTTGATTGATTTCCAGTTCAAACCATCCAAAGATGTGAGTATAGACGTCACTGCATTCCAGTCTCATCTGGACGCACCTAACGTCAATCACAACTTCATGCAATCCCTGGGGCGTTTCGTTGGACCATCATGGGCAACAACTGGCTACCCGACAAGTGCTGTGACTGGTACCTTGAACCAGGGTGTTATCACGCAGTTGTCAGTGACTAATCCTGCTGGCTGCGTACCTTGCAGTGGCATGTCCAGTTCTGTTCAGGAAATCTTCTCTCGTCCTGTTGCAGAAAGCCAGTCTCAGTTCTTTAACATCGATGGCTCTTTCCGCGTCAATGATCAACTGACACTTGCTGGTAAAGTCGGTACGACCAAAGGCCTGGGCAACACAGTCAGTGGCGCTATGGGTATCTGGATGCCATGGACAGGCGGCAGCTATACTGTCCAGGGTTCTGACAAGCCTGTCATTTACGTCACACCTGGTGCTGACAAGTTCTCTATCGGCGGCTTTAATAATGGCGCACCTGGCACACCTGGCGCACCATATACATATGGATCTCATGTCACTGCCAACGATAAAGAAAATTACGCACAGATCGATGGCACATTTAAAACTGATCTCGCCAGCATCCCTACTTTGCGCTTCGGTTTCCGTGCTGCCGAACACAAACGTGATCTGACTTCTATCGGTAATAATGCCTTGCCAGGTTTGAGCAATGCAGCAAATCTGCCTATGTCCGGTTTGACAGCTTTCCCGAATATCTTTAATGATCTGGGTGCAAATGGTGCAGGTTACTGGACTTTCTCTCAAGCTTCTGTGAATGCATGGTTGGCGCAGTACACAAACTACACTGGCCATTTGCTGCAAAATGAGTTCTCCATTAAAGAACCAACGCAATCTGCGTATGTAATGGCTGATTTTGCAGGTGAAGGCATCAGCGGCAATTTCGGTTTGCGTGTTGCCCGTACCAGCGAACAAGTCACACGTAATGAAATTGGTGCTTCCGGTAATTTTGAACCAAGAACCTATAACAACAGCTATGTCGATTTCCTGCCAAGTGCAAACTTCCGCATGGATCTGAACAAAGACATGGTTGCCCGTTTTAGTGTTTCCCGCACGATGGCCCGTCCTGAACTGGGTCAAATGGCTGGTCTGGATCTGCGTGACGTACAAGGTACAGGTAACGGTGGTAACCCTAACCTGAAACCTATCCGTGCAAATACGGTAGATCTGGGCGTGGAATGGTATTTCGCACCAAAATCCATGGTTTCTGCTGATGTGTTCTACTCTGCTCTGGATGGTTATGTTACTTATGGCGCAAGCACAGGTACGTTCTACAACCAGATCCAAAAGAAAAACACCGTATATGCAATGAGTACGCCTATCAATACCCAGGCTGAAGTAAAAGGTCTGGAACTGGCATACATCCAGGCATTGCCAGCTGGCTTTGGTATCAATGCTAACTACACTTACACACTGGGTAAAGAAACAGGTGCAGCTCCTGGTTCCAAGTGCGGCGATTTGCTGGCTCCTGACTGTACTCTGATTGGCACTTCCAAGAACGCATACAACATCGGTGCTTTCTATGAAGATGGTAAATTCAGTGCACGTCTGACATACAGCTATCGTTCCGGTTTCTTGAATGGCACCAGCCGTAACAGTGCTGCTTACCAAAATGATATCGGCACTTTGTCTGCAACATTGGCTTATCAGATCAGCGACAGCTTCTCCATCTCTCTGGATGGCAAAGATCTCAATAATCCATTGGTCAGCTCTGTGTGGAAAACTCCAGGTGCAGCAGATTTGCCAGCATCCCTGTATAAAAATGGCCGTCAAATCTTCCTGACTTTGCACGCCAAAATGTAATTATTACGCTTGCGGGAGGGTTTATCTGTGACACTGGATACACCTTTCCCGTTCTTGAGAGTGGTGGGACTACCTGGTCCCATCACTTTTTTTGTTTGAACTTCAGAAAAATTTGTTAATGTGATACGTGTCATCATTTAAGCAAAGAACGACATCGTAATCCAATTTAATCCTGACACTGGCCCCTGACTATGACTACGCAAAAACCAATTAAGAAAATCATGATCGTTGGCGGCGGTTCCGCAGGCTGGATGGCGGCGCTGATTATCGCTCACTCTGTAAAAGAAAAAAATATAGAAGTCACCGTCATAGAATCGCCCACAGTAGGGGTGATAGGCGTTGGTGAAGGTTCTACACCAGTCTTGAAAAAGTTTTTTGATAACCTGGGCATACAAGAATCTGAATGGATGCCTGAGTGCAATGCCACCTATAAATCCGGTATCACATTTGATGGCTGGTCTACCAAACCTGGTCATGAAAGTTATTTTCATCCGTTTGTGACAATGATAGATAACCTAACCCTGCCAGTATTTATCAACAATGTGAAAGCGCGCCTGAATGGCGAAGATGTATGCGCATTGCCTGATAAATTTTTCCTGTCCTCCAAATTGGCAAAGAGCCATCTGGCACCTATCGCATCTCACAATTTCCCGTTTTTTACAACATATGGCTATCATTTTGATGCCATGCTACTGGGAAAATTTCTGCATAAGAAGGCATTGGAAATGGGTATCCGCCATATCAGTGCACATATCACCGATACCAGGCTGGACGCCACAGGTAATATTGCATCAGTAGCCATCGAAGGTGGCGACAATCTGGAGGCGGATTTCTTTGTCGACTGCTCAGGCTTTGCTGCCCTCCTCATAGGCAAGGCATTAAAAACACCGTTTGTCAGTTACGCCGATCATCTCTTGAATGATTCTGCCATTGCCATGCCAACCGACATAGGTGCGGCCATCCCTACCCAAACTATTTCTACTGCGATGAAATACGGCTGGTCATGGAAGATACCGCTGCAAAATCGCTATGGCAATGGCTATGTGTATAGCTCTGCCTTTACCACGGCCGACCAGGCAGAAAAAGAATTGCGTGAAAAACTGGGTTTGCTGGAATCTGATACCCAGGCGCGCCATTTGAAGATGAAACTGGGGCGTGTAGAAAAACACTGGAACAAGAATTGTCTGGCTGTTGGTTTGTCCCAAGGGTTTTTAGAGCCACTGGAAGCAACCGCACTCTACCTGACGCAGATGACTGCTGCGATCTTTTGCCTGTTCCTGGAAAAAGGTGATCTGAGCGAACAAGCGCAAAATGTCTATAACCAGCAAATCAATGATTACTTTGACGGGCACCGCAACTACATCATCGCTCACTACAAAACCAATACCCGCACAGACACCGACTATTGGAAGGCCAATGCAGCAAATCTGCATACCATACCTGATTCACTGAAACAGGTATTTGCCACCTGGCTGGAAGGCCGCGACCTTGGGGACGAAATTCGCCGTCAGAAAATCGACACTTATTATCCCGTGGCGTCATGGTATTCATTGCTGGCTGGCATGGGCATATTCCCACAAGCAGACAAAGCAGCAACGGATGCGGTGCAAAACCAGGGGGAACCTCTGGGTGATTTTATCCAACGCTGCGCCCTGAATTTCCAGGATCACCGCAGTTTCTTATCCACTCACAGGCCAACTATGTAAGCCCCTTCTCATTGAAGAACAGGAAGCACAGTGAGGTAAAACAACATGCATCAAAATAGTAAATGCGAGCAGGTATGCTTTTTTGTCAGTTTTTCGGCTAAACTCAAGTCAGACTGGCAAAAAATATACCTTTTCGTGCATGCCCATCAATTATCTCGCCAAGCTGACCTCGCCCAAGCGCACTCCCCGGTCTAATCTGCATCTGGGAGTATGCCTGGCATGTGTGGCCGGAGCCTTGAATGCGGGCGGTTTTTTAGCCGTCGGGCAATACACTTCGCACATGACCGGCATGCTCTCTTCTGCCGCTGATGACCTGGTCCTGGGTAAGTTATTACCCGCATTTGCCGCGTTATTCATGTTGATTGCCTTTGCCTGGGGTGCGGCCTGCACGGCCCTCATAGTCAACTATGCCAAGCGCAACCAGTTTCGCTACATCTATACACCGGTCTTGCTGCTGGAAGCCGTGTTGTTGTTGGTGTTTGGTCTGGTTGGTACTGAGTTACAGGAACATGCAGTAATCACGGTCTCTTTCACTACAGTCTTGCTCTGCTATGTGATGGGCTTGCAAAATGCCCTGATTACCAAAATCTCCCATGCTGAAATACGCACTACCCATGTCACTGGCCTGGTCACGGACATAGGTATAGAACTGGGTAAGATGATTTATTGGAATAGAAATAAAGACGAAGTTCATCATGAGAACGAAGTGGGTGCCAATTTGCAAAAATTGCGCTTGCATGCTCTATTGGTATTCTGGTTTTTTTCTGGCGCTTTAACCGGCGCCTATGGTTTCAAACATTTTGGTTTCATTTCAACACTACCGATCGCAACTGCATTGGTAGTCTTGTCGCTGGCACCCCGGTTCAGGAAAGCCTGATTATTTGCTTTCAACAATCAGCACATCCGCATTACTATTCTTTTGGCTATTTAATAATTAAACCAGCATGTCCATATCTGATCCAGCCAATTTATTTCAACGTGTGCCAGAGTTGCGCACCTTTAGCGATGATCCGCAAATCAGCCGGGCCATAGAGTCCGGTGACCCATTCAAAGTCTATCGTTCTTTGGTTTTGGCCCGCCTGTTCCGCCGTCTGCCACAACACAGGAGTTTGCTCAAAGAACTGACCAGTGAACGCCGTCTGTTTGCCAAACCATTGAAAGGTACGCCATCATTGGGGACAATCAATTCTGTCGGCTTCAGCTTTGTCGGTGAATCGGAACGGGATACTGATGGCAGCCATATAGCCCTGCATGCGTTTGTCATCTTGTTCGGCATACCTCTCGTCCCCATGGGGTCGTATGTGGTGCGCAGCACTGGTGACAGGCAATGGCAAATCTATGCGCGTGCGCCCCTGGGCATCATGGGCTGGCTATATACGCGCGGACTGGCGCTGGCTTTGGTCATCATGGTCTTGACAGGTGCTGCAGCGAGTTATCATGAAGCCAGTAACCAGGATTTGACGATACTGAATGGCTTTGAAGTACCAGTAAAAGTAAAGATTGGTGAGCAGGTACTGACTGTGGCAGCACAAGGCCGTGCCACGTTAACTTTACCAGTGGGGCATTTAAAGGGTGAAGCCAGTGCCGACAAAACCGGCGTCATCGATACTTATGACCAGACGCTGGAAAGCAGTGACCGCTACAGTGTATGGAATATCGCCGGTGCCGCACCATTGGTAGAAAATACCGTCATCTACAGGAAAGTCAAACCGGCTACTCCTGATCAGGCAGGTACTCAGACTGTGTATTGCGGCAAACGCCTGATGGAATTTGCCAACATCAAATACCTGTTCACAGAACCACCGCAATCCATGAGCATGAGCAAGCACGAAAGCTCAGTCAGCGTAAAGCAATTAACCGTCATCAACCAGACAGGTACGCCAGGCGTGATGTCATGCCTGAATTACGCATTCGAGCATGGTCAGGAAAAAGACATGCTGGCCGCACTGGAGGCGTATGCCGCCACAAAAAACTGGGATTCACGTTCAACTGAAATTGCCTTGTATGTTGCGCGTAGCATATCCAATGCCGAAGCACTGCGGATAAGCCGCAAAGTCTTGAAGATATATCCAGATAATGTGATGCTTGAGCGTGGTGCCCAGGATTTGCGCGATGACATCGGTGAGCATGAAATGATGCTCAAGGAATATGCTCAGCGCGCTGCTCAGCATGCCGATTCCTCATCTGAACAATATCTGTATGCCTCATTACTGAGTGGCAGTGAGGGCTTGCAAGCCATGAAGTCGTTGAGGCAAAAATTCCCACAAGATGCAAATATCTTGCGCAGCCTGACCTGGCGTAAATTTATCCATGGTGACAACCGGGGCGCAGCACAGGATTTACAGCAACTGTCCATACTCTCACCCGAAAATGCCAGCTATTTATTTGATACACAAATCAAGCTGCTGCTTACGCAACAACGTGCAGGTGACGCCCTGAAGATATTGGATGTTGCAATCAACAACAGCAAGGGCCTGGAAAGAGCCGCCCGTGCGCTTGAATTCAGCGAAATTGCGCGACAAGTGAATAACAGCGATCCTGAAAAATATTTGCGCAGCATGCCTGAGGATGACAATGACAAAGTGCTGGACATTTACCGTGCCAAAGCTGGTCTGTACCCAAACAATATGGCAAACCGCGACCTGCCTATGGTCAAGCTTTCGCAAAGCCTGTGCAATTCTCCAGAACAGACACTGGATCTGGTGAAGCAGATCAACACGATACAGGTACGCAAGTATCTGGCTGCAGATCAACTGGCACTCTTATATGGCGAAGCCAGCCGTATCAATAACAAAGCCGTAAAAGACAAACTGCAACACATGATGCCTATGCGCAAAGCTGATCTTGCTGTCTTTGAGCAGTTCGTGCGTGGTGAAAATGTCAGTCTGGATGAGATGGATTTTGAAACTGATGTGCTTGCCGCTGCTTATTTTATCCGTTCGCGCAATTCACAATTACCAGTCCAAGAACGGCAAACTCTAAGACAATTGGCGGCAAAAACAGATGTGCTGCAAGGTATAGTCAGCACTGCAATCAAGCAATGGCAAAGCTGAGTCCATTATGAAAACTGAACATCAACGCAAACCGCAAAAAACCAATCTGACCCGCCGTGCTGGCCTGGTCGTTGCTCTGTGGCTGGGCTTCTGGATACTCGCTCTTGGGCTGGTCGTCATGCTGGCATGGGTGCCGATTACCCAGATGAATCACCGCTCTTCACTGCAGTTTTCTGGTGTGATTGCAGGTATCGCCGCATTGACGCTGGCATATTCGCTGCGTCCACGCAGTAAAGAGAAAAAAAGTGGCGATACCATTAAACCTTTGTCACGCCAGACTGCCGCGCCCTTGTATGCCCTGGTCGAACGCATCGCCAAAGAACTCAAGGTAGATGCACCGGTCAACATCCATTTGATAGGTGCGGCATCTGCCTTTATCAGTGGCAAGAAAAACTGGCGCGGCAAGGTAAAAGAGCTTGAAGTTGGCCTGGGCTTGCCCTTGCTGGGCACATTGTCTGAAGCTGAACTGGGTTCAGTCATCGCCCATGAATTTGGTCACTTTGTGGCTGGTGACTTGTCGCTGGGACCCTGGGTATACCGTACCCGGACTTCCATCGCCTATACCGTGACGGATCTGGATGACTCCATGTTTTTTCTGGATGTTTTGTTCCGCTATTACGGCAAATGGTTTTTGAAATTATCTGCCGCTGTGTCACGTGAACAGGAGTTTGCTGCCGATGCCCTGGCAGCAAAAAAATTTGGCCCGGTAGCTACCCGTAGCGCATTGGAGAAAGTCCATTTGATTTCACCGATGTGGTCCAGCTATCTTGACTATGAACTAGGCCCTGCATTGAATCGTGGTGCCCGCATGCCCATCTTTGAAGGCTTTCGCCGCTTTTGCAAACCCGGTGTAAAACGGGCGGATATCCAGGCGGCAATTACTTACGCAGAGTCGCATACCACCTCTGAGTTTGATACCCATCCCAGTATGGAGGAACGGGTAGCAGCGGTTGTCCCTGGTGCCAAACCCGGCTTCCCGCCCTTGTCTCAATGCCTGCATTTACTGGGGGGAGAAGAAGAAACCGAGAATGCCTGGTACGCCCTGTTTGAAAAAGAAAAATTGCAAACCTGCGACTGGGACCGCTATGCCACCGAAGTATTACAAGAACAGAATAAACAAAGATTTGCCGGTAGCTGGATGGACCCGCAAGCCCTGCCCTTGAATGAACTGATGAAAATGGCGATGGATCCGAATGAGTTATGGGGCCGGCTCAGACCAGAAGGCGTCAGCTTTTTATCGCCCATGGGCAAGCGTTTTTATGTGCTGGAAATCATGGAATCCTGGATCACGGCCTGCCTGACCCACTATGGCTACAAAGCCAGCCTGGTGCCCGGTCAGGCATTGACCATGACGCGTGCTGATGTCAGGGTCATGCCATCCGAATTATTACAGGCTGCCTTGCAATCGAAACTGACTGCAAGCTATCTGAATGGATTGCAGGCAGAGAGTGCAACGCCAGCTTAATTGATCAGAAAATCAAACTTGATGGGCTTTTTGCAATCGTTTCTCAAGCCGCCGTTGCACGACTTCAAAGCACAGACTGAGTACCCAGTAGACGCAAGCGGCAGCAATATACAGGGGCAAAGGACGAAAGCTGGTGGCAATGACTTCTTTGGTCGCCAGCATCAGTTCTGTCACAGTGATGACGGATACCAGCGAGGTGTCCTTGATCAGGCTGATCAGGGTATTGCTCATTGATGGTACGGCCACACGCATGGCTTGCGGCACGACGATGTAACGCAGCGTCTGTCCATAATTCAAACCCAGGCTGGAACTGGCAGCCCACTGACCACGACTGACACCCACTATCGCGCCGCGTATACTTTCTGAGAGATAGGCACCAGCATTCAGGCTGAGTGCCAGTATGCCTGCCGATGTCGCCGAAAACTCTATACCTATACTGGGCAGGCCGTAATAGATCACGAATATCTGTACCAGCAAGGGTGTGCCACGTATCAGGCTGACATATATGGCCGCTGGGGTGCTGATCAATTTGCTTGGCAAGATACGCGCAACCGCCAGCAAAAATCCCAGAATCAAACCACCGATCATGGCACCAATGGCAAACAACAAGGTATAGGCAACCCCTTTCAACATGACCGGGGCGGCCATTTGCAGCAATTCGAAAATTTCCATGGCGACTTTAAAAAGAAATATCCCCGCAGGACGGGGATAATGGTGACATCAAGTAGAGTGCATCTACTTAATCATACAGCGTATCTTGCTGACATTGCACGCTGCAAGGCAATATCAGCAAGTTTGTGGCTTACTGTGCTGAAGGTGCTTTGCTGACGTCCTTGCCAAACCATTTATTGGATACTTTAGCAAAGCTACCATCCTTGATGATGTCGGCCAGGGCCACATTCAAAGCTGCGGCAAATTTAGGATTACCTTTCTGGAAGGGAATACCATTTTTTGCAATTTCACCGATGGGGGCGCCAGCCTTGACTGGCAGATTGCTGGTCTTCAACAAATAGGCGACCATCAGGCTGTCATTCAATGCGGCATCAACACGGCCTGCGGCCAGGTCTTGCAGGTATTCTGGTGCACCAGGGTAGCTCTTGACTTCGATACCAGCCACGGCCTTGGCACGCTCTTCATAATTGCTGCCCTGCCCTACGCCCAGTTTTTTGCCTTTCAGGTCTTCCAGACTTTTAAACTCGCGCTTGTCATCTTTCTTGACGATGAGCTGGGCGCTCGACACTGTATAAGGGTCAGAGAAATCAAAAGTTTCCTGACGCTTGGCGGTCACACCAACCTGATTGACGATGACATCAAACTTGCCAGCCGACAGACCAGCGAGTATGCCACTCCATTCAGAAGTCACAAATTCAGGCTTGACGCCAAGTTTGGCTGCCAGCAATTTGGCGACGTCAACGTCAAAACCGGCCAGTTCGTTGGTTTTGGTATCTTTGAAATTGAAGGGAGGATAAGTACCTTCGAGTGCAATTTTCAAGGTACCGCGTGACTTGACCGTATCCAGCAAATCAGCCGCTGTAGCAGTCAGGGATGCGCCAGCCAGCACCACAGTGGCCAATAAAGTGGAGATTGTTTTTTTTGTAGAAATTTTCATCATATTCCCTGGAGGTTTTCTGTCCTTCATCACGTGCGAATGAAGGCATATACATTGAAACATGCCGGATGGAAAGATTATCCGGCGACCTGTGTATGATATGGAGTCAGGCTGGTGAAGGACAACGAAGTATTTCTTATTTGCATATACCAAGGCTGGCTATATGCGCAAAACAAGGAAGTGAACCAGAGCAAACAGAAACGCCACCGCAAGGCGATGGCGTACAGATGAAATCAGAAAGAAGGAAGGTCACTCAAGTTATGACCTGGGGCATCATTGCTGGCCGTGCTCAAGCCATGTGCGCCATCTTCATACAAGATGCCTACAACTTTTGGCCCCAGTATGATGCCGTTTTCACTCTGGAACTTGGGCAAGACTTCATCGCCATTAGCGATGGTATCCAATACCGCCTGCACATCTGCTTCCTCAGGATCATCCACCATGGCTGGCGGCATCACTTGCCCCCCCTTGCTCTTGCCCCAGCGTACCTTGGCGATACGCTGTCCACTGTCATCAAAACGGACGGCTTCAATAAAAAATAATGCCATGATCACGCTCCTCATCAAAGTTGCAAAGAAAATCGGGAAGGAAATTGAATAACTTATACAAACGGCCAGCGCTAATTTCTGGCTTACGAATACTTCGCGTACTTGCCTGATACCTTATCTTGCACCTTCAGTATGACAGCTATATGTCATGATGTCGTGCAAAAAAAGCACCTTAAATCAACATGTTAGCAAATTAAAGTCCGCATTCAAGTGAAATTTATTAGCCCCAATGGCAAAGCGGCTGACAGAAGCTTTTCGCTCTGTCAGCCGCTAGATTGCTCAATTTGACCTGTTTAACCCAGTTTCGCCGCATGTTCCCGCGTGGCATGGAAAGTTACACCTGGCCAACGTTCTTGCGTCAACTTCAGGTTCACACCCGACGTCGCCAGATAAGCCATGTTACCTGCGGCATCATATGCGATGTTGCCACCGGCGCTGGAGCGCTCAAAGTCGGCCAGCATCTTCTTGTCATCACAACTGATCCAGCGCGCACTGCTGATACTGGTGCCTTCAAACACGGCATCGACGCCATATTCATTTTTAAGACGGCTGGCGACGACTTCAAACTGCAAGACACCAACCGCACCAAGTACCAGGTCACTGCTGACGACGGGTTTGAATACCTGCACTGCCCCCTCCTCACCCAACTGCTGCAAGCCTTTTTGCAATTGCTTGATTTTGAGCGGGTTCAAAATACGTGCCGTACGGAAAAAATCAGGCGCAAAATAAGGGATGCCAGTAAATTGCAGCAATTCGCCTTCAGAAAAACTGTCACCTATCTGCATATTGCCATGGTTGGGCAGGCCAATGATATCGCCAGCGTATGCCTCTTCCACTTGCTCACGCGAAGACGCCATGAAGGTGACGACGGAAGACACCTTGATCTCGCGGTTCAGGCGTAAATGCTTAAGCTTCATGCCGCGTTCAAAACGGCCTGAACACACACGCAGGAAGGCAATACGGTCGCGGTGGGCTGGGTCCATATTTGCCTGGATTTTGAAAATAAATCCAGAGAATGGGGTTTCTTTCGGTTCAACAGAACGCACGGTCGCATCACGTTCACGTGGTGCCGGTGCCCAGTCCAGCAAGGCATTCAAAATCTCACGCACACCGAAGTTATTGATGGCTGAACCAAAGAATACCGGCGTTTGCACACCAGCCAAAAAGTCTTCCAGGCTGAACGGGTGAGATGCGCCATGCACCAGTTCAACTTCCATCTTCAGTTGCTCGATTTCGAGCGGGAACATTTCTACCAGACGCGGGTTATCGATGCCCTTGATGACTTCAAATTCCTGGTCGGCACGCTCGCTACCTGGGGTGAACAGCAAAATCTCATCTTTGAGTATGTGGTACACACCACGGAAAGTCTTGCCCATGCCTATCGGCCAGGTCACTGGTGCGCATTGTATCTTCAATACCGATTCCAGCTCGTCGAGCAATTCCAGCGGGTCGCGGGTTTCACGGTCCATCTTGTTGACGAAAGTGATGATGGGCGTATTGCGCATACGGCAAACGTTAAGCAGCTTGATGGTCTGTTCTTCCACACCCTTGGCAGCATCGATCACCATCAGGGCCGAATCGACTGCCGTCAACACGCGGTAGGTATCTTCAGAAAAGTCCTGGTGACCCGGTGTGTCGAGCAGGTTGACCACGTGGTCGCGGTATTCAAACTGCATGACAGATGAGGCGACAGAGATGCCGCGCTGCTTTTCTATCTCCATCCAGTCGGACGTCGCATGGCGACCGCTCTTGCGCGCCTTGACCGTACCCGCCAGTTGAATCGCGCCCGAGAACATCAACAGCTTTTCAGTCAGCGTGGTTTTACCCGCATCCGGATGGGAAATAATGCCGAAGGTGCGACGGCGTGCCACTTCGCGGCTGATCAGGTCTTTCGATGCTGCGCTGGATGTAGTCGACTCTGAGGCTGACTCGTGGCCGGATTCCAGGCTATCGTCTGGGGATGTATTCATGGTGTTCATGCTGATGCCGCAAAATAGAAGAAAAACACGCAAGTTTAGCTGGTATTGGGGTTGAAGTCGAATGCAAGCATTGCCAAGTTCAGGGCAATTTGCGGCTCACCTCCGGGAAAATGAAGGAAATAACAATTCCTCAGAGATTTTCTTGCACTTTCCCATGGCAATGCCATGATATGGGAATGCCGATACCTACCATAGTTTAGTTCACCATGAAGAAATTTGCTCTTACAGCAACATTCTCTCTTTGCGCATTTATGGCCATACCTGCACAGGCGGGTTCTGGCTATTATCTGGTCAGTATCTATGAAAATGAGGGGGAAAAGACCATAGACTTCAAATCCTGGTCTTCTTTTCCTGAAAACCGGGCAACTTCAACCGTGCCTGAACTGGGCATCAGCTATATGCCCAACAAGACCTGGTATACCGAGGTCTATGTCAGTTGGGCAAAGCGTGGCGCAAGTTCGTTGGCAAATAGCGCCTGGACCTGGCAAAACGACTTCCTTCTTACTCATGGGCAATATCCTGTTGATCTGGCTCTACATACCAGTTTAAACAAGAATACAGACAGCAGCCGTGGTGTGGACTTTGAATTTGGCCCTGCCATGCAGACTGAGTTTGGCCGGATGCAGGTGAATGCCAATGTGTTTCTGGAAAGGACTTACCGCGTCACGCCAGCAAGCCGCATGCAAATGAAATACCAGTGGCAAGGCAAATACCGTCTGCGGCCCGAGCTTGAATTTGGTTTGCAGGGCTTTGGTGAACTAGGCGACTGGGATAACTGGTCGGTAAGGGCCCAGCAATCGCACCGTGCAGGCCCCATGATTTCTGGCAGTTTCAGGCTGGGAAATACCTCAGACAGTAAGCAAGCCATCAAGTATGAAGCTTCTTATGTCATGGGCAAGCTTAATACCCGGCATGCGGGCGTATTCAGCATGCGTCTGCAATATGCGTTCTGATCTTCACAATATCTGATCTACACACAATTTAGCTGGTTTGCTATATCCTCGTCATCTTTGCGGTTTACCATCGTAACCACCAGAATGACGACCATCTTTGGTATTGATTACTCCTTATTGATTATTCCTTATCTGACATTTCTATGAAAAAGCTACTGATATCCGCTTTCATGCTGGCAATAGCCAGCTTGCCGCAACTGAGTTTTGCCTGGGGTGCCGATGGCCACCAGACGGTAGGTGCCATTGCTGAAAACCTGTTGGTAGGCAGCAAAGCCGGTGTCCAGGTAAAAACCCTGCTGGGTGACAATACGCTGGAAAAAATAGCTGTATGGGGTGATTGCGTCAAAGGTATCGCACCGGACAAGGATTTTGCCTATACCTCTACTGGCCGCTACCCTGAATGTGCATCTTTCGAGACGGCAGCAGGCATCGCAGCCATGGCCGACTATGTAAAACGCAATAACACAAACTGTAACCCGGCCTCTGATGAAGAGAACTGCCACAAGCAATATCATTATGCAGACGTGGCCTTGCAGCATGATCAATACAAACTGGGCTATGTAGGCACCAGTGATCATGATGTCGTGTATGCCATACGCGCTGCTGTCCTGGTCTTGCAGGGCAAGCCTCAACCTGCCCCCTTCAATTTCAAAGACAAGCAAGAAGCCCTGATGCTATTGACCCACTATGTCGGCGACCTGCATCAGCCTCTGCATGTAGGCTCCATCTTCCTGAATGCTGACGGCAAGGTCGTTAATCCTGATGAAGGTCAGTATGACCGTGGCAGCAATACAGTAGGCGGCAATGCCCTGCAATGCCCCTGTGGCAATCTGCACTCCATGTGGGATGATCTGCCACAGCAATTCAAACGTGGCCGCATGAATGATGCGTTGACCAAAAAGGCAAAAGCGGTCGTGCCGACTAATGGCGCTATCGAAGAATTGCCCGTCTTGTGGGCGAATGATGCCATCCGTGATGCCAAAGTTTTGTTTGCCGGTACACAATTCAGCAAAAGCACACCGAACCAAAAGGGTAATAGCTGGTCTATTGCTTTACCACTCGAATATGAAAAAACCATGCTGAATATGAAAGAAGATGCGCTGGCTCGTGCAGGTGCTCATCTGGCCCAGTTATTAAAAACCATCTGGCCTGAATAATTCAGTTCTATTGTTACATTAGGAAAATTTGTTATGGCTTTTACTCCACTACGCTGGATAGGAAAAGGGTTCAAGTATCTCTGGAATGCGCTGGATTTCAGCCGCAGGGTATTTTTCAACTTGCTGATCCTGGCTATCCTGATCGCTATCATTGTCAATATTTTCAGTAGTGGGGTTAAAAAAATAGAAAACAAAACTGCCCTGATATTGAACCTCAAAGGCACGCTGGTCGAACAGCATGAAAGCAGCCCGCGCGAAGCATTGCTGGCAGAAGCCAGGGGCGACAGCAAAAAAACGACGCAATTGCGCGATGTTCTGGCTGTGCTTGATCAGGCTGCCAAAGACCCGCAAATCAGCAGTGCAGTATTGCTGCTGGATGAAATGGGTGGCGCTGGACTGGCTACCCTGCGTGAAGTGGCGACAGCAATCGACCGTTTCAAAGCCAGTGGCAAAACCGTGGTGGCCTGGGGTTCGAGCTTTGACCAGCGTCAATACTATCTGGCTTCCCATGCGAATGAAGTCTACCTGCACCCTATGGGCACAGTGATGATTACCGGCTTTGGCAAATACCGTAATTATTATCGCGATGCCCTCGACAAAGTTGGCGTCACAGTCAACGTACTCAAAGCCGGCAATTTCAAAAGCTTTGGCGAACCCTATGTTGCCAATGGCCCCTCAAAAGAAGCTGCTGAAGCAGAAAGCTATTTGTACAATGGTTTATGGAAAACCTATACCACCGACGTAGAAAAAGCCCGCAAACTGCCTGAAGGCGACATCATGCGCGGCATCAACGACCTGAGCAAACTGCTGGTTGCTGCTGGCGGTGACATCGCCAAACTGGCCGTCAATACCAAGCTGGTCGACGGTTTGAAAACCCGTGATGAATTGCGTGAAATCATGCTCAAGCGCGGCATCAAGGATGAGCAGATCAAAACCTTCCGTCAGATTTCTTTTGACGACTACCTGGCCAGAGTCAAAACCAAGGCCTTTGGCGATGCCGTCGGTGTTATCGTCGCAGCAGGCGAAATAAGCGAGGGCGTGGCACCTCCGGGTTCTATCGGTGGTTTGTCAACATCGCAAATGATACGCAAGGCACGCGAAGATGACAGCATCAAAGCCCTCGTCCTGCGCGTTGATTCGCCCGGTGGCAGTGCTTTTGGTTCTGAACTGATACGCAGGGAGCTGGAGCTGACCCGCAAGGCAGGCAAACCCGTCGTCGTCTCGATGGGCGATGTCGCGGCATCTGGTGGTTACTGGATTTCCATGGCTGCCGATGAAGTAATTGCAGATGAAGCCACGATTACCGGCTCCATCGGCGTCATCGCCATTTTGCCGTCCGCCGACAAGGCTGCCGACAAACTCGGCGTGCACACTGCTGGCTCACCAACCACATGGCTGGCAGATCCTTTCAATCCTTTGCGTCCTTTCAATGCACGTTTTGCCCAAGTCTTGCAAAGCAGCATAGACCACACTTATGCAGACTTCACTTCCAAGGCAGCGGCAGCACGCAAAACCACGCCTGAGAAAATCAATGAAGTTGCCCAGGGACGTGTCTGGACAGGCATACAAGCCAAAGAAAGAGGCCTGGTTGATACCATAGGTAATTTTGGCGATGCACTGAAATCAGCGTCTACCCGCGCCAAACTGGGCGATGATTATCGCATCAGCTATATAGAACGTGAACCATCGAAGATAGACCGCCTCCTGAGTATCTTTGATGCCACCGCCGCCAGGGTATTGCATGACAACTTCAAACTCGCCGTTGTACCAACTGGCTTGCCACCAGCGGCTGCAAGCGAGGTGCTGAAAGACCTGAGCTGGCTTGCAGAAGTTAATAAAGAAGGTAAAGGCTTTACAGCGCTGACACATTGTCTGTGTACTGCACCATAAACTGCTTGTGCTTGCCTCAGAAAATCCCGCACACGTTGCGGGATTTTTATTTGCGCGGCAGATTAATTAAGCACGCACATGTATGCACTTATATGACAAATGTCACATCAAACTGATGGCATTTGCTTCTGTGCCAGCCGGGCAGGACAAGGCAAGATGGCGACATACATCAACAAGGAATAATAAATGCACAAAACCACACTCGCCCTGACACTGGCTGTTTGCGCTGGCAGTGTCCATTTCCCGGCAACGGCAGCAAGTTTTCTGATTGAGCATGTGCGTGTATTTGACGGTCAAAAAATCCTGACAGATAAGAATGTCTTCATCGTCGATGGCAAAATCCAGGATAGTCATTTCACTGGCAAGCCAGCTTCAGATACCACCATCATCAGCGGCAAAGGCCGCACACTGCTGCCAGGTCTGATTGACGCCCATGTGCATGCATACCAGGACCAGGAGCTACCGCTGCTATACGGTGTGACCACGCAAATCGATATGTTCAGCAATGTCACGCTGGTAAAGGCCATCAATGAAAAAATGCGTAAGGGTGAAAACCGGGACCGTGCCGACATCATTTCTGCAGGCATACTGGCAACCGCTCCTGGTGGTCACGGTACCGAATATGGCATGACCATACCTACGCTGACCAAACCGGAAGAAGCTCAAGCCTGGGTAGATGCCCGCATTGCTGAAGGTTCTCACTTCATCAAGATTGTGATTGAGCATGGCAGTGACAAGCGTCCTTTCAATAGCCTGGATACAGCCACCGTCAAAGCCCTGGTCAAAGCTGCGCACTTGCGCAACAAGCTGGCGGTAGTGCACATAGGTACGCTGAAAGAAGCACAGGATGCGCTGGCTGCCGGCGCAGATGGTCTGGTGCACCTGTTTAACGACAGGCAGATCAGCGACCAGGACATGCGCGACCTGGTCAAGAGTGCGAAAAGCAGGCATGCTTTCGTCATCCCCACTTTTGCGGTACTGGAAAGCATGGCAGGCATGAAAGAACAGGATGTATTGTCAGACAAGCGCATGACCAGCTTGCTCAGCAGATCACAAATGCAAGCACTGAATACGCCTTATGGCCCCAAGCCAGATGTCGATTTACTTAAAGTACCCAAAATGATGACGGCAGCCATGCATGCTGCTGGCGTCCCCATACTGACTGGCACGGATGCAGGCAATTCCGGCACCCAATATGGTATCAGCCTGCATCATGAACTTGTTGCTTTGGTTGACGCTGGCATGAGCCCTACGGCAGCATTGGCAGCCGCGACGTCAGTCCCTGCAAATGCCTTCAGGTTGAAAGACCGGGGTCGCATCGCCAATGGCTACAAGGCAGATCTCTTGCTGGTCGAAGGCGAGCCAGACAAGGACATCAACAGTACACGCAATATCGTCGAGGTATGGAAGGACGGTGAACGGGTGACTGCCCAACGTGAGCAGAAACGACAGGAAGTCGCAAAACAAAATGCGCAAAAAAATCTGCTGGTGGAAATACCGGCAGATGGCAGAATCAGCCTGTTCAGCAAAGACAAACTGGCCAGTCCTTTTGGCTTTGGCTGGCATCCATCCACCGATGCACCCATGGGTGGCAAATCCAGCGTGACGATCAAACTGCTTGAACCGACGAAGGATGCGGATACTCCGGCAAACGCAGTATCGATCTCAGGCAGCATCAATGCTGGCTTCGCTTATCCTTGGGCAGGCCTGGCTTTCTTACCCGGTAATGCACCGATGGAAGCCGCCAATCTGAGTGCTGCTGACACACTTAAATTCCGCGTCAAAGGTGACGGCAAAGACTACAGCGTCGCGATCAGCGTACAGGGTAGTTACATCCCTGTGTCAGTCCGCTTCAAAACCACGGCAGAATGGCAGGAAGTCTCTATCCCTTTTTCCAGGTTCAAGGGCATGGACCCCAGCATCATCAGTATTCTCGCATTCAATGCCGGGCCACAAACCGGAGAATTTCAATTTGAAATTGCAGATATCCGCCTTTTAAAGGAATAATGCTGCATTCTTAAGCAAGCACTCAGGGCAAAGCCGTGACCACATCATTCTTATCAAGACTCTCTTTCCCCTGGGTGCCAGCGCGCTATGGCAAAGCGCCTTACTTTTGGCTGCTCTCTTTTGCCATTTTTGGCTGGAAGTATTTGTACGTAACACCCACCAGCAAAGAATTAGTTTATCTGGCATTGAGCTTGCTGGTGTTCCTGCCTTTTTACTTTTATAGCTTCTGGTATTCCGACTGGCGTATTTATGCCTGCATAGTGTTAATTTGCAGCTTTGGCATTATCTGGGCACCTTACAATTATGGTGGTTCCACTTTTTGCATATTTGCCGCCACCATGTGTTCGCGCCTGCCAGATACACGCAGGGCCTATGTGACATTAGGTGTTATCGGCATCGTGATTGTCGTCGCCAGTGCACTGATGCGACTGGAGTCTTATTTCTGGATACCGGCACTTATTTTCAGCATACCCAGCGGTGTCGGTGCCATCATCGGCGAACGCTTAGCACGCAGCAATGAAACCCTACTCAAGAAACAGGAAGAAGTTGAATATCTGGCGGCCCTGGCTGAACGCGAACGTATCGCCAGAGACTTGCACGACTTGCTTGGTCATACTCTGTCAGTGATTACTCTGAAAGCCGAATTGGCAGGCAAGCTGCTGGATAGAAATCCAGAGGCATGTAAAAAAGAAATCAATGATATAGAACACACGGCAAGGCAAGCGCTGGCAGAAGTGCGCGCAGCCGTCATTGGTTATCGTGCCACTGGCCTGGGGTATGAGTTGCAATCGGCGAAAAAAACATTGGATGCTGCACAAGTAACTTTAATCTGTGAGATTGAGCAATTCACTATCCCATCTGCGCATGAAAATGTTCTGGCGCTGGCAGTGCGTGAAGCCATCACGAATATCATACGGCATGCCCAGGCCAGCCAATGTCATATCATGCTTTACCGGCAAGATACTCATGTCGTACTAAAAATCAGCGACAATGGCGTCGCCGGGAAAACGGATGTTGTACGCAAAGGCAGCGGTTTGAAAGGCATGAGTGAACGGGTACAAGCCCTGGGAGGTAACTTGCAGGTCAATACGTCGTCAACTTCTACAGGATTACATCTGGAATTATCTTTGCCCATGAAAGAAGAAACATGATACGCATCATCATCGCCGAAGATCAGGCCCTGGTATCTGGTGCGCTGGCCGCCTTGCTGGGACTGGAGGACGATCTGCAAGTCATCGCCCTGGCAAAAAATGGTCAGGAAGCTTTGGCACTATGTGAAAAAGAACAGCCAGACATACTCGTTACCGATATAGAAATGCCCATCATGTCAGGGCTGGAACTGGCGGCAGCCATAGCAGAAAAAAAACTGGCCAGCAAAGTCATCGTCCTGACCACCTTTGCCCGCAGCGGCTACCTGCGCCGTGCCATGGCCAGTGGCGTACGTGGTTATATGCTCAAGGACGCGCCAGCCGACACGCTGGCGGCAGCCATACGCACAGTCCATGGCGGTGGCCGCGCCATTGCGCCAGAGCTGGCAATGGAAAGCTGGGGTGGCGAACAAGACCCGCTGAGCGAACGCGAACGTCAGGTACTGCGCCTTGCAGGCACAGGGTCCAGCAGTACAGAAATTGCCAAACTCATGCATCTGTCTGAAGGTACCGTGCGCAATTACCTGTCAGAAGCGATCAGCAAACTGCATGCAAAAAATCGCGTAGATGCATACCGTCTGGCGCGCGATCAGGGTTGGCTGTAAACGAAGGGGGTGAGCAAGGAGAATGCAGTTTTCACGTTGGCCCGAAGTCAATTTCGTAGCAATATGCAAACCTCTTGTCATTTACATTCGTATTCCATGTTAATTGCACGCGATATCCGCTAAGAGGCAGCACCAGCCTTGTGCTGCGATATTCAGGTTAACAACTCAGGTTAACAAAAATCCTAGTCAAAAAAACATTTGCATATGTTTTTCAACCCGGCTCCGTCTCTATTCACCTACATAGAAAAGGCTGTCAGGATCGCGCTGTTTTAACCATTGTGAACTCTGTTATTTTCATCAAAAAATGAGCTACCATGAATTAAAAGCAGATACCAAAAAAAATACGCTTTTAATGTAAGAACAGCAAAACAACCAAGTGAATAAAAATATACAAAAATCACGAGGCGATACTTTCAAGGCATTTCCTCCCATATTATCCCTGTCGACGTTTCTCGGACTCGCGCTGCTGGCACTTGGGCTGATCGTCATGAGTGGCTGGTTGTTGCAAGTCCGGCCCATGGTAGAAATACGTCTCGGTTTTGTGGCAATGGTATTCAATACCGCACTCTGCTTTGCGCTGGCTGGTCTGGCTTTGGCGCTCCCTGGATTATTACAAAAACAGCTCAAGCTCATACAGCCCTGTGTCGGCATCCTGCTTTTCAGTTTATGTGGACTGGTTTTAATCGAGCATCTTTTCGATATCAATCTGCACATAGACTGGGGTTTTTTGCACACCTGGCTACACGATGGAAATATTCGCCCTGGGCGAATGGCGCCAAATACAGCACTTGGCTTCATGTTCACTGGCATCGGTTTATGTTTACTAAATCGTATTGATAGCAAAGCAAAAGAGCTCTGTTTTCAGATTTTGATTTTTCTTGTACTGGCAATCGGCCTGACCGGATTAATTGGATACCTGCTATCCCCTGACCAATTGTTTGGCTGGGCACGTTCAGCCCGCATGGCAATCCATACTGCAATAGGCATGATAGCCACAGGGGTCGCACTATGGACCAACTGGCATCATGCCAATAGCCGTCATATGCAGCGCTTTTTTCAACTCGATGAAAAAATCAGTTTTATGAGTGCGGCGATTTTATGCGTTGCGACCCTGACAGCGGGCCTGACTGGTTTCGTGTTTCAGCAAGCAATACTGGAAGATTCTTTGCGCGAAAAACTCCAGTTCAAACTGGATAATCAACGCAATTTAATCCGCACGGAATTGACACAGGCATTGAGCAGCAATGACCGCATCGCCAACAATACGCATTTGCTGGCCCCGGCGTATAAGCTGGCTCTTGAACCGGAGAATAAAGCTGCCCTTGCAGAAATCCAGTCAGAATTACTCAGCATGAGAAATCTTGGCGTGCGCAGTGCATCCATCATCACTCTTGACGGCAAAGTACTCTTGCACCTGGGTGCGAAAAATACCTCTGCCAGTACCAGGCTACTCCTGGCGAATGCCGACGATCTGACTTCGGAACTGGAATGGGATACCGAACTGACGCTGCATACAAACACAGCTTTAAGAAAAGACAATATCTCCTTCGCACGCCTGCACCTCAATCAACGCCTGCCACTCATACAAGCCCAGCTATTTGACTTGAACGGGCTTGGTACTACTGGTGAAATAGCATTTTGCGCAGGTACTGGCAACACCCTTACCTGTCTGCCGACAGCACGGCAAAGCAAGAGCTATACAATCAGCAAAATCAATATTGCGGGCCAGCCCCTGCCCATGAGTTTCGCCATTGATGGCAAAGCGGGTCTGGTCGCTACCCTGGACTATAAGGGCCATAATGTCATGGCTGCCTTTGCCCCTCTACAAAAAAACCTGGGACTGGTGGTCAAGCAAGACACGACTGAGTTATATGCTGCCATACGTGCACAATTAAAATCCGTGGTGCCAGCATTGCTGTTCATACTGGCAATGGGTGTGCTATTAATGCGTTCACAGATCAAGCCATTGACCAAACGCCTGACAGATTCTGAGAATCATGCAAAAGAGCAGCAATTGGAAATGAGTACGGTTTTCAGCAGTGTTGGCGAAGGTATCATGACCATCAACGACAAAGGTAATATAGAATCATTCAACAACGCCGCTGCCATGATTTTCGGTTACCAGCCAGATGAAGTGATAGGGCAAAGCCTGCAGATCCTGATGCCAGTCGACATGCGGCAACGCCATCAACAAGGCATGCAACATTATCTGCAAACCGGAGAAAGCAAGGTTATAGGCCGCCCCAAAATTGAATTGCCCGGGCTGCGCAAGGATGGCACACAATTCACGCTGGAATTGACGGTCAGTGAAATCCAGTTTGATACGCGCAGGATTTTTGCTGGCGTAGTCAGGGACATTACCGAGCGCAAGCAATTCGAGGAAAAATTGATTTTCCTGGCACAGTATGACGTGTTGACCGGCCTGCCCAATCGCGCCCTGTTCATGGATAGATTATCAGGTGCAATGCTGCGTGCCAGCCGCACACGCAGTGCACTGGCAGTGATGTTTCTTGATCTGGATGGCTTCAAGAGCATCAACGACACGATGGGTCATCATGCAGGTGATGAGTTACTGAAAGAGTTTGGCAATCGTTTGTGTCTGGCAGTACGCAAAACCGACTCCGTCGCTCGTCTTGCCGGCGATGAATTCACCATCATCCTGGAAGGCTTGAACAATCCTGAACGCGACACGCGCGAAGTAGCAGAAAAAATCATCAAATCCATGCAAGACCGTTTTTCACTGGGTGAGCATCAAATCAGTATTACCACCAGCATAGGTCTTGCTATCCATGAAAATGGGAATGAAGAATCAGATCTGGACGACTTGCTGCGCCGTGCTGACGATGCCATGTACCGGGCCAAGCACAGTGGAAAAAATCGCTGGAGTATCTAAGCTTGTTCTAGCACCTCCTTAATCACGACTATAGACTGTTAATTACCATGCTTAGCCTCTGCACATTCAAGGGTCAAGGCTTGCTCTATGCCTGTGGGTTCAGGGTCTATAATACTGAAATACTGACCCTTAAAAGAATCTCGTTATGAGAAAATCCTTGCTCTTTCTTGCACTTTGTCTTCCCTTGTTTTGCCATGCATCACAGGTAGCGATTGAAACCAGGGCAGACAAACTGCGCGATGCTGCCATGAGTGCATTTGAAAAGAATCGCAATCAGAAGAAGGCATTGCAACTCAATGCAGCCGCACTCAAACTGACTCGTCATTTACCAGAAACCAGTTGGCGCACCATAGAAAATTATGATGATGCCGGTTTGTATTATTACGAGAGCAGCAAATGGAAGGCATCTGCCCGGCACCAGGCCATTGCAGTCTTGCTGGCTTGTGGCATGGAAGAAAGCAAGACCATGTTCCCCGTGTATGTAAAGCGTTTGGGTTTTGCTTTTTCCAGATATCGCCCTGGTGAAGACTTTGCACCCATCGCTGCCAATCCGCTGCTGCTCCTCAAAGATATCCCACTGAATCTGCGTGCCAATGCCGATTTGAGAAGACGCTATTTCAAGACTATAAAATTAAAACCAACTCCCCAGACTCCGGCTGCAGCTTATCTTTATAAAATAAAGCCCAATGCACTACCCGCTACCTGTTATATCCAGCCAGATCAAGCCGGGGAGCAAGCAGTCAAGAGTGAATAAGGCCACCTAGTAAACCCCAAAAAGCAAACAGGCTACAATAGCGATAATTTCTTTCGCAATAAGAGCTAGCGTCAATTGCAAGATTCTTCTTTACCACATGCCAGTCTTGCCCCACATCCCTTGTTGGCGGATGTCTGCATGCATTTTCTGGTCAAGGACGTGCCATCGTGCTGGTACACCGTGCCAGCCAGCCCACTACCGATGTTGATCGTCGTTTTGAGTGGTGCGATGGAAATGGAAGATGGGCAGGCCTTGTTCCGCTTCGCCATCGTCGGCCCCAACAGGCATCGTTCCCGGGGCAAGGCCCAGCCTGGCTCACGCTTCATGTCAACGACTTTTCGCCCTGGGAAACTCAGCAATATACTAGGTTACCCTGTAGACGAATTTAGCGACGCCGTTATCAATCTGGCCGATGTGTTGCCACTGTCCCACTACACGGAAGTGAATGAAAAACTGGATGCCGCCTGCGGCACTGCAGCCCAATTGGATGTAGTACAAAGCATGTTGTTACGCTTGCGCTTGCTTGAAAAACCTCGCATTGCTCCGCTGGTCATTCCCTATCACTGGATCAATAAACCAGCACAGGAATTGGCTGACAGCCTGGGTTTAGGTGCACGCCAATTTGAGAGGCGCTTTCTGGCCAGCTTTGGCCTCAGTTTGCGCAGTTACAAACAGCATTTACGCTACGGCGCATCCCTGATGCAAGTCATGCTGGGCAGACTACCAGCGAAGACCTGGGCAGAATGCGCTATGAGTTTTGGCTATGCCGACCAGGCACACATGAACCACGACTTTGTCCGGTTTACCGGCCATACACCAGCCCAGCTCATGCGTGGGATTGCAGCACAAGATCCTGCACTTTGGGCATTCAGCTTTAATGAAGCTGAATTGGGGAAATTGTTTATTCCCTCTGACGAAATCAATGTCGTTTCGGTACAAGACCATATCATCGCCTGAATGCATAATCGGGGCATCTCAAAGAAGGAGCCCAATCCATGGAAGAGCAAACAGGTTTGTTTCAGGATTCATACATCCTCACCAACGTCAATGATTTGATGAACAAGGTCCAGAGCAACAGCATGTGGTATCTGTCGTTTGGCCTTGCCTGTTGTGCAGTAGAAATGATGCAGGCCGCCAGTGCCCGTTATGACATGGACCGTTTCGGTTTCATGCCACGCGCCAGCCCCCGCCACGCTGATCTGATGATAGTTGCTGGCACACTCACCAATAAAATGGCACCGGCCTTGCGCAAAGTCTATGACCAGATGGCAGAGCCACGTTATGTGATATCCATGGGTTCTTGCGCCAATGGCGGTGGCTATTACCACTACTCTTATTCCGTCGTGCGTGGCTGCGACCGTATCGTACCGGTCGATATCTATATCCCAGGTTGCCCGCCGACTGCCGAAGCCCTGATTTATGGCCTGCTACAGTTACAGAACAAAATCAAGCGCAGCAACAGCTTTGCACGCTAGCAAAGCACTGCACATATCCATGCTTATTCATCAGGGTATGTGCTGCAACAAATGCCTTATCCCGTCTGCCAGAGGTGAAAGCCTGGCTGGCGAATTCCCGTTGACGCCATAAACCGCGGCCATAAACCAGCAAAACTAGCACTTGGCGACATTAGTGCAGCCAGCTATCTTATCTACATTAGCATGTGGTTTTTGCAGCAAGTAAATGATGCGCCTGCAAAATCCCACTTACCCATGCTCGTTTCGCGGGCCAGGCATCCTTATTGAAATGATAGATAGAAAGACGCATGATGAAAAAATTGATGTTGGCTACACTTACCTTGATCGCTGCACTCACCGTCCAGTCCACTGCATACGCGCAAGCTGATGAAAGGTTTTATTTCCCGTCCAAAGTGATGGCAAAAGTCGAGGGCCTGAACTACGATAATTTGAGCTTTAAAGCAGGCGATGATGAAGTCACCGGCGTCTGGATCAAACCGCAGCAGGCAGCCAAGGCTACCATCATTTATTTTCACGGTGCAGGCGGCAATGTCTCGCATTACGTTAAATTCATACGACCTCTGGTAGAAGATGGTTTTCAGGTAGCCATGATCGATTTTCGCGGCTATGGACTGTCGACAGGTAAGCCTACTCATCTGAATATCGCCGCCGATGGTCAACTGGTGTTCGATCAATTGCTGCAAAAACCTGAGCTGAAGGGTAAAAAATTGATAGTCATCGGTGCATCTATGGGCAGCCAGATTGCAACGCATCTGAGCAAAAAAAATGCGGGCAAAATTGATGCGCTGGTGCTGGATGGTGGCTTGAGTTCATTCACAGATATCGCCGTTGCCAATGTTCCGAAAGAGATGCGAGAAGCTGTACGTGCGAGCCTGATCTCGCCTTATTCGGCCAGAGAAGATATCAAGGAGATAGGCAAGGCCAAACTGTTAGTAGTGCATTCTGTTGGTGACACATCCATCCCCATCAGCCAGGGAAAACTGGTGTATGCCAATGCCACCGCAGCAAAAACTTTCTGGGAATATGAAGGCGAACATCTGGAAGCGCCAACTAAATATCCAACAGTGTGGGTAAGTAAAGTGAATGCCCTTTTGGCTGATTGAGAAAGGATGTATCGAAGATGAAGTCGCCGGTGAAATGCTGACAATTGCAGCTTCACCGGCGCACTTTATTCAGACCAATCGACACTGTACTAAATGGATGACAAATGCGCTTTCAATATCGATTGCAAAGTAGTCGTTGGTCTCCGTATAAGTTTGCTCAGCTGACCGCCTGCATCATACAAACCACCTTGCGCCGCGCCTGTATCTGACTGCGCCAGAATGTACGCAAAGCCTTCTGGCAAACCAAACGACACCAGCAGGTCTTTATATTCAGTCTCAGTGTGATTCACATAGTCAACTGGCTTACCCGACAGTTCTGACAAGGTAGCGGCTAATTCACTGAGGGTAAATGCCTGGTCACCAGCCAGCTCATAAACTTTACCGGCCTGCTCATTACCAGTCAGCACAGCCGCTGCTGCTGCCGCGAAATCAACGCGGGAAGCTGCCGAGAATTTACCATCACCAGCCGCACCAAATACCTTGCCGGTTTGCAGCGCTGTACCCACTGCAGAAAAATAGTTTTCTATATACCAGGCATTACGCAGGAAAACGAAAGGCAGGCCACTACCGCGTATCAATTGTTCTGTCTCTATATGTTCTTTGGCCAGCACCAGCGGTGAGCTATCTGCATGCAAGATGCTGGTGTAGGCAATTAATTCCACTCCCGCATTTTTTGCAGCCAGGATCACATTCTTGTGCTGCTCCAGCCTTTGCCCGACTTCGCTGGAAGACACCAGCAAAAGCTTTTTCACACCCTGCAAGGCAGCACCCCATGTCTCAGGCTTGCTATAATCACCCTGGCGAATTTGCACACCAACAGCGCGCAAATCTTCTGCTTTGCTGGTATTCCTTACGATGGCGACAACCTGATTGGCCGGAACTGCGTCCAACAAAGCCCGTATCACCAACCGTCCCAATTGCCCACTTGCACCTGTAACTGCGATCATTTTTACTTCTCCTGTTAGATCAAAATTCGTCAACATTCATCAATATCAATCAATTTTTAAGCGCAGAATCCCAGTGTTCATCTGCCTTGCCATCCACTATCCGCCAGGTATCAAACCAGGTGGTGGTGTATAAAAGCTGATCGGTGACCTTATCCCTGACTGGCAAGGGATACATGACCGTTACCAGGTCACCTTCGGCAATGACGGCAACTACAGGTTTTGTCATCTTTTCTGGTATAGGTCTGGCCTGGACCTTTCTTACCTCGACAAAATACCTGACCACGCCATTCAGGCCGGACGCCGCATTCGGGTTGTGCTGCAGGTAGCGCTTGGACAGGTACTTGTCTGCCAGTTCCCAGTGCCCGGCTTCCAGCAAGTCTTTCACGATGTGATAGACCACCTGCTTGTTGGCATGCAGCTTGGGATCGTTGCTACTGAACAGCGCATCAGGATTATTAACTGCGATGACCGGCTCCTGGGCGTAGCTGTTGGGCGACAAGGTAATCGACAATGTAGTTAGCGTAAATGCCACCATTGCTCCCAAAACCAGGCTTTTCTTGAAGCGATGTATCTGTTCTCGTATCTGCTTTCTCATGACAAAATATCTCCTTTATTTCGACATGCTCGCAACAGAGGCCGAATCAAGGTCTATAATAGAGACTATGTCTAAAAATTGTAAGGAGGCAGTTTTTCGTGCCAAGGTTACCCAAAGTGAACCCATCTAAAGCAGTGGGAATGGCATCGGATTTTGATACTGCGATGTGCCCGGTCAGGAATGTGCTCGACCATATCAGCACCAAATGGACGCCGCTGATCTTGCTGATGCTGCAAGATGGCCCTCTGCGCTTTAGTCAATTGCATAAACAGGTGCCTGACATATCCAAGCGTATGCTCACGCAGTCTTTGCGTGATCTGGAGAGGGATGGTTTATTGAGCCGTAAAGTGTTCCCGACCAAACCACCCAGCGTGGAATATGAACTGACACCGCTCGGTGCCTCGGTCATGATACCTATGGGCGCGCTGGTGAATTGGGCGGAAAAGAATTTTGAGAAAATTAAATTATCGAGGCAGACTTTTGACCAGGATAATAGCTCTGCTTAAAGCCTGCATTCAATCTGCAGGATTTGTGGTCTTGTTTTTGTCTTATCTTGTACTTGATATCTAAGCCTTGTTGAGCTCACGCATGCTGTCGACAGCTTCGTCCGACAACCAGATCAGGGTATTCATATAGGTTTCAATGCGGTCGACCAATTCTGCCCTGGGACCATTTTTCCATGCACTGGAACTGTAGAAGGCATCTTGCTCTGCTTCCAAAGCGGCACGGCTGGCATAAGAACGTATCATGTAATACGTCGCTTCTTCATGGTCGGAGTGTCCATACGCTACTACATCCATATTCCTGCTTTTCAGCATGGGCACCGCAATTGTATGAACGGCGTGATGAAAGGCATCGGCAACGCCGGGTTTGAGGCGATAAGTACGGATTTCGACTAAGCGGGACATGTTTTACCTGTCAGGGTTCATAGAAGAACAGGCATGCTAGCATGCCCGTTGAAATTTCACATGCCATCAAACCAGCACAATGTTATTTACTGAAAGCGCTTCAGCGATGGCGCCTGTGTCTTCTGACGACCTTGGCTTTAATTTCTTCTTTATAGCCCAGCAACTTTCCAATATTCAAGGCATCCGTCCAGCGTGCTGATCCTGCTCTGGCATTCAGTAAAATCATGGTAGCTTTTTTACCGGCCAGTTTGACACGCATGATGAGGCAAGCACCCGCTTCATTGGTAAACCCGGTTTTCGACAACAGGATGTCCCAGCCCTTTTTACCGATCAGGCGATTGGTGTTATGAAATTCACGGCTGAGGCCATTCTTCAGGGTGACGCTGTCTTCACTGTCGGTCGTGATGTCGGCAATTTCTGGATAGCGTGATGCTGCTTGCGCCATCTTAACCAGGTCAGCTGCTGTCGAGGTATTTTCTGGCGACAAGCCAGTCGCTTCACGAATGACGGTATGTCCCATACCCAAAGCAAGCAATTTGGATTTAACGGCCACCATGAATGCGCCCTGACCGCCAGGGTAAGTGCGGGACAATGCAGCGGCGGCACGGTTGTCGGAAGACATCAGTGCCAGTTGCAAAGCTTCCCTGCGCGTCAGGCTTGAGCCTATTGGGACATGCGAGCGGCTGTGCTTGAGCTGGTCTTTATCCTCTTCTTCTATGGAGATTTTCTCATCCATATTGGCTTTGCTGTCGAGCAGCACCATAGCTGTCATGAGCTTGGTCAGTGAGGCAATGGGTACGACCACATCGGCATTTTTTTCCAGCAAAACCTGACCATTACGCTCATCAACAACAATGACGTTCTGAGAACTCAATTGCATGGCAGACAGGCTGCCACAGTACAACATCAGGACAACTAACAGCTTGGGCTTCAACATCTGGACACATCGATTCTGTCGCGGAATTAAACAAATAAGGCTGACGCAAAATTGCTAGCGTTATGCAATAACAGCAGATCGTAACAATCTTGTGTCAGCATTATAGAGAAAAACCAGCTTGCATACAGGCGTCAAATTTTTGTAGCCGGATGCAAGCTGGTTTTAGCAATACTAAGAATTACTTACCGGAATATACTATGTCTGCACGGCGGTTTTCTGCCCAGGAAGCTTCATCGCTGCCTGTGGCTTTTGGCTTTTCTTTACCCAGAGAGACTGCTTCCATTTGTGTCTCAGGCACACCCAGCAGTGATAAGGATTTACGTACGGCTTCTGCACGTTTTTGTCCCAGTGCCAAATTGTATTCGCGGCCACCACGTTCGTCAGTATTACCCTGGATCAGGATTTTTTTGCCTTTGTTGGAACTCAGGTATTTAGAGTGAGCGTTAACCGTGCCACTATATTCAGTTTTGACGACATATTGGTCAAAGTCAAAGTAGACGCTGCGTTTTGCCAATGGGCTATTAGGATCATCCAGCTCATCTTTTACGACGACGGATTTTATATCACGATCATTTTTAGCGGCAGGCTCTTCCTTTTTGGCAGGCGGAGGTGGTGGTGTTTGCTCAGGTGCTTTGATTGGCGTACTGCAAGCTGCCAATAAAACTGCGACTGCTGCCAGACCGGCGGCGTTTTTGATTGTGTTGATTGCACGCATGTAAATACCCTCTGAATTTTAATTGGTCGATTCAAACCTGGTGCATAAGCGAGACGCTACCAGGTAGTATGAAGCAACGCCATCTTGCCTCAGGAAACTTAGGCGAATCTTAAAAAACTGCGCCGCCACCAATCAAACAAGGTATTTTGTCAAGAATGTGAGCATTTTTTCAGCCTGGCAGGTTATGTAAAGCAGGAAACAGGATAATCACCTCCAACCCGCCCAACTCCGCATCTGCCAGGCTGATACTGGCATGATGGCGGTCAGCAATCGCCTTGGCGATGGCCAGGCCCAGGCCACTGCCGCTTTTATTCGTCCCTGCAACGCGATAAAAACGGTCAAAAATACGCTCACGCTCTTCCGGCGCTATGCCATCGCCAGTGTCCTGAATGTCAAGCCGCAAACCGTCTTTGTCACGACTGAGACTGATTTTCACCCTGCCATCGTCCTGTATATAGCGCACGGCATTGTCAAGCAGGTTGCGTATCATGATGCGCAGGCTTTCGCTGTCGCCTTGCAGCTCAAACAGTTCATGCATTTCTGCGTTGATGGTAATTTTCCTGGATTGCGCAAAGGGCATGACATCGCTGACAGCCTGTTCTATACAGGTGTTCAGGGTAATGCTTTGAAAGCTCAGGCTGGCTTGTGAAGTCGGATCCTGTCTGGCCAGCGCCAGCAATTGCTCTACCAAGCGAGAGGCCCTGTCGACACCGCCGAGCAGGCGATTGATGGCTTGTTCATGACTGTTTTCATCCTTGACCCTGCCGAGATTTTGCACCTGCAGGCGCAAGGCAGTAATGGGTGACCTGAGCTCATGCGCGGCATCGGCAACAAAACGCTGCTGCGACTGTATCGCCAGCCCCATGCGGCTCAACAGAGAATTCAATTCCGTCACCAGTAGCGATACTTCTTTTGGCACGCCGTCTGACGATACCGGATCAGTGGAATTGGCATTGCGGTTGGCCAGCTCGCTACCTATGCGGTTCAAAGGAGCCAGCACAGAATTGATGCCCCACCAGACGGCACAAAACAGGAGCAGGGACACAGGTATCACTGGCCACAGGGTGCTTAGTGCAAAGGATATTGCGCGATCCCTGCGTGACCCCATTTTTTGGGCGACCTGGATGACGCGCTTGTTTTCTTCTGCGGCATACACGCGCCAGTCGCCGTTTTCCAGCGTCACTGTTGAATAGCCAAGAGCCGCCTGCTTGGGCAGGCTGCGGTGCTGGCGTGACTGATAAACCCTGGCACCATCTTCAGACCAGACCTGCACGACAAAATCAAAATCATCAATCTCCGTGCCAGGCAGATTATGCCAGTCAACCTGGTCAAAATCACCGTCCTGCAAGGCCAGTGCCATTTGCTGCATGTGGTAATCAAACAGCTTGTTCGCTTCACCGATAGCCGCATGCAGCGAACTGGCAAACTGCAAGGCTGCCGCAGCCAGAATGGCGATACCAAACAAGAGCATCATTTGCAGGCGCAAAGACTTCATGTGCTTTTCTCTACCATATAGCCAACGCCACGCACATTGACGATGAATTTTTGACCCAGTTTTTTCCGCAGGCCGTGGATATACACTTCAACCGCATTGCTTTCTATCTCTGAGGTGGCGCCAAACAACTGGTCTTCCAGGCGGCTGCGCGACAATATCGCCCCGGGGCGTGCTACCAGGGCATCAAGTATCGTCCATTCACGCGAAGAGAGTATGACCTGCTCTGCACCGCTAAATACTTGCCGCGTCGTAGTATTGACGACCACGTCGCCGCATACATAGGAAGTATCGGTACGCCCATGCGAGCGCCTTACCAGCGCATGCATGCGGGCGATCAACTCATCGAGATCAAAAGGCTTGACCAGGTAATCGTCTGCACCTGCATGCAGGCCGCGTACCCTGTCTGGCACCGCATCGCGTGCAGTCATGACCAGCACGGGCAAGGCATCGCCACGCTTGCGCAGGGCTTTCAAAATATCCATGCCATCGCGCTGAGGCAGGCTCAGATCCAGCAATAACACATCATAGCTATGGAATTGCAGCGCAGCCTCTGCTGCTTCACCATTGCTAAGCCAATCGACCAGATTGGCTTCGCTTTCCAGGGCGATCTGTATGTTTTCACCTATCATGGGATCGTCTTCGACGAGCAGGACTTTCATGTTTTATGCGCTTGGTATGTGGAAGATGAATGCTGCGTGGATTGTACGTCATGGGCAGGCCTGAAAGATATGCCGCAAATCACTTGACATGCACACTCATTTGATCTTTAATTTCTGTAACGACAGAAATTAAAGAAATAAAGGAAAATAAATGCCTTATGCACAACAAAATTCTCTCAGACCCTGGCTGATACGCTGGCTGTATGCTGCCGCTTTTGCCCACTTCACTATCGGACTCATGCTACCGTGGATCAGTAGCACCGGTCTGGTCGAGATTTATCACCAGCTCATAGAAAGCCATTTCTGGCCACAGGCCGCCCCTGATGCGGCACGCAATATGCAAATCTGGTGGATGAGCCTGTTTGGTGCCACCGTACAAACAGTAGGCCTGTGGATGGGTGCGTTGATTTACCTGGGCAATCAACACCGTAGCCGCTTTGCCTGGCTATGGCTGATGATAGGCATACTGGTATGGGCACCGCAGGACATGCTGATTTCCATGCAGGCAGACATGTTGATCAATGTCTGGATAGACGCATTTGCTGTATTGAGCATGATCCCTCCTCTGCTGCTCTTATGGAAAATGGATGCACCTGTAACTGAAAGAAAAGCATGAGCCAGAACATCAAACCTGCTCCATCCGAAGGCGAATTATTCAGGAAAATCCTGGGCAAGGAATGGTTGAAACTGCACCCGGATATCCAGGCCAGGTTTGCCAAAAATCCAGAGCCTGACAAACCACTGTATTACACAGGAATGCTCAGCGAATTAAGCTGTTCAAGAGTTGGCAAGCTCCTCGGCCACCTGACTAAACCCATGATAGCCGGGGCCTTGATCCCCTATACCGATCATGACTTTCCTGTCGATATCATGGTGTATTCCAAGCCGGATTGCCCTTCCATCTTCAAGCAGAGGATATACCGCCTGCACAACCGGCCACCGATACAGTTCACATCGTATATGCAGGAAAGTGAAAAAGGTGACGTGCTGGAATATGTAGGCATGGGTCTGGGCATGAAACTGATCTTGCACGTGCATGAAGGTAATCTCCACTTCACCAGCGATGGTTACTTCTGGGATGTACTGGGCTACCGCATTCCCATACCCGGTATTTTCACGCCGGGCAAAACTTACCTGTGCCATCGTAATGACAACCCTGAGCAATTCAATATCCGCATAGAAATCAAACATGCCCTGTTTGGCCGTACCTTTACCCAGATAGGCGTATTCAAGGAAATTCATACTGAGGTAGTATCATGAACACTCATTTAATCGCCCTGCAATTAATGGCAGCACAAGGCTTGCTCGGCGCTTTCGATACCCTCTACCACCATGAGCTGACCGAAGCCTTGCCACAGCGCGCAAGTGCCCGCACAGAACTGGGGATACATGCCACCCGCGCACTCATCTACAGTTTACTCTTCATAGGTTTGTCAGCATGGGCATGGCACGGTGCCTGGTCCATCGTCCTGCTATTGGTATTTGGTGTCGAGATCGTTCTGACCTTATGGGACTTCGTGATTGAAGACCAGACCCGCCTGCTGCCAGCCACAGAGCGTGTGACACATACCGTACTCGCGATTAATGGTGGAGCCTTTATCACCTTGTTGATCTTGAATACACCTGAGTGGTTAGCCGCCCCTACACAAATGCTGTGGCAGCCACAGGGCTGGCTCAGTATATTCCTGGCATTATGTGGTATAGGCGTAGGCCTCTCCGGCATACGTGATGGGCTGGCTGCCCTACGGCTGAGCAAGCTGGCTGACAAGGAAACGCAGGTATCCAAAATTCATTTCAGCGATCAATCAGAGCAGGTTTTGGTCACCGGGGCCACCGGCTTTATCGGCAGCTTGCTTGTCAAAGCCTTGCTGGTCGATGGACAGCAAGTAACGATACTCAGCCGCAACCCAAAACAGGCAAGCTGGAAGTTTGATGGCAGGGTAAGAGTGATTGCATCGATGCAGGAGTTACCTGCAAATCAGCGTGTAGATGTCATCATCAACCTGGCAGGTGCACGCATACTGGGCTGGCGCTGGTCAGAAAAACGCAAGGCAGAATTGCGCCACAGCCGCACTGGTTTGACAAAACAGATCATTGAATGGATTGCCCGTGCAGAAAGCAAACCCAGGCTATTGCTGGCAGCTTCAGCCATCGGCTATTACGGCATACAGGCATTGGGTGATGACAGGAAGCTGACTGAAAGCGCAGCCCCACAATCCATCTTCATGTCTGAACTGTGCCAGGACTGGGAGCAGGCCAACCAGCTTGCCAGCGCTTACGGCGTCAAGGTCGCCAGGATGCGTTTCGGCGTTGTCCTTGGCCAGCAAGGCGCACTGGGCATGATGCTCCTGCCCATCAAGCTGGGTCTGGGCGGTGCTCTTGGCAGTGGCAGGCAATGGCAATCTTGGATACATGTGCACGATGTGCTGCGTGGTATTGCCCACCTGTGGCAGCATGAAACCAGCCTTCCGCTGGACAGTGCTTATAATTTCACTGCGCCTGAAGTAGTCACGCAAAAACAGTTCAGTATTATTGCCGCCAGTGTCTTGCATCGCCCCAGCTTCTTCCCAACTCCAGGCTGGCCCATGCGCCTTGTGCTGGGTGAGCAAGCTGATTTATTACTGGAAGGCCAGCGCGTGATGCCAGCAAAACTATTGGAAGACGGTTTTGTTTTTGATTATCCAGATTTGCGTAACGCACTGATAAACCTGGTCTAAGCAGACTGACTAAGATGCAAAGATGCCTATGCCGCGCAGGAGACAACTCAAATCGATAGCAGCAGGAATTGCGGATAGCTTTAACAGCCGCAATAATGATCTTGCAGGCTATTGGGCCATAGGCAAGCTTTGCCACTTTGTACATGAACGTTCTATTACTTTGCTTACGCTGGATTTGCTGAATATCATCTGCACTCCGGCAAGCTCAGAGTTCAATGCTGTCATGCACGACTATAAAGTGAAGTTGCGTGCAATCATGAACAAGCAAGGTATTCCAGAAGACTGGCTAAAGGCAGCAACAATAGAGATTGATTTTCAGCCTGAGTGTGAAGCACATTTGCACTATTTTCGCTCTGTACTGGGCGACCATTACACTGTCACTGCCAAATTGATGACGGACCTGGGAAAAATATACAGTGTCAGAACTGGCGGCAATTGCAAACCTCATGATCCGCTTAGGGAAAGTCGGCGAAGCGTTCAGCTGTCATGCAAAGTGTCCTCACTTGAAATCTGAAATTAAGTCTCAATCTGGCTCTATAAATTCAAGGAGCAAGCCATGTTCTTCCTGCACCATCCCCAGCCTGTAAGGCCAAGAAAAGCCGTGCCAGAACTACAAGTCAGCAGCCAGACTCAGGTGACTGACACCAGGACTATTGTTGTTGAACATAGCACGAAAGATTTGCAGGCTTTGCAAACTCAGCTCAAGGCCAATGTAGCTGGCAAGGAGAAATGAAAAAACTGCGGCTTTCCTGGAGCGAACCAGAAAGCCGCAGAAACGCGCAAAAACTTATTTAATCAAGATAGATAAGAATTGATCAGGCAACTGCCCTCTTCTTCGCCTCTTCTTCATACAATTCTTTTTTCGATAATTTCCCTACCGGGGTTTTCGGTAACTCTGCACGGATATCCATGGCTTGCGGCATTTCATGCTTGCCCAGTCTGTCCTTGAGAAAGTCTTTCAAGTCATCAAAACTGAAGGCTACCTGCCCCGCCCTGAGTTTGATGAAGGCCTTGGCCGCCTGTCCGCGATATGCGTCGGGGATGCCGATAACGCTGACTTCGGCCACGGCAGGGTGTTCATAAATCGCTTCTTCTATATTGCGTGGATAAACGTTAAAACCACCAGATAAGATCATGTCCTTGGTACGATCGACGATGTACACAAATCCATCCGCATCCATATAACCAACATCGCCAGTACGGAAGTAGCCGTCGGCAGTGAAAGCTTCACGAGTAGCGTCTGGCTTGTTCCAGTAGCCTTTCATGATATTCGCGCCAGCCACGCAGATTTCTCCGCGCTCACCCAAAGCCACTTCCTGACGAGCATCATCAATGTTGGCAAATTTGAAGCTAATACCTGGTGTAGGCAAACCACAGGAACCAGCCTTGCGCACACCACCCAGTGGCGTAAATGTACCTGTAGGTGAAGTCTCGGTCATACCCCAGCCTTCAAGCAGGGTACAACCTGTCAAGGACTGGAATTGTTGCAGCACTTCTGTAGGCAAGGGTGCGCCACCGGAATTGCAGAACTTCAGTGCACTGAGATCATATTCCCTGATCTGCGGATGATTGATAATGGCGGTGTACATGGTGGGTACGCCGGGGAATACGGTGATTTTTTTATTCGCCAGATCCTTGACCACGGCATCGGCATCGAAGCGGGTATGCAAGATAATTTCTGCACCCATACGTATGCCAAACAACATATCCACCGTCAGTGCATAGATGTGGAATAGCGGCAGCACGGCCAGCAATTTTTCTTTTCCTTCTTCCAGCACACGCGGCTCGATATTGGTGGTTTCCATGATCTGGCTGCAAGCCGTGGTCAGGTTGCCATGCGTGAGCATTGCCCCCTTGGGCAAGCCTGTAGTACCACCTGTATATTGCAAGGTAGCGATGGCTTCTTTGGGGTCAATTGCCGGGACGGGGGTGTAGTCGCCATCATTGTCCAGCAATTTTGCGAACAGTAAATGCTGCGCATCATCGGGAATTGCGCTGAGCTGGCCTGCCTTGTCCAGGTTCGCCCTGACGGCATCCGGATAAGGCGTCATCTCCGGGATATTTCCTATGATGAGTTTTTGCAGCCGGGTATGTCCCAGCATCTTGGCCATTTGCGGATACAGCATGACCATATCCAGTGTCACCAGCATGTCGGTATGGCTATCGGCAATTTTATGCTCCAGCACTTTCTCGGCATCCAGCGGTGAGTAATTCACCACTGTGCCACCAGCCTGCAAAATCGCAAAGAAGCTGATGACGTAATGTGGTGTATTCGGCAGATACAGGCCCACATGCATGCCAGGCTTTACGCCCAGTTGCTGGAAACCTTTGGTGGCCTGGTTCACCAGTTTTTGTAATTCTGCGTAGCTGGTTTTCTTGCCCATGAATTCCAGGGCGGGCAAGTCTGGCCATTTGGCAACGGCATTATGCAGTAATTGTGGCACGCTGCTGATGGGCAGGTCGGCGTCCCAGTGTACGCCTGCGGGGTAAGACTTGATCCAGGGTGTGTCGCGCATTTTTGTCTCTCTATTTATAAGAATAATTTGAAAATGTCAGCCAACAGGTGGGAGTTAACGCAGGAAAAGCCCCGTCCTCAAAAAGGAAAGAGCCTGCCCTGCACTACTGCTCAATCAAACTCATGAAGCGATTAATAATTTATTTCTTCTCCAATTATTTCTTATCCGTGTATTTCTTCAACTCCATCTTGCCGATTTGATTTCTGTGCACTTCATCCGGGCCATCAGCCAGACGCAGGGTGCGCGCCTGTGCGTACGAATAAGCGAGGTTGAAGTCATCCGACACGCCACCACCGCCATGCGCCTGTATGGCCCAGTCGATGACCTGGCAAGCCATGGTCGGTGCAGCCACCTTGATCATGGCGATTTCTTTGGCTGCTGCCTTGTTGCCTACCGTGTCCATCATCTGCGCGGCATTCAAGACCAGGAAACGTGCCTGGTCGATGAGGATGCGGGCATTGGCAATACGCTCCAGTGTCACGCCCTGATCGGCTACCCGTTTGCCAAAGGCCACGCGTGTTAAAGAGCGCTTGCACATATCTTCCAGTGCGCGTTCTGCCAGACCGATGAGGCGCATGCAGTGATGGATGCGGCCAGGCCCGAGGCGCCCCTGGGCAATTTCAAAGCCGCGGCCCTCGCCCAGCAAGATATTGGATGCGGGAACGCGCACGTTTTCAAACAGCACTTCGCCGTGACCATGCGGTGCATCGTCATAACCGAATACCGGCAAGGCACGCAAAATAGTCACGCCTGGTGTATCACGCGGCACGATGATCATGGATTGCTGCTTGTGGCGGTCAGGATTGCTCGGGTCGCTCTTGCCCATGAAGATAAACACTTTACAGCGCGGATCATTGGCACCGGACGACCACCATTTACGGCCATTGATGACATACTCGTCACCATCACGCACTATCGATGATTCAATATTGGTGGCATCAGAAGAGGCGACTGCCGGTTCTGTCATGGCGAAGCAGGAGCGGATTTCACCGCGCAGCAAAGGCTTCAGCCATTGTTCCTGATGTTCAGGCGTGCCATAGCGGGCAAACACTTCCATATTGCCAGTGTCGGGTGCAGAGCAATTGAATACTTCTGGTGCCCAGACGGCACGGCCCATGATTTCGCAAAGCGGAGCGTATTCGAGATTGGTCAAACCCGCACCATGACCAGACTCTGGCAAAAAGAGATTCCACAAACCGGCATCGCGTGCCTTAGCCTTGAGTTGCTCAACGACCTTGGTCGGTATCCAGGCATTGCCCGCTTTGCGGTTAGCAGCTATCTCGCCAAAGAAAGTTTTTTCATTTGGATAGACGTGCTCATCCATGAAGGCGATCAGGCGTGCCTGCAAATCTTTGACTTTGGGGCTGTATTGAAAATCCATTTTGTTTCCTTTTTCCTTGTTAGTCCAGATGGACATGAATATGTCCGCTTTACTTTCTTTGTAGCTCAATATTGCGCGCCGTTAGCAATGCTGTTGCGCATAAAACTTCTTCGCCGTTGCGTACAGAGAAAACCTCTGCGGCGCTGACGGTCAACAACTTCCCGTTTGAAACCACGCGCCCACGTGCTCGCAGTTTTTCACCATCGGCAGGGGCGACTATCTTCAAATTGCAATCGATACTGGCATTGATCCAGCCTGCTGGCAGCAGTGTGCCAGCGGCAGAGACCCCGGCAAAATCTGCTGCTGCAAAGATGGCTGTGGCCTGCATTTTTCCGGGTACGAAACTAAGTTCTTCGCGGTAGGCAATATCCAGTTCCACTTCACCCGGCTCCACCTTCACAAACTCTATGCCCAGCCATTTCGCCATTGGCATGGCCAAGACCAGGCCCTTCAGTTGCGCTGCGTAATCTGGATTGCTTGCCACATATGCCGGTTTCATGATCGCGCCCTGTCTCTTGTCCTTTTTGTCTTAACTGACCAAGTAGCCACCATCAACATTGATGCATGCTCCCGTGGTGTAGCTGGAAGCATTCGATGCCAGGTACAAGATCGTGCCCGCCATTTCGTCAGGTTCGGCAATGCGCTTCATGGGTATGCGGGACAGTGCTTTTTCGAGGATCACGGGATTGTGGAACAGAGCTGAGGCAAACTTGGTATCGGTCGCGCCTGGCAGCAAGGCATTCACGCGTACGCCCATGGATGCACATTCCTGTGCGAAGGATTTGGTCATGGCGATGACAGCTGCCTTGGTGATGGAATAAATCCCTTGCATGGCACCTGGCACTACACCGTTGACAGAAGCCACATTGATGATGCTGCCACCGCCATGTTTTGCCATGAGTTTGGCACCGGCTGAAGACATGAAGAAATAGCCGCGTATATTGACATCGACTGTCTTCTGGAAGGCGCTGACATCGGTCTCGGTGATATGCCCGAAATGCGGGTTGGTGGCGGCATTATTGACCAGGACATCCAGCTTGCCGTGGGCCGCTATAATGTCAGCGAACAAGGCATCAATCTGCGCCATTTCACCAATATGGCAGGCACGTGCTTCTGCCTTGCCACCGGCAGCGATGATTGCTGCTACCACGGCCTCGCAGGCTTCAGCCTTGCGGCTGCTCACGATGACATAGGCACCATTGGCTGCCAGGGTTTTGGCGACGGCTTCACCTATGCCACGGCTGGCACCGGTGACCAGTGCGACCTTACCAGTCAAATCAAACATTGCTGTCATGTCTTGTCTCTCTCGTCTCTCTTGTTTTTTTAAACGTAGGTAATTGCTTTGGGGTTATTCAATACTTCAAGATGTGAAAAATTATTCAGGTAAGCCAGTGCCGGACGCAAAACACCTTCTGCTGTCGGCTGTAAATGAAAACGCGTGACTGCACTATTCACCAATGACCAGTTGAGTTCAGCAAAGCGTGGATCAGGGAAACCCAGTACATGCTGACATAAGGCCGAGATGGTGCCGCCAGAAGTGAACACGACGATGTTCTTGGCATCATCTGCTATCGCCAGTTGCTTGTGCATGGCAGTGATGCAGCGCTGGCGAAATGCATTCCAGCTTTCCACATACTCAGCATCATGCTCACCCGACATCCAGCGACTGATGGCCTGTGCAAAAATATCCTGGAAGGCTTGCTTGCCATTCGGCGTATTCATGAGGAAATGCTTGACCGCTGCAGGGTCATCAAAAGCCGGTACATGCCGTGCCAGGACTTCATGGTGATTGTATTCGTTGAACCCGGCATCGCAATGCCAGGCAGATGCATCCAGCGCATCAACATCTTGTTGCAGCATTGCGGACAGGCAGGCTTGTGCGGTTTGCTGGTGCCTTTTCAGCGCACCAGTGACAACCCGTGAAACCTGCATATCACGCTCTGCCCACCAGCTACCTAAGTGTCGCGCCTGTTGTTCGCCCAGTTCAGACAATTGGTCATAGTTCTGGTTACCAAATGAAGCCTGCCCATGCCTGACCAGATATAAAGCTGCCATTAGTTCCTCAATCAATAAACTTCAGTAAAAACAATAAACAAAGTGTATGCCCGCGCCTATAATTGATCAAATGAATAGTTATTATCTGAATTAATTAATCCTATGCATTTATCCCGAGTCGATTTAAACCTGTTCACCGTCTTTGTTGCCATCTATACCGAGGGCAGCGTGACCCGTGCCAGCCAGCAACTGAACCTGACCCAGCCTGCCATCAGCCATGCACTGAACCGCCTGCGGCAATTGTTCAATGACCCGTTGTTTGTACGTCAGGGACAGATGATGGTCTCGACCCCGCTGGCGCGCAGCATCATAGAACCGGTGCGGCAAGCCCTGCGCGGGCTGGAAGTGACGTTGACCGAAAATGACAAGTTTGACCCGGCGCTGGCTACCAAGCAGTTCAACCTGGCCTTGCGGGATGTATTGGAATCCACTGCCCTGCCACCGTTAATGAAAAGCATTACGAGGCAGGCACCGCAAATCAATCTGGCAGCGATACAAGTAGAAAGAAGAGAATTGGTCAGTGAACTGGCGGCGGGCAGCCTGGATCTGGCGATTGATATGCTGTTGCCGCTGCCAAATGAGATACACCGTCAGAAGGTAGTACAAGGCAACACTGTCGTACTCGCGAGACGCGATCACCCTGTCATACAGGGCAAGCTCAATCTGGACACGTATATGCAGGCTGAACATATACTGGCAAGCTCAAGACGCAAAGGCATGGGATTGGAAGATTTTGAACTGAGTCGCCTGGGCTTGCAAAGACGCATACGCTTGCGCTGCCAGCATTATTTTGCCGCTTGCCGGGTAGTCAGCCAGACTGATTTACTACTGACCATGCCAGAAGGTTACGCGCGCATTGCGAACGAACAATTCAATAATCAGATATTGCCGCTGCCAGCGGCCATGCCCTCATGGGACGTGTATTTGTACTGGCATCAGAATGTGGAGAATGATCCAGCTAATCGCTGGCTAAGGCAGCAAGTAATAGAGGCGTTTCAAAACCAGACTGTGTGATATCGCAAGGAGGAGAGAAAATACGACTGGCGTCGTCCAGCCTCAAACTCGCTGTTGTTACTTGTTGACTTTGGGTTCATCCGGCAATAAGCATGCATCGATAATTTGCAAATCGTTATCCTTGGCAAAGCTGAGGACAAAATGATACGCCAGCGGCTCGATTTCACGTATCGCTTCATTCACCACGACAGAACGCACGCCATTCAACAATATCGGGCGTACATAGGGTGAATATTGCAAATGTGAATTCCTGCCGCCGTCAGGACTGAAACATGACATGGCTCCGCACAGGCGCTCTGCCCAATCGCTGGGGCGAAATTGTTTTCCATCACTGGTAATACCCTGGATGAAAAATTCGCGGACTTGTTGCGTTTTTGTGGAATCGGCCATGTGCTCGGCTTGCTGAAGCAAGAGTGAATTAAGCTTAACATCATTATGTGACACCAAGCTTTCAATATACTTCCATATTATATCTTATAGAAGACTTGAATCAAAACTGGCGTCGCTGATATATCTGGTTTTGATGCATGGCATACAATCTTACTCAACCGCTTATTGGACCAATATAGTGCATTTTGTAAGGTAGTAAAGAAAAGTGAGGATCAGGCTTTGCTTGATTGACAAGCTTAATGCGTGTCCACATATTTCGAGCGAATGACGAAAGCTGGAGTTTCATCAAAAATGTTATATGCCGGTCATCTGCAGACATTACATAATTGAATGCAAAGTATAGGTATCGCTCTACAATCTCAAAACAAATAAAAATCATCTTCCTGATTAAAGCTCATCCATTAAAAAGCCTCAAACTGCACACCCATGATCCCCTACTTCACAAAAGAACAAGTCAGCACAACCCTGCCCTATGTAAAACTGATACCAGCGCTACAGCAGGCATTTACTGAAGAGATGATCGCTCCCAAGCGACATGCACATACCGTGTCAGAAGCTGACAGTTCCAGTCTGCTGCTGATGCCGGTCTGGCAACCGCAAGGGCACCTGGGTGTGAAACTGGTAACAGTAACACCCAGGAATACAGATGTGCCGACTGTGCATGCAATCTTTGTTTTATTTGACACCAGGACAGGCGCACCGCTGGCCTTGATGGACGGTGAAGAATTGACTTTGCGGCGCACTGCTGCAGCCTCTGCTCTTGCATCATCCTATGCTTCACGTAGCGATGCACAACATCTACTTTTAGTAGGGAATGGCTGCCTGGCGCCTCACATAGCGATTGCACATTGCCAGACCAGGGCGATTACTGACATCAGCATCTGGGGCAGATCGGCAGAGAAGTCGGAAGCGGCAGCGCAAGTGATACGTGAGCACGCAGAATTTCCAGCGCATGTCAGATTGCATGTTGTTGAAGATCTGGCCGTTGCTTGCCATGCAGCCGACATCATTTGCTGCGCGACGACCAGCAAGACGCCGGTAGTGTTGAGTGACTATGTCAGAGCAGGAACACATCTTGATCTGGTTGGTGGATTCAAACCGGATATGCGTGAAGTGGATGATGCACTGATGAGCAGGGCCACGGTATTTGTCGATACTTATGCGGGTGCGCTGGCGGAAGCTGGGGATATTACGCAGACGCTGGCGAATGGCAGTTTATTGAAGTCAGCGATTGTTGCTGAACTGGCTGAGCTGTGCGCTGGTCAACATGCTGGGCGCAAGAGTGATGCAGAGATCACTGTGTTTAAATCGGTGGGGACGGCAATTGAGGATTTGTGTGCGGCCAATTTGGTGTGGGGAAGCGATGACTAATAAGTAGGTTGGGCTACGCCTCATCAGCCCAACACTGGGCCTTAATATACGTACACGTCATTTAAACGCCCCGTGTTGGGCTGGTGAAGCGCAGCCCAACCTACGATATTTCATATGCACTCAGCAAAGCCATGGACCTTGCTATACCCGATTTTAGTTCTTAGGAAACCCACCCAACAAAGCCGCACGTTTCTGTGGCTTGGCTGCTGTACTGCTATTCGATGGCGATGCCATGGAAGCTGTCGTGTTGTTGCTGACTGAACTGGCACCAGAGCTAGGTTCGTAAGGCTTGAGGAACCAGGGATCAACTTTTTCTTTTGGTGGCTGATAGCTGCGTGCCGGGCGCTCACTTCTTTCACCACGGTCAGAACGGTCGCGGCCACCTGAACGATCACTGGATTCACCACGCTCACGCGGCGCACGGTGTTCTGATTGATGCACGGATGTTGCCACAAAACCGGCCAGATGCAGGCGCACGATTTTTTGCTTGATCATTTTTTCTATGTCGATCAGCAGACGCTCATCCTGGTCCGTATGCAGAGAGATAGCATCACCCTTGGCACCAGCACGGCCAGTACGGCCTATGCGGTGGACATAGTCTTCAGCGTTATATGGCAAATCAAAATTGATGACGCAAGGAAGTTCGGCAATATCAAGGCCACGTGCGGCCACATCAGTCGCCACCAGCACTTCAACTTCACCTTGCTTGAAGGCTTCGAGTGCAGCCATACGCTCTTGCTGTGACTTGTCACCATGGATGGCAGATGCTTTTACACCTTGCTTGACCAGATGCACAGCCAGGCGTGACGCACCTATCTTGGTATTGGAGAACACGATGACTTGCTTCAGGCCGCGCTCACGGATGATGAAGGACACAGCATCGCGTTTTTCTTCCGTCGATACCTTGTACAAAATCTGCGTAACATTATCAGCAGTAGCATTACTGCGCGCCACCTCTATGGTTTGCGGATTGGTCAGGAAACTGGCAGCGAGCTTTTTGATCTCTTGCGAGAAAGTCGCAGAGAACATCAGGTTCTGGCGTTTCTTGGGCAACAGGTTGATGATGCGCTGCAAGTCAGGCAAGAAGCCCATGTCCAGCATGCGGTCAGCCTCATCCATGACCAGGATCTGGACCTGTGACAGGTTGACGGTTTTTTGTTGTACGTGGTCAAGCAAACGGCCAGGCGTGGCGATCACGATCTCAACACCACTGCGCAAGATTGCCGTCTGCGGGGCCATGTCCATTCCACCAAATACGACTGTAGAACGCAAGGGCGTGTGACGGGAATAGGCTTTAACGTTTTCTGCAACCTGGTCAGCCAGTTCACGTGTCGGCGTCAGGATCAGCGCGCGTACAGGGTGCCGTGCCGGCGAAGCACTGGTGCTTGCATGGGCCAGCAACAACTGGATGATAGGCAAAGAAAAACCTGCCGTCTTGCCGGTGCCGGTCTGGGCAGCGCCCATGACATCACGACCTTGCAAGACAACCGGGATTGCCTGTTCCTGAATGGGAGTTGGATGCACATAACCCTGATCTGTCAGGGCACGCAAGATTTCCGGCGCCAGGCCGAAATCGGCAAACTTCACGTCTGGTGTAGTTTGCTCAGTGGTAGGTATAGCTGGGGACTTGATATCAGTCATGGTAATTGGTGGGCCTCCCGTGAGTCGAACACGGTACCAACGGATTATGAGTCCGCTGCTCTAACCAACATGAGCTAGAGGCCCAATTCTTTCTGCAAGCTCTGCCTGCTTTAATCTGAGGATAATCCAGGATTGGACAAATACTTCAGGTTTGCAGGAAAAGCCCGATGCTGCCACCTGCAAAATACTGTGCCGAAAACTAAAACAACTCAGCACAATATCAATTGAATGGGCACCGAAAAAACCGACGCCCATTGTACAACATTAATTACCTTCTAGGAAGCTCTTCAGCTTATCAGAACGTGAAGGATGACGTAATTTTCTCAAAGCCTTGGCTTCTATTTGACGAATACGCTCCCTGGTCACGTCGAATTGCTTGCCCACTTCCTCCAAAGTATGGTCGGTCGACATCTCTACACCAAAGCGCATGCGCAATACTTTTGCTTCACGTGGGGTCAGGGAATCAAGTACATCCTTGACCACATTGCGCATGGAGGCGTGCAGAGCAGCGTCAGCCGGTGCCAGTGTGTGATTGTCTTCAATGAAGTCGCCCAGATGGGAATCATCATCGTCGCCTATCGGTGTTTCCATGGAAATTGGCTCTTTCGCAATCTTCATGATCTTGCGAATTTTATCTTCCGGCATTTCCATCTTGATCGCCAGTGTTGCCGGATCAGGTTCTACACCCGTCTCTTGCAAAATCTGACGGGAGATACGATTCATTTTATTAATCGTTTCTATCATATGCACAGGAATACGGATCGTGCGTGCCTGATCAGCGATAGAACGGGTAATGGCCTGACGTATCCACCATGTTGCATAGGTCGAGAATTTATAACCGCGGCGATATTCAAACTTGTCCACGGCCTTCATCAAGCCGATGTTACCTTCCTGGATCAGATCCAGGAATTGCAGACCACGGTTGGTATATTTCTTGGCGATGGAAATCACCAAACGCAAGTTGGCCTCGGTCATTTCACGCTTGGCTTTACGTGCCTTCATTTCACCGGCAGACATCTTTTTATTGATGTTGCGCAGATCAGGTAAAGGCAGGACTACACGAGATTGCAGATCGATCAGTTTTTGCTGCAGTTGTTGCACTGAAGGGATGTTACGCCCCAACACTGCACTGTAGGAGTGGCCGGAATTCACTTCGCCCTCAACCCAGCTCAGATTGGTTTCATTGCCAGGGAAAACTTTAATGAAGTGAGAACGTGGCATACCGCAACGATTGACGACAACTTCCAGTATCTGCTTTTCTACATGGCGCACTTCATCAACCTGGCCACGCAGGGTGTCACACAACTTCTCAACCACTTTTGCTGTAAAACGTATTCCCAGCAACTCACTGGAAATCGCTTCTTGCGCCTTGACGTAGGTCTTGGAGTTGTAGCCCTCTTTTTCGTAGGACTTGCGCATTTTGTCAAAATTCGTCGAAATAATTTCGAATTTTGCCAAAGCATCGCGCTTCAATTGTTCGAGTTGCTCAGCAGAGATGGCAGCAGCACCAGCAGCACCGCCGTCATCGTCTTCTTCTTCCTCTTCTTCTTCCTCTTCTTCTTCGTCCTCTTCAGACGATTCCTCGGCAGCCACCACAACTACCGGTGCAGCCTGCTCGTCTGCATTCGGGTCAACCAGACCATCGACGATTTCATCAATCTTGATTTCATCGGCAGCGATACGGTCAGCCGCAGCCAGGATCTCTGCAATTGTGGTTGGACAGGCAGAGATAGCCTGTATCATGTCTTTCAGGCCTTCTTCGATTTTCTTCGCAATGACGATTTCGCCTTCGCGCGTCAGCAACTCAACCGACCCCATTTCACGCATATACATGCGCACAGGGTCAGTGGTACGACCAAAATCAGAGTCAACGGTAGACAGTGCAGCTTCAGCAGCGGCTTCAACTTCATCATCATCGGTCGTGACAGTGACGACATTATCCGACAACAGCAATGTTTCAGCGTCAGGTGCCTGCTCATAGACGGCCACACCCATGTCGTTGAAGGTACCGATGATGCCTTCAATGGCTTCAGGATCAACAACGTTTTCTGGCAAGTGATCGTTGATTTCTGCAAACGTCAGGTAGCCACGGTCCTTACCCAGCTTGATCAGGGTTTTCAGTTTCTGGCGACGACGTTCGAGTTCTTCTTCAGTAGCCTCAGGGTCAGAAGAGAAGGCATCTTTCAGCAAAGCCTTTTCTTTGGCCTTGCGGTCTTTTGCCTTGGCCTTGTCGATGGCTTTCATCTCGGCACGCTCTACTGCATTGAGCGCCGCGATTTCTTCATTCTCAGGCTGGTATTCTTTTGGCTTGCGACCACGGCGACCAGGCACCTTCACCCCAGGCAAAACATAGCCGGAGGTGTCGATTGCGGCAAGCACCGCAGCATCGGTCGTCTGGCTTACGGTAGGCGCAGAACCGGTTTTGATTTCCTGCACCTCTGGTGCAGCTTTCGCTGAATTCTTGGTTGGCTTAGTCACTGTCTTTGAATCGGTTTTGTTAATTGTCACAGAAGCTTTCGATGATACGGATACTGGTTCTGGCCGGGCTGCAGATGCACTCCTGGTTTTTCCACTGAGCTGGGATTCGGCCACTTCTGCTGGCTGAGTCCCTTTTTTTGCCGGTGGTGTCGCATTCTTGCCGCTCACTTCCTTACCAGCCGTTTTTGTCGCAGACGCGGATACTGCATCCGTGTCTTTGGCTTTTGTTGCCGCCTTCAATACTGCTTTACTTGTTGCCTGTTTCGCCTGAACTGTCTCGGCTGCCAGTGAGGTCTTTATCACTTTAGGCGCTTTAACATCTTTCGCAACCCCTTTTTGCTCCGCTGTTTTGTCGGTTTTACTGACGTTCACAGTCTTACTACTCGTACTCCGTGCAACAGCCTGCACAGCTGTTTTTGCCTTGGTACCGGCACTTGCAGCAGCTTTTACCGTCTTGCTCGTCGCAGTGGCTGGCGCTTTCTTGGGCGCGGCTGCCACGGCTTTTGTTACCGTAGTGGACTTCAGGGTTTTCGCGGGTTTCTTCATTGCGCTAGCCATTGAATCAAACCATCCGGAACTGAGGAAGTCGCCTGTGGGTACTTCACAAAAAAGAAAATGCGCTGCCAGCAGATCTGTTGATCGGCATCGCAGAGCAAAATCTGGTTTGTTGCAGACTTCCCGAGTCTCAGCGCCAGTGTTTTGGGTTACTCGGAGGAGCATTACGCTCACCTAAACAACACATTCTGTGCAAATGCAAAAAGCTTCGCCCAGAATGAAACAACCTAAGACCTTGAATCGAAAGCCTTTAATTATACCATGCGAACGTACTTTACTCCAGCCTAAGACTGTGCATATATCAACTTAACGACAATTTAGTGAATAATTTTTAGGCAAATACTGAAGAAAAAACAGGCAAAAAACTCACGTCACGCCACACTGGCCTGTCAAATTACTTGGTAAATAATTAAATAATTTGATGCCCGCCTGAATCTCCATAGCAGAAATGACGCCAAAACTGAAAATAACAAGACCCCGATACAAACTGCCATGACAGCCATGTACGAGAAAAAGTTCCAAAATTGGAGATTGTCTTTATTTCAACGCAAAGCAGCTTCAGCCGCCGCCTGCTTCTTGAGCTGATCTTGCAACTGGGTAATTTCACGGTAGCGCGCCATGTCTTCCGGGGTACGCAATCCGCGCAGCGCAAGGTTTTCTGCCTCGGCACGCAAGACTTGATGACGCATCTGACGCAAGGCACCGGCCAATTCCAATCTGACAATATCAATATCCGTTTCGGCCTGCTCAGCCATCTCGGCGATCAATGCATCAAAGTCAGAGCCAAGGGATCGTAATTGCTCGGCAAGCGCAGCAAACTGAGCACCCTCCCCCATGCTTTGCGCGGTAAATACCAGGCTGCGCAGCATGTTGGCACCATCAGGAGCCAGCGCGGCTGCATCCGCCAGCACGCTTTCATCAAGCATCATTGCCAATGAAGGGTGAGCAACCAGGATGCGCATGATCTGCAGCTCCAGGCCAACAGGTGCATTACGCTTGCTTTTAGGCGGCGCCTGCTTGATGCGCGCCACCGGCTGACTGAGTTCAAACATGGCTTCAATTTCAGCCGGGCTGGTTTGCGTGACCTGTGCCAGATTACGCACCAGTTGCAAACGCATGCCGGATGATTGCATTGCCTGCAACAAGGGCTTGGCATCAAACTGAGTGCGGGCACGCCCTTCTGCCGTCGTCAAATCGTTGTCACCTATCATTTCGCGCATGAAGAATTGCGACAAGGGCATGGCGTCGCGCACTTCTTGCTCAAAGGCATCCGTGCCAAATTCGCGGATATAACTATCGGGGTCATGCTCTTTGGGCAAGAACAGGAACTTGATGACCTTGTCATCATTCGCATGGGGCAGGCAAGCATCGAGCGCACGCCTGGCCGCACGGCGACCGGCACTGTCGCCATCAAAACTGAAAATCACGTGATCCGTCTGGCGCAAGAGTTTTTGCACATGGGTAGGCGTACAAGCCGTTCCCAGGGTTGCCACAGCTTGTGGGAACCCCATTTGCGCCAGCGCCACCACGTCCATATAACCCTCAGTGACGAGCACATAGCCAGCTTCACGAATAGCCTGACGCGCTTCAAACAGACCATATAACTCCAGGCCTTTTTGAAACAAGGGGGTTTCTGGCGAATTCAGGTATTTGGGCTCACCCTGCTCCATGATGCGGCCACCAAAACCAATGATCTGGCCTTTGGTATTACGTATCGGGAACATAACGCGGTCACGGAAACGGTCATAACGCTTGCGGCCACCACCTTCTTCTTCACTTTTATCAATGACCAGACCGGCTTCGACCAGAGCTGGCACATTGTAATCAGTGAAAACACTGCGCAAACCATCCCAGGCATCCGGCGAAAAACCAAGACCAAAGCGCGCCGCTATTTCACCAGTCAAACCACGCTTCTTAAGATAAGCGATGGCTTGCGGTGCGGTACGCAATTGCTGTTTATAGTATTCACCGGCCTTGGTCATGACTTCAGACAAAGCCAGGCTTTTTGCCGTGACTTCTGCCCGTTGCGCGGGCAAGAGCCTGTCTTCTTCCGGCACGATCATGCCATTGTTTTGCGCCAGATCGCGGATGGCATCAACATAGCTGAGACCAGAATATTCCATCAAAAAACCAATGGAACTTCCATGTGCGCCGCAGCCAAAACAGTGATAAAACTGCTTGGTCGGGCTGACGGTAAAGCTGGGGGATTTTTCGTTATGAAAGGGGCACAAACCCATGTAGTTTGCGCCACCTTTTTTGAGCTGCACGTATTTACCCACCACGTCGACAATATCAACGCGGGCCAGTAAATCCTGTATAAAACTTTGTGGTATCAAAGCAGGACGCCAGCTAAAGGATAAAACAAAAGTCTAAGACGAATTACTTGGACAATGCCGCCTTGACCAGACCAGAGACCTTGCCCATATCGGCGCGGCCAGCCAGTTTTGCCTTCAATACATCAATCACTTTACGCATGTCTTGCGGGCCTGCAGCACCAGTTTCTGCCACGGCAGCAGCCACGGCCGCCTGTACTTCTTCATCCGACATTGCAGCTGGCATGTAGACAGACAAGACTGCAAGCTCAGCTTTTTCTATATCAGCCAGATCCTGGCGGCCACCCGCTTCAAACTGGGTGATGGAATCTTTACGCTGCTTGAGCATTTTTTCTATGATGGCCAATACCATGCCATCATCCAGCTCTACGCGCTCATCCACTTCTTTTTGCTTCATGGCAGCCGTCAGCAAGCGGATAGTACCCAGCTTGACTGTTTCTTTGGCACGCATGGCAGCCTTCATGTCATCGGTGATCTGTTCTTTCAAACTCATAAGCTGCTCCTGAAATTATTTAAATGAATTCCGCGCAAATTTGCACTGGAATCGCATATCGGTCCGGGCGCATAGAATCTGGCAAATGCAATGCCCGCACAATGCTCGAAACAAAGACAACAAAGCCCGCTGCGGCTGACCGGAGCGGGCATGCAAACCTAAGTTTAATGCGCTAACCGCGATGCACCCGACAAATTGCCGGACACAACAGCTGGATTAGTACATCTTCTTAGGCAATTGCTGACTACGAATACGTTTGTAGTGACGCTTAACAGCAGCCGCCAACTTGCGTTTGCGTTCTGCTGTTGGCTTCTCGTAGAACTCGCGAGCGCGCAATTCGGTCAACAGACCGGTCTTTTCGATAGTGCGCTTGAAGCGGCGCATGGCAACTTCGAACGGCTCGTTTTCTTTAAGGCGAATTGTGGTCATGTAAGTTCAAACCATGGAAAGATTTATAGGAAGACCGAGATATTAACAGGAAAATTAAATTAATGGAAGGAAGATGATTAAATCTTGCGCAAAAACCTGTACAAGGCGCAACAAGATCATCAAATTCGCATCCACTTTTAGCTGGAAATTTCGATATTTACAGGGGTATGCATCTGAATATCACTTACTAAAGAGTAAAAAATGAAATGCAATTCAACATACTGCTACCGTGTATTATAACAGGCAAAAATACAACGCCCTTACAACACACTTATATGGCCAGTCCAGCCGCTGTACCTGAGGCCCAGGCCCACTGAAAATTATAGCCACCCAGCCAGCCCGTCACATCAACTGCCTCGCCAATAAAATACAGGCCAGCTACTTTATTTGACATCATGCTTTGCTGGGACAATTCACGCGTATCCACACCACCACGGGTTACTTCAGCCTTGCGGTAACCTTCAGAACCATTGGGTATCAGCTCCCAGCGATTCAATTTTTCGCCCAGCAGACGCAAGCGCTTGTCTTGCATGTCCGCCACCCTGGCATCGCCGGCAAAACCATGGGCAGTCAACAAGCCATCAACCAGGCGCGCTGGCAGGTATTGCGATAAATGATTGGCAAGATTCTTTTTGATGGTCGATTTATTGCCAACCAGGTCTTCTGCCACATCCACTTCTGGCAAAAGATTGATGCGTATAACCTTGCCTGGCTCCCAAAAGCTGGAAATCTGCAATACCGCCGGACCAGACAAGCCACGGTGAGTGAACAGCAAGTCTTCACGGAATACCGTGCGTGATTTTTTCTCACCTGTTTCTATATCAACTTCCAGCGAAATACCAGACAAGGGCACGAAAGGCTCCCAGGCTTTAGCATCAAATGTCAAAGGTACCAGGGCAGGTCGTGGCTCTATGATTTTCAGGCCAAACTGGCGCGCTACTTTATGGGCAAAATCCGTCGCCCCAATTTTAGGAATCGACAAACCACCACAGGCTATCACCACTTGCGCCGTGCGGATGACACCTGCGCTGGTTTGCAGCAAGAAACCACCCTGCTCCTGTTTTTGCACCTCATCGACTTTACAGCCCATGCGCCAGTCCACCTTGCCAGCATCACATTCGGCTTTCAACATTTGGATGATATCTTCCGCACTATCGTCGCAAAACAATTGGCCTTTATGCTTCTCATGCCAGGCAATCTGATAGCGCTTCATCAGAGACAAGAAATCTTGCGGTGTATAGCGCGACAAGGCGCTTTTACAAAAGTGCGGGTTTTCAGAAAGAAAATTGTTCGGACCCGCATGCAGGTTGGTGAAATTGCATCGCCCACCGCCGGAGATACGGATTTTTTCTGCCAAACGGGTGGCATGATCGATCAATACCACGCGCTTGCCACGCTGGCTTGCAACAGCAGCACACATCATTCCGGCTGCGCCAGCGCCTATCACGGCAAGATCAAATTGATTACTCATGGCATTTACTTTCGGTACTTTCAAAAATTCAGGCGAGATTGTAGCTTATGGCACGCACAATGAATCTGCCAACCCAGCTCAATCTTGCTGAATACCCTTGAGATAAGCACAAAACATATCTGCCATGGCATCAGCATAGGTTTTGATCTCTGCCTGCTTACGGCGTGTGCCAGAAAAACTGCTGCCTACTGAACTCAAGGTAGTGGTGACCAGATCACCAGCAAGCGTGCGCGCAGCAGCAGATGCCGCGGGCAGCACTTCCACCATAAATAGCTCAATAGTCCGGTCTGCCGAAGCCCGTATCTCCTGCGCCTCAGGCGCGTCGCGATAAAGCGGTGCGGCGTCACTGAGCGCCAGACGCGTTTCGGCCTCCTCGCATTCTGAGCGTATGAAAGCGTGAACCAGTGTGCGCAGGCGCTCAAGTGGAGGCTTGCTGCCATCTTCAAGAATGCGACGCAACATCTCAGTGGTATGTTGCCACTCGTCGGTTTGCAGCCGGAACAGGATGGCTGCCTTGTTAGGGAAATATTGATAAACCGAACCTATGCTGACCCCTGCCCTCTCTGCCACTCTCGCCGTAGTAAAACGCGTCACGCCTTCTTGCGCCAATACCTGAACAGCAGCCTGCAGGATTGCAGTTACCAGCCCGGTCGAACGGACCTGTTGTGGTTGCTTGCGAGTGGAAACCTGGGGTCGACGGCGAGTGGTCATAGAGGAATAAACAGTCGGAAACGAACAAAGAAATGGCAAACCCATCCTGTCGTAATGCGATGAATTCGTCACATCTTAACCCAAGCTGTGTCATCCCTCAATCAGCTTGCAATCTACCTGAATCATTACAATGAAAATAATTTCACGCCAAAGCAAAACCTGAGCTTTGATCTGATGAAATGCCATTCAAGACCTCGGTGGCGGCGACACGACACGCAAATTCTCGTAGCGAATCAAAGACTTATCCAATAGCGCAAGCCTGGGCAAAAACGCGAGGCCCAATGCGATTAGTCAACGCAAATCATTGCCCGTATCATTTTTCACCAATGCGACGAATTAATCGCGTTTCATTTGTAGCCACCTGCACGGCAGTGGCACTCACATTTGCACACAATTCAGAACCGGATACATTGATGATCAATACACTCACTTCCCCCACACTGGCGCCCTTGCTTGAGCGTCTGTTCAGAGAAGCCGCAGCGGCGACAAGCCCAGCCATCGCCAGCATTTCGCGTGAAGAGCGCGAACGCCTGATGCACAGCAAAACAGAATATCTGGATTTCTATAGCTTGCTGAAAGACCTCTGGCTGCCCGTGTCACGCGAGACTGGCGTACTGCTCTACATGCTGGCGCGCAGCGGCAATGCACGCAACATCGTTGAATTTGGCACTTCCTTCGGCATCTCCACCCTGCACCTGGCTGCAGCACTGCGCGATAACGGCGGTGGTCACCTGATCAGCAGCGAGTTTGAACCATCGAAAGTAGCACAGGCTCGCAAACATCTGGACGAAGGTGGCCTGGCCAACCTGGTCGAGATACGCGAAGGCGATGCCTTGCAAACGCTGGCAACAGATCTTCCCGGCTCTATCGACCTGCTATTGCTTGATGGTGCCAAGGCACTCTATAGCGATGTCCTGATGCTCATCGAAAAGCACTTGCGCCCTGGCGCACTGATCATCGCTGACAACGCGGATTACAGCCCGGATTACCTGGCGCAGATACGTGCACCAGGTAGCGGTTATCTGTCCCTGCCGTTTGGTGGAGATGTAGAAGTATCGATGTGGCTGGACTGAACTCTCACAAACTATTATTAATTTCAAGGAAAATAACATGCATGTATTTGTCACTGGCGCCACGGGTTGGGTAGGCTCTGCAGTAGTTCAAGAATTGACAGACGCAGGTCACCTGGTGACCGGGCTTGCCCGCTCTGTCGAAAAGACGGCAGCACTTGCTGCAACGGGGGCGAAGGTCTTGCTCGCCAGACTGGAAGATCTTGATGCACTGCGAACAGCTGCAGACAAGGCAGACGCTGTCATTCATACCGCGTTCAATCATGATTTTTCCAAATTCATTGAGAATTGCGAACAAGACCGTCTTGTCATTGAGGCACTGGGAAGTGCCCTGGAGGGATCCGACCGTCCGTTGATCGTTACCTCGGGCCTGTTGGGAATGACGCGTGGAGCAAGCGAACTGGATCTGCCCAATCCAGGTTCACCGCGCAAATCCGAACCGACTGCCCGGGCACTGGCTCAACGCGGTATACGTGCGGCGACAGTCCGGCTGGCGCCGTCAGTTCATGGCCTTGGTGATTATGGTTTTGTACCATTGCTGATACGCCTGGCAAAGGAAAAAGCTGTCTCGGCGTATCTTGGCGAGGGCCAGAATTGCTGGTCTGGGGTACACCGGCAAGACGCTGCACGTGTCTACCGCCTGGCATTAGAACAAGGGGTGACCGAATCGGTCTATCATGCAATCGCTGACGAGAGCATCTCCTTCAAAACAATCGCCGAAATGATAGGCCGCCACCTGGGCTTGCCAGTCGAATCGCGGGACGCTGAGCACTTTGGCTGGTTTGCAAAAATGGCAGGCGCTGACATGGCTGCCTCCAGTTTGCGGACGAGAGAACTGCTAGCATGGGAACCTCAAGGTCCATCTCTGCTTACCGATCTGAATCAAGCTGCTTACTACGCTGCCTGATCAGTCATGTAACTCAACAACAAATTCAATATTTTCTTGATGTGCTGACATGTGCGGCCACCAAGTTTTTTTGAGTTGATTTTATTTCTCGACGACACAGCGATTGATGCTTGACAGTGTCGTCGAGCAGACCAGTTTTTTTCAAATACCTGATATGTCATGAAAATTTTCATGGCAATTCCTGCTTGCATCAAGTCCACTTGGCGAACCACACTTTTTCAATGCCCCATTTTCAAGCATGAAAAATCAGCAAACCGAGAATTCTGTTCAGCAACATTACTGTTTGAAATTAGCAACATTCTTGCAGCAAAAACCGCATTTCCTTATTTGATTTTAAGTAATTCTTGACTTGTTTGCTGGCTAGAGAGATAACAGTTTCGCCGCCACGCAAACGATTACGCAAACGTTTGCGGTGGTGCTCGTAGCGAAATCCCCGATTTCACCACGCCCCATTTCAGGGATGGTGCAAGTGCACCATTTCAGAACACCATCGATTAACATCAACTTGGGAATTTAACATGCGCAAAACTATTTCTCAGCAATTGCATAAGGGAGTCAGCCTGAGCGTGATCGCCCTGGCGGTCGCTGCAGCCTTCCCCATGCAGGCTGCCTGGGCTCAGGATGCCAAGCCTGCCGCCAAAAATGACGGTACACAATTGGAAACCGTTATCGTTACTGCTAACCGCCGCGCAGAAAACATCAAGGAAGTACCGATGTCTATTTCTGCTATCAAGGGTGAAGCTCTCGATACTTACAATGCCAGCGGCCAGGATATTCGCTTCCTCGCAGCCCGCGTTCCCAGCCTGAACGTCGAATCTGACTTTGGCCGTTCTTTCCCACGTTTCTATATTCGCGGCCTGGGCAATACCGATTTCGATCTGAATGCATCCCAGCCAGTTGGTCTGGTATATGACGAGGTGGTACAAGAAAGCCCGATGTTGAAGGGTTTCCCGGTATTTGACGTTGACCAGGTTGAAATTCTGCGTGGCCCGCAAGGTACGCTGTTTGGCCGCAACTCGCCTGCTGGTGTATTGAAGTTTGACTCTGCCAAACCTACCCGTCGCCTTGAAGGTTACGGCAATATCGGCTTTGGTAACTACAAAGCTATCAACCTGGAAGGTGCGATCAATGTCCCGTTGAATCAAGACTGGGCAATGCGCTTCTCGGCACAATCACAAACACGTGATGACCGTGTCACCAATCCACGTTCTACCGGCGAGAAAAACCTCGAAGGTTACCGCGACAATGCAGCACGCCTGCAATTCTCGTATAAAAACGGCGACTTCAGCGCCCTGGTGAATTTGCATGGCCGCGACATGACTGGCAATGCCACCCTGTTCCGCGCAAATATCATACAAAAAGGCACGAATGAACTGGTACCAGGCTTTGACTATGGCAGCTATCCTACTGATGGCCTGAACAGCCAAAAATTGCAATCGTCCGGCGGCAGCCTGCGTTTGCGCTGGGATATGCCAGGCATGAGTCTGCATTCCATCACCGCGTATGACAAGGCAAAATTCTATAGCCGCGCAGACGTGGACGGTGGCTATGGTGCATCCTTCATGCCGACCATGGGCCCTGGCTTCATTCCCTTCCCTGCTGAAACCGCAGATGGTCTGCCTAGCCTGAAACAGATCACACAAGAGTTCCGCGTCGAGTCCAATACCAAAGACCCGTTGCAATGGATTGCCGGTCTGTACTACTTCAGTGAAGACCTGCAAGTTGACAGCTTTGACTACAATTCCTTCGCGCCAGGTAATCCACAAGATGGCTATGCTGTTCAACATCAGAATGCCAAGTCCTGGGCCGCTTTCGGTACGTTGAACTATGCAGTCAATGACCAGTTCAAGCTGCGTGGTGGCATCCGTTACACCAGCGACAAGAAAGATTTTGATGCACAGCGTACCTGGACACCAGGCACGGCATTCGGCACACCTGGTACGCCAGTATTGCGCGCCAATCCATCAGCAACCAATATCAGTTGGGATCTGGGTGCCAATTACACACTGGATAAAGCAACATCCGTGTTTGCCCGTATAGCAACTGGTTATCGTGCACCAAGCATTCAGGGTCGCGTCCTGTTCGGCGACAGCATCTCTGTAGCCAACTCTGAAAAAACCCTGTCTTTCGAAGCCGGTATCAAGAAAGACATCCTGGATAATACTGCACGTATCAGCGCCACCGTATTCCAATACACGGCCAAAGACTTGCAACTGACCGCAGGCAGTGGTGCAGTGAACCAGAACAAACTGGTCAATGCGGACAAGGCTGTTGGCCAGGGCTTTGAAATGGATTTGCAAGCCAACCTGAGCCGCAACTGGAAAACCACAGTAGGTATCAGCTATAACGATACTGAAATCAGGGATGGCAAACTGTTCGTCGCTCCTTGCGGTAATGGCTGTACAGTCACCAACCCAGCTGGCCCGGTAGCCGGCACGGTCCTGATTGGTGGCAACCCACTGCCACGCGCACCTAAATGGGTAGGCAACTTCTCGCTGCGTTATTCCACACAAATCGGCGAAGGCACGCTGTATGCCAATACCGACTGGTCTTACAAAGATACTTACAATATGTTCTTGTATGAAGCCAAGGAATACAAAGCCAAGTCTCTGCTCGAAGGCGGTTTGCGTGTAGGCTACATGTGGGCTGACGGCAAATATGAACTGGCTGCTTATGGTCGCAACATCACCAACAAGCAACAAGTCATTGCCGCCATCGACTTCAACAACCTGACAGGCATCCTGAACGAACCACGCAACTTCGGTGTGCAGTTCAAGGCTAACTTCTGATTGTTTGTTAAGCTGATTAAAAACGCCGGAGTGATCCGGCGTTTTTTTATGGGTGATGAATTTGAAGAATGATCAAGAGTGCGTTGAAATATGGTCGATGGTTGTACTAGGCTTGGTTTTGAAGTTGCCGTTGGTTTTGACTTTGACTTTGGCAGTTCCCATGTGTCGACGCCGTTTGTACTGTACAGAAAATGGAAACTTTTTGGCGAAGCAAAAAGGTGTGTAGCTGCTGGTTTACCATCGGCCTGCGATCTCAAATGGCGTATGCACGTATTTGAAAAAATAGGGCCGAAAAATAATACGAATCTGAAATTAATTCACGCAATAGTCGCCGAAAACGCATCTGAAGCGCCAGCCCGGTGGATTCCAGCCAAAGACACGTTGGAATGAGGTTAATAGGGTTGTCCCGAATTTATTAGCCATCTAATTCTGGTAAGTACCTAAAAACGCAAGATCATGGCGTACATCTTCGAAGCTCAACTTCACCGGGCAACATAATAACCCCGAGCTATTCCCGTATCCATCTCAACATCTTGGGAAACGCTGGCTTACACTCTTTCTCCGCCCGTACCGGCCCCAAACTCAAACCCGCCCATTCCAAGAATGGCAAGCCAATAAAATTACCTGATTCAAAAGTCTCTATCAACCAGCTTGAATCATCCTTGTAGCCGTTAGGATGAAAAACAAAATCCAGTGGCAAATCAAGTTCCCTGGCCACCGCCAGTGACCATAAAATAGCCGCGATTTCTTCACCTTGCGGTGGCCAGTCTTTGTCTTGCTGATCGGTACCAATGAGTGCACGATTAGCAGGTGGCGTTACTGCAAGGTGTCCCGCTTCATGCACCATATCACCTGGATATTTGAGTTTGTCGTAATCCACGTAAATGCATCCAGGCCCCAGGTCAAGGCCAGGCAAAAACGTCGCATGTCGCAGTTCGCGCTCTATGATGGTGATACCTATCCTGCTCAGGAAGTCGAGCACTTTTTCCAGGCGCGGATCGTCACGCACATCAGGACTGATTTCTGCAAAACTGGTTTCCATCATGGATATAACCTTAGCTTTGTTGTCGCAAACGCTGAGCAATGCTGACGCAATGCTCAACTTGTGCAGCAATATTTTCAGGCACGGCAATATCACAAGCCAGCACTGAGCTGATCCAGCTCGCTGTTGTAGCAGCATCTATGCTGTCAGGAACCACGGGTACTTCTGCCAAAGGCTCTTGCTGCGCAGGCACCAGGGTAGTGCCCTGTCCTGCATGGAACCAGTCTATCTGCTGAGCCCGGCCGGTACTGGCAACTGTCTCGCCTTCGGTACCGCGCATGAGGAACACATCCCCTGCTTCAGATGGTGCGCAACGTGAAAAATAGGCTTGCAGCATCAACAGATACTCAGGGTGAGTATAAGAGCTCAGGCGTAAGGCGGGTACGACAAAAGGTTGCAAGAGTTTGACCAGTGTATGAGTGGAATTGCGCACGCCAAGAATACGACGCAGGCTCAGCAAATGCGCCATCGCGGGTGATAATGCGTCTATGGGCATAAAGGCTGGCTGCTTTTGCTGCATCTGCTCCAGGACCTGCTCAGGGCTTGTTACCAAAGGCAAACCCAGGGCCTGGAATATCTCAGCGGTAGCTACACGCCCGGCATCTGTGCGCACGCCATGTACCAGTACAGGTACGCCCCGTCGTGCCAGCAGCAAAGCCAGCAAAGGCGTCAGATTGGCTTTCTTGCGTGCGCCGTTATATGTGGGTATCACTACCGGAGCATAAGAACTATCTGCAGGTGCCTGCAGCGGCAAAATATAGGGTTGAGCCGCCTGCAGGAAGCCCGAAATTTCTTCTATGGACTCACCCTTGATACGCATGGACAGCAAGATGCCGCCGAGCTCCAGATCAGAGACCCGTCCGGCCAGCATGGCGGTATAGAGCATTGCGGCATCAGCTTGCGTCATACTGCGCGCTCCATCTTTGCCGCGTCCTATTTCTTTGATGAATTTGGCAGCGGCAAGAGGCTCGACCGATTCTGTTGCAGAATTTGTAGTGAATGGGGAGAATTTCAAGTGTCGCCCTTCAACAATTTTTGTATGAAGCGCCACTCATCTGGCTTGACTGGCGTAATAGAGAGGCGGCTGCCTTTTTGCAGCACTGTCATGTCAGCCAGTTCAGGGTAAGTCCTGAGTTCCGCCAGACTCAGCAGGCGAGTCTTACGTTTGGCCTTGACATCCACCATCATCCAGCGTGGCGTTTCTTGCGTCGCTTTGGGGTCAAAGTATTTGCTGTCCTTTTCAAACTGCGTGTGATCAGGATAGGCTGTGCTGGCTACCTCTGCCAGACCAGCGATGCCAGGCTCGGCACAACTGGAATGGTAAAACAGCACGCCATCGCCGACCTTCATGCCATCGCGCATGAAATTACGCGCCTGGTAATTACGCACACCAAACCAGGGGATGCTCGGCAATGCCAGAACATCGTCAATACTGATCTCATCCGGCTCAGACTTCATCAACCAATATGCCATGTTGAACACCTGCAAAGTCAAAAGGAAATTGTCGCACATTTATGTAGCGACGACACAAACACATGAGAACGATAAACATAGTGGATTGATCAGACATAAAAAAACGGCTGTCATATAAAATGACAGCCGTTCAGAATAAGTCCCCACCGATGCCGCTATGCCGGCATCCTGAACCTAAGCGGTTCAAGTTGGCCACGGTCAATTCAATTTCGGGTTCATCGGACTAGCGACGCTCACACCCATCGAATAATTTTCCACAGCCTATGCACATAAATGGTTCAAGGAATATATGGCACTGGCGAACACGGCAGGGAACTAAAGTGTACCCTGAAACGCCTATGCGTCGCCAGCTATTTTGATTAAATTAAATAATAAGATGGCTGATCAAAATAGTTTTTCTTGTGGAGTCAAAGCCTGATCCATCGTTTCATGCATTTCCTGGATCTTTTGCTTTACCTCCGCCAGAGACAAACCAGATAACGGACCTTCAGGTGATTTGGTAGCCAATAACTCGGTTGTCATGCTCAACGCAGCCATGACAGCTATCCTGTCAGTACCTTTGACTTTGGCGGCATCACGTATGGCCGACATTTTGCCATCAAGGTAAGCTGCGGCTTCGCGTAGCGCCCGGTCTTCACCTTCACGGCAACTGAGCTTGTAGCTCTGGCCCATGATATTGACATCGACTTGTATTACTTTTACTTCGCTCATGCCGCTTCCTTGTCATTCAATACTTCTGCCGGCAACTGTGCCAGCAAGGCAGAGACACGGTCATGGGCCTGGTGCATGCGTTGTTGCAAGTCTGTATTTTGTGTCGCCAGCGACACCACGTCATTACGTAGCCTGGCGTTTTCACTACGCAGGGTATGTGCCAGCACGGCAAGCTGCTTCACTTTTTCAGAAAGCAATTCAAATTCGGAAATCATCATGTCTCAGTTTAAGGGGTATGCAACGCATTCATTAATATGGTCAATAAGGTAGCCAATAAGGCAGTCAACAATGCGATGTTAATGCGATCTTTAATTATACGAGTAAATTTTCTCTCAGAGCAGGTCTATCAGGCTACCATCGCTTAAAATAAGTGCAGCATGGACTGTTTTATCAGAAAATACCTGCTTTAAGGCGTCTACATAACCCAGCAATTGCTGACGATAGCCTGCCTCTTGCCCGGGCAGAAGCTGACGCTTGTAGTCCAGCACCCAGACTTCATGCGAAAAAACCACAACCCTGTCCAGACGCAATAATTTTTGCTCAACCAGCACATCCATTTCATTACGTGCATATATATATGCGGCAGTATCATAGAACTTCTGCAATGCAGAATTACTGAATATACACTCAGCCTGTTTACGTATTGCCGCTGCCACTGTGCCGGAACAGGGCAGCCAGGCTGCGATAGCTTCAGCATCTGGTACTGCTACTGGCCAGGTATTTGCGTTATTGCTCAAACGCTCCATCAAGGTGTGCAGGGCTATGCCTTCCAACTGTTCGTCACTGCTTACCTCCAGCATGACTTCTTCAGCGGGCATGGCAAGAGGCTCAAATACCGCCATGCTGAATGACTGATACTGCTCTACTTCATTCTCAACATTAGCAGCATCCGGCAATTTTTCTTCTACATGATCCAGATAATTGTACCAGCTAGGGACAGGCTGCTTTTTTCCATTCTGCACTCCACTAAGTATCAATACCTGCTTGGCACGTGTAATGGCGACATATAAAAGATTCCAGTTTTCTTGTGTGGCCTGGGCTTCTTCCTGCGCAAAAAAACGGTCGCGTGCAGCGCCGCGCTGGTCCTTTTTACCAAACACAGAAAAATGCCTTTCCTCACCAGCCTGCAAAGGCCATTGACACAAGACACCTATCCTGTCTTTCATGGATTCACTGTGATTGGCATCGAGCATGACGACGATCTTTGCTTCCAGCCCCTTGGCACTATGAATAGTCAAAATACGTACAGCATCGGCAGCACTATCAACTGCAGATTCGTCTGGCGCATCACTGTCGCCACCACGACGCAAGGCACCCAGTGCAGCGATAAATTTTGGCAGGCTTGGATAACGCCCGGCATCCAGGTTCAGGGCAAGTTCGGTAAAGCTATGGATATTGCCCATGACCTGGCTACGCTGTGCGACAGAAGATGCTTGCGCGTAGCGTTGCAAGATCTCACCCTGATGCAGGATGCGGTCAAGCAAATCATGCACTGGTAAATAATAAGATGCTTCCATCCATTGCTGTAACAGTTTTGCAGCGCGTTGCAGAACTGGATAAGACTCATCCTGTTTCGAAGCTAAGGCCAAAGCCTGTAAACGCTTCCACCATGTAGCTTCATCTCGCATGGCCAGCGCAATCAGATCGTCATCACTGGCTGCCATGATGGGCGACTTTAACACATGCGCCAATGCACGGTTGTCACCTGGCGTCATCAGGAAATTTAATAGTGCGATCAAATCCAGCACTTCCAGCGCATCCAGCAAGCCGCCCCGACGGCTGGACACAAAAGGGATGCCTGCTTCGCGCAAGGCTTTTTCATAGGCGGACAAATGTGTGCGGCGCTTGACCAGCAGCATCACGTCACTCCAGTGCCAGCTATCTGCACTCTGCGCGGCACGTATGCCCAGCAAGGCTTGTGCGACTTGCTTGCCCTCTTCATAGCGCTGCTGGTTTTCTGCTTCTTCCAGTGGGGTTGTCAGCGGATTGCGCAGCGGGAACCGTGCAGGCGCAACCTCTTCTTCACCTACCTCGTCTATATCACTTGACGCGGCCATGCCTATCAATGGCAAACGCCAGACTGCACCATCGGCATCTGAAGCAGTAGTCTGCGCATGAAACAGCGGATTGCCATGCATGCTGACATTAAGTACATCAACAATCGCCGGTGCATTCCTACGTGTCTGGTTGGTGCGCAAAACCCGTGCCCCCTGAGCTGCCAGCATATTTTGTGCAGCGGTAAACACTCTCGGTTCGGCACGACGAAAACGATAGATGGATTGCTTGGGGTCACCCACCACGAACACACTGGGCTTGGCACCATCGTCGCCGTAAGCTTCCAGCCAGGCCTGCACTATGCCCCATTGCAGGGGATTGGTATCCTGAAATTCGTCCAGCAAGATATGTTTGTAACGTGCATCAAGACGGCTATGCAGATAGGCGGCATATTCTTCATTACTCAGCAGTCTATATGCCTGCCATTCCAGGTCAGCAAAATCAAATACCCGCTGGTCTGACTTCAGGCTTTGATAGCATTCAAGATAAGCTGTGCCGACAGCAAACAGGGCCTCATTGACTTGCATCACCAATTTCTCTGCACTGCGTTTTTGCAGCTGATTCAGCGCCTGTACTATCGCTTCGCATTCGTCTTCAAAAGCATTGATCTGGTCCATGCCCAGATGTTTTTCTATGGACGCAATCAGCGCCTTGACCTTGACATTATGCGAGCGGATATTGCCTTGTCCATTGATGAAACCTTCGCAAATAATGGCAAAGGCTTCGAGACTGGGGCCATCCGTCAGACCCTGCTCTATCTTGCTGGCATTGGTCTGGTTATTTTTTGAACCCTGCCCCAATACCAGGGCTATGTGAGCAATGCGCTGATATAGCTGGGCATCTTCCCAGATGTTGAGCCGTGCATCCTGATACAGGTCTGCGCCGCATAAATCACGCAACCAGTCCAGCGGGCCGCCCAGTTCAATTTGCTGGTTGCTGGCCCACCACTCTGCCCGCTTGTCGAGAAAGGCTTCCAGCATTTCGCGGGCATTGAAGTCACCGATTTCCTGATACAGGAATAGCAGTGCTTCCTTGATGTCGGTATGCTCTTCCTGCGCCAGCATCTGCATGAGCTGGCCATAGGCTTCGCGCTGTATGTCGCCACTGGCTTCCACCAGGCTAAAGCCATGTGGCACCCCTGATGCCAGCGGTGCCAGTTGTATCAGTCGGCCAAACCAGCTGTGGAACGTGTCCAGTGATAAGGATTGCGGACTGGATAATACTTTTTCATACAGGCCACGTGCCAGTGGTATGACATTCTGCAAGTCAGCCTCGGCAATGCCGCGCTCAGTCAACAATTGCCGCACGTGAGCGATATCCGCCAGTGCCAGTTCATGCAACAAATCCATGAGGCGCTCGCGCATCTCCTGCGCAGCCTTGCGGGTAAAGGTAATCGCCAATAATTCTGCCGGTTCCGCCCCAGCCAGCAATAGGCGCAGCATGCGCGACACCAGCAGCCAAGTCTTGCCGCTGCCAGCACAGGCCTCGACGACCACGCTATGGCGCGGGTCACAGGCAGTTGCCGTAAAGTGTGCGTGACTTACAGCCTGGCCATTGACTTCATAAGCCTGAGAGTATTGCAGGGGTTCGGTCATCACCAAGCACCCTTGCGACAGAGGCCACGCATTTCACAATACTGGCAATTTGCTTCCACACCATGAGCTGGCAAGCTAGCACCTTTCTGTATAGCAGACATGCTGATTTTAATCGCCAGTGCCAGCTCTGAAACCCAGCGCTCAAAATCGTCGGCAGCTACGTCACCAGCCTTGCCCTGACTCAGTTCCAGCGCCACATAGCTGCCTGCGCTAACCGGCAAATCCGTCAGCAAGCCATAAAACGGCAGTTGATGATCTTCACCTTCCTTGAGTCTCCTGCGCAGGTCATTCAGGTTTTTAGTCTTGTAATCAAGTACCGCCACTTCACCATTCATATTTCTGTCTATGCGGTCTATACGACCTTTCAGCATGATCTGGCCGCCCTGCCATTCCAGCGCCTTTTCATTCTTGATTTCACCCATGTCAAACTGCCAGCCAGCTTCTTCATGCGCCTGCAGCCAGGCGACATAGGCGGGGATGACTTTATCCCAGCGTACGCTATAAGCTAGTGCCGCCGGGCTTTTTTGCAAGACATCGGCAAAAAAATCAGCGGATATGTTACGCAGCAACGCTTCTTTATCCATACCGGGTTGTATCGCCTGAACCACCTTCAACTCTTCATGGTAACGCTTGAGGATGGCATGCAACCAGTCACCATAGTCACGCTTTTCTGGCATATCAGACAGTTCATCCAGCGCACTCAAACCCAGCATGCGCCCAGCAAAAAACTGGTAAGGGCACACCACCAGGCTGGTGTAGGCGCTGGCAGATAAAGTTGCTGGCAACAGCGCAGCCGCAGAGGGTGTGGGCATATGCTGAGTGCTGACTTGCATGGTCCTGACCGGTAAATCCAGAGGGTGACTGTCCAGCACGCCTTGCTGGGTACGTTCCAGTGTCAAACCCAGTTGCTCCAGCCAGGGGCTGACGGGATTATGTTCGCCATTCAAACTCCCCTGCCAGGATAAAACGATGTCAGTGTTACTTAGCAAGAGTTCGGCAAAATCACGCAATTGCTGTTGCTGGCGCGACTCGCGGGTTTCCAGCCCACATTCACGCCTGACTGCATTCGCAAAAAACAAAATCTCACTGGCTTGCGATGGCAGGTGAGAAGCATCGGCACCGACCAACAAGACCGCATCGAAGGGACGCAGGCGAGCACCATTCAGTGGCAACATGACGACGCGCTTGTCGGCATGTGCAAACACAAATGCTGTGCTCTCCAGTTGCAGATTCATCAAAGCACGCCATTCAGCAAAGGTGAATGGCGTTTTCAAGTCCTGGCAGGCGAGCTGCAATTTCTGTAGCAACTGTATGATTTGCGCGCCAGCCGGGTCTGCCTGGAAGGCATTGAACATGGAAAGGTCGAAGAACACCTGCAGGCTCAACGCACTCCACTCAGACAAGCTGCGCCTGCCCGTGAAATTGCCCGCCTGCCGGGACATGGACCTGATCCAGCGGCTGGCTGGCGCTGTATCCTTGCCCGCATCCAGCGCCGCCAATACCGATTCCCAGCCACCCAGCACATTGGCGCGGCGCAAGACCAGCTCTATGCGCATGACCAAGTCAGCCTTGGCGGCAATGGCATCTTGCTCAGGCTCAGTATTGTCCGGGTCTTTCCAGTGCAAATAAGGTGATTTCAAAAAATCCAGCAAAGCTATGGTATCGGCCCTTGTCGTCACCACTTCCAGCCAGGCGGCGATGGCGGCCGCAGCGCGGGTGGTAGAGAGTTTCCAGCCGGTTTCATCCGCAACCATGATTTGCGCACGCTCCAGCAAGGCGCGTATGCGGCGGGACACAACGCGGTCTTGCGCGACCACGGCCACGCTTTGCTTGCCTGCCTGCAGCCAATTGATGATGGTTTGCGCCCCCTGCACTGCCTCATCTTCCAGCGATGTGGCGCGGCACAGGCGGATATGGGAGGTGTCTACATATTCGGTCAGCGCTTGCTGGTGCTGACTACCTACATCCTGTAAACCCGGCCAGGCATGGTAATACGGCTGCGGCAAGGTATGCGCGCGCCAGTCCAGGCTGATTTGCAATACGCTTTGCTTTTTAGCCCAAGCTTGCAGAAATGCGTTTTCCATGGGGTTAGGCAGGGTAGGCGCTATCCATAGCAAAGGCTCGTTGGCCTGGGCGGCAATTTGCAGCAATTGCGCATAACGCTTTACCTGTGGGTCATTGCCATCAAGCTGGCTCTGCCAGACTGACCACACCAGTTGCGTTTCTTCTGATAACAGGGCCTGCGCAGGCGCGGGCAATTGCGCCAGTGCCGCTTGCCAGTCTTTTTCCAGTTTACTCTTGTCTTTGCCAACTGCAGGCAATAAGACGGCAGTCAACTCATCAGATAGCGTCAACAGGGTCTGTGCCAGCGGCAATAAGTCAGTATTGCGGCGTGCGCCGAATAATTTCTTTAACCAGGGATGTTGCCGTAGTTCAGCATACAAGCCCATGAGCCTTTCACTGGCATCCCCGCCCGCATTACCTTGCAGTGCAGCATCCGGCGACTGCATTTCCAGCAAGGCAAACAGGGTTTGTATGCGTGGCGGGATGAAATTACCCTGCAATACCGTCCCCAATGCTCTTAATAAGAGATGGGCATGCTGATAGGTAGGTACGATAACCCGTACCGCAGAAAAATCCCTCTCTTGCTGGCGACCCCAGCCTTGCTCCCTGGCTGCGCGCAAAAACGCCTGGGCAGCCTGTTGCCAGAATAAAGGGCCAGCGGGTATCAATAGGGGATTATGTAGCATCAAGAATAGTTGGTTTTGCCGGTAGAGCAAGTATACTATGCGGTAGCCTTGGCATTTTAGGCTCAAGCATGACACTTTTCTAAAAAATAGGTTATTATCTACCGCATAGCTAACCACGCCTGACTCATTTTGCTTTAGTCATGGTGCAGCACTATTCAACACCATTGAATTCGTGACTATCACCCCCAGATTCAAATCAGAATGCGGCGCTGTCCAAAATACCGACATTCAGTGGCGCTGTTACCCCTTAATTTTTCCCTCTCGTTGAGGATTCCATGAGCGAAAACATCAAATATGTAAGCGATGCTTCATTCGAAGCAGACGTATTAAAATCTAACGTACCTGTATTGGTCGATTTCTGGGCTGAATGGTGTGGTCCTTGCAAAATGATCGCCCCTATACTGGAAGAAGTTGCCAAAGAATATAATGGCAAAATCGTCGTAGCCAAGATGGATGTAGATGCAAACCAGGCAATTCCTGCCAAGTTTGGTATCCGTGGCATCCCTACCCTGATCTTGTTCAAAGACGGTGCTGCAGCAGCACAAAAAGTAGGTGCATTGGCAAAAGGCCAATTAACCTCTTTCATTGACAGTAATATTTAAGGTATTATTGCGGTCTGAAACTTAAGGCTGCCAACAACAAGATTGTTAGCAGCCTTAAAGTAGAGAAAATGAAGAGACAGCTGCCCCGGTTGATAACCCTCAACTGCTGCATGCAAATTCAGGCCCGAGTTAAGTAATATTAAATAAAACGAAACCAAGACAGAAATTCTTTCTATCCTGTTTAATCCGTAGTACCTCTGCTCACTCCCCCACCCCATAATCCCATCCCGGGACACTCACCATGCATCTATCTGAACTAAAGGCCTTACACGTATCCGCTTTATTGGAAATGGCCATAGGACTCGATATCGATAACGCTGCGCGTATGCGCAAGCAGGAATTGATGTTCGCGATCCTCAAAAAACGTGCAAAATCAGGCGAACAAATTTTTGGCGATGGCGCCCTTGAAGTATTGCCTGACGGCTTTGGCTTCCTGCGCTCGCCAGATGCCAGTTACATGGCCTCGACTGATGACATCTATATCTCTCCTTCGCAAATCCGCCGTTTCAATCTGCATACTGGCGACTCTATCGAAGGTGAAGTCCGCACACCAAAAGATGGTGAACGCTATTTTGCATTGGTGAAGGTGGACAAGGTCAATGGCGAATCACCAGAAGCCTCCAAGCACCGCATCCTGTTTGAAAACCTGACGCCGCTGCACCCGAACAAGGTATTGACACTCGAGCGCGAAATGCGCGGCGAAGAAAATACCACAGGCCGCATCATCGACATGATCGCCCCTATCGGCCGTGGCCAACGTGGTTTGCTGGTAGCATCCCCAAAATCCGGTAAATCCGTCATGCTGCAACACGTGGCACACGCGATTACCACCAATCACCCTGACGTTACCCTCATCGTTTTGCTGATCGATGAACGTCCGGAAGAAGTAACAGAAATGCAGCGCTCGGTACGCGGTGAAGTGGTAGCATCGACTTTCGATGAACCAGCCACCCGTCACGTACAAGTTGCTGAAATGGTGCTGGAAAAAGCCAAGCGCCTGGTAGAAATGAAAAAAGACGTGGTCATCCTGCTGGACTCCATCACCCGTCTGGCACGTGCCTACAATACCGTCATCCCTGCTTCTGGCAAGGTATTGACTGGTGGTGTGGATGCAAATGCCCTGCAACGGCCAAAACGCTTCTTCGGCGCAGCACGTAATGTAGAAGAAGGCGGCTCACTGACCATCATCGCGACAGCCCTGATCGAAACCGGCAGCCGTATGGATGACGTGATCTATGAAGAATTCAAAGGCACGGGCAATATGGAAGTTCATCTGGAACGCCGCCTTGCTGAAAAACGCGTTTACCCAGCCATCAACCTCAACAAATCCGGTACCCGTCGTGAAGAATTGCTGATCAAGCCGGATCAATTGCAAAAGATCTGGATCTTGCGCAAATTGCTGTATAGCATGGACGAAATCGAAGCGATGGAGTTCATCCTCGACAAGATGAAAGCCACAAAAAACAACGCAGAGTTTTTTGAAATGATGCGCAGAGGCGGGTAATTTCCCTCTTGTTTTCAGGCTTAAAAGCCGTCACTTTTGTGACGGCTTTTTTTATGTTTACTCCCCGGCTGAATGGTTTACTACGTTACAGTTTGCAATAAAACTATCGTCACCAGAAAAGAAGTATTGCTCATCGCCACAACTGCATGCGGCAAACCGGCAGCCAGATACAGCAAATCACCTGCATGCATGGTCTTGGTACCCTCCGCCAGTTCAACTTGTACATCACCAGACAGGCACTGTATGGTGATGGGACCATTGACGTGATGCGTAGGCAGGCTCTTTCCCTGTACCAGGTTCATGAGTATGACTTCAAGATACTCGTCTTTAAACAAGGCGTGCGCCGGTACTGTCAGTAATTGCCCCTCGGACAACAACAAATTAGTCATTTCTCCTGAGCGCAAGTGTGGCATGGCCATTTTATTTCTCCTCGTATTGCAATCAGGCACAGTGACATGAGCAGCAATGGATTAAGTTGCCACATGAAAATCAATAATGATTTCGCCTGGCTCTTGTGAAACATAGGCCACCTTCACACCAGTGCCAAAGTGTTGTCCGATTTGTGCCAGCAAGGGCAAGGGATTATGGTCATTGCAAAAACGCATGGTCTCCCCTGGTTTCAATGCCGACAAGGCACCAAAAATCGCTGCATGACGAAAACGCTTGGCGACACCACGCGCATCAAATTCATAAACGCCTTCCGCCAATACGGGAATGGAACAATCGTGAGCCATGATAAAACTCCTTTTAATATAGATGAAAATAAGAAAAAATTACAGGGAGAGCTTTTTCTGCCCTCCCTTAAATAAATAACTAAGAAATAACTACAGCTTGTTGGAAACCTTGGCGTAGCCAATATCAGTCGCGCTCATTTGCACGCGCTTTTTGCCAATGAGCAAACGCAAGGCAAATACAGCCAGACAAACAACACCAATCGAGAACACGATGTCACCGGGTACCCGCATCCACACCAGGGTTTCCATGAAATGAGAATGGATGACATCTGGTGAGCGTGCAAACCACATGCCCTTGGTAACGCTGGCTACGGCCTGATAAATACCCGCTGGCACCAGCGACATGAACACCATCATTGCCAAGCCTATATTGAGCAGCCAGAACATCGCTTGCAATAATTTATCGGACCAGAGGGCACGATCAGACAAGCCTCTCAGGCAGAACAACAGCAAGCCTATACCCAGCATGCCGTAGACACCAAACAACGCAGCATGACCGTGTGCCGCAGTCATATTCAAGCCCTGCATGTAGTACAGCGCAATCGGTGTATTGATGGAAAATCCAAGCAAGCCTGCACCAACGGTATTCCAGAACCCAACGGCAATAAAGCAAAGTATCGGCCACTTATATGCCTGCACCCAAGGTGCAGCTTTCGAACGCTGATAATTGCGGAAAGCCTCTACACCTATCATGGCCAGTGGCACTACCTCCAATGCAGAGAACATGGCACCGATGGCAATGACAAAAGTCGGTGTCCCGGTGAAATATAGGTGATGCAAGGTTCCCAAAATGCCGCCGAACAGGAAAACGATGGTTTCCAGGATAATCGCGCTATTGGCAGTCGCTGCATGTATCAAGCCCAGGCGGGTGAACAACAGGGCGATGACTGCCGTAGCAAACACTTCAAAAAAGCCTTCTACCCACAGATGGACCAGCCACCAGCGCCAGTACTCAATCATGGAGTAATGAGTGTGCGGGCCCCAGGTCAGTGAGGTGGCATAGAAACCACCTATGCACATCGCTGCCAGGAACACCATCGCAATCAGGCCACGGCTCTCGGATGGTTTTCGCAGTGCGGGCAATAAACCACGCCCCAGCAAAATCACCCAGAACAGTAAACCAATAAATAAAAGTATTTGCCAGACCCGGCCCATGCTGGTGAATTCCAGCCCTTGATTACCTATCCAGAAACTGAATTCATTGCCTTTGTGTTGCAGGCTACCCAGCCAGCCAGATGCAGTAGAACCGACCACGATGAAGAGCAAGGCATAGAACAGGACATTGACCCCTAGTTTTTGAAACCTCGGTTCATGACCCGAAATGGCAGGCGCTATGTACAGACCCGTCGCCAACCAGGCAGTAGCAATCCACAATACGGCAAATTGCGTATGTATCGTGCGACTGACTGTAAATGGAAGAATATCTGCTAAAGGAAAACCAAAGAAACTATGCCCTTCGACAGCATAGTGGGCAGTAATCACCCCCATGCCGACTTGCGCAAGTATCAGGCCTATCACGACATAAAAATACTTCCTGGTTGCCTGCATCGAAGGTGTGGGCTTCAGATCAAACAGGGGATCGGTTTTGGGTGGTACCGGGTCGCCCTCCTCCTTGCTGATGGAATGATAAAAAATCATACCGGCAATGGCAGCGATCATCAGTATGATGCTGGCGATGGACCAGATACCAGCTCCGGCAGTTGGTGTATTGTCCACCAGTGGTTCATGCGGCCAGTTACTGGTATAGCTGAGATCCTTTGCGCCTGGCCTGTCTGTTGCAGCAGACCAGGCCGACCAAAAGAAGAATGCAGGCAAGGCTTGCAAATCCTTGATTTCTGGCAAAGTACCCCGGTTCATCGCATATTGTTCACGCAATTTTTCCAGCGAAGGATCATTACCAAACAGGGCAATATAATGTTGCGCAACTTGCTGGACTGCCTTGGCCCGGTCTGCGCTGAGCGTGATCACATTGGTAGATGCGTCGTAAGTATTGCTCCGCATTTCCAGCTTCACGCGCGCTTTCAATTCTGCCTGATGCCCAGGTTTCAGTTGCTCAAACGATGTCCGCGCTTCCTTTTGTGCCCAGATTTCCAGCAAAGCCAAAGATTCACGGTGCAGCCAATCGGCAGACCAGTCTGGTGCGACATAACTGCCATGCCCCCATACCGAACCTAATTGCTGCCCACCTGCAGATAACCAGGCCTCCTGGCCGAGTGGCACCTGCCCTTCTGAAAATATGACGGTGCCGTCGTTACTGACGACTTGTTTGGGAATGGGCGGTGCCGTCAGATAAATTTCTGTGCCTACCCAACCCAGGACGGCAAAAGACAAGACACAGATGACGGCGAGCCAAGTCCAGAGTTTACGCGTGGCATGCATGGCGTGTTTCCTTATTGGTGAAGTGAAAAATTAGCTGACCCAAGGCTATGTTTCATCTGACTGAATTTGTCGGCGAAACAAGCTTGATTCATTAAAGATTCATTTTATATACATGTATTTAAAGATACAAATAGAATGAATGTTTAATGCAAAACCCTTGATGAAAATCAAATCTTTGCCAGAAGCCAGGCGACATTCATAAACATCTATACTATATGTATCTTAATTAGTTATTGAATTGTGTCAAAACACTCAGACCAGACGCGCTCAATGACATAGCTATGTTTTTGGAATCAATATGAGATTAACCGCATTCACCGACTACACATTGCGCACCCTGATTTATCTGGCACAACATGACGACAGGCTGGTTACCATCCAGGAAATTGCTGAGCTGCATAGCATTTCAAAAAGCCATCTGACCAAGGTTGTCCATCAACTGGGGATGTCAAACAAAGTGGAAACCATACGTGGTCGTCATGGTGGTTTGAAACTGAATCTGCCACCTGAAAAAATCAATATAGGTGATGTAGTACGCGATGCCGAATCTGACTTTTATATGGCAGAGTGTTTTGACCGCAGCAGCAACACTTGCACCTATGCAGGTGCATGCACTTTAAAAGGAGTGCTAAGCCAGGCAACCGTTTCATATCTGTCAGTACTTGATGCAGTGACGCTTGCAGATTTGGTCGCACAAAAAAATAACACAAAAAAAATACAGATTTTCCCAGTCAGTAAAATAAAACGAAAAACAAGCACCACATAGGACACCATTTGCGCCTGTCCGTCATCAGACGTCAAAAAAATGATCACTTCCAGGGAAAACTTCTAACTTCTTATTTCATATCAATGATCTTTGAGAAATACCCCAGTATTGTGAATAGCGATGAGATTTCCTTCAGGCTTCCGACCTTCACATACAAAAGGTGTACTTATGAAAGACATGTTCAGAGGTTTCTCCGCATCCCTGGTTTCACGGATATTAATCGTCTCCCTGTTCCTGACTTTGTCAGCACAAGCAGCAGAGACTAAAAGCAGCAAAGGCACGGGCGATTTTGGGCCACCCAAGGGCCCGGTTATCCACGCTGTATTGACAAGCCCACCATTTGTGCCGCCGCCGATACGCCGCAATCATCCAGCGAAAGTTATTGTCGAACTTGAAGTCATTGAAAAGGAAATGGCAATCTCAGAAGGCGTAAAATATATGTTCTGGACCTTCGGTGGTACCGTGCCTGGTAGCTTCATTCGCGTGCGCCAGGGTGACACAGTTGAATTCCATCTCAAGAACCATCCAAGCAGCAAGATGCCACATAACATCGACCTGCATGGAGTGACCGGCCCTGGTGGCGGCGCATCATCCAGTTTCACAGCACCCGGCCATGAATCACAATTTACCTTCAAGGCACTTAATGAAGGCATTTACGTCTATCACTGTGCGACAGCACCTGTCGGCATGCACGTTGCCAACGGCATGTATGGCCTGATTCTGGTTGAACCACCACAAGGTTTGCCACCTGTAGACCGCGAATACTATGTCATGCAAGGTGATTTTTATACAACGGGAAAATACCGTGAAAAAGGTTACCAGCCTTTCGACATGGAAAAAGCCATAGACGAAAAACCGACATATGTCCTGTTCAATGGTGCCGAAGGCTCTATGACAGGTGATAAAGCCTTGACTGCCAAGACGGATGAAAAAATTCGTCTGTTCGTCGGCAATGGCGGTCCTAACCTGGTGTCGAGCTTCCATGTGATTGGTGCCATTTTCGATAAAGTACGTTTTGAAGGCGGCAGCAACGTCCAGAAAAATGTACAAACTACACTCATCCCGGCTGGTGGCGCAGCGGTTGTTGAATACCAGACCAAGGTACCGGGTAGTTATGTACTGGTCGATCATTCTATATTCCGCGCATTCAATAAAGGTGCACTGGCCATCATGAAAGTCGATGGCCCGGAGAAGAAAGATATCTATTCAGGCAAGGAACTGGATTCAGTCTATCTGGGTGACCGTGCGCAAGCCAATTTGTCTGCAGTCAGCACAGCAGCAAGGGCAGCAGAGAGCGGCACGCTGACGGTGCAGGATCAGGTCAACGCAGGCGGGCAATTGTTTGCAGGTACCTGCTCAGTCTGTCACCAGGCAAATGGCGCGGGACTGCCTGGTGTATTCCCTCCCTTGGCACAATCTGATTATCTGAATGCAGACCCACAAAGATCCATCGGTGTGCTGCTGCGGGGTCTCAGTGGCAAGGTCACCGTCAATGGAAAAGAATTTGATTCCGTCATGCCTGCCATGAATCAATTGAATGACGATGAAGTCGCAAATATCCTGACTTATACCTTGAATAGTTGGGGTAATAAGGGTGGGCGCGTACTGGCCAGTGATGTCAAGGCTGAACGTGCCAGGGCCGTACCTGCGAAAGCAGCGGCACATTAATCACATCATCCCATACGATAGACTGATCAGTGTTGCTTATGAAGACTATGGCGAATCGCTACAGGTACAATTGCAAATCAACTTACCGACAGGTTTTGTTGAGCACAGCTTTTTTGCTCTTTTCATCTGCAACCGATGCAGCTGATTACTTCGTTATTCCAGGCAATCAGCTCGCCAGCGTCTTGTCAGGGCCAGATATCAAAGACAAGGCAAAGGTCAAGGCCTTTGCCATGCGCGCCAGTCCGGTAACGAATGGTGATTATCTTCAGTTCCTGCAGGCCCATCCTGAATGGCAAAGAAATCAGGTACCTGCTATTTTTGCAGACGCCAGTTACCTGCATTCATGGGCATCGCCAAGCGAAACCGGTGATGCACAAAAATTACCACTGGCAGTCACCAGTGTCAGCTGGCACGCAGCACAGGCCTATTGCGAATCCGAAAATGCGCGATTGCCTAACTGGTATGAATGGGAACTGGTCGCCGCAGCAGATGAGCAACATGCAGATGCCCGCAGTGATCCAGCCTGGCGTGCACGCATACTTTCCTGGTATTCAGTATCGTCGACTTTATCGTCAACCAATATCAGTCAGGCTCCCAATTACTACGGCATCAACGATATGCACGGCACCATATGGGAATGGGTCAGCGACTTCAATGCCTTGCTGATCAGCGCTGACAGTCGCACTCAGGGTGATCCGGATAAGTTGCAATTTTGTGGAGCCGGAGCTATCAGTCTGCAAAATAAAGAGAACTATGCAATCTTGATGAGGGTAGCCCTGTTGTCATCGCTGACGGGGGCAAGTACCACTGACAATCTTGGATTCCGCTGTGCCCGTGACTTGAAGGAAGAATGAAAATGAAATTAACATTGAACGCATGCAAGGCAATTGCCGCCGCCCTCTTCCTGTTTGCGTTAAATGCACATGCAGGTTCTGTCGAGACCGTAAAAGCCACACAGCAAGCACAAACTTTTCCGGGTGATTCCGTCTACCAATTAGCAATCACACTAGAAGATCAGCATGCCAACAAGTTCAAGCTGGAGAGCCAGGCTGGACATATAGTGATCGCCAGCATGTTTTATAACTCATGTGAATATGTTTGCCCCATGCTGATAGACACCATAAGAATGCTGGAGAAAAAACTGAATGCACATGAAAAAGCAAATTTATCCGTCTTGCTGGTCACACTCGATCCAGCCAGGGACGATATCACGACTTTGCACTCCATTTTCAAAGCCAGAGATTTGGACAAGCAGCACTGGGTACTGGCACGCACCAGTGAAAAATCCGTACGCCAACTAGCTGCAGTATTGAATATTCAATACAGGCAAATGGAGAGCGGCGTATTCAACCATACCAGTGCCCTGATTTTACTGGATAAAAATGGCCGCATTCTCGCCCGCAGTGGCACACTGGGAACAGTGGATGATGCTTTTCTACAGAAAGTAAGATCATCGCTCAAAAGCTTTGATGGCAATTCTAAGCAATAGGGCCTCGGCCCACAAAAAACGGCCCTGTCAAAGGGCCGTTTTTTTATCACATCATAAATCAGTTTTACTTGCCAGCCAAAATCTCAGGCTTGCTCCAGCCACCACCGACGGCCTTGTAAATACTGACGACAGACGACAATTGTGCGCGCTTGCTGTCAATCAGGCTGGCTTGTGCCTGAAACAGGTCGCGTTGCGCATTCAAGACTTCCAGATAACTGCTATAGCCATTCTTGTAGCGCAAATCCGCCAGGCGCAATGAATCTTTCAAGGCAGTGACCCTGCGCTCGGAAGCTGCATTGACCTGTTCATTGGCAGCCGTATTGTTCAGTGCATCGTGCACATCACGGAAGGCACCCTGCACTGCCTGCACATATTGCGCCAGTGCCTGGTTCTTGCGGGCCTCAGCACCTTGCACTACCGCAGCAATTGCACCTGCACGGAATACAGGCTGCGCCAGGCTGGCGCCCAGGCTCCATAACAACGACGCAGGATTAATCAAGTCCTCGAATACCTTGGATTCATAACCAGCCGTGGTTGTCAGTTTCAGGCTGGGGAAATATTGTGCCTTGGCCTGGCCAATGTCTGCATTGGCAGCCACCAGCGCCTGCTCTGCCGACAAGATGTCCGGACGACGGTTCAGCAGATCGGATGGCAAGTCAGCCGGCATGATCAATTGCTGATGCAAGCTGCCGATTTCGTTACCACGGGCAATCACAGGTTGTGCGATCGCGCTGGCAGAACGGCCCAGCAAGACCGCCAGTGTCGACTCTATATTCGACAAAGACTGCTTGGCCTGAGCATAACTGATTTCAGCTGCTGCGGCTTCAGATTCAGCCACATGAAAATCAAGTTCACTGGTCGCACCCGCTGTAAAACGGCGCTGTTGCAAACGCAGGTTTTCCTGGCGGGTTTTCAAGGTCGAATCAGCCAGAGCCAGTTGCGCATCGGCGGCACGCATGGCGAAATAGCTTTGCGCAACATTCGCATACAGACTGCTTTGCACCAGGCCACGGTTGGCTTCCTGCGCCAGCAAACGCGCACGAGCGGCTTCATCTGCACGTGCCAGCTTGCCCCAGAAATCAACTTCATACGAAGCTGTCAGGCTGAGTTGAAAGTCTTTACCATAAGGGCTGGCACCCGTGCCCAGCTTGCCGGCATTTTCACTGGTGCGGGTACGTGTGCCACCCAGATTGGCATCTACGCTGGGGAAGCGATTTGAATTGGCGCCTACCGCAACAGCACGCGCCTCTTCTATACGGGCAGCCGCCAGGGCCAAATCCTGGTTATTTTTGCTGGCTTCATCCAGCAAGCTATCCAGGACCGGGTCTTGAAAACTTTTCCACCAGGCGGCGTAGTCCACTGCGACCTGTTTGTTTTGTGTTGTCATTACACCCAGGCTGGCTGGTGTTTCCAGCGCAGGACGCTGGTAATTTGGCCCTACCGAGGCACAGCCTGCCAGCACCATGCTGGCGACCAGCGTTATTAATATAAATTTTGTTCCAGACATCATTATTCCTTCACATCTGCTTGAGGCGCATTGTGCAAAATATGGACAGGATGTTCAAAATCCTGCTCAGTTGTTTTCAAGCGCCTGTCATTGATCAGCTTGAAGAACAAAGGCACGAAGAAGATCGCCAGGAAAGTCGCTGCCAGCATACCGCCCAATACACCAGTACCCAGAGATTGACGCGCGGCAGCACCTGCGCCGTGCGAGAAAGCCAGTGGTACCACACCCAAAATAAAGGCCAGCGAAGTCATCAGGATAGGACGGAAACGCAAGCGAGCTGCTTCCAGTGCCGCTGCCACCGGCGCATAACCTTCATGCACTTTCATGACCGCGAATTCCACAATCAGAATCGCATTCTTCGCCGACAAACCCAATAGCGTCACCAGACCAATCTGGAAGTACACGTCATTATTGAAGTGACGCAGGTACACCGCCAGCAAGGCACCGAAAATACCGAAAGGCATGGCCAGCAAGACCGAGAATGGCAAAGACCATTTTTCATACTGAGCAGCCAGGATCAGGAAAATCATCAGTACACCAGCACCCAGTGCCAAACCTGCGGCATTGCTGCTGCGTTTTTCCTGGAAGGAGGCGCCGCCCCAGTCGTAGACTACGTCAGCCGGCAGAACATTTTTCGCCGCTCTTTCCATCGCTGCAATCGCCTGACCAGAACTGAAACCTGGTTTGGCATCACCCAGCAATTTAATCGCAGGCAAGGCATTGAAACGCTGTACAGAATCAGGACCAGTAATGAACTTGATGGTCGTGAATGCACGCACAGGTATCATCTGCCCGGTATTGGAGCGCACATACATGCTGCCTATATCGTCCGGCTTGGCACGGTACTGGCCTTCTGCCTGCAACTGCACGGTATAGATACGGCCGTTCTTGTTGAAGTCATTGACGTAGTAACTACCCATGGTTGCAGCCAGAGTGTTATACACATCAGACAGGGCTACGCCCATGGAGCGCGCTTTTTCATTGTCCACATCAACAAACAATTGTGGTGAATTAGCTTGCCACAAGGTTTTCACACCAGCCAGTTCTGGCTGCTTGTTGGCTTCCGCAATCAGCAAAGGCAAGATCTGAGCCAAACGCTTGACGCCACCTTCACCGGCGTTCTGCAGGTAGAACTCAAAACCACCTGTCTGACCCAGGCCCTGAATGGCAGGCGGGGCAAAGAACAGTGGTAAACCTTCCTTGATACGACCAGTTTTCATATAGCTTTCACCCACCAGTTGTTGCGCAGACTGGTGACGCTCTTCCCAAGGTTTAAGAGGGAAAAACATGGTTGCAGCAGACGATTTCAAACCACCACCGCCGAGGAAATCCAGACCGACAAGGGCAAAGGTCGTATCGATATTCTTGTTGGTTTTCATGATGGATTCAACATCACGCACCATTGCATCAGTACGGTCCAGCGAAGCACCATCAGGCATGATGGCGGCACCGATGAAATAACCCTGATCTTCATCCGGTACCAGACCACCTGGTACATTTTTCCACAACAGACCAGTCATGGCCACCATGCCCAGCACCAGTGCAATACCCAGCACAGCACGCTTCATGAAGAAGGTAACGCCATCGGTATAGCGTTTGGTCAGACGCAGGAAGGCTGCATTAAACCAGGTGAAGAAACGGTTGTGATTTTCTGAACCAGGCTTGAGCAAGATCGCGCACAGTGCCGGTGTCAATGTCAACGCAACGATACCGGACAAGACCACAGCGATAGAGATGGTGACCGAGAACTGACGATACAATTCACCCGCCAGACCACCGAGGAAAGCGATAGGACCAAACGCAGCTACCAGCACCAGCACAATCGCGATAACCGGGCCAGTCACTTCGTGCATGGCTTCAATCGCTGCATCTTTTGGTGTCATGCCTTCTTCATTGATCAGGCGTTCGACGTTTTCCAGCACCACGATCGCGTCATCCACCACAATACCAATCGCCAGCACCATGCCGAACAGAGTCAGGGTATTGATACTGTAACCCAGCAAATGCAGGCCAGCCATGGTACCAATCAGTGATACCGGCACCGCCAGTGTAGGGATGATGGTAGCGCGCCAGCTTTGCAGGAACAGATATACCACGATGAACACCAGCACCATCGCTTCACCCAGGGTTTTCAAGACCTCGGCAATCGACTCTGTCACGAAAGGTGTCGTATCATACGGTGTGGTGTATTCCATGCCTTCCGGGAACTTGGCTTTCAAGTCCTGCAGGGTTTTTTCTACTGCTTTACGGGTTTCAAGTGCGTTCGCGCCGGTTTGCAAGAACACACCAATGTTGGCAGATGGGTGACCATTGACGCGACCATACAGATTGTAATCCTTGGAACCCAGTTCAACACGTGCCACGTCACTGACACGGATGGCAGAACCACCCTTGGCTGACTTGACGATGATATTGGCAAATTCAGACGGCTCCAGCAAACGGCCCTTGGCCGTTACTGTCATCGTCAGTTCTTCCGTGTTGTTTGGTGGTGCGCCTACCTTACCAGCAGCATACTGTGCATTTTGCTCGGTAATCGCATTCGAGATGTCGCCTACCGTCACGCCCAGTTGCGCCATGCGGTCAGGACGCATCCAGATACGCATCGCATAATCCTTGGCACCAAAAATCTGCACGTTGGTGGTACCTGGGACACGCTTCAATGCATCCAGCACATTCTGGGTCGCATAGTTGGACAGGAACAAGGCATCATAACGATTATCTGGCGAGAACAACGCAGCCACTACCAGGAAGTTCGATGAGCTCTTGGAAACCGTCACACCCTGGCGACGGACTTCCTGTGGCAACTTGGCATCTGCCTGGCGTACCCGGTTATTGACGTTAACTGCGGCAATATCCAGATCGGTACCCACTTCAAATGTCACGCTGATGGACACACGGCCATCGGCAGACGAGACCGAATCCATATACAGCATATGTTCAACACCATTGATTTGTTCTTCAATAGGTGCTGCCACTGTGCGCTCTATCACCTCGGCAGAAGCGCCAGGATAAAAAGCAGTCACGTTCACTACCGGCGGAGAAATCTCCGGATAGCGCGAAATCGGCAGGACGCGCAAGGCGGCCAGACCGGCCAGCACGATGATCAGCGACAAGACAGTCGCGAAGATCGGCCGGTTAATAAAGAATTTTGAGAACATGAATTATTCCTTGTAGCCTTAGCTTTGTTATGCAGCGGATTTTCAGCTTAATTTTCAGCTTATTAGGGGCTTAATACTTTGGCTTAATACCGGGCGCAATTACGGCTTAATGTTTTGCCTCGGCACTGGCGGCTGCCGGTGCTGAAGCAGATGCACTGGAAGCTGGCTTGGCATCGGCTTTAGCCGCTGGAGCACCGGCAGGTGCGCCCGCTGGCGCTGCCGGCGTAGACGCGGCCTTCGCCGTAATCGCAATTGGTGTTACCGTCATGCCTGGATCATGTGCCTTGATGAAACCATCCACCAATACGCGGTCACCGCCTTGCAAACCCTTGGTCACTATCCATTCACCGTGAGACCAGCCGTCCAGCTCAACCGGTTTTGGCACCAGCTTGTTGTCAGGTGAAACCGTGAACACGATCTTGCCCATAGGGCTATCGATTACCGCGCGTTGTGGTATCGCAATGGCAGCGCTACGGGTTGCACCGCTGAGTATCACGCGCACAAACTGGCCTGGGCGCAACGTACCTTCAGGATTAGGCACCTGGGCACGCGCATCAAAACCACCGGTTGCAGGATTCACTTTTTCACTGACAAAATTCATCTTGCCTGTGAGTGGAGACATGCTGCCATCAGCCAGCTTCAACTGCACATCAAAAGCCAGGCTGCCGTTATTGGTTTTCTTGCCAGGCAAGGCAATCTTGCCTGCACCAACATCTTTGCCCAGTTTCAGGTAATCCGCTTCCGGTACGCTGAAGTTGACATACACAGGATCAGTTTGCACGATGGTCGTCAGCAAACTGTCTGCCGCAGTTACCAGGCTGCCGTTGGACTTGGCAGCAACGCCGGTAACACCGTCGATAGGTGCTACAACGCGTGTATAACCCACATTGAGTTTGGCTTCATTGACCTGTGCCTGCACTTGCTTGTAGCTGGCTTCTGCTGTTTCCAGCGCAGACTTGGCATCGTCAAATTCTTTCTGGCTGATGGCTTTTTCTGCTGCCAACGGCGTCAGGCGGGCAAATTCGCGCTTGGTCTGGTTCAGCTTGGCTTCTGCCACACCAGCCGCTGCTTCTGCAGATGCCAGTTGTGTGCGGTAGGCACCTGGGTCGATCTGGAACAGGACAGTGCCTGCCTTGACGCGCGAACCCTCTTCATACAGACGGTTTTCCAAAATACCGGCAACACGAGCACGCACTTCTGTCTCGCGTGAACCTGCTGTTTGCGCTGCATATTCAAAATCCAGACCCAGGTTACGTGGCTGCACAGTAACCACATTCACTTCCGGAGGCGGCATCTTGCCTGGGCCTGCAGCATTTGCTGCACCTTTATCACCACAAGCAGCCAGTACCAGCAAAGGCAGGCTGATGGCAGCAATACGCAAAGCAGGCAAAGCCTGAGTCATATGACTGGTTATCGAAGATAGCTTTAATACATTTGTTATTGGTTTTGCAGGGGAGCGCATAGGAGATTCTTTCTTCTAAAAGGAAAGGCGGTGTGCTATTATATACATTCACGAATGTTTGTAAATAAAGTTTTTAAACAGCCCTACGGTAAAACAGGGATTTTGGTGAGATCTGAATTTACTCTGGTCTATGAAAAACCACCGCAAGCGGGTGAAGTTTTTCGCTGGCCATATTTATATGACTCTTCGTGAGTCGTTTTCAAATTAACAAGAATCGACCATGCATAAGCATAACAAGCGCTGAATTCAGGTATCTCCAGCTATTTATAGTCCTGCCTGATTAAAGCCTGATGACAACCTGATCTCGTAGATTGATGAAGGCTAGTTACTTAAGCAAGAAAACAAGTATAAAGCAGACAAGAATTTTCTGCTTTGAAGCAATAAATTTGATCTGAATCAGCTCAATTTTTTTAAAAAAGAACCAGTATCAATGCGTAACAATGCAGGCTCACAAAGTAGTAACGCTGTATAAGGTCTGCTGAAAACGCAGATAAATAACGAGATGCCTGCTCAATGCTTTTACTCAGCAGCGGCGAATAGTAGAAAGCTTCCAGCTTTCTGCAATTTTCGTTCTGCAGTGATCACATACAATAACGAAGAGACAGCAAAAAAATTGTACGTAGCAATAAAGAATTTGCAGCGTACGCAAAGGAAACAAAATGGTCAGAAAGACGAAAGAAGAAGCACAAGAAACTTATAATACTCTGCTCGACGCAGCAGAAAAAGTATTCGCCGAAAAAGGTGTCACCAGTACCACACTCAATGATGTTGCCACGGCAGCAGGCATGACGCGCGGCGCGATTTACTGGCACTTCAAGGATAAGAACGCCCTCTTTCAAGCCATGTGCGACCGCGCCTTCCTCCCTATGGAAGCTCTGCTTAATGAAATTGTTTCCACACCGCACAAAGACCCGTTGGCCGGCATCAAACAATTGAACGTCCACTTCCTTAATCTGGTCACTGGCAATGCACGCCAGCAAAATGTTTTTGACATCATTTTTCATCGCTGTGAAAAAAACAGTGACCTGATCTTCTTCAGTGCCGAAAGCGAAAAACGGGTTGAATGCCTGGCCAAAGTACAAGTCATGATTCAGCAGGCTGTTGACCAGGGGCAATTACATCCCGATACCGACACCTGGATCGCCATGCAAGCCATCCACGCCTATGTCATAGGCATAGTCCATGAATGGCTGGAAGACTCGTCGGCCTATTGCCTGATGCTGCATGCTGAGGACATGATAGACATGTTCCTGGCAGGCCTGGTTGCCCGCCCGCCCCTGAAAAAAGCCAGACCATCAGAAAAAGAATGCGGCCTGCAACTGGTCGTAAATAACCAGGACTAAGCAAAGTCAGGCAAATGCCGGCTAAACCGGCAATTTCCAGTCAAAGCGTACTGCCATCATGCGCAGTACGAAACATATGCCAACCCCAAAACCCAGGGCGACACCTTCATTGACCTGCAGCCAGTTCAACAGCAAGTAAGCCCAGCACCCGGCAAAGGCGCAAGTCGCATACAAATGGCTGCGCCTGAACACCAGCGGTATTTCATTACAAATAATATCGCGCAAGACACCACCAAAAATCCCGGTGATGACCCCCATCATGACGCAGACAAACATAGGCATCTGTGCTTCTTGCGCCAAAGATGCCCCGGTTACGCTGAACAAACCCAACCCCAGCGCATCAGCCAGCACGATGGCATTTTCGGTCACCGCATTACGCAAATGCCGCAAAAACGGGATGGCGATGATAGACATGACAAAGATGAGGATAGGGTATTCCTGATTCTCCACCCAAAACAGCGGCCTGCGGTCAAGCAGCAGATCACGCAGCGTGCCGCCACCAAAAGCCGTGATAAAGGCCACCGTAAACACCCCCACCACATCCATACGCTTGCGCCGCGCCTCAATAAATCCTGAACTGGCAAAAGCCAGTATCCCGGCGACTTCAATGGTATGCAGCATCGAACTCATACCCAGATAGTTCGTCGTCATGCTTCTCCTTCAGGATTTGGGGCAAAAATGAGGATTTTATCAAGTTAAGGGTGGTTATGGGCCTGATAGTCTATGGTTCTTTAAATTCAAGACCCTTCAACACAGAGGCGCAGAGAGAGGAATAATCTTTTGCAAAAGATCATCGCTCCGTAAGCAAGCAATATGTTGCTTGAATTCCTTACTACACCATAGAGAAGAACAAAGAAAAATTGAAGAAGGCCAGGAGTTCACGCAAAGAAAACGCCTTCAAATTCGTCGTTCCTGCGCAGGCAGGAACCCACCGGGCTGGCGCTCCAGCGGCGTTCGTAGCAAACTAGAATAAGTCGCAACAAAAAGAGCAGAGAACATATGTAATAAACAACACCATCTCACTCAAGCTCACCTTATTCACCTCAAATTTATCTGCGATAAGCCCCCATCCCCTACAACATCCCATCGCAAAAACCCCAATTTTCATTGTATAATCATCGGCTTGGCATTTTGGACATCCAAAATCCAGGTAATTATTTAACCTTTGGCAAGTGATAATGCAATCGGGTCAAGAAGCAAGACGACCGACGAAGTGCTTATTGGCTACCTACACTATTTTCGAGGCAAGCATGAGAGATGGCATCCACCCAAATTATCGCGAAGTTCTGTTCCACGACGTTTCTTGCGATTTCAAATTCATCACACGTTCAACTATCAACACCAAAGACAAAGGTGAGTTTGAAGGTAAAGAATACCCACTGGTAAAGATCGAGGTTTCTGCAGAATCTCATCCTTTCTACACTGGCAAACACAAAATCGTGGATACAGCCGGTCGCGTTGAAAAATTCCGCCAAAAGTTCGGCAAAGTCGGTTCCAAGACTTCTGTCGCCAACTAATCGGCCAGGGAAGCACAGATCAGTGTCATGTATTAGCGGGGCAATCCTTGCTAATACAAAATCGCGGAGTACGCAAGACCGTCTGTGGTTCCCAAGAATTTTTAGTAAAAAAGGCAGCTCAGGCTGCCTTTTTTACTAAAGCTTTACCCTACAATAAGCATCCTTTCCCTCCACCACCCAGATATGAAGCCAGTACGACTTCCTGCCGCCGCAACAGTTGCGCTACCGCGCTGGGGAATCATCGCCCTCTGTCTCCTGTATATCCTGCCCGGCCTGATAGGCCGTGACCCGTGGAAAGGTGATGACGCCGCCGGTTTCGGCATCATGTGGACGATGGCACACGGCAACCTCGCTGACTGGCTGTGGCCGCACATCGTCGGCCTGCCCATGCCAGAAGAAGGCCCGCTGGCGTTCTGGCTCGGTGCCATATGCATTAAATTATTTGGCTGGCTGGTGGGTGAACCCATGGCCGCCCGCCTGAGTACCGGAATATTCTTCCTGCTCGGCTCACTCTCGGTCTGGTATGCCACTTATCTGCTGGGCCGCAGGCCAGAAGCGCAACCCCTGAAGCTGGCCTTTGGCGGCCAGCCCGAAGCGCGGGATTTTGGCCGCACCCTGGCCGACGGTGCCTTGCTGATTTATCTTGGCTGTCTGGGCCTGCTGTTACGCAGTCACGAAACCAGCGCAGAAGCCCTGCAAATATCCCTGATCGCCTGCACCCTGTACTTATGTGTGCGCCTGCTGGATGAACCGGGCAGGCTGACCGCAGCCAAAATCGGCGGCATACTTGGCTTGCTGGTATTGACCCGTGGCTGGGTATTACCGACAGGCTTATGGATCAGCCTGCTGGCTGTCTGTGCTTATCGCCAGCAACGCGAACCCCTTAAATACCTGATCAACACTACCCTGCCGCTGGCGATCGTTATTGCAAGCATCTGGCTGCTCACCATCAACCTGGCACATCCTTACGACAGCTCGCCTTATCAGGCATGGATGCTGTGGAACTATCGTCAGTTCAATTTCCCAAAATTCGACAGTATCAGCTACCTGTTCCGCTACGGTATCTGGTTTAGCTGGCCCGCCTGGCCTTTTGCTGCCTGGGCCATCTTTGCATGGCGCAAACAAGAAAAGGCCATGCACATCTCTCTGCCTGTCAGTTTTTTGATTTGCTTTGGCGTACTCGCCATACTCAATCACCAGTCTGAAGAAGCATTACTCTTACCGATACTGCCACCACTGGCGATACTCGCAGCCTTTGGCTTGCCGACCATGAAGCGCAGTGCCATCAACGCCGTTGACTGGTTCTCTGTCATTGTATTCACGGCAGCTGCCGCTTTTATCTGGCTGTATTGGCTGGCAGATCAGACAGGCTGGCCAGCTGGCATGGCAAAAAAACCCGGCAACATGGTGCCAGGCTACCAATCTAGTTTCAATATCTTTGTCTTCATCATCGCCCTGGTGACGACGGTCGCCTGGTTCCGACTCATATACTGGCGCATATCCAGGCAGCCTGCCGTATTGTGGCGCGCAGTAGTGCTATCCAGTGGTGGAGTAATTTTATGCTGGCTGCTGATGCAAACCCTGTGGTTGCCATGGTTTGACCAGAGAATCAGCTATGCACCACTGGCCAAAGAACTCGCGCAAAAAGTACCACCCAATATGGGCTGCATACAAGCCCACATAGGCTCATCACAACGCGCTTCATTCGCTTATTTTGGCAAACTGCAATTCGCTGGATTTTCTGACCATGAATGCCAGCTTTTACTGGTACAAAACAGTAAAAAATCCCTGCATGAAAGCGTGCTGCCGCCAGAATACAAGCAAGAAAACTGGACTGTTCTCTGGTCTGGCCACCGTGCTGCCGACAATGATGAATTGTTTACCCTGTACCAGCGCAAGCAGCAATGAAGACCGAGCACCCCAGCACACTGCGCGGCAACATCAAGCGCATCGCCTCACTATCATGGCCCATGATGGTGGGCCAGATGGCCGTGGTGGGAAATGGGGTGATAGACACCGCCATGACTTCGCGTTTTTCGGCGACTGACCTGGCAGCACTCTCCATCGGCATCTCGATTTACGTCAGCATCTTCGTTGGCCTCAACGGCATCTTGCAAGCCATCTCCCCCGTTGTCGGCCAATTATTTGGCGCACGCAAATTCAAAAAAATAGGCGCAGAGATTAAACAAGGCGTATGGCTGGGCGGTTTCCTCGCCTGCATAGGCTGTTTGATCTTGCTGTTCCCAAATAGTTTGCTCTCCATCGCACAAGCTTCACCGACCTTGAATGACAAGGCCGCACAATATCTGCAAATACTGGCCATCGCCCTGCCCGCCACGCTGGGCTTCAGGATTTACGGCGCACTCAATAATGCCGTTGGCCGCCCCAAGATGGTCATGGCCATACAACTCGCCGCACTGGCAATAAAAATCCCGCTCAATACCCTGTTCATATTCGGTGGCCTCGGCATACCCGCCATGGGCGGCCCCGGCTGCGCGGCTGCTACTGCCGTCAATGCCTGGCTCATGCTTATCACCGGCTGGCTCATGCTTAAGCACGTCAAATATTATGAATTGTTTGCATTATTTGGCACCGGCTTCGTCAAACCCAACTGGAAAGCCCTGCGCAGCCTGCTGCACCTCGGCATACCCATGGGCCTGAGCTACCTCATCGAAGTCACCGCCTTTGCCTTTATGGCCCTGTTCATCGCCCGTCTTGGTGAAGTGGCAGTATCCGGCCACCAGCTCACCGCCAATTTTGGCACCATCCTGTATATGCTGCCGCTGTCGATTGCAAGCGCCACCGGCACCCTGGTCGCGCAAGCCATAGGTGCCAAACAAATGCAGGCCGCCCGCGTCACCGGCAATGCCGGCATCATCCTCGCTGCCATGCTGGCTGTACCCATAGGCATCACCATCTGGTTCGCCCGCGACCTGATTTTGCATGCCTACACATCCAACCCCATCATCATCGCAGCTGCCTTCCCGCTGTTCACCTTCATTTCGGTGTACCAGATTTTTGATGCGATACAAGTCACCACCGCCTTCATCCTGCGCGCCTACAAAATCGCCATCGTCCCCACCATCCTCTACGCCTTCGCGCTATGGGGCTGCGGCCTCGGCGGCGGCGTCATGCTGGGCCTGGACCCCTACAACATCAGCCCCGCCTTTTTGCACGGCGCAGCAGGCTTCTGGATGGCCAACAGCACCAGCCTCGCCATCGTCGCCTTCAGCCTGTGGTATTACCTGCGCATAGTCCAAAAACGCTTCCCCACCCCCGCCATGTGGCGCAGGAACGTGAATTTCGACCAGCCAGGCAGAAACCCATGATGAATAACAAAAATAAGAAACCCAGCAAACCCGGCAAAAGCAGCAGGTCGCTTGCAAAATTTTGACGGCTCTGTCATAATTTCGTTCTGCGTTGCCGAGATGGCGGAATAGGTAGACGCACGGGACTCAAAATCCCGCGCCGCAAGGCGTGCCGGTTCGATTCCGGCTCTCGGCACCAAATACTGATTAAGCTCTTGATTATTCAAGGGCTTTTTTGGTTTTTGGCCAGGAATTCTTCTTTATCCCTTCCCCCTTCTTCAGTAGCTTTTTTTGAGCTACGCCAAGCGCATTCCCATAGGCAGCCCCTTGCCAGTCGGGTAAGATACAAATCAAACAAATGCATGCAAGCGAAAACATCTCGCCTGTCTGCACCGCACATTCGCAAGCAGAGATTTAACTGCTTCAGCTCAACGATTTTAAAGAACCAAGTATCATCCATGACACAAACATCCAATAATCTCGCTGCCGAATCCTGGGCAATTGCCGACCTGCTCCGTGGTGACTTTAGACAAAGCCAGTATGGCCGCATCATCTTGCCGTTTTGCTTGCTGCGCCGCCTGGAATGCGTGTTAGAAGCTGGCAAAGAAGCGGTGCTGGCTAAGTATCAAAAAGTACTGGCAATGAATTTACCAGAAGAAGCACAAGAGAAAATGATTTTGCATGCTTTCCAGGATCTATCATTCTTCAATACGTCCAAAATGGATTTGTCCAAATTAGGTGAGAGCGGCATCAAGGCTAATCTGGAAAGTTATATCCAAAGCTTCTCCAAAGACGCACGCGAGATATTTGAATATTTTAATTTTTCAGAATTCATCGGCCAATTGAATGATGCCAACCTGCTTTACAAAGTCGTACAAAAGGTGCGTACGATAGACCTTAGTCTTGAAGCCGTCTCAAATCACGATATGGGCCTGGTATTTGAAGAGCTGATACGCCGCTTTGCTGAAAGCTCAAACGATACCGCTGGAGAACACTTTACCCCACGTGACATCGTGCGCCTGACTACTTCGCTGGCATTTATGGAGGACGACGAGGCACTAACCATGCCTGGTATTATCCGTACCATCTATGACCCTACAGCAGGTACTGGCGGCTTCTTGTCGGCAGGCATGGAGTATGTGCATGAATTAAACCCCAAGGCAGTCATGCGCGCCTTTGGCCAAGAGCTGAACCCTGAAAGCTATGCCATCTGCAAAGCAGACATGCTCATCAAAGGGCAAAAGGTGGACAATATCAAGCTTGGCAATACACTGTCGAATGATCAGCTCTACTCCACCAAGTTTGACTACATGCTATCCAATCCTCCCTTTGGTGTTGACTGGAAAAAGATAGAGCAAGAAATCAGCGATGAACATACGCAAAAAGGCTACGATGGCCGCTTTGGCGCAGGCTTGCCCAGAGTCTCTGATGGCTCTTTGCTGTTCCTGTTGCACCTCATCAGTAAATTGCGTGATGCCAAAGAAGGCGGTGGCCGCATAGGCATTATCTTGAATGGCTCCCCCCTGTTCACGGGCGGTGCAGGTTCGGGTGAGTCAGAAATACGCCGCTACATTCTGGAAGCAGATTTACTGGAAGCTATCGTCGCCCTGCCGACCGATATGTTCTATAACACCGGCATTGCCACCTATGTCTGGGTACTGTCCAACAAAAAGCCAGACGAAAAAAAGGGCCTGGTACAACTGATCAACGGCAGCAACCTCTACAGCAAAATGCGCAAGTCATTAGGCAGCAAGCGCAATGAAATGAGTGCCGACGACATCGCCACCATCATCCGCTGCTTCGGCGATTTTGAAGCCGTTGATGCGCGTGAACTGGACAAACCCGCCGAACAAAAAAGTAATCGCGGCAGACAATCGGCAAACACTAAGACTGAGACTGCCAAAACCTTTGCTGCCAAGATTTTCAAGACCCATGAATTTGGCTACCGCCGCATTACGATAGAGCGCCCATTAAGACAATCTTACCAGTTCTCTGACGAGCGCATTGCCACGCTGCGCTTTGACTCAGGCGCATTGAACAGCATCATGCAATGGGCATATGCAGAGTTCGCCACTCTGCCAGGCGCTATCTGGAGCGATGCACCAGATTGCCCGCATTATGGCGAACTCGGCCTGCATGAAGATGCCATACGCCGTTATATCAAAACCCATTTTGCCGACCTCAAAGAAAAGCAAATCAAAGACCTGCTCAACCGTGATACCTGGTTAAGCGCCAAAGCCAGCATGCTCAAAGCCCAGGCTCTGCAAGCGCAGATAGGCAAGTCACAGTTTGATGACATGAACGGCTACGACGACGCCATTGCCAAAGCCGCCAAGCTGGCCAACATCAGCCTGGACGCCAAAGACAAAAAAGTCATCGAAGCAGCAGTAAGCTGGAAAAACCCAGCCGCCCTGCCCGTCATCAAAAAAATCCACAAAACCAAAGCCGCCCCTATCTATGGCCTGTTTAACGTGGATGGCAAAACCATAGAATACAAAGCCGATGGCGACCTGCGTGATTTTGAAAACGTCGCACTCGATCCATCCAAAACAGTCAACGAGATCAACGAAGCCTACTTCAAAAAAGAAGTCCAGCCGCACGTGCCAGACGCCTGGATCGATGCCAGCAAAAAAGATGACAAAGACCAACAAATCGGCATCGTCGGCTATGAAATCCCCTTCAACCGCCATTTCTACCAATACCAGCCACCGCGTGACCTGGCTGAGATAGATGCGGATCTGGATGCAGTCAGTGCAGAGATCATGAAGCTGCTGCAAGAGGTGCATTCATGAGCAAATCAAACCTGAGCAATGGCGCGCAGCCCGATTTTGCTGAAGTCGTACATCTGATCACTGCAGCACGCCAGCACGCCTATCAAGCCGTCAACACCACCCTGATAGAACTGTATTGGCAAGTTGGTGCCTATATCAGCAATAAAATCAAGGCCGCAGAATGGGGTGATGGTGTAGTCGATGCGCTGGCAAAACATTTAGCCATCACGCAGCCTAATCTGAAGGGCTTTACACGTCGCAATCTGTTCCGCATGCGCCAGTTTTATGAAGCTTATCAAGATGATAAAATTGTCGCACCACTGGTGAGACAATTGCCGTGGACACATAACCTGACGATTCTCAGTCGCAGCAAAGTGAGCGAAGAGCGTGAATTTTATTTAAGGATGTCTGTACAAGAGGGATGGTCTAGTCGTGATCTTGAACGACAGTTCAATGCCGCGCTTTTTGAGCGTACGGTATTGCAACCGCCAAAAGTGTCAGCAGTGCTGACACAATTACACCCCGAAGCCTTAAACGTCTTCAAAGACAGTTACATCGTCGATTTCTTAAGCCTGCCAGAGCAACACAGCGAGGCTGATTTGCACGAGGGCCTGCTCGCCAAATTAAAGCATTTCTTGCTCGAATTGGGGCGTGATTTTTGTTTTGTCGGTAGCGAATATCCTGTGCAAGTCGGCAAACAAGACTTTGCACTCGATCTCTTATTCTTCCATCGCGGTTTAAACGCGCTGGTAGCGATAGAACTCAAAGTGGACAAATTCCAGCCAGAGCACTTGGGCAAACTCAATTTCTACCTGGAAGCCCTGGACCGCGACCACAAAAAACCGCACGAAAACCCCGCCATAGGTGTGTTGCTATGCGCCAGCAAAGATGATGAAGTGGTTGAGTATGCACTGAGCCGTAGCCTTTCTCCCGCCATGATTGCTGAATACCAAACACAACTGCCCGATAAAAAACTGCTGCAAGCGAAGCTGCATGAGTTTTATCTGTTGAATCTGACGCAGGGGGAGGGGCTATGAGTCGGTATAAGGCTTATCCTGGGTATAAGGACTCCGAGGGGGACTGGCTAGGGAAAGCTCCAGACAATTGGACATTAATGCAAGCTAAATTCTCATTCGTACTTCAGCGAGGACATGATTTATCAAGCGATGAAATGATTCAAGGTGATTATTTGGTTTATGGCTCAAATGGACCAATTGGAACTCATAACTCATTCACTACCGAAGGTCCGTCGATAACGGTCGGTCGAAGCGGAAGTGTTGGGGAAATTAATTTTATTGATCAGAATTTTTGGGCTCACAATACGTCACTTTATGTAAAAGACTTTAAAGGTTCACCACCAAAATTTGTCTATTATCTTTTGACGGCAATAAATCCAAAAAGGTTAAGCGCTGGGTCGGCAGTCGGAACCTTAGATCGCAATAATATTCACTCACAAATAGTTGCGACCCCTAGCTTTGAAGAACAACTAAAAATCGCCAATTTTCTCGACCACGAAACCGCCAAGATCGATACCCTGATCGCGAAGCAGCAAGAGTTGATCAAGCTGCTGAAAGAAAAACGGCAGGCGGTGATTAGTCATGCCGTCACCAAAGGCCTCAACCCCAACGCCCCCATGCGCGAATCTGGTGTGGAGTGGTTAGGTGAAGTGCCTACACATTGGGAAGTAAAGCGAATTGGCTCGCTTTTTTCTGAATCAAATTCACGCGCAAATACAGAACATGAGTTGCGATATCCAATATTGAGCGTCTCTATCCATCACGGTATCTCGGATAAAGAATTAAACGAAGAAGAACTGGATCGAAAAGTCACCCGAAGTGACGACAAGTCGCTGTATAAGATTGTTCATCAAAATGACCTTGCCTACAATATGATGCGTGCGTGGCAAGGTGGATTTGGTGCATCTACTCTTTCAGGGCTAGTTAGCCCAGCCTATGTTGTGTGTAATCCCAAGACTAAAATAAATTCACTCTATTTCGAATTGGTTTTGAGAACTTCAAATGCGGTGACCGAATTAAAAAGATATTCTCGCGGAATTACAGATTTCCGTTTGCGACTCTACTGGGATGAATTCAAGGGAATCGAAGTACCTGTTCCTCCCGTGAGTGAAGTTAATCAAATATTGGAGACTATTATTAAAGTCAACACGACTTACGATAATTTGATTATCGTCGCAGAGAAGCAAATTGAATTTTTACAAGAACGTCGCTCGGCCCTAATCTCAGCAGCCGTCACAGGCAAGATCGACGTGCGCGACTGGCAAGCGCCCAGCGAAATAGCCATAGCCGCTTGATAGCGTGTAACTAAACCAAGCCTCCACCAGAGAACCTCTTTATGAGCAAAGCCAACGAACTGACCTTCCAAAACGACATGATACGCCAGCTCGTGGCCAATGGCTGGCTGCTCGGCAAGGCGGAGCATTACAACCGCGAACTGGCTTTGTATCCTGATGACGTGCTGGGTTTTGTCAAGGACACGCAAGATGAGCAATGGCAAAAGTTTTGTACCTTGTACACAGTGCAGCCTGAGCAAAAATTCCTGGAACGACTGGCGCAGCAGCTCAACAAGGCTGACCCCAATGCGGCGAATAAAGAGATGCGTACCTTTGGCACGCTGGGTGTCTTGCGGCATGAGCTTAAAGACCGTGGTACACGCTTTTCGCTTTGTCAGTTTGCGCCTGAACATGACTTGAACCCCGATACTTTGGCGCGTTATAAGCAGAATCGTTTGCGTGTGGTGCCGGAGTTGGTTTACAGCCCTTGGGTGAAGGACGTTGATGGTGCGCCACTGGATTCCCGCATGCGCGGGAATGACGGCGCTACGGGTACGGATGAGGCAAGCAGTGTAAAAGCCAAGGCCTGGCGCATTGATCTGGTCTTGTTCGTCAATGGCATACCGGTTGCGACTTTGGAATTGAAGTCTGAATTTAAGCAGGCGGTACACAATGCCATGCGCCAGTATCGCACAACGCGCTTGCCCATTGACCCTGTCACCAAAAAGCCTGAACCACTGCTGACTTTCAAGCGTGGTGCGCTGGTGCACTTTGCGGTGAGCCAGTACGAAGTCTACATGACGACCCGGCTGGAAGGTGAAGATACTTTCTTCTTACCTTTTAACAAGGGTACGCATGATGGTGGCGCTGGTAATGATGTGCCTGAAGATGTCACGCAGTATGCCACCGACTATTTATGGAATGAAGTTTTATTGCCAGACAATCTGCTGAAGATTTTGGGCGGCTATGTGCATTTGCAGATAGAAGAAAAAGAAGACTGGGAAGGCCGCAAGTATAAAAAAGAAAGCCTGATCTTCCCGCGATATCACCAGTGGGATGTGGTGAATAAATTATTGGATGCAGCTCGTACTGAGGGGCCGGGGCATAAATACCTGATACAGCACAGCGCGGGGTCTGGCAAATCCAATTCCATCGCCTGGGTGGCGCACCAGTTATCGTCTTTGTATGATGAGCGGGGCAACAAGCAATTTCATTCTGTGATTGTAGTGACAGACCGTACTGTTCTGGATGCGCAATTACAAGACACGATTGCCCAATTTGAACACACCGACGGCGTAGTTGGTCGCATCAATAACCAGGAGGGTGATGGTTCCAAATCAGAAAAATTGGCCAAGGCTTTAGAAAGCTCACAGCCGATTATTATCGTGACGATACAGACCTTCCCTTTTGTTTTGCAGGCGATAGAAAACAGTGTGAGCCTGAAAGAGCGTAATTATGTAGTCATTGCTGATGAGGCGCATTCCTCACAAACTGGCTCAACAGCGCGGAAGTTAAAAGAAGTCTTGATGGTGGATGGCAGCGCCAGTGATGAAGATGAAATCACTTCTGACGATATTATCGACGCTGCGGTTGCCTCACGCCGCGCCTCCAAGAACCTGAGCTATCTGGCGTTTACTGCGACACCAAAAACCAAGACACTGGAATTATTTGGCCGCCGCCCTCGCCCTGAAGAACAGGCTTCAAAAACCAATAAGCCAGCGGCCTTTCATGTGTACAGCATGCGCCAGGCGATAGAAGAGGGTTTCATCCTGGATGTATTGCAGAACTACACCAATTACAAGGTGGCCTACAACCTGGCAATGCGTATCAACGATGCTGATCAACAGGTGGAAAGCAAGAAAGCCACAGTCAGGCTCAACCAGTGGGTGCGCCTGCATGATCACAATATCAGCCAAAAGGTCATGATCATCGTTGAACATTTCAAAACGCATATCATGGGCTTATTGGGTGGGCAGGCCAAGGCCATGGTGGTGACCAGCTCACGCAAAGAAGCCGTGCGCTATAAAAAATCTTTTGACGCTTATATTGCAAAGAAAAGTGAGAGCGAACCTGCCTATCAAAAGATAAGGGCGATGGTGGCATTTTCTGGCGAGGTAGAATTTAACGACAAAGACCCGAATGTTGAAGCCTTGTTGGACCAAAAATTCACAGAATCAAATATGAACCCGGCCCTAAAAGGCCGCGATATGCGCAAGGCTTTTGATACGGATGATTATCAGCTCATGATCGTCGCCAACAAGTTTCAAACAGGTTTTGACCAACCCAAGCTGTGCGCCATGTATGTGGATAAAAAGCTGGGCGGCGTGGAATGTGTGCAAACCCTGTCGCGCCTGAACCGCACTTACCCCGGCAAAAAAGAGACGGGCACGTTTGTACTGGATTTTTTTAATGAGCCTGAAGATATTCTGTCCTCTTTCCAGCCTTATTTTCAGACGGCAGAACTGGCAGACGTATCCAACCCCAACCTGATTTTTGACCTGTTTGATAAATTGCGCACTGCGGATATTTTCTACTGGGCAGAGGTAGAACAATTCTGCAAAGCCTTCTTTGTGCAAAGCAAGAGCAATGCCGCCATTGCCAACATCTGCAAACCCGCCGTAGAGCGCTGGCAAAAGCGCTATAAGCATGCGGTAGAGGCTTACAAGCAAGCCAAGGACATGTTTGAACGCACAAAGAAATTCAACGACGCGGTACTGATTGCCAATGCGGAGAACAGTCTCAAAGACTGCAAAAAAGCCAGGGATGCGCTGGAGATTTTCAAAAAAGACCTGGGTACTTTCGTGCGCTTTTATGAATTCATGTCGCAAATCGTTGATTATGACGACAAGGATTTGGAAAAACTCAGCCTGTACGCCCGCAACCTGCGCCCCATGCTGCGAGAAACCATCATCGACGAAGACGATATCGATTTATCGACTATCTCTTTGAGCCACTATCGCGTATCCAAAATCCGCCAGCAGCATTTGATGCTGAAAGAGGATCAGGAAGAATATCAACTGTTGCCGGGTGAAGGCGCAGGCACCGCCAAGGCCAAGGACAAGAAAACCGAATTCTTGTCGCAGATAGTGCATAGACTCAATGAGCTGTTCATCACTGACCAGTTGAGTGACCAGGATATGGTCAATTACGCCTATACCATCAGCGACAAGGTCAGGGAAAATGCTATCGTCATGCAACAAATCGCCAACAACAGCGCAGAACAAGCCATGCTGGGTGATTTTTCCAAGGCAGTAGATGACGCAATTTTGGACAGCAGCGAAGTGCATCAAAATCAAATGATGCAGCTACTGTCTGACCCTAAACGCAATGCTGGTTTTGCGAAAGTGATTTTTGATTTATTGACGCGACCAGCGCCGTGAGTTCCCAATTCTCTCCACATCGCGGAGAGAAATTGCGCTGATGAACTGAATCAAAAAGGTTTAGTCACCCTACCCTCATACGCCTGCAATATAAGCTGCTTAGCATTTTCAAAGTCATCGCTATTTGCAACCGACACTTCCAAATCGCCAGTTCCCCAGTGGCCGCTATTACTCACATTCCTGCAATTAGCAGGTATGACAGCAAACTGCGCTGGGTCGATATGCAAATACAGCACGATGCGATTCTTTTGCAGAACGACAGTGGCAAAATTTTTCAAGCGCTTGAACGCTGCATATAGCTTGAGTTCTTTTCGCTCTACGTCATCACCGAGTGATGCAATGAAGTCTTCGACTGTCGTCAATAATTCCCGTAAATGTGGTGACAATTCATGCAGCCATTCTGCGTATGATTTATCGCCACTTCTGGATCGATTGGCAGGACTAAGCTCGCTGATAGACTTGTTGATCGTTTTAGGAGTGGGATTGCTGCCACCGTTGGCTTGTTCCAATAACAGTAAATCTTCACCAAATAGGCGATAGCGTATTAGCTCAATATTGCGATCTATCTGTTGTACTGCATGTGCATCAAACTTGGTAAAGTCAGCGGCTATGCACACCAGGCGTGGGGCGCTCCAGTCTATGCCGGCAGCGGCAGTATCACCCAATTTTTTGGCGACCAATAGCTGGAACTCTGCCTGGTGATCCATCAACCAATCAAGATAATACAGGCCTTGATTGATGACGTTCTCGGACACAGAACGCTTGTATTCCAAAATCACTGGGCAGGCGTTTTCATCCAGACCTAGCGTGTCTATACGTCCGCCATGTGTTTTACCGGTGCTGTATTCAGATGCCAGAAAACGTATGCGCAGCAGGTTGCTCAGGTTATTTTCTATCAGGGTCTGCAGGGGTCGTTCAAGGCCAGATGCATCACCTTGCAACATGGTGGCTTTGCCATCGCTCAGGCGAAATAAGCTGATTTCACTCATTTTATTTTGTTGTTATTTAAAGTAGTAATTGACGCATTATCAGAGCGAAGCGCCAATAACTCAATACCTATGCTCATCCACCAAATGTTTATTAAAGCTGTACTTGCTGCCGCCTTGCAGCACATCAGTCAGGCGTTTGGGGTTGGCGGATGAGATGAAGATGTCGGCGATGCCGTCCTTGACGCGGAACTTGGTGGCGGGGCTTAAGATGTTGTTGGCTTTGATCATCAGGTGGCGGATGATTTTGGCTTTTTCGCTGCAGATGAGGAAGTGGTTTTCTTTTCTGAAATTGGTCAGGGGGATGTTGAGCCACCAGCCTTCGTCGTTGCCGTAGCGGACGACTTGGGAGAATTGGGTGTTGCCTTCGTTGAGGACGTTGGCTTGCAGGGAATCGTTGGCGATTTGGATGGCTTCGGCTTTGTTCATTTTTGTCTTCTTTGCGGGTTTTGGGTGGGGTAGTTAGCAAAATTGCTGCTTGGGTGCTCGACTGAAACCCATCCCCATCCCCATCCCTGTCTTCCACTGCGCTGCAAGTATGCAGCTTAGATATTTGTGGCGCAAAACATGTTTTGCGAATTCCCACAAATATCCCCTTGAAGTGGAGGGTGTTATAGCGGTATTTTAACCGTTGCAGCTTCAATACAGACGGAATTGGACGCAGTTCTCGTTTACCCTTCAAGCTACATTGCGTTAAACTGTATGCATATACAGTTATTTAAACGCCCCCCCTACCCCATGCTTGCCAATCTGGATAATCCTTTTTACTACCTTGAAAACTTCCAGGCTGTGCTGGACTGGGTGGGTGGGCGTTATGCGGATTTGTTGGCTGATGACGAGCAGGCGTTTATAGCTCAGTTTGGCAGGCTGCCGCAGGCGTCGCGGGCTTTGTTTGTGCGGATGGTGATGCGCAAGGGTTGCGTGTTCAGGGCCAGCAAGCTGGTGTATGCGGAGATTGGTGAGACTTGTGCGGCCATGCAGGCGTTGGTGGATGTAGGCTGGGTGCAGGCTGATCCTGTTGTCGATATTGCTGGCTTGTTTGATTTGTTGCAAAAGCCTGAGCTGGCGCTGGTGCTGGCGATGATGCCTGCTGAAAAGAAATTGTCCAAGGCTGAGCAACTGGGTTTGTTTAGCTTGCGGCATACGGGTAGCCAGGCTTTTTCTGCCTGGTGTGCGGGCGCTATGGGTGCAGTGGATGATATGGCTTATCAGGTTGTGAACAAGGATGTGTGTGACCGTTTGCGCTTGCTGTTTTTTGGCAATCTGTATCAGGACTGGTCTGAGTTTGTGTTGTCTGACCTGGGTATTTTCCAGTATGAGAAGGTGGAGTTTTCTGCTGCCTCGCGTGGCTTTGGCAAGCGGGCGGATATCGACGCTTATCTGGCTTTGCATGCCTGCCGCGAGGCTTTTCATGCGGAGCAGCCTGTGCCTGAGGTGTTGGCACAACTGGCAGCCACTTGTTTGCATAAGTTGGACAATGCCTGGCTGGCCAGCCGCCGTAACCGCTTGCTGTACCAGATTGGTGAGCACCTGGAAAAGCAAAAGGACTGGGCGCTGGCGCAGGAGGTGTATGCGGGCTGCACTTACCCTGGTGCTCGCTTGCGGGCCATACGTGTGCTGGAGAAAAGTGAGCAGACGCAGGCTGCGTATGATTTGTTGACGCTGGCGCAGCAAGCGCCTGAGAGTGAGGCTGAACATCAGCAGATGTTGCGTATTGCACCGCGTCTTGCCCGCAAGCTTGGGCTGGCTAAAGCCGCCAAGGCGACCAGCAAGCCACCGACAGAGCTAGCCTTGCGCCTGCCCTTTCCGCAAGAAGATTACGTGGCCGAGTATGTGGTGCGCGATCATTTGCATACAGATGATGCGCCAGTGTTTTATGTGGAGAATGCGCTTATCAATTCCCTGTTTGGTTTGTTGTGCTGGCCTGTGATTTTCAAGGCGATACCGGGGGCGTTTTTTCACCCTTTCCAGCGTGGGCCTGCGGATTTATTGAGTGTTGATTTTCAGGCGCGGCGGGCGGATGATTTTGCGGCCTGTTTTGCGCAGCTTGATACGGGCGCTTATCGCCAGACCATGCGACAAAATTATGCGGCCAAGTCTGGCTTGCAATCGCCTTTTGTGTTTTGGAGTACTTTGTCTGAAGACTTGCTGGAGATGGCGCTGGCATGCATACCGGCGCAGCATCTAAAGCATAGTTTTGAGCGTATCTTGCTCGACATCAGGGCCAACCGTAATGGCTTTCCTGACCTGATACAGTTTTGGCCGCAAGAGCAGCGCTACCAGATGATAGAGGTTAAAGGACCTGGCGATAAACTGCAGGATAACCAGAAGCGCTGGCTGGATTTTTGTGCCATGCATGATATGCCGGTGGCGGTTTGTTACCTGGAGTGGCGAGAGGCTGAGCAGTGAGTGCAATAAGCTCAGCCAGCTATACCGTCGCCGTGCGTACCTTGTGCGAGTTCACGGCCAAGCAAGGTGACCTGGATTTGCGCTTTACCCCTTCGCCCACTGCCGAGCAAGGCATGGCCGGGCATGCAACAGTAGCCTTGCGCAGAAGCAGCAACTACCAGCGTGAAGTGAAGCTGGAAGGCCAGCATGGCGGCTTGCATGTGCGTGGCCGTGCTGATGGCTATGACCCCGACTTGCAGCAGATAGAAGAGATCAAGACCTATCTGGGTGACTTGCATGCCATGCCAGATAACCACCGTCATCTGCATTGGGCACAGGCCAAAGTGTATGGGCATTTGCTATGCCAGAAGCTGGGCTTGCAAAAGATCAGTGTGGCGCTGGTGTACTTCAATATACAAAGCCAGAAAGAGACTGTGCTGCAGCAGGACTTAGCTGCAGGTGAATTGGCAGATTTTTTTGCTTTGCTGTGTGGCCGCTTTATTGCCTGGGCGGAGCAGGAAGTGGCGCACCGTACAGCGCGGAATCTGGCTATTACAGACATGGCGTTTCCGCATGCGACATTCAGGCCAGGGCAAAGACAATTGGCTGAAGCGATGTACAAGGCCAGCACGCGCGGCTGTTGCCTTCTGGCGCAAGCACCGACTGGCATAGGCAAGACCATAGGCAGTTTGTTCCCCCTGTTGAAGGCGACAGCAGAGCATAAGCTGGACAAGATTTTTATCTGGCAGCAAAAACATCGGGGCGACAACTGGCTTTGCATGCGCTGGGCAATATCCAGAACAGTACGCCTGGCCTGGGCTTGCGCACGCTGGAACTGGTTGCCAAGACCAAGGCATGTGAATACCCTGAAGCGGCTTGTCATGGTGATGCCTGTCCACTGGCCAAGGGTTTTTATGATCGCCTGCCTGCTGCGCGTGCTGCCGCTGCTGAACAGCAATTGCTGGACAAAGAAGGCTTGCGCAGTATCGCTCTCGCACATCAGGTTTGCCCTTATTATCTGGGTATAGAGATGGCGCGCTGGGCCGATGTCATCATTGGTGACTATAACTATTATTTTGATCTCTATGCTTTGCTGCATGGCTTAACGATAGTGAATAACTGGCGTGCCGCCGTGCTGGTCGATGAGGCGCACAATATGGTGACGCGGGCGCGGCAGATGTATAGTGCGGAGTTGCAGCGCGATAGCCTGAAGCGCTTGCGCAAGACACCACCGCCAGCGCTCAAGAAAACTTTGAACAGCTTGTATCGCGCATGGTTGCAACTGGAAAAAGAGCAGGAGGCTGATTACCAGGCTTATGCAGAGATACCAGAAAAACTGCTGGCAGCGTTGACGCGATTATGCACAGAAATTGGTCTTTACTTTGCTGATAACCCCAGCCAGCTCGCACCGGATTTGCAGCAGTTTTATCTTGATGCTCTGCTGTTCAACCGGTTGGCAGAAAGTTTTGCTGATCATTCTCTGTTTGATATCAGCAAAGCGCATGGCACATCGACGCTATGCATACGCAATATCGTGCCTGCGGCTTTTCTGACACCGCGTTTTGCGGCCAGCCATACGACAGCGCTGTTCTCGGCCACGCTCAGCCCCTGGAATTATTATTGCGACACGCTGGGCATGCCTGAGGGCACTGCCTGGGTGGATGTTGAATCGCCCTTCTCTGCGGATCAGTTGCAGGTGCATGTGGTGGACAGCGTCTCTACCCGCTATGCCGACCGCGCCCGTTCTGTTGCGCCTATCGTCGCCCTGATGGCACTGCAGTATCATGCACAGCCCGGCAATTATCTGGCGTTCTTCAGCAGCTTTGATTATCTTGAGCAGGTCAGCAGCAGCTTTATCAATGCGCATCCTGATATCCCTGTGCGTTTGCAAACCCGGCGTATGAATGAAGCCGATCGTGAAGAGTTCCTGGCGCAGTTTACTGAGGATAGCCAGGGTATTGCTTTTGCTGTGCTGGGTGGGTCATTTGGTGAAGGTATAGATTTGCCTGGTGCGCGGCTGATTGGTGCTTTCATTGCTACCTTAGGTCTGCCGCAACTTAATCCCGTCAATGAGCAGATCAAACTGCGCATGGACAAGATTTTTGGGTCGGGGTATGACTATGCTTATCTTTACCCTGGTTTGCAAAAGGTGGTGCAGGCAGCCGGGCGGGTGATACGGCAGACGGATGACAGGGGTGTGGTGTATTTGATTGATGACCGGTTCGGGCGAAGCGATGTGCGGGCTTTGTTGCCGGGGTGGTGGGTGGTGGATTGAAACAGTTGTGTCTTTGCGCCTTCGTAGGTTGGGGCGGGCCTCGCTAGGCTACGGGGTATCAGCCCAACACTCGGCGTTTAAATAACGTCTACGTTTGCAAAGGCCCAGTGTTGGGCTGGTGAAACGTAGCCTAGCGAGGCCCGGCCCAACCTACGCCCCGCTCACCCCACAATCAATACAAACCCTCCATTAAACAAGTAAACCTTGTTATTTAACGAAACAATGTATATATTAATGGAACTCAATCACCATTTTTATAGAAGTTCGTCTCGATTATGAAAACTTCCAAATCCCAGCAAGAGCAAACCCGGCGCAATCTGATACGTACTGCCGTTGATCTGATTACTGAAAAAGGCTATGACGCCGCCACCATGAAGCAGATTGCCCGTGAAGCGGGTATAGGTGATGCGACGATCTACAAATACTTTCCCAGCAAGGAGAAAATCCTGCTGGCTTACTATGAGTTGTGTATAGAAATCACGCTGGAAGTGGCGCAGGAAACACCGGGGTGGGGAGAGTTTACACTGCAAGAAAAGCTGCAAAGGCTGGTGGATGCCTTGTTGGAACTCTTGCTGGGTGACCGTGAATTTGTCGAAATCACGCGAGATATCTTTGGCAAATCGCCACTGCTGATGATGCGTGACAATATGCCAGGTCAGCAAACCCTGAAGCAGGAAATTATCAGCCTGCTGGAAGAGGCAGAACAACGTGGCGATATCTCCCCTTGCGATTTCAAGAACCTCATCGGTGGTTTGTTTGGCGATTATCTGTTCGCTGTCATCGCTTATTGGCTCAAGGATGATTCGGAAGAATTCTCGAATACTACGCAACTGGTGGACATGACACTGGCGATACTGGTGATGGCCTTGAAGAGCGGCATCGTCAATAAAGTAACAGAACTTGCCAGCTTCATGCTGCGCAACCAGTTGTCGCGCATCATGCAAAATGGTTCTGGTTTGCTGGAGATGGTCAAGCTCGTGCAGAATGGATTAGGACGTGGCCTGGGGGATGCACGATGAACAAGGCACCGCCCGCCAGCAAGCTGGGCAGAACTGCCATCACTGGCCTGGCACTGGCGCAGGCTGGTGCCAGCAAGCTGGGGCACAAGGCGCGGCAAATGCTGCGCAGCGATGATGACAAGCAGGCTGCGCAAGAACGGCATGAAGTTGAGCTGGGGCGCATACTCTTCAAGGCGCTGAACCAGCTAAAAGGCAGCGCACTCAAGGTGTCGCAATTGCTGAGCATGGAAGCCGATTTTTTACCGGAAGGCATACGCCGCGAACTGGCGAAAGGCTGCCACCAGGTCACGCCCTTGAATCGCGCCCTGATCCATAAAGTCTTTCAACGTGAATTTGGCAAGGCACCAGAGCATCTGTATGCGCAGTTTGATGCACATGCCTTTGCCGCAGCCAGCCTGGGCCAGGTGCATCACGCTCAGTTGGCCGATGGCCAGCAACTTGCGGTAAAGGTGCAGTACCCTGGCATCGCATCTGCCATAGGCAGTGATTTGCGCATGCTGCGCGGTATTTTTCAAACCCTGGCCATGGGCACCACCATCTTGCCGCGCAAGGAAGTCATAGACCGCTTCATGAGCGAGCTTGAAGTCAAGATGGGGGAAGAGCTTGATTATGAGCATGAGGCCATGCAGCTCAACTGGTTTCATGAGCATGTAAATTTGCCGGGCATCGTCATTCCCAAATGCCTGGACGAGATGTCGAGCAAGCGGGTCTTGACGATGGAGAGACTTGATGGCCTGCACCTGGATGCATGGCTGGCGACAGCGCCTGACCAGGCACAGCGCAATCACTACGGGCAATTATTGTTTGACTGGTTCTGGTTCAGCGTTTGCGAGCTGGGCCGCGTGCATGCAGACCCGCATCCTGGCAATTTCTTATTCATGTCGGGCGGTCGTTTGGCGGTACTGGATTTTGGTTGCACCAATAAAATCTCGCTCAGCTTTTGTGATGCCATGGCACGTAGCTGGCGCGCCCTGTTGATGAGGAATGAAGTGGAGCGCAATCGACTTCTGCGACTGGCATATATAGATCTGGGCCTGTTTTCCGATGCAGTCACGCAAGATGAATTTGACCATAGTGTCATGACTGCACTCGCCGACTTGCATGCCTGGAAGATGGAAGCATTTCAAAGTAAGCAGTTTGACTTCCGCAATAAATCGCCCTACCCCAAGACCATCAACGCAGAACATAGCAAGCTGCTGTCGGGCATCCTGGCGGGCTGGCATGAAGACGTACCTTATTTTGACCGCGCTTATCTGGGGCTAATGAATATGCTCAAGAAAATGGGTGCTGTCGTCAACACTGAAATAGCCTGGACCAGGCAAGGAGCAATTCATGTCAGCACAAACTAAACCCCGGAAAATCTGGATAGGTCGTTATCTGATCGCCGTTGCAGCTCTGCACACGATAGCAGCCTTTCTACTCTTTGGGCCAGTCTTGATGGGCATGCTGGAGCGAGGAGTATTCAATACCGTCAATCGTGACCCTTTACGGTCGGCGGCGACATGGTTCTTGCTGTTTGGTGGTCCGTTCCTGCTATTGGGTATGGCCATCAACAGCCTGGAACGCAAACCTGATTTTACTGAAGCCCCAATGTTGGGTTTGGGTCTCCTGCTCTGCTGCATCTTTGCGGTGATACTGATGCCCACGTCCGGTTTTTGGCTGGCCATGCCTGCAGCAATTGCATTGATGAACATACGTGCAAACCAAGGGCAGGTAGCATGAAAAACAAGATCATGGAAACAGCAATTCCAACATCCAGCAAGATCGCTGAAGATCTACCCGGCGCTTATTTTTATGACTGCTTTCAAACACCCTTCCCTCATGCGGATTTGAGCGCCATGCAAATCTATATGGATACCTTTGCCAAAACACCAGACTGGGTCAATGCCATGATGGGCATACGTAATCGCGTGGTGGTTTTATTTGGTTTAAAAAACGTAGGTGGGATGAAGGCACTGAACAAGAGCAAACCTGCAGAAGCCTATCAGGTTGGTGACAAAGCCGGGATATTTTCTCTGGTGTACAAGTCCGATGAAGAAGTCATACTCTGCGATTCTGACAAGCATCTGGATGTCAAGGTATCGGTCTCCAAGCAAACCAGGGATGGTCAGCCATTTATCGCTCTCAGCACCGTGGTGCATGTACACAATAATCTGGGGCGGGCGTATATGCTGTTCGTCGGGCCGGCGCATAAAATCATTGCACCCGCCGTTTTAGCCAGAGCGTAAGATAGAATTTTCTGTTAAGTCGGAGATAAACCATATACGTATTTTCCCTCATCATTTTTGTCATGCATTTGTCATAAATCTCTTCTAAGATGAAATCACTAAAACAAAAGAGAAAAGGAGATTAAAGACGATGTTAAATAAATTAAAACAAAAATACCAAATGATGCGGGCGAGAAATATCACTGAATTTTCCGACTACAAGCGTCAGTTAGTTGATATTCCAAATGGCGTATTCTTGCATTGGCAGGCAAAAGCAAAATATGAATTCCCCGGCATCCCTTGTGATGCCATTTTTTTTGCCCGCGCGACTGAAGGCTTGATGATGTTCTTCGATTATGTCAGCCGTAGCAAACAAGCCTGCGCCCTGCCCTCGAAGGCGGCAGATTCTATCTGGCATGCATGGAACAGCTGGTCTTCCATCAACCTGGATAACTTCTGCCTCAAACATTTCAAACGCACGATACCGCATGTGGAAGCAGAACAGATGACCAGCGAAATGGATGCTGCATTGGCAAACTGCCTGATCACGGCACAACTGGCAGAAGGCAGCGTGCCAGGCAGCTCGTCAGTACCCCGCCTGTTTGCCCTGGACCGCAAACTGCATATGCCGCTTGGTTATTCTTACTTTGGCACTACTGCCCGCATCGGTTTCCAGAACATGAGTACACGCGGTGTAGGGGTGGGCAAATCCATCTACCCGGAAAGTTTTGATGCAGCCCAGTTGCTGGCTGCTGGCCTGATTTCTACCCTGGCGTATGACGAAATAATGAAGAAACAAGCCCAGGCTGCCAATAACGGCTCGTCTTGCGGTAGCACTGGTAGTAGCTGCGGCAGCAGTAGTTGCGACTCTGGCAGTGCCAGCTGCGACGGCGGAGGGTCAAGCTGCGGCGGTGGTGGCTGTGGCGGAGGTTGCGGTGGCAGTTAATACTCCCATAGCTTGTCAGCCATCTAAGCAAAGGCATGCTGTATCGCATCAACATACTTCAACACATCGCAGGCATAAAATCCCGAGCTATTGATGTTATTAAATTCAATCATTTTCAAGCCATCTTCAGACAAGCAAACATCCATGACAAAAGCCGGTGCTGGTACCCAATTGCGGATGATGGTTTGTGCATAAGCGAGTACCTCATCATCAAGATCGGCAGATACGTGCGGTCGGCCTGCCATTTTGTAGAGCGAACCAGTGATGACTTGTCCATTCACAATAAACAGGCGGTATTCACGGTAAATATCTTTGACTGGTGACACCATGACATCCAGTTGCAACAAATTACTTTTCGCCGGATCGCTGCGCCAGTCTGCCAGCATTTCATTATCGATGACGGCACCATCAAAGGCTTTGTTGTCTTCCAGCGGGCGTATAAAGAATTTTTTGTAGCACGTAGTATCAATATCAGCCAGCTTGCCTGTACTCACTGCGTGGTTAAGCAGATCTGTACCCAAATGCTGTTGCCAGACATCAAAGTTGAAATTTTGATTTAAAAAACTGCCAGGCAACCAGCCACGATCATTTGCTATTTTAGCGAGCTTGATAGCACCGCAGATATAGACTTTCCCGGTCAGACTGACATCGGGTTCCATATCATATGTTCCAGGCTTGAGCGCCACACTGGTATGTTCGACATTCAAGATGTCCAGCGCTTGCACTAGCAAATCATAATTGCCTGGTTTAAAAATACTGCGCTGTATAACCCAATGCATATCACACCTGAAATATAAAATTTTTTGCAAATTTAAAAAAGAGAACTGGAGCAGTAAACCTCGCAATGCTACCATTATCACAAACTGGGCCAAGCTTACGAATGGATGTACAGCTTGAGGCTGTGAGCCAATGATAGACCAAATAGAAAATCGCGATAAAGAGTAAAGAAATGAATTTATTGAATATGAAAGTAATTTTAACTACCCTGCTGGCAATAACTGTCAGCGGCTGTGCGGTAGGTAACCGGTATTACCTTGGCGTCGCCGAAACTGACCCACCACAAAAAATGGCGAGCATCAAGTTTTCTCATGCACTTAAAGTCACTGAGATTGATAACAAGGTATTTTTGCCAAATTCAGGCGCAGCTAATTCCACCTTGCATCAGGTGTTTTTGCCTGCAGGCATACACAAATTTACGTTCAGGTATAACAGTGGCGTTTCTTATAGCTATGCAGATACGGTGTTGACACGTTATCTGGAGGCCGGAAAAAGCTACGCCATCATGATGTCAGCCCCGATAGAAAACAAAACCGGATCTGGCTCAGAGCGCAGTATTTCATTCAAGATTGAAGAAGTGGACAAGCCCTGACTATGCACAAGGTGGAAAGCCGCGTGCTAAAAACTGGGAAACTGTAGCAAATCGATACAAAGCCTCCCTCACCTGCATCCCGCCAACAGGGTACACTGGCATTTTTTGTCCAGCCTGCTCAGCTATTTATGCCGAATACCCTTGATACTTCAGTAGCAAAATCATCCACTCCAGCAAAAAGGCTGGTAGCCAGCCTGCTCTTGCTGGCCATAAGCTTACCCGCATTGGCAGAAATAAGCCTGAGTGATCCTCTGCCCATCAACCCCGATTTGAAACGGGGCAAGCTGGAAAATGGCCTGACTTACTACATCCAGAAAAATGATAATCCACAAAAGAAAGTGGAATTACGCCTGGTGGTGAAAGCCGGTTCGGTGCTGGAAGATGATGATCAGCAAGGCCTGGCGCATTTTACTGAGCACATGGCCTTCAATGGCTCCAAACATTTCAAAAAACATCAGTTGATTTCTTACCTGCAGTCGATAGGCGTGAAATTTGGTGCCGACCTGAATGCCTACACCAGCTTTGATGAGACGGTATATATCCTGCCTATTCCTACCGACAAACCTGCTTATCTGAAGACCGGCTTTCAGGTATTGGCAGACTGGGCGCAAGGCGTGGAGATGAAGGCTGCTGATATCGACAAGGAGCGTGGCATTATCCTGGAAGAAGCGCGGCTGGGCAAAGGTGCCAATGACCGCATGATGCGCCAGTTTTTGCCTGAGGTATTCAATGGTTCAAAATACGCAGAACGCCTGCCTATAGGTAAAGAAGACATCATCAAGCAATTCAAGCATGATGCCCTGCGCCGCTTTTACAAGGATTGGTACAGGCCAGACCTGATGGCAGTCGTCGTCATTGGTGACGTGCAGCCCGCAGAGGCTGAAAGGATGATACACAAATATTTTTCCGGCTTGAAAAACCCTGTGCCTGCCCGCGCCAGACCAGAAATCAGTATCCCCAAAAACACCGTTTCCAAAGCGATGGTGATTACGGATAAAGAAGCCACCAATAATTTGCTGATGCTGCGCTACCCGCTGGCAAAACAGCCTGCACATGATGTTATCGCCGACTATAGGCAAGATATCATTGCCGGTTTTTACAAGTCCATGCTGAACCGTCGCCTGGCAGCATTGACTGAGCAAGCCAGTCCGCCTTTCCTGGGTGCATCTGCCGGTAGTGAGCAAGTAGTGCCGGGCTATGATTCCTTCATCTCAACGGCGATGTTGTCACAGGCTGGCATACAGCCAGCGCTGGATGCCTTGATGCAGGAGAAAAACAGTATACGTCAATTTGGTTTTACAGCAGCTGAGTTTGACCGTGCCAAGAAGATCGAAGCCCGTGAATATGAAAGCATGTTCAATGAGCGCAGCAAGTCCAATTCTGCGACGTTCGCAGCTGAATACATACGTAATTTCCTGACCAATGAACCTATCCCTGGCATCAAGAATGAATACTTGTATTTCAAGGAATTTGCTGAAGGTATCTCGCTGGAAGAAATGAACCAGTTCGCAAAAAAAGCAACGCCGGATGACAGTATCAGACTGGCGTTTTACGTAGGTTCAAACAAGACTGGCGAGACCATACCAAGCGAAACAGATTTACTGAACATGACTGCACTGGCAGAGCAAAAACCATTGCAGGCCCGCACAGAAAAAGCGGCCAGTGCCAGCCTGATGACAACACTTCCTAAACCCGGACAGATCGTTTCTGAAAAAGAAAACAAACTGCTGGGTCTGGTGGAAATGACTTTGTCGAATGGTGTGAAAGTGACCTTAAAAAAGACCGACTTCAAGAACGACCAGGTGTTGATGAGTGCACGCCGTGCGGGCGGCATGTCCTTGTTCTCTGATGCGGATTATTTTAATGTCTACTATAGTAATCCTGTGGTCTGGGGCATGGGTATGGCTAATTTTAGCCAGAAAGACTTGCAGGAAACCCTGGCTGGCAAGTCGGCCAATGTCAGAACCAGCATGGATAACTATTCTGAGAGCATAGGTGCAGCATCCAGCAGCAACGATGTGGAAACCATGCTGCAATTGCTGTATCTGCGCATGACCAGCCCACGCAGGGATGAAGCCCTGTTCCAGTCACTGATCAGTTCGCAAAAGGAATTGGCAAGAAATACCTGGGCGCGTCCCGAAGCGATTTTCTCAGAAGCGATTACGACGACTATTTATAAAGACCATCCACGTGTTGCCCACTTGGCCAAGGTCGAGGATTTTGACAAAATTTCGCTGGACCGCAGTATAGAAATTTATCAATCCCGCTTTGGCAGCGCCAAGGACTTGCACTTTATTTTCGTTGGCAGTTTTGAACTGGACAAGATCAGGCCACTGATCGCAACTTATCTTGCCAGCCTGCCTAATACTGACATCAAGACCGAGTATCAGGACTTGCATATCAATCCTGTACAAGGCATCGTCAAGAAAGAAGTTCGTGCTGGTAATGAAGAAAAGAGTACCGTGGTACTGAGTTTCACCGGGCCATCAACCTACACACGTGAGGAAAATGCCCGCTTCCATGCCATGGTGGACATTCTGAACCTGAAGATCATTGATGTGCTGCGCGAAAAGCAGGGCTTGATTTACAGTGGTGGTCTGAATGGTTCTTTTGAACGTATTCCACAAAGCAGGTACAGCATAGATGCTGAATTGCCTTGCAGCCCTGAGAATGTGGACAAGGTCATTGCAGGCTTATTTGCAGAGATCAAAAAAATCCAACAATCTGGCCCGCAGCTGGAAGATTTGAACAAGGTCAAGCAATCCTGGCTGAAAGATCACCAGCAAGAATTGCGCAGCAATGAAAACTGGCTGAACCATTTGCAAAATGCCGTCTATTACAAAACCGAAGCTGAAGCGATATTGACGGTGGAAAAACGCATACGTGCGATTACACCAGCGCAGATCAAAGAGGCAGCTCAACGCTATTTTAACTTCCAGAATTATGCGCAGATCGTGATGTATCCAGAGCAGAAAAAAGAGGCCAAGTAAAATCGGAAGCAAGGTCGATAATTTCGGTAGCATAGGTAACATAAAACACGGGGAGGCAATCCATCGAGATTGCCTCCCCGCTTCTTTTTCAGCTTGCTTTAATTGAAGGAGAAGGTGTAATTCACATCCACCGCAGACTCAGTGCCAGTGCGGCCTGTGATACTGATACGTCTGGTCAGTTGCCAGCTTAGCTTGATACCGCCACTGGCATCAGACAAACCTCGCTCTACTGACAATACCAGCCCCGGCATGATGCGTTTGCCGACGCTGACTACCTGATCAGTGCTGGCATTACTCGTGCCTGTGGAACCCGCAATGGTCTGCACTGGCAGGCGGCTGGTAGAACCGTTCGAGGATGAGCCTATGGAGAACTCGTCAAAACCCAGACCTTGCACAATATCGCGCGGCACATTGCGGCTGCCGTCACCACCGAATATCGCGGTAGCTGCCGACATCAGCAGCGATGCATCACCGCTGGCGAGTTGATCTGAACCGCGTCCCAATACCAGCCACGACAATTTTTCTGCATCCGGCACGTCCGGTTCAGACACCAGCCTGACTTGCGGTGTAGTGACCGTACCGAACACTTCCACACCAGCTTCAACTGGCAAACCTTTGCGCAGGGCACGGATGTTCAGGCCGGGATTAGCAGGTGGCCCCTGAAAATTCAATATACCGCGCTCTATCGCCAATTGCTGGCCATAGCCTTCATAAACGCCCTTCACAGTGCGTATGGAGCCATTTGCCTGCAAAGGGCTGCCATCACTGGAGCGCAGGCGCAGGCTGCCTTCCAGCCCGGTATCGAGACCACGGCCAACGAAAACAAAACGTGGCCCCATGTCGAAGCTGACATCAACACGGGTCTTCAAGCCTTTTCGATTACTGTCAGCCTCCACGGCTTTAGCCACAGCCTTGTCAGTCTTACGTATGACCACTACGTCACTGGACAAACTTGGCGGTGGCAATTTTGGCAGCCTGAAGTAAGCGCCGTCTGCCAATACTTTACCGGTCAGTGTCCAAATATTATTGGCTTCAACGATGTTGGCCTGACCAGAGACGACCAGCCACCTGTCCTTGCGCTGCAAGAGCGGAAACTGAGTCCATTGCGCCTGTATGCTGCCGGTTTCCTTACCTATATCTATATCGCCACTGGCTTTGAATTCGCCCTTCTTGCCTATCCAGTTTTCATCCCGGAATTGCGCATGGCGCGGCATATTGGTGACTGTGTTAGAAAACTGCAGGTTCGTCACTTTCAGGTGCTTGTCTTCTATCTGTGCATCAAAGCTACCATTGGGCAAGAGCAAGCCTTCTGAGGCAAAAGCGATTTCCATTTCGCGCCCGGCCAAAGTGGCGCGATAGTTTGGCTTGCCTATGCTGCCAGACAGGCGCGCGTCAGCATTCAGTTTACCTTTGAGCACCACGCCTGGATTGATGAAAGGCCCCAGCCATTGCAGATCAGGCACGGCTGCCGTGACTTGCCCGCCAAGTGGTGCACTTGCCAATATTGTCCAGGCATTGTTTTGTTTGCTTAACTGGGTATTAGCCTTGACTTGCCATTGCCCGAGACGGCTGCCATCGGCAACCAGGTCAAGGTTCAGGCTTTCACCATCGGTGCCGGCGACCAGGCCACCCAACTTCATTTGCAATTGCACATCGCGTATGCCAAGTGCAACTGAAGTACCAGTTCCCTCAGGATCATTAAATCGCAAATCACCACTCTGGCGCTGCAGTTTAATTTCGCCCAGTGCATGCTCAGTTAATTGCAGCTTCCATTGCGCGTTCAATCGAAGATTGCCCGTCACCGCATTTTGTGGATAAAACAGATTGGCGATGTCTGACACATGAGCATCACTGATTTGTCCTTTGGTTTTAAGTGACGCAGGCGTCCATTCCAATTCTTCCAGTTGCAAGCTGCCAAGCGCACTTTGCAGTGACAGGCTCCCCAGCCGCACAGCATTCGCAGACACTTGCAGGGGGGCGGAGCTTTGCAGGCGCACATCTGGTCTGCCATTTAAATTCATTGCCTGCAATTGTCCATTCCATGACCAGGCAGTATCGCTTTTTGAATCAGCTTGCATGTTGCCATTGGCGACCAGGCTTAGTGTCTGTTTGCTCGGGAAGATGGCTTCGAAGCTCAGCTTATGGGCATCGCGCCTGCCTTGCAATTTCAGGCTCAATTGTTCCAGCTTGTCTGGGTTGTTGGCTGTTGCACTCCATGCCGGCAAATCACCACCTATATGCCTGGCTACAATTTCACCATCAAATTGTCCTTTGATACCATTTGCCAGATTCAGGCGAGACTTCAATTCGGCAATGCTGAATTGCTGCTTGCCGCGCTTGATGCTGACTTGCTGTGCCAATGCATCCAGGCTGCCTGCAGGCTCATTGAAACGGCCGCGCAATACGGCATCTGCCTTAAGATTGCCGCCCAGTGCCAGCTCCCAGTTACTGAGCAAAGGGTTGAGGTGGCTTAAATCCTGGGCATCAATATTCAATTTCAATATATCGTCTGCGCCACCCCAGTTACCTTGCCCGGTCACAGTATTTTTACCGAAGCGCAGATCAAGCTGTTTGACTTGCAGCTGTTGATCTTGCAGCCAGCGCGCATCCATGCCTGCCTGCACAGGCTGGCCCGCATATTGCCCCTGCAATTGCTGCAGATTGACTTGTACATCCAGGCGTGGTGATAGCTGGCCACGAGCGTTGAAGTCTGCCTGCAAACGGCCTGCGGGTGTCGCCACCCAACGTGCCGGATCAAAATCCTTGAGGTTGGCTTTGAGATTGAATAACTGTTTGCCAGCGAAGCTGATGTCACCAGTGCCTTGCAAGTGTGCGTCTTCTGCCTGCAAATCAAATTTATCCAGATTCAGAAGCAATTTTTCGTGCTGATAAGTGGCATCTGCATTCAGGCTGGCGCGCGCATCTTGCAATTTTGCTTGCAGCTTGACGCTTTTATCTTTTGCAGTCTGCGCAGAAAACTGGCCCTTTATATTGCTGGCATGCAGGCGCTGGTCGATTTGATTCAGGTCGATATTGGCCAGGTTGAGTTTCAAATCAGCCTGTAATTCCGCCGCCTGCCAATTGACATCGGCCTCACCTTGCAACTTGCCCTTGCCTGCCAGTTGCACCGCCAGGTCTGTCAGACTCAGATGCTGGCCTTGCCAGAATAGTTTTGTGCTCAAGGATTGCACTGGCAAGCCTTGCTTATTGATGCTGGCAGTCTGGCTATTTTGAATATTGATTGGGCCAGTCAAACCAAACGCAGCATTTTTTTGCGCGTTTTTTTCAGTATTTTTTTCATCTGTGACTGGCTTCAATTGCGTGAGTATGCGCAAGTCTGCATGTGGTGCATTCGTCTGCCATGCAGATGGGTCAAAATGTTGGACATCAATGTCCAGCTCGCGTATATACGGCGCTGTAAATGCGCTGATACGTCCCTTGACATGCCCTTGCAGATTTTTATTCCGGATATTTTTATCTGCGGCACTATCCAATGCGGCTTCGACTGCAACTTGCATATCATGCAGGCTGCCAGTGACTACACCTTGCAAGATGACAGGCGGTATGCCTTCCTGAACCTCGCCTTGCAGGCTCAGGCGGCCATTGAGTTTGAAAGGCGCGAGGCTGCCCATATCAGCTTCGCCTTTCAAATTACCCCAGGGGCTACTCAATGTAGTTTGTGCTTTGAACTGCTTGTCCTGATACGAAAAACTGCCCGTCAGTGCACTGAGTTTCAGGGTTTCTATTTGTTTGCCACCGTCAGTCAACGTAGCAATATGCAAGCGCCCCAGTGCCAACCTGGGTGCGCTCAGGCTAAAGGGCAGACCGATATTAACAGGTACACTGGCTACATTTTTACTTGACCGGCTGGCGACCGTCAATGCGCTTAATTGCAGACTGGTGATATCGACATGACGTCGCCATAAGGCTATTGGCCGCCACTGCAAAGAGATAGCATTGCCGTTCAGATGCAAATCCTGGGAGATAAAGCTGAATTCATCCAGCTTGAGCTCGTCATCCAAAGTACCCTTCACGCCGCTGAATTTCAGGCTACCAAGGCTGATATTTTCTATCAGGGCCAATGCGGCTCTGGTGCCACTTTCAGTTTTGTACATCCAGGTCAGAACGAGACTGCACACGACGACCAATAGAATAAACAGCTTGACGATGAATAAGCTTAAGCGGCGCAAATGACTACGCTTTTTTTTGGCGGGCAGTTTTTTCTCCGCCTGATTTTTTTCGTTTGCACTCATATCAGAACGCGATGGCGATGGAGAAATCCAGCCGGACTTTTTTTGTCTGGCGACCATAAGCCAGATCAAGTGCAATCGGCCCTGCCGGGGTTTTGTAGCGCGCACCCACACCCATGCCCTGCTTCAAACTCAACTCACGAAAGTTGTCAGCGGCATTGCCCACATCGAGAAAAGTTGCAGCCCCCCAGGAGGAGTTCAACCAATGCACGTATTCTGCACTGGCAGTCGCCATCACGCGGCCACCACGGGTGCTGCCTATGTGCTGTATTCCCAGCGTTTGATAACCGTAGCCGCGCACGGTAGTGCTGCCACCGGTGCGGAACAGGTAATCTTCAGGGATACCCTCTTCGTCCCTGGAAAAAACAGCGCCAAGTTCTGCACGCAAGATCACGGTATCAGTTTTGCGCACGGGTATCCAGCGTTGGTATTTGGCATAACTGCGGACGAAGCGCTGGTCAGAGAACAATGCCTTTTCAGATGCAGCAAGATCAAATTGCAAAATCTGGCCTTTACGTGGATCAAAAGGCTGATCAACATCACGCCAGGTCCAGCCTATGCTGGCAACCAGCGCCTTGTTGACTTCTTCTGCTTCACCATCAGGAGAAATTTTTTCCCTGACGATATTCAAGCCCAGACGCTGTTCCAGATGCCCGCGTGTACTGGTACGTTTTACACCCAGGGCACTGCGGCTCGAGCGCACACCAGCGATATCCTCACGCTCCACCAGCACCCCAAAAGAGTCAAGGAATTTGCTCTCTCTGGGTGGGAGATAAATGTCAACATAACCAAGTTGACGCCTTTGTTCCAGCCTGACGGCACTGCGCAAATCCCAGGCCTGGTCGAAGATATTGCGGTCACGGTAAGCCACCTCGCTACGGTAACCGGTATTGGTGCTATAGCCCAGACCAAAACTCAAATCGCGCGCCTGGCGTTCAACCACAGTCACATCGACAGGCACGGCACCAGCTTTTTCCGGGTCAGGGTCTATACCTACAGCCACGGTCGAAAAATAAGCTGAGTTTTGCAAGGAACGCTGGAAATCCAGTAAGCGTGAGCGTGAATAGACCTCACCTTTTTGTGGCGCCTGATAACGCTCTATCAGCCATGATGGGTAACGCTGCAAACCTGTAACGCGTATATCACCAAGGGTGAATACAGGGCCACTATCGATCTCGACTTGCAACATGCCACTATGCTGGTCAGCATCAATTTTTGCCTCGCTGGACGTCATGCTGGCCGATGCGTAAGCATCTGCACGCAGGCTTTCCAGCAAATGCGTTTTGGAATCACTCCAGTCAGCATCACGGAATGGTTGGCCCACTGCCAGGCCCCAGTCTTCTTGCAGGGCGCGTCTCCTTTTAAGGATGGCCTTATCACCGGCATCTATGGCATCTGCCATGGGGCCAAGCACTTTTAGCGATACGTTCTCTATGAGGGTGCGCTGACCCGCATCTACAGTAACGTGGACAATTTTATTTGTCGTGTTTTTAGCTGTCGCTGCAGTTTGATCGGGATTTTCAAACTGGATTTGCGGAGAGAAATAACCTTCGGTGGCAAGGATATTGCTGATATCCAAACGCAATCTTTTAATCAGTGCAGGTGTAATATTTTGCGCTTCGGCATTGTTGGCGAATTCTGGGATATGCTCTTTCAGCAGATCCGCCCAGTGTGCTTTGGCTGCCACCAGTTGCAAGCGACCACTACTGGCACTGCTAGCGCTGGCTTCGTTGTCGGTATCTGGTGCTGGTGCTACGGTGGTCGCCGGTGTTTCAGTTTGCACAGGCTGCTGCGCCCTCACCAAACCTGCACCGCATAAACCGGCAGCACAGAACAATATCAGTAGCGGGCGCAGTCTTATCTGCATCTGAGAAAACTCACTTGGTCGCCAGACCAACGCGATTGATACCCAATTTTTTAGCTTCTGAAATCACTTGTATAACCTCATCATAAATCATGCCTTTGTCGGCAGATACCAGGACGGACAGCTCAGGTTTGGCATCATGGTACTCGCGCAGTTTTTGCATCAACTGCTTGCGGTCTTTTGCTTCTTCCTTGCTTTCCTGACGATTATTGCCGTTGCTGCCAGCTTTGCTATTGATGCTGATGGTCGAAGGCGCATCAGGCCTCAAAGTGATTTCTATGTAATCAGAAGGCGGCTGGGTAGATTGTCCGGCGGTGGGCAGGTTGATGACACTGGGATTGGTCATCGGTGCGCACACCATGAAAATCACCAGCAACACCAGCATCACGTCAATATACGGAACGACGTTGATTTCTGCCTTGAATTTGCGTTTACGTTCGCCACGCAGGGTACTCATGCTATCTCATTCTTCCTAGCGTGACTGACGCTGGAGAATGTTGGAGAATTCCTCGATAAAGGTTTCAAAACGTATCGCCAGCCTGTCTATATCGTGAGAATAGCGGTTATAGGCCAGCACGGCAGGGATAGCGGCAAACAAGCCTATCGCAGTAGCAATCAGGGCTTCAGCGATACCTGGAGCCACGGCAGCCAATGTCGCCTGCTGCACATTGGCCAGGCCACGGAAGGAGTTCATGATGCCCCAGACTGTACCGAACAAACCGATGTAAGGAGAAACAGAACCGACGGAAGCGAGAAAGGACAGGTGTGACTCAAGCAAATCCATTTCACGTTGGTAAGAGGCGCGCATGGCACGACGCGCACCATCGAGCATGGCGCCAGCATCCAGCGCAGCCTTGTTGGCTGTCTTAACCTTGTGGTATTCACTCATGCCTGCTTCGAAGATACGTTCGAGCGCGCCACTGGTATCGCGGCCAGTACGGCGGCTATTCGTCGCCGCAGCGTACAGATCAACCAGATTGCCACCAGACCAGAAATTGCGTTCAAATTCTTCTGTTTGTCCGCGCGCTTTTTTGATGGCGAACATTTTACTGAAGATGTAAGTCCAGCTCGTCAGTGACACACCTAGCAGCAGTGCCATGACCAGTTGCACCAGAATCGAGGCATTTGTGATCAGACTTAGAAATGAGAGGTCTTGGGTAACAGTCATATTGAATCAATTCAAAAACAAAACACCGGGCCGATTTGTTGCAGCCCTAAAAAAATAATCTCAGCCTATCTTTGCCAGCACTTCAGCAGGTATTGCCGCCGGTTTGACTTCAGCCTTGCTGACACAGCCTACCTTGATCTTGCCTGAGGCCAGCAAACGCTGGCCACACCAGGCTTCTTGCACAAACTGTACAGATGCCCTGCCCAGCTTTTCGACCACAACAGTCAGCCTTAGTTCATCATCCAGCCTGGCGGGTGCATGATACTCGACTGCGGTGCCTTTGACGACAAACATCAAACCATGCTCATCTGCCATTTGCTGCTGGTTAACACCTGCAGCCCTGAGCCACTCGGTACGGGCACGTTCAAAAAACTTCAGGTAATTCGCATAAAAAACAATGCCACCGGCATCAGTATCTTCATAGTAGACCCTGACCGGCCATACAAATTCTGTTTTCATAGTATAAACTTTACCAGCTATTAGGTGCGTATATTTACTCTTTGTCACTCAAAGCTGGCAAGATAAAGTGCGGGCTGCATTCGAGAAATGGTCGCAGCCATCGTGACGAGCAGCGACCAGAGCAAATCAGTTATCTCAGAACCTGCCTGAGGTTATCTGGGACTACAAGAGAGTCACGCTGTATTGCGCTTGATGACCAGCGGTCCATAGCCCTGACAAGTAGGCATCATTTCTATGTGATTGATATTTACATGCGCAGGTAAAGTGGCGATCCAATACGCTGTTTCAGCAATATCAACAGCAGTCAGCGGTACTGTGCCTTCATATACCTTGGCTGCCGCATCATCATTGCCGCGGAAGCGCACATTGGAAAACTCAGTGCCACCGCACAGGCCAGGGGCAATATTGGTAGCACGCACGCCCGTACCAACCAGGTCAGCGCGCAAATTACGGGTGAACTGATCGACAAAAGCCTTGGTAGCGCCATAAACATTGCCGCCTGGATAAGGTGTTTCACCAGCGACTGAGCCGATATTGATAACCGTACCAGTACCGCGCGCCACCATGTCTGGCAGGATAGCCCTGGTGACTGTGACCAGGCCCTTGGTATTGGTGTCTATCATGGTATCCCATTCATCCTGGGAAGCCAGATGCGCTGGCTCTGTCCCCAAGGCCAGACCGGCATTGTTGATCAGCACATCGATATTTTTCCATTCGGCACTCAAACCAGCCAGGGCTTGTTTGATGGAATCCTTGCTGGTGACGTCCAGCGTCACTGGTAACAAAGCAGCACCAAGTTCAGCTTTCAAGGCGTCCAGTCTGTCTGTACGGCGGGCGGCAGCGATGACTTTATGCCCTTCACGGACAAATTTGCGCGCCATTTCCTCACCAAAACCTGAACTTGCGCCTGTAATTAATACGATCATGCTGAATTCCTTAAGTTTTTGTAGGTAATTTGTCTAGCTGGCTTATCAGCCTCAATACATACTATTTTAAGTGCTTTTGTCATCCAATACTCATCCAATACTTGAGCGTCGAAAATTTCGAGATACATACTTGTGCGAAAATTAATTTTTCCAATAGCAACGCTGACACTTGCCCATTCAAACGCCATCACGTAAAATCCAATCACCATTTCATTTCACGTGACTGGCGAAACGGCCAACTCTGCTCTCTTTTGTAATTACGACGAGCAAGAATTCTGGCCAAAGATGGAGATCCATCGGGAAGCGTGAGATTTCGGAGTCAATCTGACTCCAGCCGTGCGCCTGGGTAGCCTGATGGTAAAAGCAATGAGGCTGCCCCACATCCGTTTCAGACACCTCATTAACAACAATCATTGTTTATTAACAGGAATAATCAGGAACCGCCATGTTTGCAAAAAACCATACCCTCGCCAACGTAGATCCAGAACTGTTTGCTACGATACAAAAAGAAAACGTCCGTCAACAAGAGCATATCGAGTTGATCGCCTCTGAAAACTATTGCTCCCCAGCCGTCATGGAAGCCCAGGGCTCCCAGTTGACCAACAAATATGCTGAAGGCTATCCAGGCAAGCGCTACTACGGTGGTTGCGAGCATGTGGACGTGGTCGAGCAACTGGCCATCGACCGCCTGAAGCAATTGTTCAATGCCAATTTCGCTAACGTACAGCCTAACTCAGGCTCACAGGCCAACCAGGGCGTGTTCTTTGCCTTGTTGAACCCGGGCGACACCATCATGGGCATGAGCCTGGCCGAAGGCGGTCACCTGACCCACGGCATGCCTTTGAATATGTCCGGCAAGTGGTTCAATGTGGTGTCTTATGGCCTCAATGCGCAGGAAGATATCGACTACGATGCCATGGAAAAACTGGCACGCGAAGCCAAACCAAAACTGATCATCGCTGGTGCCTCTGCATTTGCGCTGCGCATAGACTTTGAACGCTTCTCCAAAATTGCCAAAGAGATCGGCGCTTACTTCATGGTTGATATGGCTCACTATGCGGGCTTGATCGCCGCAGGCGTTTATCCAAACCCTGTGCCTTTCGCTGACGTCGTTACATCGACTACCCACAAGAGCCTGCGTGGCCCACGTGGCGGTATCATTTTAACGAATGATGAAGCGATTTCTAAGAAGATCAATTCTGCGATCTTCCCAGGCTTGCAAGGCGGCCCCTTGATGCATGTTATCGCTGGTAAAGCGGTTGCATTCAAAGAAGCACTGACACCAGAGTTCAAGGCTTACCAGGAACAAGTCGTCAAGAATGCTGCAGCCCTGGCAAACACCTTGACTGAACGTGGTTTGCGTATTGTTTCTGGCCGCACTGAATCACACGTCATGCTGGTGGACCTGCGTCCTAAAGGTTTGACAGGCAAGGAAGCCGAAGCCATACTGGGTTCTGCCCATATGACATGCAATAAAAACGGCATTCCTAATGATCCGCAAAAACCTATGGTCACTTCTGGTATCCGTTTGGGCAGCCCAGCTTTCACTACCCGTGGTTTCAAGGAAGAACAAGCCGTTAAAGTAGGTAATCTGATCGCTGACGTACTCGACAATCCGCATGATGCAGCGACGATAGAACGCGTGAAGGCTGAGGTCAAACAATTGACTGATGCATTCCCAGTGTATCAAGCCTGATTTATCACGCTTAATATCCAGGTTTGAATTCAAGCTTGATATCATGCCGCAATAAGCAGGCTCTGGAAGCACAATAAAAAAAGCCACTCAGACGAGTGGCTTTTTTATAAAAGCAATAAAATAAACAGGCATCAAAGTCTATTAGCAAGTAAGCCAGTAAATTAACGGATCCCTATACGCCATGAAATGCCCATTTTGCCATCACGATGACACCCAGGTCATTGACACCCGTGTTTCAGAAGAAGGTAATGTCATACGGCGTCGCCGCCGCTGTGCCGACTGCGACAAGCGCTTTACCACGTATGAGCGTATAGAACTGGTGATGCCCGTCATCGTCAAGAAAAACGGTAGTCGCACAGAATATGAAACCGCCAAGCTGCGCGCCAGCCTGATGCTGGCTCTGCGCAAGCGCCCGGTATCAGCCGAAGCAGTCGAGACAGCGATACAGAGAATAGAAGAAAAATTATTGTCCAGCGGAGAGCGCGAAGTCATGTCCGGCCACTTGGGTGAACTGGTCATGCGCGAATTGAAACGCCTCGACAAAATCGCCTACATCCGTTTCGCTTCTGTGTACAAAAGCTTTGAAGATGTATCCGAATTTGCCGAGGCGATACAAGAGGTCAGGAAGAGCTGAGCTGCAAATAGGTATATTTACTTATACCAACATTCATCCACAGAAAGCGATCCTGACACTGTTCTGGCACCAAAATTATTAATCGTAAAAGTCCCACAAGGGTCAGTCGCCATTTTACCTCCTGGGCGTGGCACTGCCTGTATTGTGTAGGTTGTTGCTGTAGGGGCGACAGCAAAACTAATGTTGTAGTCAATTGCAGTCCCGGTTGCACCACCGGGACTTGCAACCACAGGTAATGCTACCGCAGCACCACCTCTATCAATATCATATCGATCATTAATCGCAAGAAAACTCGCCATAAACTGATCATTTTGCACAATCTTGGCTTTGGCATCCGCACGCCTCCCCCTTCTTACATGCTCCAGATAAGAAGGGATCGCAATAGCAGCCAAAATACCAATGATGACTACCGCTATCAGTACCTCAATCAGGGTAAAACCCTTTTTCGATTTCTGTGGTAACACTTAACACCTCTGTTTAATTTATCGATTGGTAATATCAATCCGTACGCAAGAGTTGCCTCCAGATGCGTTTTGACGGATTAGCATTTTGGATTATGTCCAGTTTATTCGGTTTTGGTCCACTTGCATCTGTTGAGCCAGAAGATGGCGGTTGATAAATAATAGATTTTCCGCCTTTTTTCAGAATCGTAGTGCCGAACGTCAATGAACCCTGTTTACCAGCAGCCAAGGTATCTGCAGCATCCACCTTGCCATCACCTGTTGTGTCTATTGTAGGGTATGGGAAAACGCCTCCCGTCAAAGAACGCAAGATAAAGGTCGTGGATTTACCATCAGATGAACAGGTATCTGTTGCACCTGCAGGAATAATCGACGTAAATACTACTTCATCAAAATACACTTGCGGGTCTATTGTAATACGTTCACCAGTAGACAAAGTTGTATCCAGGTCCAGATACCAACCACGTTTGGACGAGTAGTCAACAGGTAAATTATTTACAGTGTAGAAAGAACCCGATGCAGTTAAGGTCTGCTTTTGCAAGGCAGCTTGACTACTAGTAATAGCACTTGCTGTGACGCTTGGTACACCGAAGTTATCCCATACACCGTAGATAGTTTGAATATCGGTATTCAATGGGTCATCAGTTTCAAAAATCTTACCTGTTCCAAACAACACGATTGCACCACCTTTAGGATGTGGCACCAAGTCAGGTTGTACAGTAATCGGCTGAGCTTTGGTAGCACGTATTGCTTTAAACAAAGGGGTATTAGAGAACGCAATGGTTGTACCAGTATTGGTCACATTGAATTTCCACAAATTCCCTAATAAATCACCTGCATAGATTGCTTTAATGGTGGAATCGGAATTCATCAAAAGTTTCGGTGAAGCCATTCCATTTGGAGTCGTTGCGTTCCCTATTCCTGTATCTACTTTCGTAACAACACCATCTTTGAGGCGAATTATAAACAAAACTGCATGTTTATTGTCGCTTTCATAACCATTACCCATCACAGCAACCCAGTCGCCATTTGGCATACGGCCAATTTGCGCATTACCTATGGTATATCCCAAATCGCCATCATTTGCAGAACTAACTTCCCACAAGATTTTACTTGCGTCAAAGGCCGTAGGATCAGTTACATCCATTGCAAATACAGCTCGTCCGCCTGCACCTGTAGTTCCTACCAAGGCAGTTTTCCAACCATTGTTCCAGTAATCGCCCAATGAAGGAGTACCATCAACATAGAATTTATGTCCATATGTGGTTCTGCTCAATAATGGCAAATTACTGACAACGGCCTTAGGTATGTAGGCAAATTTCTCAACACCGGTTGCACCGTCCAGAGCGTGTAACATACCATCATTGCCGCCTATGTACACCATAGATGCACGCGCTCTTTTTACTGTCAGGAAATCATTGTACGAATTTGCTTTTTCAGGTGCCCCCACAGGTAAGAATGAATAACCACTATCATTCCCTTCCTTCATATATTGTGGTGCAGAATTCACAAAATCGCCAAAAGACATAGTCCGAGGACGTAAATATCCGAGATTTGGCCCACCTTTTATGTAGTCAACGATATTGGCTGCAGTAACTGAGCCAAGCGGACTATAAGTTGCAGCTTCTGTCGCGAACAAAGCCTGATCAGCAGGAGTCAGATTGAGAAGCTCAAACTTTTTACCCTTCAAGGTTGAATCAACATAGGTATAAACATTATCTTTTCTAGTTGCATATGCAGGTATTGAGGCAGTCCAACCACCAGTAGTGAGGTTCCCGTCAGCATCCAAGGGCCGTTGCACAACCTGACCTGACCAATCAGAAGTGCGATAACTGGAAGTATATAAACTACTGCCACTACGCACTGTATTGCTGGAAGTACCTACCGCAGCCGCATCACCAATACGCTCTGAAATGGTATTCAACGAGGACTCAAGCGCATTTGCAAACTCTGTAGGATTTGATGCACTAAAGTACTTGCCGCGCGAATTAACTGCTGCATGCCACAAATCGTCGATCTGATTTTGTGTGTCTGTAGCTTGAGGCCATTGCTTGGTACCAGCAGTCAATGCAGGCAAATCAGCAGCAGGATCAAGATTACCCTTCACCCCCAAGCCTACAGTAAAATGAACCAAATGCTGCCAGAACGCAGGATCAGCACTAGAAACAGGGACATTTTTCTTTGCGGCGGCCCAATCAGGACGCAAGTCACGCGACCAATAATAAAAAGCGATATCAGCCAGGGTATCACTATAGGTATCAGTAAATGGTCCTGCTGGTGAATAAGTGTATGTAGAACTTGGCCCCGTGATAGTCGGTCCGGCAGTGCCATCGTAATTAGAATTGCGGCCACCAGCAGCAGCAGCACCATTCCAATAGCCATCAGTCATCAGGATATTGTAGTTTTGACGGCAAGTGAGTTGTGTGCTGGTAGCACCAACACCACTCTGTGTTTGCCAAGGCCCGGTATTAGAAGTGTCAGTAAAATATTGACCAACATCATCTACCGCATTACGCAAAGGAGTACCTGCCGCAGGCATTCTCTGTTTGTATAAAGTATTCAGGAAATTGGTTTTGTTGGTAGCACTAAAATCATCAGTTACTTTATTAATTACTGTGCCACTCGTGTTAATGGTACCGAAACCAACCCGGATTGTTGAACTTTGCTTGGAAAACGCCTGACCACTGCCACCACGCGCAGTCAGAATACGCGAACGATGGTACTGAAACCAGTTTGCGAAATTCTGCAACTCCTGCGCGATTGTACAGGCTGTCAATGGACAATCTGTCCTGGCCGGTGCCTTGGCAGGCAAAGTAGTGCCGGCTTTGATTTCAACTCTGGTAAAACAAGTCAATATGCTGGTAGTACAACTGCCTCCACCATTATAAATATAGTAGAGCGCTGGAAAAACGGTGTGTGCCGTCGTTTCATAATCGCTGGCGTCATCTTTCAACCAGGAATAAGTTCCTGCGGCAAAGGTCTGATTTTGCGTCAAGTCGATTACATTGGTGTTAGTACCGCCGGTTGGTGCAACTGGATTATATAAAGCTGCAGCAACATTTGCAGGCGACATCAAGCCACCACTTGGCGCGGCCCAAGGCTGATACAAGACTTTCGGATCATAGTAAGCCTTGTTAATATCGGACGAGCGCCAACGCGCGACGGTAATATTATGATTAAAGCCTACAACAACCTGATTAGTTGACCCATAGTCTCCAGCACCACCAACATTATATAAATTGGCTGGCTTGGGGAATACATTTGTCACCCAGCAAGAATGGCCCGTGTTTGCACAGTAGTTATCCATCTCGGTACCCTTAGCCTGCCAGCTACTACCATTCCAATATCTGTCCAGCGTTGGATCACCAGTTTTTGGAATATCGTCGGGCATCATCTCGAACATCATCGAGCCTGAGTCATCCAGAGTGTAAAAAATATTTGGTGGCACATTGGGCTTAACCAGAGGCGGCACTTGCGAGATGCCAGCATATGCATAGCCAGACATGCCAAGTTGAGCTGCAACTGCGCAGATCAAGTAGTAACTGACTGGTTTTTTTAATCTATTAATCATGATTTCCTCTTAAATTTGCTTTTCTTGCCTCAGTTCAGCCATTGTGCTCAGTTATGCACCTGATCCCAAATACCACTCGACTTGCAGCCAAATAACCGTGTTTGCAGTTACCCCCTGGCCTCGCGCGGTAATCAGATATGCTTTACCAGTACCAGAGCCTGCATTTACACCCTCGGTCATCCCAAAGCCTTCATTCAATTTTTTCCACTCTTCGATCATACATTCTGGCTGCGCTGATACATTAGGAACAGTATTCGCTGGCAATGTAAAAGCTTTAGTAGTCCAATTAGATCGCGTTTGCCACAAGGTAGGCATGGGTGAACCTGGCAAGCCAGGATAAATATTTACAGGTACACCATTGGCAGTCTGCACCACACCAGTACCCAGTTCTGAGCCAGCACCAGTAACTTCTATTTCTTTTTGACAAAAACGCAAGGCCGTTTCTGCTGCCTGGAAAGCGAGATTCTGCCCTCTTAAATTGTTGGCTATACCCTCATCCTGCGTTGCCCGTCGTACGGCTGTTATCGCAAGTATGGTTAACACCATTAAAAAGACCAGTGAGGTTAGCATGACAAACCCCGTTTGAGCTTTGTACTTAGTATTCATAGTGTCCGTCCTGATGCACGTGCGCGCAGAGCAACTACTGTGGAAAATGTTGTATACAATCTTTTATCAGTCGCGGTGACGACACTGCCGGAGCAGTCTGTATATTTTGTAGGTGTAGTTGCCAGATTGTCGTTAGCAGAGCGCATAACCAAACAAATTTTTGCAGAAACTACTCGCCCCCACTTGGTCTCCCAAGGATTGATGGTCTGATCAACAAGCGCACCATTAGACATTGGTTGAGGCACTGTGGGGCTCTCCAAAGAGGCTGCGCTGAAAAAACTATTAGCTGACTTGGTTCCTTGCTGGTCATAGCCGTAAGTAATTTTCATATCAACCACATTTTCCATAAATGGCTGGCCTGCATTCAATGGAGTTACACCAAACCCTACGCCCCCATTGCCAGCACAATACAGTTCACGGCGCCCTGTACTAGGATTACTAGCGATATAAAAGCGATTTTCGACTATGTATGTTGCTGAAGGACTGCTCGCAATGGTTTGTCCCAAGCAATCTGTAGGAATTGCAACACCCGATGCAGTAACTGAATTGGCATTATCACCACTTGCGACGTACTTTATGAGGAACGCGTCTGGCGTAGTGCTTGTGTTATTACATTGCGTAGGGTCGCCTGTTGCTGAAACAAATCCCCCAGTACATCCACGAACCGCTTCACTAGTTGCATCGTAGTTTGTTGAACCTCCGCCACTATCAGCCTGAAATCCGGAATTCATCAGGTCTCCATAACCCGCCTGACGTACATGCACAGCCAGGATATTCAGTGCCATGCGGCCATCTTCTTCCATTAAAGATTTGTCATCGAAAATCCTATAAGTTTGTGAGTTACTCACAAACAGGGTCGTAACGGCCAAAGAAATCACCAGCCCGATTGCCATGGCAATCATCACCTCAATCAAGGTGCGTCCTTTTGAATATTTTGTTTGCATTCTTTTCATATTCGCCTCAATCAAGGTGTAAATCTGAGGTTAATGCAGCGCACCCCGGCGCCGGGAGCTGGTGGCGCACCAACTGGGCAAGAAGGGTCAACTGTCGTCATATTCGGCTCCTTCCACATTACAGTGACGTCATACCCCCCTGCTGCATTCAAAGTAATATAGCCAGCACCACCGTACATGCGCATTCCCAAATTTCTCAACCATTCGGCAACATCTTTATTTGCGACTTCCTGGGCAGTACAGTTATTCACATTCGAACAGGATGGCACAGTTGGCAAAGAAGCAATCGTTGAACTATATGCAGTCTGATAACTATAGAAATTCGGATTCAGTCCAGTGTCCTTGTCTTTAATAGCCTGTCCATTTGCGCGCATACGATCACTAATGTCATAAGCCGCCTGGGTTGCCTCAGCGCGATAATTTGCCCCTTTCAAATACCTTAAAGTATTTGCTTGCAAACTCGCCACTCCCAAAAGCCCAATCGCCAAAATAACCATCGTCACGATGATTTCGACCATCGAGACACCCTTTTGCTTATTTAAATTAAAAATTTTCATAACAACCTCAGCATGGAAGAGTTTTGACTACACTGACTCTTCCCACAGAAGAGACGCAAACGTAGCGGTTATAGGTTGCTCCAACATATGCATCTGGTGGTTTAACATAGAAATAAGTAGCTACACCAAATCGACTGCCGGTTCCATCAATGACAATGTTTTGAGTCTGAGGAACTGGAATTACAGAGCCTTCCGAGAAATTACGCAGCAATGGCGGCTGCACTTTTATCAATGTATCCCCCCCATCAAACTGTCCATTTGTATTGGCGTCAATAAAACTAATCCACCCACTTGCCCAACCGACATTTGCGGAACCACTACTAACCACACTCGAACATGTTGGTATAGGCGCGTCAGGATTGTCACTTTTACAAATGGTAATGGCCCCCCGGTTCCTGGCTGCAGCTTTTGCATCCGAAATTGCACCATGCAACAGACTCGTAATTGAAGCGCTGCGGCTATTGATCACGAATGCACGATAATTGGGCAATGCGATTGCAGTGATAACTCCGACAATGACGACAACTATCATCAATTCGATGAGAGTAAAGCCCCGTTCGGAATAAGAAAGTTTTAATTTCAGCGTGTTCATATTTTTGTCACCTTATGTTCCTCCATAATATATATGATTGCCTGTACGCATCAATGCATTATCGATTAACGGTTGGCTTTTGGTGATGAGTGGATAAAACGGATGGTAGTAAACAACAGGGATAAAATTCAAAGCTTTTAAATTGAAATAATTTAATATTTTGCCCTCAAAGAGTTTCTCACAAATCTGCTCTTAAATTTGTTTCACCGAGCAGAATCCAAGTGTTTATTACCTTACTTCGTCCTAAATTAGCTCATGAGACTGGCGATTCCTATCCACTTTAAACTGGCTTTTACGAATGCTGTTCTCAAGCTTATCGACGAACGCCGCGGTGCTCCTGCCTGTGCAGGAGTGACGATGTTAAGTTTTCATGCTGAAATGCGCGCATCCGGATGTAAGGACCTGAACTGCAACTTTGCTGCTAATACTGACGATGCGGGCAGTCATCCGCCCAGGTTAGAAGAGAATTAGCCTGATGATCGTCGCTCCAGCGGATGCTGGAGCCCGGTGTCGTTGGCTGATCGGCCGAGCGGTGAGCGAGAGGAGAGAATAAGTGACCAGAGGTGGCGCGCGCAGCGTGTCCGCGCTACGTTGGGAGGCCAAGTGGCCCGGAAACAAGATAAGAAACCAAGACAGATGGTTTTGCTTGATGTCTTGTTTTTTGTATTTTCGTTTCCGTTTTCGTTCACCCAAAAGCAAAACCCCCACTCAAGTCCATGAGTGGGGGTATGCGGAATAAAAGCCTGACGATAACCTACTTTCACACTGGTTGCAGCACTATCATTGGCGCGTAATCGTT
>NZ_JBWKQH010000015.1:0-110677 GCF_059418665.1 Undibacterium sp. GW821-FHT07F11
TTGGTCTCAGCGTCGTCCAGACCAGTCTGGCGGCTAATGACTTTAACAAAAATACAGGGCAGACTTTGCATGCCAGGCCGCAACTGGAAACGGGGGCTTTGTTGTTGATGTGAGCTTGAGGTAATCCTTGTTCTGAACAAGGTATGAGGAGTTAGACAGGAGGGCTGGTTTCACGACCAGCCCTTTTTTTAAAAAAAGATCCAGACTACCCTTTTGGAGTTCTGTCTATTGTGGTTGTTCGCTTACGCATATTTGTCGATGGCGCTTGTTGTTTGTCGATCCGCATAGGCTGGCTCTGTGACTTCAGAGCGCAGATAGCGCCGGACAGTGTTGCGAGAGATGACCAGTCGTCTGGCGATCTCCCGTAATGGAATCTGGTCACGAATGTGCAAGCGTCGAATAATACTTTGTAATGCCACGTCAATCACTCTCGTCTCCTATTCAACAAGATAAGTAGGATTGTGTACTAAACGTGGATCACAATAGATGCAAATTATCCAGCAAAATATTATGCAGACACAATTTGCTGTTTTCCTAAATAGCGTGAACTCCGCCACTCGGGAACAAAAAAAATAAGAATTGCTGAGTTTGGGAAATTAGGGAGGAAAACGAAAAACAGCCCCCGTGGCTTTTCCTAAAGACTGTCACGAATTGCTTGATGCGTAGCTCCGTGACACTGAACGATAGGGGCTGTAGGACTGGAGTTAAATTGTAGCATAGGGCTATCTTGTTGCATCACAAACCTGTCCGTTAGCCCTGACAGCAGCGTGGTTTCAGCGATACGAGGGGGAAGATTTGGCGCTTACACCAGATCAAGAAACCGATCCATCGTTCCAGTTTAAGGTGTCGTCTATTTACTGGATGCAAGCATTTCTCCGAGTTGTCACCATTTTGACATTTTTTTTGCCAAACAGTTTGCAGTTAAAGGTACGTCCGCATCAAAACGTTCATTTCTAATTTGTACCCCCGTCGAATTCATCTGAGCAATGGCAATTATTCCGTTATCCTCTAGCCTGATTTTCCCATCACATGGCACACCTGGATATTGTCCTCCTGGCTGAAAATCTGCAATATATGCGAAATGCCTTATCTGCGGATACATATGCGGTGTAAATTCGTACAAAATCACAACAGCTCCTGCTCCGAATACTGCAAATAAGATCGCACCACATCCGTGAAGAAATACTTTCAAACTAAAACGTTTCGCTCTTGAGGCAATATTTTCGATCCATGCAGTTTCTCCAAACCATGGTGTCAGGTACATCCGTATCGTGTGCTCAAAAAAGTATGCGGCTGACGAAACAATAAACATAACTAATATGAACAGGATGCTTAAACTGCACAAGAACGCGACGTAAGTTGGAATGTAAAAAATTAGTCCGACAAACAATACGGTGAGATCAAAATATTGCGGGGGAAGTTGTATCGCTGCTGAAACAGCATGTCTAGCGTACACAGCAGAAAATATGGCGACAATTGCATGAGCAATTTTCCCGGAAAGTTTTCCCATCTCGCTAGATATAAACTCGTTAAGATATGGTTTAAACCATATGGCGAATCCCGAACCATATGCAACAATACCAAGAATTAAGGGAATTGAAGACCACCCAACATGCCACCCAAATAAAAAAAAGAAAAATGCCACCAACATAAGAACTGCGGCAAGAAAATAAAGCTGATACGGGCGTTCATTTTCTTTAAAGTGTGGAAGAATTTTTTTTTCAATAGCTTGGGCCAACGCTCGCCGAGTATTTGGCATATCTGTGGCTAACCAAACTACCCAAATTGTGAAATTGGTTATTTGTAAAAGAAAAGTCGCATTTATAGCGGCAATCGAGTTTTTAAATTTGATCCATAGCCCCGGCGTATTAACAGTGCGTATTAAGCTACCATTTAAGTTACTATTTTTTTCATTCATTGTTATGACTTTAATGTGGCTTTCGGAGAGTGATGACAATGTGGACATGTTGAAATGCACAATCTGGAGCGTTATTGAAACATACGAAAAATTTTAAGCCAACGGTATATTGTCGATAAATTTACCAACAAAAATTCCCTTATTTGTTCGTTTTCGCGTTGCCTCTATGCGCCGGTTGAAGGGGTGCATGGGAGAAATGAGTGTCCATCATCTTCTTGGTTGAATTCGATCTGTACTGTCCTTCGTCGCGAATATTCGTTTGAGAGAACAGCAATACACCACTCCTTCCATTTTTTAGAATTTGGTCTGTGCTCCAAAGTTTATCTGTGATAACTTTGGCTTTTATCGAAGAGCATCTGGATTGAGAACCAATATACAGAATTCACAAAGTTTATCGGATTTACATAAAATGCCTGAACTTTAAAAAAATGATGTTGAGTCGCGCAGAGCAACGTCAATCACTCTATTACAAATTGTAGTGGCGAAGACGTGATCCGACGGCACGTGTCTGAGGTTCGGTGGCTTTTACCCAATATGGTCATTTGAGTAAATTTCGAGTAACGGGCCCCATCCTCGGAGCAATAGCAGAATGGAGTGCATATATGAATGGTGCTAGTAAATTGGAACAACCCTTGCCGTGGAAGCCTCATGAGTTACAGACCTATGACGCTATTTTGGAAACAAGGTGCGCGACTGAAATTCGGCGTCTAGCGATTGCAAGTTCGCAGGAACGCTTAAGATTCGTCAGCGATCCGAGGGAGGTCCATAAACACCTTTATGCAGCTTTGACACCTGATCTGCATCCTGAATACGCAGGTACTTATCGTGGGACATTAGGAACAACTCTCGAAGGACGTCACTGTGGGGTTTATCGTGAAGACGGCACTTTCCAGGAGTTTGCAATGCCCGATAAAGTTTTGGATTGGATGACAGCAGTAGCAGAGCAGGCAAAAAAATCTTCGATCTGCCCTCTGGAACGAGATCCGATATCGTCCTAGCAGAAATAGTTCGGCTGTTTTATATCTTTGGGCTGATTCATCCTTTTCTTGATGGCAATGGACATATACAGCGCCTAGTTTTTGCGACTTGCGTTATGGAGCAAGAGGCGCTTCGTCTAAACGAGACATGGACTATACACCCTCGCCCCTACGACATTGAGATCAAGTTAGCATTCGAGGAGCTTACTCCGGAGGCGCGACTCGCTGCTATCTTTAAAGTCTTGGCAGCGTATGTCTCTGGTTGAATTGAGGACCGTTTACTTCGTGGCCGGAATCGACCAGAGCGAACTCTAGCCAATCTGACACTCAGGTTTGAGCTACGACATCTGATCTGGTCGAAGTGCTCACCTTTTAGATTCAAGTGCAAATAGGGAAACAAGCTGAAGTTAGCCAGTCGGTGCAGACTGATTACCGGAATCAATACTCCTGCACATCAGGCACCCACAGCGTTGACCTGAACATTTCCCAAAAATAAAACACCCCGCATAATGTTGCTGTGCGGGGTGTTTTGGCGTTTGGCAAGGGATGCGTCGTTAGTCTTACACAGTAACAGGATGATGTTTAGCAATCACTGCTAGTGATATGACTATTCAACGCAAACCTGGCAGGTTTAACGCACCTTTAAGGACAGGTTTTTCACCTGCACCTTAGCCTTATAAGATCCCCACACTTCGTAACCCATAAAAAAGCTCGCCAGCGTGAAATTCGACTTTGTGTAGGACGTGCCGAATTTTCCATTATAGGCAGTGATCGCTTTAGCGGCGATATCTTGCACGTCGACAGAAAAATCGACCCATTGTCCTAATTGCAAAATCGGCAGGCCAGGGGCAAAATAGGTGGCGTCTTTGGCGAGAGGATCACCGCCTATCCAACCCACAGTCCGCGGGATTGCCTTGCTTCCGTCTTCTGAGTAAAAAGTTGGAACCAATACATAAATTTGGGAATTATCCGATTTGTTTCGCAATACCACGTTGACATAAAAAATCTCATGGTTAGAAAAATAGCTGCCTGCTCCCCACGTGCCTGAAGGGCAGTTACCTTGGGCATCGTTATAGGTCGAGGGAACTTTTTCGCTACTGGCAAGTTTTATCGAAGCGCCGAGTGTCATTGTGCCAAATCGTGTCATGTCCAAGGGCGCTGTAGGCACTTCAGGGTTTTGAATGTCCTGTAGCATCAGCAAGTGTGGCCAATTCCAGGCACCGCCGCCATATTGCGGCTTATTTCCACTGCTATCCGGGAGGCTCAGGTTACATCCCTGACGCCATTCTTTAGAAGTATCAATAGTGAAATCAATGCTACGTTCCTGGTCTATAGCGTTTCCACCGGGATTCATGGCAATTACTTTGGATGCATCGGCAGAGCGATAGACCAAGGGCTGTCCAGGGACTTTAGGGGCTGCATTAGCAGGGTTTTTACAGAAATAAGTGCGTTCCGCAATTTCTACAAAGCCCCAGGGTGCTCCGCTAGTTAACTTTCCTGCAGCGGCCCAGTTTGACTTGCATAGGGCTGTTTCGGCAGCGGGAAGTGTAGCGATATACGGGCTCACGCCGGCATCCGCCAAGGGGTCGCGGATCAAGTTGATCTCGGGGAAGCGCAGATAGCCAGAATTTGGAATCACCAAATTGGATGCGCCTGAGGAATCAAAGGGATTGATACCATGCATCCAAACACTTTTCCCTGCATACTTGATTGCATCGTACGCGCTTACCGGGATGGAAAATCGATAATTGCTGCCCGAGGCTGAGCATGCGGCCGCGATGCCAGCTTCACTGGCAATAGAGGCGCTGAAGCGACCCATGCTGGTACCCGTGCCAAAGGGGCCGCCTGCATAGAGATCGACCTGTATCGATGCATTATAGGCTGACACACATGCCCACCCGCTCACCAGCGCTGAACCATCGGTCTGTTTGCTGACAACATCGATGTATCCGCGAATATCATGCTGCACCACAGGGAGCGTCGGCAAGGACACATTACCTGAATTGCCGATCACGGTATTCATGACGCCGTCCTGGCCATTCCAGGGATTGATGCCATGAATAAAAATTGTTTTACCTGCCTGCGCCTTTGCCGTGCTGTTGTTGACCAAGATATTGAATCGATAGGCAGCACCCGTTGATTGGCAGGCCGCCGCCACGGCTGGTTCACTGGATTGACTGGCCTGGAAACGACCGTACGGGAAGCCCGTTCCATAAGGACCACCAAAATAGAGATCAACGTCAATGGAACCGGTATAGTTTTTAGCACAGGCCCAACCTGACACGGTATAGCTCATCCTGTCAGGGTTTAAACTGACCCCATCAATATAACCAGCATTGCTATGGTCCACTGTGGCAGCAGACACTGTAGAGCTTACCCCGGCGCATAGGCCAAAAATGGCCACGCCAGCCGTCATCATTATTGTAAGAAATTTCACAAAAAATCCCCTTTTAATAAAAAATTGATGTTAATGCAGCTGGCAAAATGCAAACAAATAAAGTAGCAAAACTTACAACGGTAATAATTGCTTACAAGCTGATGTGTACCGACTTTACGCAAAACCGAAGCGGGCAAACATCGTCAGCAAGCTTGCGGCCGACTTTTTGGGGCGTGTTCACGATCTACATGCGGCATCTTTTCTTTGATGTACATTCTGGTTTTCAACATGGCAAACCATGCCTAGTCTTGCCAACAAGGAATATAAGAAATATGACCCGTCGTACCCGCGCAGGCGGGTACCCAGGATGCATGCCGTATTTTTGGTAAAGACTGCGGCTTATCAGGGATGAGGTCATCTTCATTCTCGAGTTAACACAGCAATGCGAGCGATCGTGAGCCGCCGATTCCTGGCCCAATTCCAGCCACGTCTTTTCGCTCAACATAGGTGGCACCGAATTCCCCCTGCTGCTGATCGCCATCGTGACCTTTGTGCTAATCAGTAGCAGCGGCCTGATGGCCATGGCAGTCAACTTCGCCTACCACCGCCAGCGTGGTAAGGGTGCAGCCGCCCCACATAGCAAAGTCAATCAGGCGGGAATAGACTGTGGAAACGGTAACAGAGAATCGATCTGGCTATTGGGGCAGGCAGGAAGTTTTTCCAATGTTTCAGTGAGCCATGCTAGCGGTTCGAGACCGTTGAGTTTTGCGGTAGCAAGCAGGCTTTGAATAGCGGCTGCACGGCGGATGGGGCAGATGCATCTACGTGAGAGCTGACAGGTTGAATGCGTAAAGGGACGAGTGACTGATGTGTCGGCTCTGATGCAATGTTCTTAAGCCGGGTGCGCCAGTAAGCCAAACGTTTGATATTGAGCTCATGATGACGGGCAAACGTTGCCAGTCGTAAGCCGCTTTGCTGCCATTGATTGATTCGCTCTTGCCACAGTGCTCTGCGTTCTTCTCGTGTCATCCTGATTTCCTAAGCTTTAAAAACTGAAGTATCTACAAGCTGAATGTCAATTCATAGATGGGACGGCTGTTCGCTTACGCTTTGTCGAATACCTCCAGCGATAGTTTGTTGGTCCGCCACTCCAATCACGCTCTGGGCAGCTTTTCCATTGTTGAATTTATAGTCTAAATCAATTCGATACATGCAGGTGGCTACTTTGCATGAGAACCAGTGGCTATTTTAAAATGAGATAGAGCGGCTATTTTATGGCGCCAATTGGGGGCTATTTTGAAATGAGAATCGCTGGCTACTTTGCCGTAAGAATTCATGGCTACTTTTATGAGAATACGCAGTTAACCCTACCGCTATGCACGATCTTATTTCTTATTTTATAGAGCTGGTCAAATGAGTTGAGATATTCGTCAAATCGAAATTTATTGCCGCCGCTGGCAAATGCTGCAATATGCTGTCGATGTTGCGGACCATTCTTTTTTCCCACAAATGTACAGGCATCTACCGTTTCATCGTTACGATATCGTGTTGAGCGTGCTATTAAGTCTCCCGATGGAAGACTATTTAGGACAAAGGAGGCAGCAATATCTGCCAATGATTGCATAAAGAAAATGGCACAACCTGGTTGTCCAGATGAAAATCTACTGGTCCAACTCGTAGAAATACCACAAGTTGATCCTGGGGAAGCCGTGCAGTTAGCATTAGCAGCAATGGACCCAAATGGAATTTTCATTACTGGGGACAAGCGCGCACTTAGGGCGATTGGCACCCATCAATTGTCTTTAAAATTTACTGGCAAAGTCATTTGTGTTGAACAACTGCTGATGTGCTGTCTTGATCTGAAAGGACGCGATTGGCTTTTATCACATGTATGCCCGATGCGAGAAATTGATAAGGCGGTATCAATCGTTCTGGGTAGCCGATGTGATGCTCAACCCGATGACCTCAAAGCAGGACTAGAGTCATATATTAATGAAATTCGATCTTTTTGTAACCCACCATTGTTGGCGAAAATTAATGCATTATAAATTCAGACTTCGCATGCCTAATTTATAGTGGTTTCGGGGAAAAATGTTCACCACATTCTAATAATATGCAGTTGCGCAGCAGACAGTATTGAAGTCGCATAAAATAGTTCTGAATTGTAGTAACCAACAGCATTTTCCGAGAATTTCTTCACTTCATATGATCCGGCACCATCTGTAAGATTGAGCAGCAACTATTCCACCTGAAACCGATTCCGCCAATTCACAAATTTTTTCGTCAAACGCTGATACCAATCAGGCGGCTCAGAAAAATCTTTCAACAAAACATTATATCGAACCGCACCGCTACGCCAGGCATGCTCCAATCTCACATCCGGCAACACCATCAGCCACATGGCAAGCTGGAGCAAATGGTGCCTCTCCTCAATTGAACGCATTTCCAAAGAAATTCGTCCAGTGGCTAAGCGAATATCAGGGCATCCAATCTGATTCAGCACAAAATCCCGCAAGGACACATGCCGATATTTTGAAGTCAAAATCATGCTCAATTGATGCAATACAGAATATCGTCCCAGGTCCCATTTGTGATCACCTGCATGACCTGGGTCAAGCACGTCGCATGCGTTCAGCAATAAAGCAGTAGCATCGCGATCATAGGACAATGGCTCTACTGCAGGAGCAGCCCTCAGATCAAATCCACACTCATGGCAATATGCAAGCGTACCAGCATCAAGTGCATCGACGTTCGTAATATCGATCCTGTGAAAGGCTATGGCAGCAGCACACTGTGGGCAACGGTCCAGCATCATTGTTTGGTGCTTAGTGCAAACTGTATAAAAAGCGATGCGCCATCGCTTCCTGAAATAAGGAATGCGATCCTCAGCTAGACAGGTGGGACAGCATTGCAATCCGTACCCCTCCCGTTTGCGATGGTACAACTTGAGAGCGAGTATCCATTGCAATCCGCCCGACACTTTGAATTTTCGGTAAAGCAGTCCTTCATAGTAACGAAGTGTCGTATTCCATGTGATCTCTGGTGGGGTGGCCGTACGTTGGCTTAATACGTCGATCAACCACATTGGAGCCAGGCGGTCCATATCCCGGTTCCAGATTTGACGCTGATTGCCAAATATCAAATTACAGAAAGTCTGAACCTTCAAGCCATGACCATGAGCCAAGCGCACCAGCCAGCAAGATAGCAATTCGTCTGGCAAAGGCTTATAGTGAATCGGCCATAAAGATTCAGTGATTCCTTTCATGATGAACTCAAACGTTTATATTGTTTGCGCTTAGACGGCGGTACCCAGCGCAGATTTTTTATGCTATCCAGCGTGATGTGCTCCGTCTTTTTACGAATAGCATCAACCGCAAGTTCTTTCACTAGGTCGCAAGCATCGCCTAAAGTTCCTTTGCTTCTATTAAAGATAGACAGCATTACAGCCGGATCTTTTAAATTCGAGGGTAGTTTAAGAGGAGTCCTTAATTCCAATGTCGCGAGCAAGCCGCCAAATTCATTGTTTGCCTTTCAGACAGGCAATTCTTCTGGTGTGAAGCGGCTGGACATTTGGGGATCGGTATTAAAGGCATTATAGGCGTCCTCCGTACCAGCTGCGACTATGACAACTTTAGTCTCGTTGCCAATACTCTTTAAGATGTTGCGAAACTCTCTTTGTTTATTGGTACTGCCTGCAATCAGATTATGGATTTCATCGATAATCAACATGCGTACATCCATCTGGCGAAAGAGTCGCTTTATCTGAGAGTATTTTTCTGAAGCAGATGCCGTCGGCTTATACGGCGTCATTAATTTATCCAGAATTCGCGTATAAAAATCAGTAATGTCAGGTCGGCCTGGAGCGTCAACCATGAGAACAGGGCAAACAGTCACTTCGCCCGTGGGGTCCAAATCAGGCTGGTGCAATTCCATAAATCGTTCAAGTATAGATGTCTTGCCATTGAACGAAGGTGCAACAAGAAGCATGTTTGGCATGCGCGTGATGCGTGGATATGCCAGCAACTCCTCCATTCTCGCCAAAATCCGTTTGGCATCGCCGTATCCCAGCCAAGAGCCTTGGCGTATCGCAAAAATGCGCTGCTCGTCACTTTTCTGGATCAGTACACGTGCATTCTCATTTAAATGTGGATAGAGGTTTTCTTTCGTCATCAATCATCATCCAAGGGCGTCACTGCGTCAGGATCATATCCGCGAATTGCCGGTGGAAATTCGGTCGGCGTTGTTTGACTCATTGTTGGTAAGTCTTCTTTCTTGTGTTGTCTCGCCTTTTCGTGTTGAGCCAGTTTTTGAGTAGCACGTCTGGCAGATTTTGTTTTCTCGGCAGCATCTCTTTCCAATTCACGCTGCTCCGTCAGCAAAGCAAAAATAGCTTTTTCATTCTCGCGAGAAATACCTCTTTCGTCTGCCTTTCTCTGTGCTTCACGCAATTCCCAAATACTGGCAGGTGGGAGGCTTACGTCGCGATAAGGAATACCGTAATATCTTTGCGCGATTTCATCAAAGAAATATAGGGTACTGATGTCCCTTGGGTCTCGATGAAACCGGAATTTTCTTTTATGCTTTTCAAACTCAGGGTGTGGAGCATTGATCCAAGGACGAAGTACATCATGATAATAGTGAACTTCATCGATCAATACACCATAATTTTGCACCGTCCGCTCAATGAATGGCATGAATTGTATGTGTAATTTCTCTTCGTCGAGACGCCTCACAGGCATGCCCCTTCCAGGTTTCTCTTTTGTACCCATCACCCCTTCGCGCCATTTGGTCATTGGTGTTGTTCCAATCCCTGTGTGTATATTGCGGTGGTATCTCGCAAAAAATAGTACTAACCACTTCTCCAGCTCACTGAAAGTCATGCAAGCGTTTCCTTCGGAATCGTAAGTACCTTTCTCATCCGGGCCAGAGAATGTCGAACCTTTGAGTGTTTTCAATCCCTCGGAAACTGTTCCCATAAGACGCTCAATATGTCCACCGTAACGAGGCTTTTTCACGGGTCGTAAATGTAAATCTATGTCGTACTCGTTGCACGCGAATTTCAACATATCACCACGAAACTCTCTCGCATTGTCCATGTGCAAAACGGTCATCACACCCCAGCATGGCCAATCTGTGGTCGTAATACCTAATCGATTCAACCATTTGTCTTTCATTAAAATCGCATGAGATATGCACATTCCTGCTGACATGGCCGAGGGTGCATCTAGCGACAAATGCATTCCGAGACAAACACGAGTATTGACGTCAATAGCTAAGGTAATCCAGGCACGGCGAATGGATTTGCGGTAAATGTCGTCAACAATAATGACGGGTAACAGGGTATGGTCAATTTGCACCATCGCCAGTGGCCAATCGGCATCAGGAATTGTTCCCTTTATTGGATCAAATTGATCATGTGCCTTTGCCTCGCCTTCACGTTTCTTGACGCGTTCACGACCATTGGTTTTTCCCAAGCGAATCCGTATTGTGTTAGGCGCTGGCAAAGGCAAATTAGCATTGGAACAAAGACGACGGACTTCCTGAATGGTGGCGGCAATAGTATTTTTTTGTTCAATATCGTAGAAGGTGTCGATCGTCCTGGCAATGATCGTTTCAACTTCTGCTGAAAGCCTGGCTTTTCCTTTTCCACCGCGTTCGGTATAGTTTGGCAATAAAGATGATACCAATTCAGAATGTCTATATGTCGAGACCCATCGGTAAATAGTTGCCAAACTCACGCCAGCCTCATTGGCTATCTTGATAGCGAGTGCATCATGACGTCGATAGCTTCTATCAAGCATTGGCTCTATGAAGCGTTTACGTGCCTCTGCAAGCTCCCAATCCTCTGCTAAAACTGTAGAAAGATCACGTTCAGCGATAGGTTCAGCGTCACGGCTTTTTATCGCTCTTGGCGGCTCTAGGTCTCCGATTTTCAGTAAGACCTTCTCGCCAGATCCAACTTCTTTAGCAAGAACCAGATTTACGTCGGCAAGTGCTAAAACCACATAGTCACGTCCGTGACTTGAGATCAATGCACCTTTGTTTACCCACAGTACTGCACGCTCTTGTTTCTGCATCACGCCTCCGGAGATAGGCGTAACAAGGTGTTGTAGTCGATCAGATGATCCCAGTCAGCAATCAGGTCTTTTTTTAATATTGCGTGCCATATGACAGGGAGCCAGTGCAATTGAGCATCGTCATCTGATGCAAGCCTTTGAAGGATGTCCCTGAGACAGAATTCGCTGTTATATGAAGTGGCTGTACTGATGAGTTGGTGACGAACAATCTCTTCTGGCTGAATGTTTCGATATTCCCTCAAGAATTTGATATTTTGAAGGCGGTTTGTTCGAATATCGACTTGTGTTGTTATTCGAAATTCCCATCCATGCTCACGCGCATACTCATCTGCAAGTGCAAACTTAGTCTTGTATTTGTCTGCATTGCGCTCGAGGTCGTCGGTATGCTTCACTTCAGTAAGTACCGGGATAGGAATTTCGCCCGTTAGAGGATTGGGCTTGTAATAAATCAGTACATCTGGTGTGTAACCCTTGGGTATGCCAGGTACTGGTATTGTGATTTCCTGCACCTCAAAGCGCTCGACGGATTCATCAAAATCAAGGAGCAGAAGAAACTCTTTTTCCAGGATGGACTCAAATCCAGCCATTTGGTCATTTTTTTGACTGGCAAAGCTACCTGTGACAGATAGGTAATTTTTAGGTATTTTGCGTGCCACTATATTTCTCCGCCAGAAAATAGATATCCGATGCTTTAATATCTGAAAAATTACAATGCAGCAATTAGCACATTGCTAATCAGCAAGTATTTTTTACAGCCTTGTCGAATAGATATTACTGCGGATATTAAATCCCTTCAAACATGAGATTTGGATTTGTCAGGCTAATTCCCTTAGGTCTTTTTGTGGCTAAAAAGTATTCTCATTAATTACTGATTTATTTCTCATTAACTACTGAACTTAATTGCTTGATTTAAACCTTATTTCTCATTATCTTCTGAATTTTGACAACGGATGTAAAAGTTTAAGTATAGAAGCACAAAAAACGGCTCATTATTTTCAGGATAATGGGCCGTTTTTTTATGCGAGTTGCGTAGGTAGGTTGGGCCGGGCCACGTTGGGCTGGGCCTCACCAGGCTATGCTTCATCAGCAGAACAATGATTCAGAATGATCGTTTCCCCTGCCATCGGCAAGATGAACCAGCTTGCATCATATTGACGATGTCATCATCCCCCGAATCTGCGCCGGGCTCAAACCCAGCACGCGGCGCATGCTACGGGCGAGATGGCTAGGGTGGGCAAAGCCTGTTTCCAGGGCGATTTCTGTCATGCTCTGTTTGCCTTCCATCATGAGCTGGCGTGCGCGTTGCAGGCGTCGCTCCATGACATAGCGGTGCACTGGCATGCCTGTCGCCTGTCTGAACAGTGACTTGAAGTGCGACAGGCTGAACCCGGCCACGGCAGCGAGTTCGGCCAGGGTGAGGTCGCTATCCAGATGTGACTCTACATAATCAATGACGTGGCGCAAGCGCCAGCCTGGCAAGCCGGGGCCGGTTGCCGGGTCTGTCGCTGGCTTACGTGACTGCAAGGCAAACAGGCGGGCGGCCAAGGCGACTGCCAGGCTGTCGGCAAAAATACGCCCACCTGGATAAGCGTCATGGTCCTCGGCTTGCATCATCCAGCCTATGCATTCTATCTGTGGGTCACGGATATGGATGGCTGGCGCAAGCTGCGTATTCTGTGTACCCATGTTCATGGCTTCTGCAGTGTCGCTAAGGATTTGCGGAGACAGGCGCAACAGCAAGGATGTGGCGGGTTGTGTCAGTGTCCAGCGTGTGCTGGAGCCGCCAGGCACGACACAGAACTGGCCATGCAGGCGCACGCCCTGCCGTTCATAATTACCAGCGCGGTAAGACACAGGCACGGGGTCACCCAGATGCAGGCAGAGTACATGGCGTGCATCGACGGGGGAATTGAACAGGCCAATTGGTACAGGTGAAGTCAGCACATCAAGCAGCGGCAAATCATGGCTGCCAGCACTGTCCAGCAGCGCCGCAGATGGATGGGGATAACATGCAGGTCTGGTCATCACGCCCTCTAAGTATGCACACCTGAAGAAGTATTAATGTAGCGCAAATCATCCGCCTGTGCTCAGCACTGGCTGTTTGTGCGCGTCATTTCAAAATGCTGTTGCTAGCATCGTCTCCATTGTTACGGTCCACGAATTAACCACACCTGGAGATAAAAATGAAGAGACGGCTTTTCTTGCAACTCACTCCTGCAGCCATTGTTGGCAGCGTCAGCGCTACATTGCTGATGCCAGCCCTGGCACTACCCAAAGAACCAGACATGCAGCAGCCAGCAACGGATGCCGCAGCTTTTCATGCCATGCGCCGTTTTGCCAGCCTGCCCTTCGGCAAAATCGCTTATGTAGAACGCGGCCAGGGCGACACTGCACTGTTACTGCACGGTGCGCCACTCAATGGTTTCCAGTGGCGTGGTGCGATAGACAGGCTGTCACCCTACCGCCGCTGTATCGCGCCCGACTTCATGGGCCTGGGTTATACACAAGTACCCGCACAGCAATCACTGACGGCCGATGCCCAGTTGGACATGCTGATCAGCCTGCTGGATCACTTGAAGATAGTAGTAGTCGATATCATTGCCAGCGACAGTGGTGGTGCAGTGGCACAGCTATTTGCGGCACGCTATCCAGAACGCGTGCGCAGCATGTTGCTGACAAACTGCGACGTCGAGCCAGACAGCCCGCCAGCAGGCGTGCAGCCCGTCATCAAGATGGCCCGCGCTGGCACCCTGGCTGACGAAACCGCCAAATGGCTGAGCGACAACACCATGGCCCGCGCCACCTTCGGTGCTGCCGTATTCCACAACCCGGCAATACTTACCGCTGACAATATCGCCTGTTACGTCACGCCACTGGTCAGCTCAGCACTGCGCCGCCAGCAATACCACGACTTCCACCTGGCGCTGGAACCCAACCCCTTGGCGGGCATAGAGGCAACACTCAAGCGCAGCCACATTCCCGTCAGGATAGTATGGGGCGGCAGCGACACCCTGTTTCCCCTGGCTGATGCAAATTACCTTGACCAGCTATTCCCGCAATCACGCGGCATACGTGTCATACCAGAAGGGAAACTGTTTTTTCAGGAAGAGTTTCCGGATGTGATTGCGGAAGAAGCCCGCCGCTTATGGAAAGTGTGATGGGCATATCAGGTTGCAAGGCTGTGTTGAAAGCTAGCTCAGGCTGGCTTTCAACAGACGGGGAACATTTACTTCCCATTCATTTCCCACCCAGCGCCGCTATACGCTCCGCCGCATGACTATTCTGCGCATCCAGCCCCAACGACAAGCGGTAATGCTTCAAAGCCGCTATCTTATCCGCCTGGAACTCATACACCTCCGCCAGGCTGTCATGCAGGTTTGCGCTATTGGGATAAATCTGCACGCCAAGGCCAAACACCGTCACCGCCTGATCAGCCATTTTCTTGCTCAGCAAACGATAACCCCAGGAATTGAAATCATCTTCCGAAGGATCAGGCAAACCCTTATCGATTTTGATCTTGTTCAATTTCGCTGCCAGTCCTGCATAGCCATCCTGCGCAATCTGCTCACGTAAAAGATGCGCAGCATAAGCGCCACCATGCGCTTTTCTCAGACCCGGCAAATAAAAACCAGCTATATCATCGATCATCCCCTGCGGATCAGCACCCGCCAGATTGGTCAGCGTGACGATGGCAAGATCATGGCCGGGATACACATAAAATGCAGAACGCGCACCACCCACGCCAGCCACCGCAGCATACTCACCCTGCCGCATCACTGGCCAGCCCAGCGCCCACACAGTTGGCTTCCCATTATTGAAAGTACCCGGCGTCCAGAGCTGCTTCAAACCCGCAGCAGAAATCAGCTTGCCCTGTTGCAGCGCAATGAGCCAGTTCGCCACATCCTCGGCACTGCTATTCATGCCCGCACCCGTGCGCAAGAATGGCGGATAGGTCTCGACGATATGCCGCAGGCTGCCACCCGGTTCTTCATACCTGTACGACACCGCCTTGTGCGGTATCACATCACGCGATTCACCAAAGCCCACGCTGCGCATGCCCGCCACCGCAAACTGCCGCTTCTGGAAAAACTCGATAAACGGCATGCCACTCAGACGGTCTATGATCTTGCCCAGCAAAATATAATTGGTCTGGTTGTAGCGATACCGCTCACCAGTCTTGAACTCCATAGGCCAGGTCTGAATCGCAGCCCAAGCCGCATCCACCTCTTGCGGCGTCGCTAGCGAAGGTATCTTGCTGCTGATGATGTCAGGGATACCCGAAGTATGCGTAAGCAACTGCCGCACAGTCACCGCCTGCCAGGCCACAGGCAAACCATCCAGATACCGCGACACGGGTGCAGACAAATCCAGCTTGCCCTCTTCCACCAACTGCATGATGGCAACCCCAGTAAACGACTTGGTCGCAGAATTGATGGAAAACACATTCTGGTCATTCACAGCCACCGCATTCGGTATCTCAGCAAGACCATAAGACTTCAACAAAACAATCTTGCCACCCCTGACCACAGCCAGTTGCATGCCAGGGATGCGGCGTTCTTGCATTTCGCTTTTTATATAGACGTCGATATGCTGTTTGACCTCTGCGTCGTGGGTCAGGGCTGTGATGGGAGTGTCAGTAGCATTCGCTGAATAGCTATTTGCTGTTGCTCCCATCAAACTGCAAACTACGCAAAGCGAAGCAATCATTTTTGTCATTAAATTTGCTTTCAATAGAAGAAATGCAGACATACTACCAAGGCTGCATTTGTGGGATGGGACAGGAAGTGGAAAAGATAACTTATTGAGAGCAATCTTCCAAGAATGCGCTCTTGCATTATTTGATATTCGACTCATAAAATAGTTCTGCATACAGAATCGACTACCGTGAAGCAGATTAAAAGTGCGAAATACCGAGATGAGACTGGTTCATGTCGCCAATCGATTGCATTTATCTTGCTATTTATTCTGCGAAAACATATTTATGAAATAAAAATGAGACCTACATTGATCTGCAGCAATAGATCGCAAACAACTTTATGAGTGACGATATACAATTATTTCCTCATGGCTTAAAATAATGGCCTGTGAGAGTTGATCTTCAGGTTTTGGAGACCCGCATCTGGCTCTACAATTCTGCTGTTTACACATCACGGGTTTGGAAGCCGTGATGCCCCTTTGCCAGGAAACAACAGAACTCGGACAGGACTTTTCCAAGTTTTCTCAGAGTCCCCTAAGTGCTAACTGGCGCTTGGGGGGACTGCCAATTTCTTCACGCGCCATCAGAAGTTGTAAGTTTTCTACTTGGATGCGCAATGCTACCAAGTACTTTCAATTTCATCACTATTCCGCTTAAATCGTATTTAGCGACCACACGATCATTTTTTTCTTGCACCACACCCCAAACTCTCCGAACAAATTGTTTCTTTTCGAGAGTCTCTAAATGTCTCTGAATAGTTCTTCGAGATACCCCCATACGCCTTGCAAGGGTTGATGTTTGGGGAAATGGCATGTCATCAGGCTTCCACCATGACATCAGTAAATTTATCAGCACCACCATCTCTCCACCATCAATTCCCAACTCATTCTGATGTCGCAACAGCGCAGAAGGAATGACTACAAACCCATCGTTTAATGCTACTCCCCACTTTTGATGCAGTGGATTAGTAACAGCAAGTTCTGTCAGCTCACTCATTACCATCTGCTTTCGTTAATTGATGTTAGCAAGTATCTTTGAAAAAACTGTTAAAGTAAAGTGAATATTACTATGACGACACCAGTGTCGTCGTTTATTAAAAAATGCATGAACTCAGAAGAAATTTGAATTGAGTATGCTTCCCTCGACGCGATAAGAAAGAAACTCAATCTCAGGAGTTTAAATTTAACTTGACCTTTGATCCCAATTTGGTAACATATTAAATATTCCCAATTTGGGAATAAAATATTCGATGACTTTTAAGGCGATTTTGTATGAGGGTTTTAGGGCGCGGTGTGGCTGCTGAGTTCTGCGATCAGCACGCGGGCTGTCGAAAGTGGGTTGCAAACTGGATTGCAGATGTAAGCGCGGCGCTCTGGCTCACCGCCAAAGACATTGAAACAAAGTATCCATCTGCAAATTTCGCAACTACAAATATAGTTATTTTTAACGTGAACGGCAGTGAGTACCGCATGGAAACCCAAGTGGCTTACAACACAAGCGTAATTATCATTAAGTGGATTGGCGCGAGTGACCAGTACATAAATCGGATGCGTTAATATGGAATACAGAATTCTTAAGAATGAGGTAGAGCATAAAAATGCTCTACAGGAAGCGGAGCGGTTAGTTTCGCTCGACCCAGCGACAGGGTCGATGGATGGCGATCGTCTCGCCCTCCTTGCCCTTTTGATTGAAGACTACGAAAAGCGTGCATACCACTTTGAAGCACTTGATCCAATTGAAATAATCGAGTTTCGTATGGCCGAACAAGGTCTAAGGCAGAAAGACCTTGTTCCGCTACTAGGCAGTAGAAGTAGGGTTTCTGAGGTTTTAGGAGGCAAACGCCCCTTAACAGTCCAAATGATACGAGCACTTTCCAGCGGGCTTGGTATCCCGGCAGATGCGCTTATCGGAAAAGAACCAGGGAATTCCACTGACGAAGATGAAACTAATGTCAATGACATTGATTGGAAGCGTTTTCCATACAGAGAAATGGAAAGACGCGGATGGTTTAGCGCGGCAAGAATAAGTGGCAATAGTGCTGAAGAAATGTTGCGCTCATTCCTCTCTCAAATTGTCCCTAACCGTCATGCGCCAGTAATGTTTAGGCGGAAATTTCGAGGCGATAAACTTGATGAAAAAGCGTATTATTCAACTTTAGCCTGGACAGCGCGGGTACTCATGCGTGCCAAGGACATTGAAGTCAATTTACCTAAATTTGACCCTAGTAAAATATCAGCAGACACATTGCGAGATTTGGCTCGATTGAGTTGGTTTAGTAATGGCCCACACCTAGCAGTTGAATTTCTATCCAAATGCGGTATTGCGCTTATTGTAGAACCTCGATTGCCAAATGCAGTTATTGATGGCGCGGCGATGTTATCCGAAAGCGGAACTCCAGTTATTGGCTTAACTTTACGAATTGATCGAACAGATTATTTTTGGTTTACGCTTATGCATGAAGTTGCGCATGTGTGGAAACACCTCAATACATCAGATGAAGCATTTATAGATCGAATTGAGAGAATTGCAAGCTCTGAGAAGATAGAGCAAAAAGAAAATGAGGCTAATCGTATAGCTCGCGATACCTTTATTCGACGAACAGTTTGGGAGCGTTCGTTGACAAGACTTGCGCCGACACACCAAAACATTCAGGAACTAGCAGATAGCTTGCACATACACCCTTCTATTGTGGCTGGTCGTATTCAGTTTGAGAGTGGGCATTATGAGCAATTTCGTGAATTTCTAGAGCAAGGGTTGGTTCAAAAGCACTTCAGTGAATTCCAAATGATGCAATAAAAGAGGATATCTAGATGAATAATCACTCGATTTATGTGCCGCTTATCAAGGGCAAGGACAACGACTTAATGGCAGTTGGTAAGGTATTCAATGATGTGCGCCGATTGATAAAACCTTTCATAGAAGCAATGCCTCTAGATTCACAAAGTCATCCAGTAGAAAGACATGTCTTCAATCTATGCGAACAGATCCGAAAAAACTTGCCACTTGGTGAGATTTTTGTGGATTTTTATTTGCCGGATGAAACCATTCCAGATGGAACAAACGCAACTGTTTATGGGTTTAAGTTACTTAAAGCATACGGTCGACCAGTGACACCAGTATTTGGTCTTGAGCGTAATGATAAATTGTGGGACTCACTTGGCATTATTGCGCAAGATTTTGGTAAAGGCTTTTGCTTCAGATTATCTCGCGATGACCTTGCCGATTATTCACTTGACGATGTATGGGCGCAGATCATAGAACGTACCGCTCAAATGCGTCTTCCTCAAAGTCAAATCGACTTGCTCATTGACTTACGGCACATTGATGCAGATGAAACCATTGCACTTGCAGAAAATGTCATTTCCTTTCTTTTCCACAATCCAAGTATTGCAAATTACAGGTCAATAATAATAGCTGGCTCCTCTGCACTGAAAACTGTTGGAGGTATACCAAAAGAAAAAATCGGAGAAGTGATTCGACAAGAGCTGCACCTGTGGTCATCTTTATGGCTAGACATGCCAGACGGTGTCAAACCTATATTTGGAGACTACGGCATTGTTCATCCCGACTTCACCCCCCGAGTGAATAATAAAAATATGAATGCAAAGATTCGATACACTGCAGGTGACAAGATTATCTATTTTCGAGGGCACGGTCTTCTCAAACCAGTTAAAGATTTTAATCAGTACTATGTCTTGGCTGGACGAGTTAGAAGAGACTCCCGGTATATAGATCGCACCTACAGCTATGGAGATACATATATTGATGATTGCGCGCACCGACGCATCAAACCTGGATCGCTAGCCAAATGGGTGGTTGCAGATATGAATCATCATGTTTGCTACACTGCGCATCAAATAGTTAGATTGACGCGTGAATTGGCATTCGCAACAACAAAAGATGATGCTGATTTGGCGCTTGCTGCAATTTGAATTCGTTCCCTATACTTTTTAGTTAAAGTATTCTGAATATGCGAAAGTGCGATTGAAGTGTAATGATGAAATCGACAAGACCATATATTTTCGAAGCGCCATCGCGAAGGGAATTCACAATTATCTGAATAAAAGTCCTCGCCTTCAATTAAATATGGGCATTTTGAAATACTCTTTAGATCATCAAATTGAGTATTCATGTTAATTTTCCATTACATCCTTTAAAAGGATGTTGCAGTGCGAAACATCCCACAGAACCCTTCCCGACTTCCAGCCAAACTGCCCTGGATACCTGTGCATTCATAAATTAATAACTGACAAAGTAAGTATGCGCATATGTCAGTATCTAAATCTTGTTGTGACGAAAATACGTTCGTCAACATCAAAATACGTCTGCAAACAAAATTCTCTCACTTCAATTGATATTAATTTGGTATTAAATTAACATCAATTTTGTTGCCTTATTTTCAACCAACAACCACCTTGCAAGCCGTCCACGGCCGTTCTGAGGATGTTTGTCTTTGCATACCCAACCCTTAAAAGGACAAGGAAATGCGTGCTGCACAGATCAGGCGTCATCTTGGTGCGATGAATCAGCCTAAGGCTTTACCTGTGACGAGGACTCAGAAGGGTTTGCTGGGTGGGGTGAATTTGTTGTTGGCTGAATCTATCAGCCCTCAAACCTGATCCCCAGTTACAGAACCAGAAGCCGCCGCTCAATCTGGAATTTTCTCCGCGTGATTATGTGACTTATCTCTTGTCCATCGATGCCGGGATTGAGCATTGCCTGATGGTGCAATACCTGTATGCGGCGTACTCGCTGGATGGGTCACCTAGCTGGCAGGAAGTGATGCTGGGTATTGCCAGGGAAGAGATGGGCATTTGATCTCTGCTCAAAATTCGCTGCGGCTGATTGGTGCGCCGCTGCATATGGAGCGTGAGGATTATCCCAGGGACGGGCCGTTTTATCCTTTCCCTTTAAGCTGGAACCTTTGACGCTGCAAGCCTGTGCAGCTACACCTTACCTGTCGCTCAAGAGCTGCCAAAATGGCAGGCTACAACTCGGTGATGCCGCATTTGCACTCGGCCCGGTTCATCCTTAATTCACGAAGTATCACTCCATGACTATGGCAACGTGGCGTGCTGGAAAGCATGGCTTAGCTTTTCAGCCTGCGATTCGAGCTCTCCATGAAACCACGAACAGCACTCATCATCCTATGTGACATCTCGCACATACAAGATGTCATCAAAGAATTAAAATAAACCATGGATATAGCTGTCAGCGTGCGTTTCCCGGCAACATCTGGCGTGGTTTGACCTCTATTTCATGTGCTGCCTTGTTTTACTTTTACGCCTCATGCGCTGACACTCTATGATAGAAACTTCTCTCTCACGCGAAACCCGCCAACCGGCCACACGTATTTCTACCGGGGTGGCAGGACTTGACGACATCCTTTGTGGTGGACTAACCGCTCAACGTGTTTACCTGGTGGAAGGTGCACCTGGTACAGGCAAGACTACGCTGGGCCTGCAGTTCCTGCTGGAGGGCGTGGCCCATGGGCAACGCGGGCTGTATATCACCCTGTCAGAAACAGCAGATGAACTGGATGCGGTAGCCCGGAGTCATGGCTGGGATATAGGCAAGATCACGGTATTTGAGCTGGCCAGCGATAATTCGCTGCACCCGGATGCCCAGCAATCTGTATTTCATCCATCTGAAGTTGAATTGGGGGAGACTACCAAATCTGTCATGGACCGTGTCAATGAGCTCAAGCCACTGCGTGTTGTTTTTGACAGCTTGTCTGAGATGCGGCTACTGGCGCAAAACCCCTTGCGTTACCGTAGGCAGATTCTGGCACTGAAGCAGTTTTTCGCGCTGCGTGATTGCACGGTGCTGTTGTTGGATGACAAGTCAAATAGCCCCGATCAACAACTGCATAGCATTGCCCATGGCGTCATCAGCCTGGAGCAGATTGCGCAAGAGTTTGGCAAGGAACGACGCCGTGTCAACGTCATCAAGATGCGCGGCATCAAGTTTCGCGGTGGCTACCATGACTATATCCTGCAAACTGGTGGCCTGAAAATATTTCCGCGCCTGGTGGCGGCAGAACATTACCGGCAATTTGAAACTCATATCAGTTCTACTGGCCTGGAAAGTTTCGACCAATTACTGGGTGGCGGACTGGTCGCCGGTACCAATTCGCTAATCGTCGGGCCTTCTGGCATAGGCAAGACGACGGTATCGGTGCGCTGCCTGCTGAGTGCGCTGGAGCGTGGAGAAAAAGCATCCTTCTATCTGTTTGATGAGGGTTTGGGTACTTTCTTTACCCGTTCTGCTTCCATGGATATGGACCTGCGGCCCTATGTTAATAATGGTCAACTGGCGATTCAACATATTGATCCCGCCGAGCTGGCCCCTGGTGAGTTTGCACAAATGTTGCGCGATGCAGTTGAATTGAATGGCGTGCAATTTATCGTCATCGACAGCCTGAATGCTTACCTGCAGGCCATGCCTGGTGAACATTTCCTGACACTGCAAATGCACGAGCTGCTGTCTTACCTGAACCAGCAGGGGGTCACTACAGTACTGGTGCTGGGCCAGCATGGATTGATAGGCGAAGTACGTACCGATGTTGACCTCAGTTACCTGAGTGACACCACGGTGCTGTTACGCTTTTTTGAATCGAATGGCAGATTACGCCGTGCCATTACGGTGATAAAAAGCAGGACCAGCAACCACATGCTGACCATTCATGAATTGCAGCTGGGCAGCGGCGGCATCATTATCGGTGAAGCACTGGAAGGATTTGAAGGCGTACTGACTGGCCTTCCTACCTATCGCGGCACGACCCCAATGTTGGTGGAAGACGCTGATGAAGAGCGATAACAGCGCTCTGGACGAGCGCATACTCATACTGACACCCCATGGCAGGGATGCTGAAGTCATTTATCAATTCTTGCTGCGCAGCGGTTTCGAATGCGGTGCGGTACCAAACTTTGACGCCATGGTCAATGAACTGGTGACAGGTGCAGGCGCTTGTGTGATTGCCGAAGAGACTTTACAAGACTCAAGTACCAGACAGCTCATTGCCTGGCTACGTACGCAAGAACCCTGGTCTGACTTCCCATTTGTGGTGCTGATTTCCAAAGGCAGCAACATTGTCAGCAGTGCCGCAAGCAGCACTTTCGATCAGCTTGGCAATATCGTCTTGCTGGAACGCCCGCTCAATTCAGAAACCTTGCGCAGCGCTGCTGCCTCTGCCCTGCGGGGTCGCCGGCGTCAATACGAAGCACGCAATATCTTGCAGGACAGAATGCTGGCGACAGAAAAATTGCGCGACAGTCAGGCACAGCTCCTGCAATTGAATGAGACGCTGGAGTCTCGCATAGAAGAACGCACACGTGCGCTGGCACAAGCCAATGACAGGCTGATGAATGAGGTCATCGAACGTGAACGGGTGCAACAGGCGATGGTGCAATTCCAGAAAATGGAAGCAATGGGGCGACTGACTGGTGGCATCGCACATGACTTCAACAACCTGCTCAATGTCATACAGGGCAGCATGGATTTGATCTTGCTGCTGTCCAAAGATGACATAGCAAGACGCAAGGCCGAGGTGGCCCGCCGTGCATGCGAGCGGGGTGGCAAGCTGACAGGCCAGTTGCTGGCTTACTCCCGCAATCAGAGACTGGACCTGCGCTCGACTGATGTAATGGCGCTGTTCGAAGGTGTCAGGGAGTTGATGAAAACTTCCCTGGGGTCATTGATAGAGCTGGAATTTGAAATGGACCATCAACTGGAATTTGTCATGGCCGACAAAAACCAGATGGAAATGGCCTTGCTCAATCTGGCCATCAATGCCCGTGACGCCATGCCATCGGGCGGCAAACTGACGGTAAAGGCATCCAGGGCAATACCACCAGAAGACTTGCTCCCGCCAGGTAAATACGGCCTTATCTCGGTAACGGATACCGGACATGGCATAGCCCCTAACATTCTTGCAAAAGTGTTTGAACCTTTTTTCACAACCAAGGGCGTAGGTAAGGGAACCGGCCTGGGCCTGAGCCAGGTTTATGGCATGGCCCAGCAATCCGGCGGCACTGCCCGGGTATCCAGCGAATTGGGTATCGGCACTACGATAGAAATATGGCTCAGGTTGGCAGAAGATTTTGCAGATACAGACAAGCAAGGCCTGGTTCCTGTTTTGCGATTGGTGACTACTGGAACAAGGATACTTGTAGTGGAAGATGACGATTCTGTCAGGCAATCCATGGTGGAATCGCTGGAAGCACTGGGCTATGAGGTAAGCCAGGCACCTGATGGCGAGTCTGGTTTGCGTGAGCTCAGACGTGAAAAACCGAATTTGATGATCACCGACTATCTGATGCCGGGCATGACTGGAGCCAGGCTGGTTGATATCGCCAATCAGGAGTTCCCCGGCCTGCCCATGATTATCGCCACCGGCTATGCGGATATGGAAGCGATTGACCAGGTCATAGAAGGTAATGCCATCTTGCGCAAACCGTTTCAACTTATTGAGCTGGCCTCCAGTGTTGATCAGGCGCTACGCCGGCACGCAGGTCATCCCCAGCATTAGCCTGTATTTAGCGCGTAAATAAACTCCTTCATTCATTACTCCTTAATGAATCGATTCCTTCATGAACTGCCTGCACAAATTGCATTCAATTTTTACTGGTAGTTAAATCCTGCAATGCCTGTATTTTTTGTATCGCTGCTTTTGCATTTTTATCGCCGGGCTTGATGTCCAGGACTTTTTGATAAGCGGTAATAGCTTTCTGGTTCATTGCCAGTGCGGCATAAAATTCACCCAGGCTATCGTACAAGTTGGCATCATCGGGATACAGTTCTATTGCAGCCTGAAGTATCTTCAACCCGGCTCCGGGTCCATTTGTACCTCTCAAACGGTAGGCTGCATTATTGAGACCAAAAGCGCTGGCCTCACCCTGGGGATCAAGACTGACAGCAGTTTTGAGTGTAGCGACTCCTTTTTCTTTATCGTCTGAAAAAATTTCCAACACACCTGCAAGTGCGTGAGCGCCATCTGATGAAGGGTAAATTTCTTGCGCCAGTTGTCCGATTTGCAGCGCATGACCAGCATTGCCACTACGGATCAGATCCTGGGCCAAAACCTTCAAATCTGCGAGGTAGTCAGGTGCAACTGTTGCACCCTGAAATGCCTGTTTCATTTTATGGTGCAGTGTCGCCAGTACTTTCACCAGTTTGGCCTCACTGGCAGCCTTGCGTGCCCCCGCTACTGTAATATATTTTTGCACATCAAAATCTTGCTTGACCAATTTGATACGGCTAGTCTTTTTCCAGCTCGCATTTAATTGCGCGACTTGCTGTTCAAACGCCACATCAAAACGGTATGCTGTCGCGATAGAGCTATCTTGTTTGTACAGGGCGATATAGTCATGAAAGAAGGCAATCGCTCCACGATTTGAATATGTCGATAATTGAGGATGTGCGTCATGCAGTTTCTTTGCCATATACGAACCGATTTTACGTAACGGCAATCCTCCTGCCGGGTGCTGCGCTTCGCTCATGAAAAGCTGGGCCTGCTTTGCATCGCTCTTCAAGGCTGCAGATTTCAGATGCTGATTGAAAAGACTGAAGGCTTCACCTAGTGCTTTGCTATCTTTCAACTCATCAAGATAGGCAGCCTGCTTGCGCTCAAAGTAAGCATGGCCTTCATTGAACACTCTTTTCATGGCATCGTAATAAACCCGCTTTTGCGCATCATGGATATATAAAGGCATATCCCATATCTCACCTGTGACGGCTTCAAATAATTGTTCGGTAAAAATGCTGGTGTCGACTCTTTGCAGGTTGGCTGCGACAGCAATCGTCAGATGACGCGCAGGAAAATTGAATAAATAGGTGGAGGTTTCTGGCTGCACGCCATCGTGAGAAATAGAAAACCTGCCGTTGACAGGATTGGTGAGCCAGCCCGCACTGTAATTGGTCAATTTTCCTTTATTGGTTGCCATGGAGTCAAACATCAAATCCTGCGCCGCTGTGGAAGCAATGCGCCCGCGATTAATACCATCGCCAAATTTGAGCATGTCGATGACATTGGAACGTGTTCCACCTGCAGAAAAACGACTGCTGATATCAATAAACTCGGCATGTTTTATTTGCTGATTCTGTAGTTGGTAACCACGTACCCTGTCAGGGATGATGTCGTAGGGATCATCCATCCTGGTAGCAGTCATCCCCAAAGGCCCCCATACATTCTTTGTCATGTAATCGCCATACGACATGCCTGATACCCCCTCGATCACTGCACCCAGCAAGTTATAGCCATAACTGGTGTAGCGAAACCGCGTACCCGGCTCAGCGATCAGGTCAAAATTCTCAAATACGGCAATGGATTCCCGTGTATTTTTATGGTCTTTGAAGTGCTGTTCCAATTGTGGATTGACGTAGGCATTGATGCCTGCCAGGTGCCCCAGCAATTGACGCACGGTGATGGGATACGGCTTTTTGGGGAAGTAAGGCACATAGCTCTGCACCTCGGCATCAAGCGAGACCTTGCCGCTGTCTACCAGTTGCAGTATCGCAGCCGCTGTCATGGGTTTGGTCACAGAGGCCAGGCGGTAACTGGACCTTGCTGTGGCAGGGACTTTGTTTTCCAGGTCAGCATAGCCGTAGCCACGGGCCCACATCACATTGTCTTGCATATAGCCTATGGATAAGCCGGGAATCTTATCCCTCGCCATTTGGGTAGCGACGAACTGCTCAAATCTTTTCAACCGGATTTGCCTGTCCGTGTCGGCCGACAGGGTAGCCGATAAAGTAGCCGCTGCAATGTTCGCGGAAAATATCAGCATGAAAACCGGGAAGAACAGGACTATGTTTCGCATGATGGAGAAGCAGATGACCGCAAAGAAAATAGAGAGCAATATCTTAGCCATGCACCGACGAGAAAAAAGCAAAAACCACATGAACTGCACTTGCGCTGCCTGATTTGCACTTGGCAGCAAAGAAACATGGATACAATCCCCCCATGACTTCAACCTTTACAAAATACCTGGTATTTTTTCTTTTCTTCCTGATGCTGGGCCCCTGCCTTGCACAAGTAGATTTGATGGGATTGCGCTTCCAGCATCTACCCGGTGACTTCTCTCAATGCGGGGAAACAGGTTTAATAGCCCCACCTGAGCAGGCTACCGCACCCGCTCAAGCGGGATCCTCTTTGCATGATCTGAAAGCGAAGCAGCATTATTGTCTGGGGGCGCGATTTTTAATGGCCGAGACACCAGAGCAAAATCAGGTCCTGTCTTTATCCTTGCTTGCAGCCACTGAGTTGTTTCTTGACGGGGTCAAAGTTGGACGGAATGGCAAGCCGGCAATCACGGCGAAAGAAGAAATACCTGGGTATATTGAATACAGCGTCAGCCTGAGGCCCGAGCAATTACAACAAGGCGTGCACAGCCTGGTATTGAAAATTTCACGCCATCATGGCAGTGAACGTATCATGAATCCCTTCTACGATTTATCCATCTCGGAGCAGCAAAGCCTGCATGCAACCAGTAACAGGGGAATTATTTTGCCACTGTTATTAACAGGTGCATTATTGCTGGTGGTTTTATTGTTTTCAGGTCTGACTTTGTTATATCAGCGACGTACACACTGGATACTTTTTTTAACACTGTGCCTGGTAGCGAGCAGCCTGCTCCTGGTCGAAACCTGGCGCGCCCTGAACGGCTACCAGTATCCATTTCACTTAACCAGGTTATATCTGGTGGCTGGGCTCACTTATTTGTTTTCTATTTTATTGCCGCTGTATTTCCTGGTCTACTTCCGGTTTGAACGGCTGGCGCTGATTGCCGGCAGCCTGGCGATACTTACTGCCGCAGTGACTTTCATCAGCCCTTACTTTGATAGCAAGAGCGAGCTGATGTTTGGTATCGCGTTGCTGGCAAGTTTGCTGATCAACTTCATTGCGTACAAACGCCAGAAGAAAACCAGCGGTATGAGCCTGGTGGTCGTGATTTTTTCTTTGCTGCTGTTTTTGACGCCTGCTTTTCATTTTGCAGAAACAGGTTTTGCCCTGAGCCTGTGTTTTTTATTATTCACTATCTTGCTGCAACTTCTGCAGCAGTTTGCCCGCGACAAGCAAAAGGCGGCACTGGCCACCCAACTGGAAAACCAATTACTAAGACGCAGTTTGCAACCGCATTTTCTCATGAACTCTTTAAGCCTGGTGAGTGAATTGCTGCATCAATCACCACAACAGGCAGAAGAGTTTATCCAGGCATTAGGACGAGAATTCAGAATGCTGAATGAGTATGCCAATCACACCAGGATCGCTTTGACGCAGGAACTAGGTTTATGCCAGAATTATCTGGAGATTATGAGTACCCGCCTGCAAAAGAAATGCTATTTGCAGATACACGGAGATCCATCGTCCATCACTATCCCGCCTGCCATCTTGCTGACCGTATTGGAAAATGCATTCTCACACAATAAGTACAGGCAAGAGACGCGGTTTGAACTGCATATACATCGCGGCCAGAAGACGATGGAAATCGTCATGATGATACCTGTAGTCAGCCCTAAGGCGCATGCCGGAACAGGCACGGGAAATGACTATATTCGCCAGAGCTTGCAAGAAGTTTTTGATGGCCGTGCCAGTTATGTGACGGAACAATTGGATGATATATGGCAGGCACGATTTCATTTACCATTGATATCTGCCCAGGAAATTGATCAAAATCGGAACGAAGAAAGCCCATGAAATTATTGATCGTCGAGGATGAACCCTTGATCGCACAGCGTCTGCTGCGCGAGGCACGACATTATTTTGGACCGAAGCTGACTCAATTGCATCATTGCGATGATGTCGATGATGCCCTGGCCTTGCTTGAAAAAATAAGTGTTGATTTATTGCTGCTGGACTTGAATTTACTGGGTCATGATGGTTTCAAAATTTTACAGTTGAAACACATGGCAAATGATGGGAACGCTACCAGCTTCCAGGTAATTATTATTTCAGCACATACAGAGCGGGCAGTGACCGCTTTTGGTTTTGGTGTCGTCGATTTTGTACCCAAGCCTTTTAGCCAGGAACGTTTATTTTTAGCATTTGAACGCTATCAGCAACGCCAGCCATCGAATAATAAAAGTGCCAGCCTGGTTATTAAAAAAATGGGCAATATAGAATTATTGGCGATTGCAGATATCGATTTTTTACAGGCTGACGGACATTACAGCAAGATTGTTTGTTGTGATGGTCAACAGCACTTCCATGAAAAATCTTTAGAGAATATGCTGCAAATTTTACCTGGGAATTTTGTACGCGTACACCGATCGTATGTAGTCAATATGCAGCACTTCAAGCGCTTGTCGATAGCTGCAGGTGGGAAGTATTCGGTAGATACAAAATTTTCAAAAGAGATTCCGGTTTCTCGCTCCATGTACCCAAGAATCAAAGAGATACTTGGCGCTTCCTGAATTTGTTCAGTGATGCATTGTTCTTGCATCACTGAAGCTTCACTTAATCCACGGCAACAACAGTAGCAAGCCGTTCATTTTGTGGGTACATCGCCGCCATGGTCTCAGCATCCATCGCCATCTTGAAAGCATGGGCAGACTTCAGATTCTCGGCACGTTGCGCTGCCGGTCTGGCACTGATTTCATCAAACAGCCGCTTGACGTTCGGCAAAGCATCCCAGGCATCATCACCAAGGATAAACGGTATTGCACGCGCCCAACCCCAAAAAGCCATATCGACAATGCTATAGTCCTTGCCAACCAGATATTGGCGCTCTGCCAGACGCGCATCGAGTATGCGCCAGTGACGCCAGGCTTCAAAGTCATACCGGTTCAGTGCATAGATTTTTGGTTCTGGCGCAAAATGCCTGAAGTGTACTGCCTGCCCGGAAAACGGTCCTATGCCGGTGGCGATGAACATCAGCCACGAAAGCATTTCTGCACGTGTAGCCGGATCAGCTACTGGCAGGAATTGCCCTGATTTTTCCGCCAGGTAAAGCAGGATGGCATTGCTATCAAATACCACCGCACCAGTCTCCTCATCCACGATGGCAGGCGTCTTGGCATTGGGGTTGATGGCTAAATAGGCCGCCCCATGTTGTTCCCCTTTTTGCGTGTCAACTGGCACCAGCTCATACGGCAGGCCAGACTCTTCAAGAAACAGGGCGACCTTGGCTGGATTGGGTGAAGGGTGATAAAAGAACTTGATCATTTTTTTCTCTTTGAGACTAAAACATGTATGAAATGATTGATGGCCTGCCCGGGCAAGCCATCAATTTCTTATGGCATCAATGTGAAATTCACCGGCACCCATTGATAGCTGTAACCTGTTTTTTTCAAGCGCCCCATGCCAGGGAACTGTATGTGCGAGGCCGCGATGATGACGCCGTCTTTTGCTGCCTGGGCAAATACTTTCTGGCGCATGGCTGAGGCTGCTTTGGCATGGCTGTCGAAAGTCACTGTCACTTCAGGCTTGTCGAGTTGCACGGATGCGACGTGGATCAGGTCACCAACCACCAGCATTTTTTCGCCCTGGCTTTCAACAAGATAAGAGGTATGGCCAGCAGTGTGGCCATGCGTGGAATGTGCAGTAAGGCCTGGCAATAATTCACCATCAGCACTAAAGGTTTGCAGCTTGCTCGCTACCTTATAGGGATTAAGCGAAGCCATCGCGCCCTGGAAAAAAGACTTGGCATCTGCCGGTGCCTGCTCCAGGTTTTTTTGACTGAGCCAGTAATCAGCCTCGGCCTGATGCACATGGATGGTGGCGTTATTAAAAGCCATAGCGCCATTGACCATCAAGCCACCCACATGGTCGGGATGTAAATGGGTAAGGTAAATATCGTCAATTTGCGAAGCTTCATAACCAGATGCCTTGAGGTTGGCGATGAGCTTGCCCAGGCTGGGGCCAAACAGGTTGCTGGTGCCTGCATCTATCAGTATCAGCTTGTTGCCGGTGTTAATCAGATAGGCATTCACCGAGGTTTCCAGTGGTGCCTGCAAAAAAGATTTTGCCAATGCATCTTTGGTTTTTTGCTCAGGCTCCATCAAGATCTTTTCTACTGGCAGTTTGACGGTGCCATCGCTGAGTGCGGTCACTTCAAATGCGCCCAGCATAGTGCGGTAATACGCCGGGGCAGAAGTTTTTACCATGGGTGCGGCTGAATAAGCTGCACCACTGCTCATGCCGAATGCACCGGCGATGGACAGGTATATGGCAGCGTGGGCTAATTTATGCAAAGTGTTCTTGATCATGTTCTCTTCCTTGGGGCTATTCGCCAGGTGTTGTTGATGAAGGTTTGTTGATGGGAGAGATTCTATTTCTTTGCAAAAATCAGTACAATCATCCAATATGCAAATCATCTTTGCGATTTTCGCAAACAAAAGAGAGCCCGCCATGTTCGATGCAATACAGGTTTTTCTGGAAGTTCATGAAGCGGGCAGTTTGTCTGCCGTGGCAAAAAAACATGATGTGGCGGTGTCCTCCATCTCACGCAAGATAGATGCACTGGAAGCTGAGTTGGGCATTAAATTATTCCACCGCAGTTCCAGACGCCTGCTGCTGACTGATTCCGGAGAACAGTTTTTGCCAAGAGCAAAAAACATCGCCGTAGAACTGGCGGATGCGCGGCAAGCCATGTCAGCACTGAACGCTGACCCGCGCGGTTTGCTGACGGTAACCGCGCCCTCTGCATTTGGCAGGCGGCATATTGCCCCGGCTGTTGCCAGTTTCCTCAATCGTTATCCTTTGATGGAAGTGGATTTACATGTCAGCGATGACATCGTCGATCTGTCCACACGCAGAGTCGATGTCGCAGTGCGCATAGGTGTACTGCCAGACAGCGACCTGGTGGCGACCACACTGGCACCGCTGCACAGGCTGACCTGTGCCAGCCCTGCTTACCTGGCCCGCCATGGCAGGCCAGCCACGCCACAAGACTTGCTAAAGCATAATTGCCTGACAATAGCCACACCACCGATACCAACTGGCTGGTGGACTTACCCCGGCGTAAATCGCGAGACCAGCCTGCCAATACGCGGCAGCCTGCGCTCTGACGATACAGAGTCCTTATTGCAGGCTGCGCTGGCGGGCATAGGCATAGTCCACCTGGCCAGCTGGATGGTCTGCGATGCACTCGAGGCAGGTCAATTGATTTCGCTCTTTCCCAACGCCAGCAGCACCCACGCAAAGATACGGCCAGGCATACACGCAGTGCGTATGCCTGGCCGTTCACATGCAGCAAAAGCGCAATTGTTTATCGCCCATCTGCGCAGCACATTTGGTGAGCCGCCTTATTGGGACCGGGTGCTTGGCAACTCGGGATAGTACTAATACGCCCAGGTCCTGATACCTATGATGCCGTAATAAGCCAAGTACACCACCATCAGCCCATGCAGCAGCGACAGTGCATAGGCATGCCAGTACACCTTGGTTTGTGCCTGTTGCCTGATCTGGCGGATAGACAGCCACAGGCAATGCAAGGACACCGCGGCATAGGTCAGGCTGCATAACATGGTGGTAACTGAAGTTGCGGATACCTGGCCCCAGTCGGCATCGCCTTCGCCAAATATCGCGCCAGAAAATTTTGCCAGAACAATCAGAAAGGTGGCAAGCATGGGCAAGGCGATGAGTTTGATATTGCTGGCCTTGCTGGTTTTGCGCAGCATGCGGCGCAGCACGGAGGCAGCCACCATGAGCATATTCAACAAGGCAAAAACTGCCCATGCCCCCAGTGCGATGATCAGACCCCAGAAATACAGGCCAGGGATGGACTTGTACATGGCATTGCGTACTTGTATGACTTCGCCTTCCAGCGGGTCATTCACGATGGCGACTGCCGCCAGGCCGGAATTCGCATCCATCAAAAGATGATTGTCCATGGCTTGCGCCTTGAGGGTAATACCGTCGAATAGTGTGGAGCGCAACAGGTACTTGCCTTCTACTTCAAATGTGCTCAAGGTAGTGACGTCATCAACAAAGCGGCTGATCTCATTGCGTGGATTGATGAGTCTGTACCAGCCGTTCAGTTTCTTGAATTCTGCTGGCATGGGCAAGTCTGGCGCGGTTTTCTTTTGGCTGTCGCGCAGCAAATACTGACGTACCAGATCGACGATGCGGTCGAGAGCTTCGTAGTTGTCAGTATTGAGCATGATGATATAGCCCTGTTGCAGGCCAGGTGCGTAAAACAGATCAGTGACGCCGCCGACTACCCTGCCCTGATGGCCATAAAAGGGGATTTTATAGCCATCAAAGCCATTGGACATGCTGGTCAGGCCATAACCCGCCCGCACGCCTTTTGCTGCACCCAGCGTACTTGTGCCTTTTTCCATGCGGTCAAAGGATGCTGCGCTCAATAAAGTCTGATCACCGAAGCGGCCACGCTGTACCAGAAAGCGCAGGAAATTTGCCATTTCTTTAGCTGAAGTATTGAGTGCGCCATCGGGACGGTAGAGATGGTATTGATAGCGTTGCGGCACGCCTTCAGAATACAGAGTGGCACCTGATTTTTTCACGGCTTCTGATTCAAAATAACTGGTCGTCGGCATTTGCAAGGGCTGGAAAAAATTCTCTTGCACATAGTCTTCAAATTTTTTCCCGCTGACTTTTTCGACGATGTAGGCCGCCACCACAGTGCCGGTACTGCAGTAGGCCATGCGCGTACCCGGCACCCAGCGCGATACCCTGGAATGGGAGTGAAAAGCCAGACCGTCCTTGATGTCCAGTGTGTCGCTGCGGTCAAAACCAAAATCTGCCGGATGCATATCGTCCCAGCCTGTAGTATGTTCCAGCAAATGCGTAAGCAGGACAGGATGACTGGCTTCCCATTTATTCTGGAAAGTAATTTCTGGTGCCAGAGTCTGCACCTTGTCATCAAGGTGCAATTTGCCTTCTTCCACCAGCTTCAGCACAGCCAGACCAATGAACATTTTTGAGGTCGAGGCAATGCGGAATAAGGTGTTTTCATCTGCCTTGATTTTCTTTTCAAGATTTGCCTGGCCCAGGCCTTCGACCCAGTAAGCTTCGTCCTTGTTAACCAGTGCGATGCCAACTGCAGGAGTGCCGGTTTCTTGCCGGACTTTTTCGACAGCAGCTTTCAATTCATCCAGGGTCTGTACCTTAGCAGGTGTTTTTGTGGGCGCTGCAGTTTGTGCAAATACTTGCTGGGTAAAACAGACTAAAAAGAAAAAAAAGATATATGGCAGCTTGCAGTAGTGCGGGATTTGTTTTTTCGTCATTTGATTAAGTTCTCCATGATATGTCGCGCCTCTGGTGGGCGAGATCATGGCTAAGGCTTATCGCAAATATTGTGCCACTATGGTCTGGCATCAAAACTCTCTTATTTGTCCAGAAATGCCTGAAAATACTTACTCAGGATGTATCCAGCGTTCATTTACGGACAGTGCATATGTCCGCAAAAGGACACTGCTGCACAGTTGTTTTTGTAGTCATTCTTAAAGGTGCGGATTAAAAAAATCAGAACTGAGCGTGATAATATTCACCCTTACTTGTTCAATCAGGAGACAGCATGCGTTCCATCAAATCAAATTGGCTTTTAGCTGCACTTGTTGTTGGAGCCAGCAGCCAACTGGTGGCCTGCATGCATGTTGACATCACTGACAAGCAATACATACGCCCCGACAGTTCAACCGGCTACAAGCTCAGGCAAAAATTGACGCAGGACGATATACAAAAAATCAATCCGGCAGTACAGCTCAGAGATGAAACAGTCATCGCCGCCGATCAGACCAGACTGGAAGGTGCGGCATTCCAGCAAAGTGGCAGCAAAGTCACGGTGCTGTATTTTGGTGGCAACCTCTCTCATGTGGAAGACTCATTGCCTTTCATGTTGAAAAACATAGGCAGTTGCAATGTCAATCTGGTGAGTTTTGACTACCGCGGCTATGGCCGCACGGCAGGTGTGCCTGACATTAAAAACATGCAGGAAGATGCCTTGAAAATTTACGATGTCATGCGCGCCAAAACCACTGGCAAGCTGGTGGTGCATGGGCATTCCATGGGCAGCTTTGCGACAGGCTTTATTGCCGAGCAGCGTCAGCCAGATGGCATCATTCTGGAAACTACGGCCAGCAATGTAAAGGACATGGTATCGCTGTCCACACCCTGGTATACCAAGCCGTTCGTCAGCATCAATATCCAGGATAGTTTGCAGCAGGTAGATAACATCAGGGCGATGTCGAACTACCAGGGCCCGGCACTGGTACTCACCGCAGAAAAAGACAAGCTGACCCCGGCTGAGCTTGGACAGAAAGTTTATGAAGCGATCCCATCCAAAAGCAAACGCCAGTTGTTCATCAAAGATGCCGGGCACAGCGGTTTGATGAGGCGCACAGATGTACAAAAAGCTTATTGTGAATACATACAGCAGGTCAGCCTGTGAGCTTTAAGCTAGAACTCATTTCATAAATAGAGTGAGTGCGAACAAGACGATTTGGGATGCAGTGCAAGGCCTAAGGTGTGTACCCTGTTAAGCTAAGGCCGGTGCCTTAGCGAGGGAGGGGTGACACACTGCACGCTGCAATGCACCCAAATCGTCAGTTCACTAAGGGTTTGCCTCATAACGCGTACTGGACTGCAGGTTTTGACAATTCGACTCATGATCAATAGCACCGCTATTGACTGCCTCGTCCCCTTGCAGGGCGCATGTGCGCTTGCAAGCGCACATCGTACGCAGGCGTGCAGCCATGCTGCACGAATTCCCTGCTTTACCCTTGCCAGCCGGTGTTATGAGGCAAACGCATCTCACCCTATTTATGAAATGAGTTCTAGTAAAGTCACTGGTCAATATTGTCCATTCATGCAGAACTCACTCGCTGAGTATTTGCCGCCCTGGCTTCTGTGAGGGCAATGCAGTCCACAATCAGGCCAACCAGGCAAGCGCAATATAAATACTTTATGTACCCGTTTTTGTCGGAATAACAGGCACATGTGAAATTGATTTGCATCAATGACAGGGAAATGTCGCTTTACAGAGCAATTTGGCAATAAAAAGACACCATTTTCTCAATTTCTCTGGCAGTTTATCGACAAATCGCGAGGAAAGTATGGTATTCGGGGTATAATCCTATTGCAAAAGAATTTTTATCTTCCGATAAATCGCTGTATTTCTGACGAAGTGTTTCTGATAAGCGCTGAGTAGCGTTTCTGGTAACAAGCTGCTACAGACTTGCTTGACCTTGCACTAGTTACTGACCTTTAGCACATTCTTCTGGTTGGTATTCACGCACTGTGTTGATGTGATGGTAAAACCGTCTGTGCACAGCCTCTTTCAACACTCACACTCTTTTCGCCTTACCGTATCAGGCGATCAACAGTGAGTTCACCGTAATCCCTTGCAGATGATTATGTGATCGTCTGCCATCAGTGGCGCAGTCTGTGCACAGTGTCACGCCCTACTATAAAGATGAAAAAACCATGGCAAAAGAAGAACTGTTGGAAATGAGTGGTCAAGTTGAAGAAGTGCTGCCCGATTCACGTTTCCGCGTGAACCTGGAAAACGGCCATAAACTGATCGCTTACACGTCCGGCAAAATGCGTCAGCATCACATACGCATACTCGCCGGTGACAAGGTGACGCTGGAATTGTCGCCTTATGATTTGAGCAAGGGCAGAATTACTTTCCGCCATATTGAAACACGCGGTCCATCAGGTGGTGGTCAGCAACGCCGTCGTTATTGATAGCGGCTCATTGTAGCCGGCAGCAACTATTGCAGATGTAAAAAATGGGGCATTGGCCCCATTTTTTTGTCCGGAGAAACGCAGTAGTTAACTCTTCTCTTCAAGGTGAGGTAAGTTGGGACGGGGTCGTTGATTAGTGGAGAATCCGGATTATGTAAGAAGTCCAGCAAGAGTAAATGCCTAGAGTGCGCCATGCGCACATCCCTCCTTATCAAAGATCTCAAGAGATGCGTGAATTCATAAGTTAAAGTGTGCCTACAAAGAACTGATGAGCACGGCGCCCCTACCAGACGCAGGCCACGTTTCTGATTAAGAATAGCGAGCAACTTACAGCAACGCCAGTTTGAATTTGCAACAGTTTTTTCAGGCTTATATAGCCCAAGCAGACCTGAAGATAATCCAAAAATCCCTCAGGAAAACGCGCCGGCTTTTTCCCATCCTTGGGTATCCGATACTGCGCCACATTCATCTGCATGGCCAGAAAGTGTAATAGGCATTGATGCCTGTCAGGTCCACTATCCCTTTTTTACCAAAGCGCTTTTCTGCGCATTCATAGGTATAGTCAGTTACGCGTTTGTTTTTGTACAACTCCATGAAAAAGTCATAGACGGTTTCTTCATCGTCTGTCGTTCCGACAGGGTGTCTGCCATCGGCAATTGCTGCTGTCACTTCTGCTTTGATGACGACCACAAAATTCCGCTGTTGATGAGCGATTTTTGTTGCAAGATGTCTCAGAGCCAGCAAGGAGAGCCTCACCAAAGACAACAATCTCAAAACTCTTCATGTCCGATCGGACTGTGTCACCCCGGATGAAAACAGCGCAACATCCGTACATAGACGACACCAGCTTCCAATACTTTCAACAATGGGAACATCCTGTTTGCATGCTCAAAAATGCTGTCGATCAATTCATTAAACATGATGCAAGCGCACAAGAGGCTACAATATGCATTTGACTTCGATACAAACTCGGAGTATGAATTCTTTATTAAATTAAAAGAAACGATAACGACGACAGGGATACATGTCCTTTTTAAAAAAAATCCCATACCCCATTTCGACGACATTTTAAAATTGGCTATTTCCAGAAGAATCTAGCCAGATGCAATTTAAATTCAGTGATAATAAATATCATGACCAAAAGCATAAATGTTCCTATTGCAAAAACTAAAATACCGTTTTTAAAAGCAGCATTCTTGATTTGTTTGCTGACGGCCTCGTCTGTCGCCTTATCCGCTGGCGGCAAATTCGTCATTGCATACAATGAGCGTCCACCATACCTTATTAGCAATGCAGATGGAACGGTTAGCGGGCTAACGGCCACTCCAGTTGCCCGTGCATTCAAAAATGCAGGCATTGAATACGTATGGGAAAAAGAGCCGACAAATCGTCAGCTACAAAACATCAAGGAAAATCTTGGATTTTATTGTGCAGTTGGCTGGTTCAAAAATCCTGAACGCGAAAAATTTGCGAAGTTTACCAAAGCGATCTATCGCGACAACGCAACTGTCTTAATTGCCGATCCCGAATTCAAGATGCAAAACGACAGCCTGCTTTCTGAAATCCTGGGCCGTCGGAACATACGGATCCTGGTCAAGTCACAGTACTCCTATGGACAGTATATTGATGCTTTGATTTCCAAATTTAAACCCGCTCTCGTACAAACTACGGCAGAGAATATCAGCATGATCAAGATGATCAAGGCAAATCGCGCAGATTTCATGTTCATCTCTGAAGAGGAAGCAGCATATTCTATAGAGCTGGCAGGATTTACATTAAGCGACTTGCAGTTGATCCATTTGCGGGACATGCCCGAAGGCGAAAAAAGGTATTTGATGTGCAATAAAAACGTTCCAGATGAGATTATTGAAAAACTCAATAAATTCATCGTAACTGAATAGCCTACCAAGCTACTGCCACTTTTTGGTCTCAAAAAAATCTTTAAACAAGAAACTCTGCTACTTCAACTAGCGCATTGTCGCTGCCCCCATGCGACCACGCCTCCCAGACTTCGAAAATCTGTCACTGAGCGACAAGCAATCTGCGGATGACGAGTCTGCAGCATTTTGGATAAGGCCGAGCCTGGACCCAGTTCCAGCACATAACTGATGCCGCTTTCAGCCAAGGCATCCATACAGGCATGCCAGTGTATGGTCTGGCTCAGTTGTGCCAACAAGCTGCTGCGTATGATTGCTGGCTCTGTGACTTTTTCTGCATTGACACCTGCCAGCACTGCAATCTCAGTCGCGCACATGGGAGTGTCATTCAGCAATTGTGCAAAACCAGACGCGGCAGCCAGCATCAGGGGCGTATGCGAAGCGATGTGCACGGCTATTTCTGCATGTGTAATATCATGCCCGGGCAAGCTCGCAAATTCAGGCATTGCCGCGCTGATCTTGTCTGCCAGGCCAGCGATGATGGCCTTGTTATCAGCTGTAATGATAGCGACATGAAGGTCATGGGTGGCGGCGAATTGCTGTATGTCAGCGACAGCTATGCCAGATATTGCCAGCATGCGTTGCGGCGCATGCACGCAAGCCTGCATCAAAGCGGCGCGGGTGGTAGCGATTTGCATTGCAGCGTGTACGTCCATGCTGCCACTGACGGCATGTGCAGTGATCTCACCTATACTATATCCGGCAATCAAATCCGGCATGGGTAAATTATCCCGTAGCGCCAGCCAATTTGCCAACGTGGCTGTAACGATCAAAGGCTGGGCATAGCGATTCTCGAACCGCAGCTCATTCGACGAAAATGCATCTGCCAGAGTGTGTTGTCCTATCTTATGACTCAACGCCTCTTGAATAAAACTGGCAGCTTGCTTGTGTTGCATGGCCAGCGCAAACATATCCGCAGATTGCGCCCCCTGCCCCGGACACAGTAGTGCGAACTTATTCATGATTTTCTATTGTTGAAAATTTTTCCAGGCAGTGATGCACAAAGCAAGTTGCAGCCAACATATCTGCTGCACCGCCTGGTGACAACCTGCGGGTGATGAACTCTTGATGACAATTTTCTGCCGTGGTCAACCATTGCGGATTGGCTGTACCGCCCTGCTCCAGAAAATTTTGTGCTGCATCCTTGGCATAAACTATGCCTGCTGCGCCACCGCGATGATAAAGATTGGTGTCGCTGATATGCGCCATCAGAGTGAAGAAGCAATCTACCTGCGCCAGATACAGGCTGCGACCTTCATGCAAACTCAGCTGCATCCGTGGCAAAGCCAGTTCAAAGATGGATGGAAAACCCAGCGCTGCTTCTTCTCTCGCGCCACTGGCAGCATATAGTTTTGCGGCCTGCAAGCCATGACTCAGTTGCTGGACGTCTTCAGGAGCACTATGCGCAGCCAATGCCTTCCCCCATTGCGAGACAAGGACTTGCCGTAAAGTTGCAGCCGACAATACATCGCTGCGTGACAAGCAATATCCTGCCGTTGCACTGAGCATGCCCAAAGCAAAGATGGCACCGCGATGTGTATTGATACCTCTGGTCGCTTTCAACATGCGCTGTTCTGCTGCGATGCCCAGTTGCTTTAGTACCTGGAATTCAGCGCCGTCCGCACCAGCGAGCGCAATATCTCTGAAATAATGGCGTAGCGAAAACAGGCTGCGCATGAAGCAGGTAGCATTCATGTCAATATGGCTGCCATTGTCACGCAGGGATACCAGGCCGGGTTTGGGATATAAGACCAGCTCGGCATGCAGGCTGCGAATTGCAAAGATAGCGATCTGACGAGCAACATGTTTTCTTTGAGATGAAACTATCTGTGCCTGAACTGAACACCATTCAGTAAGCACATGTGCTTGCCCTAACATGGCAATTCACCCTCAGCCAAGAGATCAAGCAAGCTTTGGCGCGTGCGCAGGTTGACGCCATGCATGTCTTTGACCATCACCCGCTGCTGATTAAAATCTTGACCTGGATGGGCTGGCTGCATCCACTCTTTCCACGCAACTGCGGCCTCACCAGGGAAAATAATTTCGCCATCAATCGGTAAATTTTGCTGCTCTTGCAGCAAAGCCAGGCCAGCACGTAATTGCGCCTGATGATAAGGCCGGAACAGGATATCGATATCTGAAGCCGGACTCAGATAATCTTGCGCGGTTAAAAATTGCATGGCGACCGAGCCATACACGCGCAGCTTGATGCCCGCCATCAGGGCTTGCTGATGCAGGTTTTGCAAACCTGACTGCCATGCAGGTGGAACAATCGCCACGACAGTATGCAAGGACAAGGCAGACTGATGGATGGCGATATGTTCAGCCTTTACCCTGGCAGCAAAGCGCGGCTTGTTGCCATTAACAGGAGGAAGCGGGAAACCTATGCAGACTTCATCTTCGGCCGCATCAGGATGACGGCGTGTGACTACGGCAGGCCATTCTTCCTGCTGCCACTGACTGAGCAGATCTGGCGCGCCAAAAGACTGCAAGACAGCCAGCCATGCTTCATCAGCAAGCCAGACCAGATCATGCCTTTGATATTGCGCGATACTATCCATACCTTATTGTACTTGTGCCGCCTGAGATAGAACAGCCTCTATCACTTGCTGCGACTTGCGACGGCCACCACGCTGTTGACCCAGTTCACTGCGTCTGTCAGTTGCATCGGCCTGCAACAGGGCATCGCGCAAGCTCTGTGCCAGATCGCCTTCCCATATTGCCTGTACGCCCCCCATGCGTTCATAGTTTTTGGGGCCAGGTGCAAACACGGGATTGTGCAGTGCCAGTGCAGTCAGCTTTTCTTCAGGCACTTTGGTGATGCGTGCCATCGCTGGCAAACCCATGACGCGTATGGTGGCTTCTGGCAAGGCATAACAGGCATCGGCCATCATGCCGCTGGTAATGAAGCCGCCAGACAAGGCCTGGTCATAGACCAGGGCAATGACCTTGTGGCCAGACTGTCTGGCTAACTCTATGCATTTACCCAGATGTGCCATATAGCTGTTGATGCCCAGCATTTCATCCCTGTGGCGCAAACGCTGGCCCTGAGTATCAACCAACAGCAAGATAGCTCTTTGCGGATAATCACGTACTGTCGCCAGCACTGCCCTGGCTTGCGCGAGTGCTATCTCAACACCTATTGGTGTGTGCCCGCTGGTACCGATGACGCTGATGCTTTGCCCAGCTATAGTCGCTGTGCCAGATATAAAATCATCGGCGATGGTGACATCGTGACCTTGCGGGAATAATTGCGTAAGCAATTGCATGCTATCCATATTGGCGCTCCGTCTGCCTGATGCTGGCGCTCAGTTGCAGGAAAGCCTGGGTGTCGAGCATGGCAATATCCTCAGCATGTTCTATGCCCATGGCGGCCCAGATATCCATAGGTTCTATCTTGTTGCCAAATTCTTGCAGTCGTGCTGTCAGCATTTGCTGTTCTGCTTCCAGTGCAGCCAGGCTGAGGGCAACTTCGCTTTGTGCACTGTCCTGTATGGCTTGCACTATCGCTGTCTTGAATGCGGCATCATCATCGGCTACCAGCATCTGGCAATCACCAAGCAGGTAGCGGTGCTTGCCGCCGGTGGTGCGCCACACCAGCGCACGGTCACGTGAATCAAACTCTTCTACGCCATTCGCGGTTTCTATGACTTCGGGGCCAGACATGGCAAGGCGTGCTTCTTCTGACATGATGATGACATTCGCGCAGCGCGAGACTATGCCCATGCCACCAAAGCAGCCATTGCTGCCACCAATGGCGACGATGACGGGTATGCCCGCCGCACGCACAGCCAGCAAGGCGCGCATGACTTCTGACACGGCGATCAGGCCCGCATTGGCTTCATGCAGGCGCACACCGCCGGACTCTGCCAGCAAGACCAGTGCCTCAGGTTTGTGGATGACGGCAGCACGCATGAGGCCTACCAGTTTGGCACCATGCACTTCACCGACTGCGCCCCCCATGAAGCCACCTTCCTGTGCGGCGACATAGACTTGCCTGCCATCGATAGTGCCGCGACCGATGACGGCGCCATCATCAAATGACACCGGTGCATTCAGTTGCGGCAGATGTGGGCTGGTCCATTCTTTTGCGGGTGGCAGAAACTCTGTGAAATCGCTGATCAGTGCGGCCACTCTTTGCCTGGCCGTTGCTTCGAGATAGCTACTCATTTGGTTTGCTCCAGACAGGCTTCTATGGCCTGATCCATGCGCAGGCTGACGACAGCGGGAGTAGCCCCCATATCGTTGATGGCGATGCGGCAATCGGCCAGTTGCCAGCGCTGGTTAAAGTCATTCATGACAGCTTGCCAGATCGCACCAAAGCCAGTAGCAGCCGTGCTGATTTCTATCTCGCAGGCTGATTGCAAATCCAGCGACTGCACCAGCACTTCAAGATTGCCTGAGCTGACCACGCCTACCAGTTGCGCCGCCGATCCCAGCTTGCGCTGTCCTTGTTCAAAGCGGTATACCAAAGTTTCCATGATGATGATCCTTACCAGTTCCTGAAGCGTTTAGGTGGCTGATATAAGCCGCCGGATGCGCGCACCAGGTCTTTCATATTCTTTGCGGCCAGCAAATCACGTGTGGCCATGCGCTTGTCTATCCCCAGGTCTTCTGCACGTTTAATGATGCCGCGGTCGCGCAAGTTTTCTACCATGCGTTTGTCACGTGCCAGGCCGACAGGCGTGTAACCTGCGACACCACGTATGGCTTGTTCGCGCTCTTCTTCACTACGACATAAAAGAAGATTGGCGATGCCTTCTTCAGTGAGGATGTGGGTGACATCATCGCCATAAATCATCACTGGTGGGATCGCCATCTTCGCTTGCTCTGCCAGTTGCCAGGCATCGAGTTTTTCTACAAAGGCGGGTTGCATATGCTCGCGGAAAGTCTCTACCATTTGCACCACCAGTTTTTGCCCGCGCGGTATCTGATTGCTGCCTGCACGTGCTTCGCGGCCCGCCTTTAGCCACGCCGGGCTGGCATGGCGGCGGCCTCGTGCATCAGCGCCCATGTTAGGCGCACCACCAAAACCGGCGATGCGGCCCAAAGTAGCTGTTGATGAATTACCCTGCAAATCAATTTGCAAAGTGGAGCCTATGAACATGTCGCAGGCATAATGCCCTGCAGCTTGCGAGAGCGCACGGTTGCTGCGCATGCTGCCATCTGCACCGACAAAGAAAATGTCAGGCCGGGCACGGATATAGTCTTCCATACCCAGTTCAGAACCAAAGGAATGCACGGATTCAACAAAGCCCGCTTCTATCGCGGGTATCAAAGCTGGATGCGGGTTCAGCGCCCAGTGGCTGGCGATCTTGCCTTTCAGACCCAGCGATGCTGCATAGGTGGGCAAGAGCAATTCTATGGCGGCGGTATCAAAGCCTATGCCATGGTTGAGGCGTTTAACTTCATATTCTGCATAGATGCCCTTGATGGCCATCATCGCCATCAAGACCTGTATCTCGGAGATCAAAGCCGGATCGCGGGTGAACAGGGGTTCTATGTAATGCGGTGTTGGTGCCTGCACGACAAAATCCACCCAGCCCGCCGGGATATCGACACGCGGCAAGACATCAACTATTTCATTCACCTGGGCAATCACAATGCCGGACTTGAATGCCGTAGCTTCGACTATCGTCGGTGTGTCTTCGGTATTAGGGCCAGTATATAAATTGCCTGCGCGGTCAGCCGATTGCGCTGCCACCAGGGCCACGCGCGGGGTCAGGTCAACGAAATAGCGCGCATACAATTCCAGGTAGGTATGGATGGCACCGATATTCAATTTGCCAGCCGAAGCCAGTTTGGCCAGGCGTGCTGCCTGCGGGCCGGAGAAAGAGAAATCCAGCTTGCTGGCGATGCCCTTATCAAATACATCCAGATGTTCAGGCAAGGCCAGCACGGATAGCAACATGTGCAAATCGTGGACACGTGTCGCATCCAGTTTAGTGAGTGCTTTGGCCAGGAAATCTGCCTGCTTCTGGTTATTCCCTTCCAGGCAAACCCGGTCGCCTGTTTCCAGTACCGCATACAGACAGTCGCCTATGCGCTGCTGCGGAAATAGTTTGCCCTGTAAATCATTGCCCAACACTGCAGTTGCTCTTTGCAGGCGCTGCTGACGGTTGGTTTGCAAGGTATTCCAGCGACCGGCTGCGGTCATTATTTCGCTCCCATCAAGGCATCAGGAAATGCAGTGGCGATATGCGGGAATACGCATAACAAAATCACGGCTACCAGCATCAATAATAAAAAAGGCATGACACCCCAGACTATGTCCTTCAGAGGTATATCAGGTGCGATGTTCTTGATGACAAAAATATTCAAGCCCACGGGTGGATGTATCAAACCCATCTCCATGACTATGGTCATGACCACGCCAAACCAGATCAGGTCAAACCCGGCCACTTTCAAGGGCGGCAAGATGATGGGGCACATCATCAGGATAATCGATACTGGCGGCAAGAAGAAACCGAACACCACCACCATCAGCAAAATCACTGTCAGCAACATCCATCTACTCAAGTGCAGATCGACCACCCATTGCGCCGCCGACTGGCTGATGTGCAGATAACTCATGACATAAGAATATAGCAGCGACATGCCTATGATGAACAGCAGCATCGTTGATTCTTTGATGGTAGAGGTGATGAAGGGTGAAATATCTTTTGGTCGCCAGACGCCATACACAATCGCGATGAGCACCATGGCCAACAAAGCACCCAGGCCTGCAGTTTCTGAAGGCGTGGCATAGCCTCCATACAGAGCCACCATGACACCAATGAGCAAGATAACGAAGGGCAAAACCCGTGGCAGCATCTCGACTTTTTGCGCGAGGGTGAAATGTTCTTCTTCCAGATAAGCTGATTTGACACCACCCTGCTCGTACGCCTTGTACGCAATCGCATACTCACGGCGTGCCCTGTAGACGGCATAGCCAGAAAACAAAATCACCAGCAAGACACCCGGACCTATGCCAGCCAGGAACAAACGTCCGAGCGACTGTTCGGCAGCAACTGCATACAGGATCATGGTAATCGATGGCGGCAGCAAGATGCCCAGAGTGCCACCGGCGGCGATGATGCCAGCAGCAAAGCCGGGCGAATAACCACGCCTGCGCATTTCTGGTATGCCTGCCGAGCCGATGGCAGAACAGGTCGCAGGTGAAGAACCTGCCATTGCCGCAAACATGGCGCAGGCAAAGACATTGGCAATACCCAAGCCACCCGGCACCTTGTGCAACCAGGCATGGATGGCAGAATACAGGTCACGTCCGGCAGGTGATTTACCTATCGCCGCGCCTTTTAAAATGAATAACGGTATCGACAACAAGGTGATCGATGCCATTTCTTCATAGACGTTCTGGGTGATGGTATCGAGTGAAGCAGCAGGCATGAAAAAATACATGAAGCCGGTTGCCACTACACCCAGGGCAAAGGCAATCGGCATGCCGGAAAACATCACGACCAGGGTGACGATGCCATATAAAACACCGAGGGTTAGCGGACTCATGCTGGCCCCCTCTTATTGGTGGCGGCAGCCAGTATCTGTACCAGGATTTGCAGCGACAACAGGGTCATGCCGGTTGCCATCATGGCATAGGGTATCCACAAGGGTGGTGCAAATGTGGACGAGGTAGTTTGCCCATCCACCCAGGCTTCATGGAACAGCGTCCAGGATTTCCATGAAAAGAACAGGCAAAACGTCGCACTGATAATATCCACCAGTAACAGACGAAAGCGGTTGACTGCCGGGGGCAGGATGGAAGACAAGACCTCTATACCTATATGGCCACGATAGGATTGTACGTAAGCCGCAGAAAAGAAAGTCACGCCTATTAGCATGAAGACTGAAGCTTCATCTTGCCAGTCTGTCGGTATCTTGAACAGGTAACGCGTGACGACAGAATAAGTAAGGATGAAGGCCGTCAACAACATGGCGAACATGGAAATACGCACGATGGCTTTGTTGATCCATTCCAGTACTTTTGCCAACCGGGCTACAAAGGGATGGTCCGGAACTGGAGGCCCTTTAGGAGTTGCCATTTCAAAGCCATGACTCATAATAATTTCTCCGCCAGCTTCAGTAATTTGGCGCAGTTTTCATTTTTGTCGGCATAGTCTTTCCACGCCGTCGTGCGGGCGATTGCCTGCCACTTCTTGACGGTGGCAGCGTTCAGGTCAACTACCTTGGCGCCTTTCTTTTCATAGACAGTGGCAACAGCAATATCATCTTGTTTGGCTGCCTTGATGGCAAAGGCTTCCAGTTCTGCACCCACGGTCATGATGGTGTTTTGCTGATCTTTGGACAGCTTGTCGAAAATCACTTTCGACATCATCAGTGGTTCAAACATATACCAGTAACTTTGGCCACGGCCACTGGTCAGGAATTTCGATACTTCTTCCAGGCGGAAAGAGATCAGTGAAGTCGATGAAGTCATGGCGGCTTCCATCGCACCGGTTTGCATGGCGGCATAGATTTCGTTTGACGGCAACGAAACTACAGCAGCACCGGCGGCCTTCAACACCAGATCCACTTCACGCGAACCACCGCGTATCTTCATGCCCTTGACATCATCCGGGTCAACTACCGCCTTGGTGCGTGATGCCACGCCACCAGCCTGCCAGATCCAGCTGACAACGACGATGCCCTTGTCCAGCAAGAGTTTATTGAGTTCCCTGCCGACTTCGGCATTCTTCCAGGCAGCACCCACTTCATAGGATGGTACCAGGCCGGGCATGAGGCCGATATTCACTTCTGGTACTTCCCCCCCAGCATACGACAAGGGTACCAGTGACAGATCCAGCGCGCCCTTGCGCATGGAAGAGAATTGCGCATTGGTCTTCATCAGTGAGGAACCGGGGTAGACCTCAAACTTCAGGCTGCCACTCGTGCGTTTTTGTACTTCTGCGGCAAACATGCGACAGAGGCGGTCACGAAAATCACCTTCTTCCAGCGTGCCGCCAGGAAATTGGTGGGAAATTTTCAGGGCTGTACTTTGTGCCCAGGATGGCGACCATGTCGCTGCCATTGGTGCCAGGCTTAAAGCTTGCAAGACTGTTCTTCTCTTCAATTGCGACATGATTACTCCTAAGGTTTTATGGATGAGACATCTCTTTTTGACAAGGTTTTGCCCTGCCTTTTTCTCTTTGCATATCCCGCTGACAATTGCGCTTTGTATGCCTTATTAAAATTATTGTATACAAGATCGACTATTTTGCATTCAAAGTCAACTTGAATATATACTAGACTTACGAATTAATTAGATACACAAGAAAAATGAAAAACCGCTCAGCCAGCCTGCGAGAAGAAATAGAAGAATTGATAGCAACAGGACAACTTCAGCCAGGTCATCACCTCGATGAAACCGAACTGGCAGAACGCTTTGGCGTATCCCGCACCCCGATACGGGAGGCGCTGATACAACTGGCGTCCATGGGCATCATAGAAATGCGCCCTCGGCGCGGTGCACAGGTCGCCACCATCAGCCCGCAACAACTAGTGGAAATGTTTGAAGTCATGGCAGAGTTCGAAGCCATGTGTGGCCGTATGGCCGCGCGTCGCATGTCGAAGCAGGAACAGGCAGATTTAAAAACTGCCCATGAAGCCTGCAAAGAGGCGCGTGATGCTGAAGATCCGGACGAATACTTTTACAAGAATGAAGTTTTTCACTACCTGATTTATCGCGGTAGCCACAATGATTTTCTGGAAACGCAGGCAATTAACCTGCACCGCCGCCTGCGGCCTTACCGCCGCCTGCAACTGCGCGTGCGTGACCGCGTTGCCAATTCCTTTAATGAGCATGACCAGGTGGTGCAGGCCATCTTGCAAGGTGAGGCAGAACTGACCGCGAATTTATTGCGCGGCCATATCATGATACAGGGGCAGCGCTTTGCGGATTTGATTGCATCGCTGCCGCGGCAAACCAGTTAAACCCTTATATTTATGGGCGCTTCAGGTTTTCTGCCTTTTGCGTATCAAAGAAATAAGTCATGCGCTTGCGCGGGCTCAGGTATTCATACACTTCTGGCGACAGCTGGCCGGGCTTGAGGCTGGCAGTGATGTCGAGTATGGGTTCGTGTATCAGGTCAAGGATGATGGCTTCGGACTTGGGTACGCTTGGGTCATAGATCAATACGCTGGGGCGCAAAGGCTTGCTGGAATTGACGCCCACCACCATGCCAAAAGTACCGTCACTGAGCTTGACGATGGTACCTGGCGGATAGACACCCATGCAGCGTATGAACAGGTTCAGTGCCGTTGCATCGAATTGCTTGCGCTGATGGGCAAACATATAGGACATGGCTTCATACGGACTGAGCGAATCGGCAGGGTTGGGCTTGTTGCACAGATTATCGTAGGCATTGGTGATGGCAACGATGCGTGCCAGCGGTGAGATACGCTCAGCTTTGAGTTGTTGCGGATAACCACTGCCATCAGCCAGCTCATGGTGCTGCGCGATGATCTCGGTCACGCCTTTCGGCAGGTTCAGTTTTTCGGCAATCTGCTGGCCATAGTGGCTATGCATCTGCAAGAGATTTTGTTCTGCCTTGGTCAGTGCAAAAGTCTTGTTGACGATACGGTCAGGGATCTCAACTTTACCTATGTCGTGGAACATGCAGCCCATGCCCAATTGCTTGATGTCGTCCGCCGGAAAGGATAATTCTTTTGCCAGCATCATGGTCAGTACTGCGACATTAAGGGAATGATAATAGGCTTCTTCGCCGACTATCTTGTCGTTCATAAGATGGATGGCGATGTCTTTGTCGACCAGCAAAGAGTCCAGCATTTGCTGCACCAGTTGCTCAGCTTCGCGCACAGATTCCTGCGGGCGAGAGAACAGGTTCTTGGTAATATTTTTGAGGGTATTGGCAGCCTTCAGCAGTTGCTTTTCGCATTGGGCGATGGCGTTGCGCTCCTTGATCAAGCGATCTATGCGCGCTTTTTTTTCAGCAATCAGGGCCAGTTCTTCCGGGCTGTGCACGATGGCCGGTTCTGGCTCCACTGCCTCTGCAGTTTTTGGCTGTGGCGGCAAGGGACGATTATCAGATTTGGACGGGTTGACCCTGATGGTTTTCAGGCCCAACTGCTTTATCGCATTGATCTCTTGCTGGCTCTTGATCTTGAAACTATTAAGGGCAAAGGAATGTTCCAGCCATGAAATATCCAGATGCACATATAAGCCTATGCATAATTGCTCAACTGGAACATCAACGGTAATAGGGGTTGCGCACATGTAAACACTTTAAAGCGGATTGAACTGAACTAAGCTCATTGTAGCAAAATGCCGTATTGGTCTATTTTCCAACAAAAACCTGAGTCAAGGTTGACAAGTTTGAACCGGGTGCAGGAATATGGCTGAAGCTAAGGCTCTGCCTGATGGCATAGCAACATACCAACATACAGCAACACACTCCAGGATGAATCTGATGACACGCCCACTTGCCAGTTATAAATATTACGATTTTGTTATGGCGGCCTTTGTCACTGTGTTGTTATGCTCGAATCTCATCGGTGCAGCCAAGGCTGCACAGGTGACGCTGCCAATAGTGGGAACGGTGACTTTTGGTGCCGGGGTACTGTTTTTCCCTATCTCTTATATTTTTGGTGATGTACTGACTGAAGTGTATGGCTATGGACGTGACCGCCGCGTGATCTGGGCAGGTTTTGGTGCGGTTCTGTTTGCTGCCATCATGTCAGTCGTCGTACTGGCACTGACACCGGCGGCGGACCCGTTTAATACCGAGTACCAGACTCACCTGAATGCGGTATTTGGCAATACACCAAGAATTATCCTGGGATCAGTCACCGCATTCTGGTGTGGCAGTTTTGTGAATAGCTATGTGCTGGCCAAGATGAAGGTGGCAATGGAAGGCAAACATCTGTGGATGCGTACCATAGGTTCGACCATTTGCGGCGAGTTTGTTGATTCCAGCCTGTTTTATGTGATTGCCTTTTACGGCATCTGGTCAGACAGTCAGCTGATCACGGTCATGGTCGCACAATATATTTTGAAGACCAGTTGGGAAGTCGTCATGACGCCCGTAACTTATAAAGTAGTCGCTTTCCTGAAGAGAAAAGAGAATGAAGATTACTATGACAAAGATACCAATTTCACACCTTTCCAGTTAAAAGTATAAGCAGTATAAAAATTTCACTCTGGAAATTTTATTGGAGCTTGAGCCTGCCTGTAAAAGTGGGCTGCTAAAGTTTTAGGCAATTTGACCGTTCTAAGTGCGAACAGCCTTATTTCCTGCACTTATGTCATGTTTCCTCTAAAAGTATTCCGTATCTTTGAGCAAGCCGCAGAAACGCCGCATGCCACCAACCAATACCGTCGACCTGTTGCACATGGGCAAGCACAAGATGGTAAATCTGCCAGTGAAGAAGTCACCTGGCCAGAGGTAGAACGCCGTCAAGTTGAAAACCGGCGCAATGCCGACCGCCGTGAAAAACAGCAAGCCATTTTATTAAATACCCGCAAACTGCAAGGCAGGCGCAAAGACCCGGGGCGACGATTAAGCGATAAACTGGCTGCACCAAATTCACGCATTCATTTTTCTATCAAGGGTTAAGTGCAGGCTTTTCAGTTGCCTGCACGCACGCCCAGCTTGCGTAAAATACCTTCCATCAGGCACCATTTGGTGATGCCACTCTGCAATAAGTTAATCCCGACAAAGGCAGTAAAGCCCAGCCACCATTGATGCACGAACAGCGGACTGCCTGGTATACCCAAGGCGAGGCTTAAAAGAATAAAGCAACCTGCAACGATACGGACAATCTGCCAGCTAGTCATGATGAAGCTCCTTGTTGGTATTCAGGATAGTTTTTATAAACGTGGTAATACAGCAGCGGTATCACTATCAATGTCAGCAGGGTAGACACCAGGATGCCGAAAATCAGTGAGATCGCCAGACCATTGAAGATGGGGTCATCGAGGATAAAGAAAGCACCCAGCATGGCGGCAAATCCGGTTAATGCAATAGGTTGTGCACGTGTGATGGCAGAGCTGACTATCGCATCCTTGAACGCCATGCCTGCAGCCACCTGCACATGGATAAAATCCACCAGCAAGATAGAATTCCTGACAATGATGCCTGCCAGGGCGATCATGCCTATCATGCTGGTGGCGGTGTATTGCGCACCCAGCAGTGCATGACTCGGCATGACGCCGATGATGGTCAGAGGTATTGGTACCATGATGATCAGCGGTGTCAGGTAAGAACCAAATTGCGCCACTACCAGCAAGTAAATCAGTATCAGACCTACGCCATAGGCTGCCCCCATGTCGCGGAAAGTTTCATAAGTAATCTTCCATTCGCCATCCCATTTCAGACTGAAGCCGCGGTAAGGGTCGGATGGGGCATGGATGAAAAACTCATGCAGCTTGCCACCATCGGGAGCAATAATGTTTCCGATGTCGCTGCGCATCGCAAACATGCCGTATAGCGGGCTGTCTATCTTGCCTGCCATGTCAGCGATGACATAATTGACTGCCAGGCCATCTTTGTGAAACACCGGCTGCTCGCGCAAGGTGTCCGAGATATTCACCAGCTCACGCACCGGTACCAGCTTGCCTTGCGCTGATCTGAGACCCAGGCTCAACAGGCTTTCCAGACTGCCTTGTTCAGTGACCGGCAATTGCAATTGTATGGCGGTCGCATATTTGCTTTCATCATGCAGATAGCTGGCCGCATCACCATGCAAACCAGCGCGCAGGGTTGTTACTATGGCTGTCTGACTGATGCCCAGTACTGCAGCCTTGCGCTGGTCTATCAGCAAGACCTTGCGCGGCGCGTTGATAATGCTGCTGTCATCAACATCCACCACACCGGCAGTCTTGTTGAATACTGCACGTACAGCACGGGCGACTTGCTGCCTGCCCTCATCTGTGGGGCCATAAATTTCTGCAACGATGGCTGCCTGCACTGGCGGGCCGGGAGGTACCTCCACCACTTTGACATTGGCAGAAAATCGCTGACCAATTGCCTGCAGTGCAGGACGCAAGCGGCTGGCGATGGCATGGCTTTGCTCGCTGCGATGCTGCTTGTCCACCAGATTGACTTGCAGGTCACCGACATTGCCACCAGAACGCAGATAATACTGACGCACCAGGCCATTGAAATTAATGGGTGCGGCTATACCTGCATAAGCCTGATAGTCAGCCACTTCCGGCACTTTGGACAAGTAAGCACCAAGTTCGCGCAAGACAGCTGCAGTTTTTTCTACTGGCGTACCAGCAGGCATATCGACCACGACTTGAAACTCTGATTTATTATCAAAGGGCAGCATCTTCAATTGTACCCAGCCAAGTACCGGCAAGATGATGGACATGGCAATCAGAGCAACGATAAACAGCGTCAGCTTCCAGCCATTCCATCGTCCCTTGCGCTCATCAAGGAGGGGACGAAACATGCATTTAAAAATACTGCCAATTTTTTTCTGCAATTCACTTTCATGCACATTGTTACCATGCTTCATCCAGATACGTGCCAGCCATGGCGTGACAATGAAGGCTATCGCCAGCGACAGCAACATGCCCATGCTGGCGTTGATGGGGATGGGGCTCATATACGGCCCCATGAGGCCGCTGACAAAGGCCATGGGCAATAATGCCGCAATCACAGTCAGCGTTGCCAGTATCGTGGGGCCACCGACTTCATCAACCGCGCCGGGTATGATTTCTGTCAGCGACTTATCCGGGCACAGCGCCTGATGCCTGTGTATATTTTCAACCACGACAATCGCATCATCGACCAGTATGCCTATGGAAAAAATCAGAGCAAACAGGGATACGCGGTTCAGCGTAAAACCGCAGGCCCAGGAGGCAAACAGGGTCACTGTTAAAGTCAACATCACTGCTGTGCCGACGATGGCTGCTTCACGCCGCCCCAAGGCAATAAATACCAGGGCCACCACGGAGGCAGTTGCAAACAATAATTTCTGTATGAGTTTTTTTGCCTTGTCGTCAGCTGTCTGACCGTAATTGCGCGTCATGCTGACTTCCATACCTTCGGGTATGACGGTATTACGCAGTTCTGCCACGCGCTGTTTGATAGCGTCAGCAACGGCGACTGCATTCTGGCCCGGCTGCTTGCTGATGGCAATGGTGACGGCTGGATATTCCGCAGCATCTTTACCTGCCAAACCATGCCAGACATAAGAGCTCACGGGCAACGCGCCATCCACGACTTTTGCCACATCCCCCATGAAAATGGGTTTGCCAGCCTTGACGCCAACCACTACTTCAGTCACGGCTTGTGCATCATGCAAAAATGGCCCGGCATCGATAACAATGCTTTGATTGGCACGCGTCAACTCACCGACAGGCAAACCCAGGTTAACAGCTTGCAAACTGCTTTGCAGGTCAGCCACTGTCAAGCCATTCGCTGCCATCCTGGCCGGATCAAGTTCTATGTTGATGGCGTGGCCGGGGCCACCTGTAGTGCTTACTTCACGCGTGCCTTTTACGCGCTTGAGTTCAGCTTCCATGCTGTGGGCAACACGCTCCAGGTCATAGGCTGCGGTCTGCGGATTTTTGCTCCATAAAGTCAGGGCGACGATGGGTGCATCATCAATGCCCCTGGGTTTGACGATGGCTTCCAGCACGCCCAGTTTGGCGGGCAACCAGTCGCGATTACTGTGGACCACATCGTACAAACGCACCAGTGCTTCAGTACGCGGTATACCAACTTCAAATTGCACAGTCATAATCGCCATGCCTGGCCGCGATACCGACATTACATGTTCGACATTGGCGATTTGTCCCAGCACCTGTTCTGCCGGTATTGCCACTTGTTGCTCCACCTGTTTCACCGATGCACCGGGAAAGGGGATCAGCACATTCGCCATCGTCACATTGATTTGCGGTTCTTCTTCACGCGGCGTGACGATGACGGCAAATACGCCAAGTAAAAATGCCACCAGCGCCAGCAGGGGCGTGATTTGTGCCGTCTGAAAAAATTTGGCGATGCGGCCAGAATATCCCAATTGTTTTGCCATGGCATATCCTCAGCGTGACTGGGCTGCGGCCAGAGGATTGAGCATCACTTTTTCACCTGCGGCAACACCAGCCAGCACTTCTTGCTCACTACCAATGACGGGGCCAGGCTTGATCTGCCTGAGCATTGGCTTGCCCTGCGAATTGACGACATACACAGCATGCAACTCTGCACGGCGCACTACTGCTCTGACAGGTACATACAGGCGTGCGGCATCATCCTTGCCCAGGGCATGTCCAGTTTGTGCGGCTTGTACTGGTAATTGCAGACGCGCAAACATACCGGGTGCCAGTCCATGCACAGCTGGCAAATCCAGGCGCAGTTGCACGGTGTGCGTACTGGCATCGGTCACAGGCAAGATGGTAAATTTATTGAGTTTGATGATGCCTTGCGCGGCTGGCAAAGCCGGTATCTCCACCGTAATGCTCTGGCCTTGCGCAAGGCTGGCGAGATGGGCTTCTGGCAGTGTGGCTGTCACGCGCAGGGCTGCGGGATCATATACCGCCATCAAGGCCTTGCCTGGTGTGACCATGTCACCCTGACTGATAAAGACGTCGGCAATGCGACCGGCATACGGTGCAGTCAATGTATAAAACCCCGATTGCGTCTGCACCGCGCCAGCCTGGGCTATTTGGGCATTGGCATCAGCGGTAGCTGATTTGAATTGTGCTTCAGCTCTGTCGAGTTGCGCCTGACTGATGTATAGACGCGCAAACAACTGCTTTTGCCGTTCATAGTCTTTGCTTGCCACCTGCAAGGCCGCTCGCGCTGCTTCGACCTGCGCCTGGCTGGCATGCGCCTGCTGGCTGGCGGCGCGACCATCAATACGCACCAGCATTTGCCCGGCCTTCATGCTGTCGCCAGCCTTGACCGGTAAATTTGTGATCGCACCCGATACCTGGGCAGCGATAATCGTCTGCCTGACGGCTTCGACCACGCCATCTGTTGTAATCTGGCTGGCTGCATTGCTGGACCTGACCGCAGCCACCTCCAGCTCTGCTGCAGACGTAGCGACAGCCGCGCTTGCTGCTGCAAACAGAATAATTAATAAAGTAAGCACTTGCTTCATCACGGAGTAATCAAAGGTTCTGGATTCATGAATGACAGTTGGTGGCATGGATAGCAGGTTTTTCGCAGATGCTTTTCACACATGCCGCAAAAATATAATATTCTTATTTGCGCAATTACGCAAATAGTAAATTAAGCATGTGCAATCATCCCGACTAGGGGTATGATAGAAACATTCCCACTACTACATTGACTGTTATGGACGGATTATCTGATCAGGCTTTGATACAGATTGCCCATTATTTTTCGGCGCTCGCTGAGCCTACCCGCTTGCGTATCCTGAATTGCCTGCGCGAAAAAGAACACAATGTCGGCGAACTGGCCGAGCGTTGCGCCTGCTCTCAGGCGAATGTCTCACGCCATCTGTCTACCTTGGCCAAGCATGGCCTGGTGGCACGCGAAGGACGCGGTACTTCTGTGTATTACCATATCGCTGACGAATCGATTTACGCCCTGTGTGACCTGGTGTGCGGCAACGTGGCCCGACAACTGGAATCGCAGGCTGCCATATTGAATGGCAGCAGCCGCAGTCTCAACTAAGCCATAGCACGATAGACCAGGCTGGCTGCCACACATACCAGCACAACGACAAAAATCATTTGTACCTTTTGCTGCGGCAATTGCAGGGCTATGCGCCTGGCCAGCAACATACCGGCTACCGTAGTCGCCACAAACATGGCTGACAGCAAGACCGGCAAATGTGCACCACTCAACAGGGCTGATCCCACCCCCATGGAACCAACGATGCTGACCACCAGCAGCGAAGTCGCCACTGCCACATGCATGCTGGCATTAGTGTAATGCCTGAGCATGGGGACAATGACAAAGCCACCGCCCACACCCAGCAAACCTGTCATGAAGCCGGAAACCGCACCTATGCCGGCAATCACTGCCCCGGTCTTGAAAGACCATTCAAAGCGACCGGTACTACTATTGATACGCGCCATGGCAGCACGCTTGTCGTCATCACAGTCAGGTGAACGCAATTGCACAAACAGTCTCACAGCCACCACACCCAGTATCATGGCAAACACCAGCATCAGCCATTGCTGCGACATGCGCTGTGCAACTTGTACGCCCAGCAGGGTAGGCAGGCTACCCGCAACTGCCATCAGGATGGCAGCACGGTAACGTACCAGCTTGCGTACCAGTCCCTCAATCGCGCCTATCATGGCGGCACTGCTGACGGCCAGCAAGGCCATGGGCATGGCTTGCTGCATGCTGAAACCCTGGGTATACACCAGCGCAGGCACTGCCAGTATGCCGCCGCCAGCCCCGGTCAGACCCATGATGAGACCGACCAAGGCACCGATGAGAGCCACTACAAGTTCTGCTGCAGAGAGGAACATATCGAAAGCCTGGATTAAAAAATATGCTAGTGGACTATTGTAGTTAAAACAGAAGTGAAAGACGCTTGCCCGGCGATTAGGGCAAGATGCAAAGCAAAGCGATAGTGGCGCTATCGCGAGCATTTGCATCGCAGCCATCATCGTCGCGCAAGCGGAAGGCATTCTGTTTTAACTACAAAAGTCCACTATAGTATTCCTGGCTAGCCTTCACGTCGAGTGTGAAACCAGGCTTAATGTGGCACTCGCATTTCGGATGTCAAAATCAGCAACATTTTTGTTATTATTCGAGAACTCATTTCATCGCCATGCGCGAGTTCATCATGAATCCAGACACCAAGCCTCACGTACACAGTTTCTTCGATACGCAAACCTGTACCGCCACCCATATCGTATTTGATGCGCCTGGCGGTCATGCTGCGGTTATTGATCCGGTACTGAATTATGAACCCAAGTCAGGGCGCACCACGAGCAAATCTGCCGACCTGGTATTGGAATTTCTTGCGTCGAATAACTTGACGTTGCAATGGCTGCTGGAAACCCATGCCCATGCCGATCATTTGTCGGGTGCCCAGTATCTGAAAGAAAAAGCAGGCGGACAAATCGCCATAGGCGAGCAAATCGGTGCAGTGCAAAAAGTATTCAAAACCCTTTTCAATCTCGAAGCAGAATTTCCCGTGAATGGTTCACAGTTTGACGTGCTGTTTGCTGCAGATGCGGAATTTTTCATTGGTGAATTAAAGGCAGTGGCTTTGTATGTACCAGGTCATACATCCGCTGACATGGCTTACCTGATAGGTGACAGCATTTTTGTTGGTGACACCCTGTTCATGCCAGACGTCGGTACGGCACGCTGCGACTTCCCCGGCGGTAATGCCACGCAGTTATATCACTCCATACAAAAACTCCTGTCCTACCCACCAGAAACGCGGCTATTCCTTTGTCATGATTACCCACCTGCCGGACGAGAAGTCTGTACGCACACCACGGTCGCCAATCAGAAAAATGAAAATATCCATGTACGCGATGGCGTCGCAGAAGCCGATTTTGTAGCCATGAGAAGCAAGCGTGATGCCGGGCTGGAAATGCCCTACCTGCTGATACCGGCCATACAAGTCAACATACGCGCAGGATCCCTGCCTGCAGCTGAAACGAATGGTATTCACTACCTGAAAATTCCAGTGAATGGTCTTTGAAGAGAACGTATTTAAAGATCATCGCAATTTGATTCTGTATCAAATTGTTGCAATGCATGAATGTCAATTATTTTCAAGTAGAATAATTATTGTTGTGCAATATGCAAAGACTTTGCACCGACTTTCTACCGACAAAACCTGACAGGATACCCATGGCGAATATCAAAGTTACGCAACGTGGCATGCTCATCACTTACACGACAGAACCTTCCAGCAATATTTCTACCGGCCCCAATGGCGGTTACTACAAAGGCCTGACCACCACCATAGAATGGACAGGTATCAACCTGGTGTATCAAGACCCAAATACTGTCATGCCGACCGGTGGCACGCTGACTTCATTCACGACGACAGGGGCAAATGGAGTAGACCAGCTGACCCTGAGCAACCTGAACTACCAGATCCAGGCTTCCGACCTCAGCCTTCCACTGGATCAGCGCCTGGGCAAATTATTGCAGGGTAACGATAACTGGTCAGGTACGGCAGGCAATGAAACTTTCGTCTATGGTTTTGGCAATGACAATTTTGATGGCGGTGCAGGTTTTGATACGCTCTATACTGCAGTCGAAGGCGGCGCTTTTTCCATCAACAAGACAGCCAGTGGCTTTAGCATGACCGTGACCAAGACAGGCACGAATATTTCCGGCCAGGTCAGCAACCTCAGCAATATCGAGAGAATACAGTTTTCAGACAAGATGGTCGCACTCGACCTGGATGGCAATGCAGGCCAGGCTTATCGCCTGTACCAGGCTGCATTTAACCGTACACCGGACAAGGCAGGTCTTGGCTACTGGATAGGCCAGCTCGACAAAGGTGCAGAAAACCTCAACCATGTTGCTGCCGGCTTTGTCAATTCGGCTGAATTCAAGCAAATGTATGGTGCCAATATTTCAGATAATGCCTTCCTGACGGCAATGTATAACAATGTCTTGCACCGCAACCCGGACCAGGCAGGTTTTGATTACTGGAATGGCCGCATCAGTGCAGGCATGACACGTCCGGACATACTGGCCAGTTTCAGTGAGAGTACAGAAAACATCGCCCAGGTCATAGGACAAATTTCACACGGTATTGAATACATCCCCTACAATTAACCACATCCGTCGTTAACTCATTTAGACAGGCTGAGCATGTCTGCAAGTATCAAGCGCATTGCCATCAGCACCGGCGGCGGCGACGCCCCGGGGCTGAATGCGGTCATACGTTCCGTGGTACTGGCCGCCGAACTGCGCAGCTGGGAATGCTATGGCATACGCGAAGGCTTCAATGGCATCCTGCTGCCTGAACGTTATCCGCACAACGGGGTAGCACGGCTGACGGTGGACCAGGTACGCGGCATAGGCCATCTGGGTGGCACCATACTGGGCACCACCAATCATGGTAATCCGCTGCGCTTTGCCACGACCATGCCTGATGGCAGCGTGCAGGAATTAGATCGTAGCGCCGACATACACCGTCACCTGAAGCAAATGGGTATCGATGCCCTAGTCTGCATAGGCGGCGACGGCACGCTGACCATAGCCAATGCCCTGCACCTGCAAGGCTTGCGTGTGGTGGGTGTACCCAAGACCATCGACAATGACCTCGACAAAACCTTTACCACCTTTGGTTTCGACACTGCCGTCTCGTTTGCCACTGAATGCGTGGATCGCTTGCATAGCACGGCAGAAAGCCATCAGCGCATCATGGTGGTGGAAGTCATGGGACGCTATGCAGGCTGGATCGCCCTGCATTCTGGCATAGCAGCCAATGCGCATGCGATAGTCATACCAGAGATACCGTATGACATAGAGAAAATTGCAGCCATGATACGTAATCGTGACGCCAATGGCCGCAACTATTCCATTGTGCTGGCAGCCGAGGGGGCCCTGCCTGTCGGTGGGCAGCATCTGGTACAAGCGACAGCTGGTAGTGGTTATGTAGAAAGACTGGGTGGTGTAGGAGAGCAACTGGCACATGATTTACAGGCACTGACAGGCAAGGAAGCGCGTGCCGTTGTACTTGGTCACTTATTGCGTGGCGGCAGCCCAACAGCTTTTGACCGTTTATCTGCCATGCGCTTTGGCGCGGCTGCCGTACGTGCGCTTGACGAAGGTCATTCCGGCATCATGGTGGCGCTGGCTTTTCCGAATGTGAATTATGTTGCGTTGGAAGAAGTGGCAGGCCGCATGAAAGCCGTGCCCATGGATAGCGATACGCTGCAAACAGGCAGGGATATAGGAATTTGTTTTGGTGATTGACGCGGTGAATTCAACTCAAAACCGACTCAAAATTATTTCATGGGACTTAGGCAAAATTGTCCCGACAAGACAATCGCTGAAGGAAACTTCCCTTGCAAGGGAAGTTCCTTACATCGGCAGTCAACATGCTGCCTGAACACCGACTACACCGCAGCGACGAAGACAGTCTTGAGTACACGGCTCCCAGGAGAGGAGTTTCAATGCTTTGGGCGGTTTTGCGTAAGTCCTATTTCAGACTATTCCTGAAAAAATCTGCAAACTCCTCTGCAGGCAAAGGCCGTGAATAATAATAGCCCTGCACTTCATCACATTTCTGTTGCCGCAAAAATTCCAGTTGTTCTGCAGTTTCCACACCTTCGGCTATTGTCAGCAAACCCAGGCTCTTGGCCATGCTGATGACGGCGCTGACAATGGCGCGGTCTTCCGGGTCGCTGGTGATATCGCGCACAAAACTCTGGTCTATTTTTAATTTGTAGACCTTGAATTTCTTGAGGTAACTGAGTGAAGAATAACCAGTACCAAAATCATCAATAGACATGCGTACGCCGCGCTCATGCAGATTGTTCATGACGGCTATGGCCCCTTGCGGGTCATGCATGGCTACGCCTTCTGTCAATTCCAGTTCCAGGCATGCCGGGGGCATGTCAGCCTCTTGCAATATGCGTGTCACCAGTGCAGGCAAATCATGATGGCGGAACTGGACTGCTGACAGGTTTACCGCAATCAGCAAGTCTGGCAAGCCACTGGCCTGCCATTGCTTCCATTGTTTTACCGCTGTTCGCAAAACCCATTCACCTATGGGCAAAATCAAACCGCTGTCTTCTGCCACGGGAATAAATTCTGCTGGTGATACATGGCCCAGCATAGGATGGTGCCAGCGCAGCAATGCTTCTGCCCCCTGCACATGGCCGGTTTGCATGGAGAGCTGCGGCTGAAAATGCAACTGGAATTGCTGCTTCTCCAGTGCTTGCCGCAAGGCATTCACCAGTTCCAGGTGACGGGTGGAGCGCTCCTGCATTTCCTGGGTAAAGAAGCGGTAGGAATTACGGCCCTCACGCTTGGCCCTGTACATGGCAGCATCAGCATTGCGCGACAAGGTTTCGAGGTCTTTGCCATCATTCGGATAAATCGCGATACCCATGGATGCTGTCACGTTCAGATCATATTCACCGAGGTGAAATGGTGTATTCACAACCTGCATGAGTTTTTGCACGACTTGCTCCACCCTGTGCTCATCGACACCGGTTAACAGCAAGATAAATTCATCACCACCCAGGCGCGAAATCGTATCATTCTCGCGCATGGCAGCCACCAGTCGCTTAGCCAACTCTACCAGCAGGATGTCACCGAGACTATGACCGAGGGTGTCGTTAATGTCCTTGAAATGGTCAAGATCAAAAAAGATCACGGCCAGTGCATCCTGGCTGCGTTCAGCCAGGCTCAATGCATAACGCGCCAGTTCATCCAACAGCGTGCGGTTGGGCAAGCCAGTCAGCGCGTCATAATGCGCCAGATATTTGATGCGCTCTTCGGTACGTTTTTTATCGCTGATATCTTCCTGTATCGACAGGAAATGCGTGACCACACCTTCGCTATTCCTGATAGGTGAGATATGTGCCAGATCAGTATGATCCAGGCCATCGGCATAGCGATTGATCAGCTCGCCCTTCCAGTTTTCACCACGTCCCAGTTGCTGCCACATGTCGGCATATACTTCTGGTGGTGTTCTACCTGAGCGCATGATGCTGGGCTTGTGGCCTACGACTTCTTTGAGCTCCTTGCCGGCATTTTTCAGGTAAGCCGCATTGGCATATTCAATATTGACTGCCATATCAGTAATCACAATGGCATTCGAGCTTTGCTCAACGGCCTGGGAGAGCTTGTACAAACTTTCTTCAGATTGTTTGCGTTCCATGCCTATGGCGATCAGGTTGGCGGCCATCTCCAGCAAGTTAAGGGAGAAGGTATCTGGCACCGATGGCTGATGGTGGTAAATGGCGAATGCGCCTATCACCCTGCGTTCGGCAGAACGTATCGGCTCAGACCAGCAGGAACGCAAATCAAACTGTTCTGCCAACTCGCGGTAATCGCGCCAATAGACATGGGTAGAGATATCAGTAACTACCGTACGCTCACCAGTGGAAAGGGTATTGCCACATGAACCCACTCCCGGGCCTATAGATTCACCCTCTATGGCTCTGGTAAACGCCTCAGGCAGGCTGGGGGCTGCACCTGTGCGCAGATGCATGCCATCCTTATCAAGCAACATGATGGTGCACAGGCAATCGGGTAATAAGGATTCAACCTTCAGAACGACATCAAGGAATAATTCTTTTTGCGTGGTGCTGGCAGTAATTCTCTCCAGCATATAGCTGCGTAATTCTTCCATCTGCAAGGCATGCTGGCGCGCATCTTCAAGTTCGAAACGGTTCAGGACATGGCTGACATCAATGGCAAATTCCATCAGCAAATCCTGCACTGCATCGTCAAATGCGTTTTCATGTCCAGAATACAAATTGAACGTCCCGACTACGTTGCCATTTTTAAGCAAAGGCAGGGCAGCAGAAGCGCGCCAGCCTTGGGCTGCTCCGCGCTCATGCCAGAGCACAGTACGCTCGTCATGTAAAAAATCCTGGCACCAATAAGGCTGCTTGTGCAGATATGCATGGGCACTGGGGCCCTGAGCGGTGACATCGCCGGGGTGCACAGATATATGCAAACCATCCAGATAGCTGGAACCAGCGCCAAATGAAGCGACCGGCCTTAGCACCTCTGTGCCCTCATCCACCAGACCTATCCAGGCCATTCTTAAGCCACCTATGGTCACCGCATCTTCACAGATACGTGGCAGCAAATCACCCCTGTTTTCCGAGCGCAAAATTGATTGATTACACTGGCTCAGCGCATTGTACAGCCTGCTCAGACGTTCGCTCTTTTGCGCCGCCTGATTGCGTTCTGCATCTATCTCCGCCAGTTTTGCCTGGGTCACTGCCAACCAGCCCATGATGCTTACTTCCATGCCGGGTCTGACGTTTACTGGTGTGGTGAAATTTCCCTTGCCAAGATTTATCAGGGTGGCGGACACTTCATGAACGGAACCGCCAAGGCTCATGTTCAGGGAACGATAGGCGCGCCACAGCATGCCAACTAGCAGAATACCAACAAAGATGAACAGCATGCGCACACGCATGGCAAACTGGGCAGCCTCTTCTACCAGAACCAGTCCGCGCTCTTCCATCAAATGACGTGCTTGCGCGATAGGTTGCAAGATCGCCAGTTTGGCTGCGCGATATTGTTCATCATACAGAAGATGACTGGCCTGGGCTCTGACTAGCTTAATATCCTGAACAGGGTTTTCTATCAAATCCATTGCCTTGAATTCGATTGCAGTAAGGGCGTCGGAATTTGCCTTTGCCTGCTCAAGGAGTGTGAATTCTTCCTTGCTGATACCCATCTTTTTTATCAGGTCCAATAACGGGATACGCAGACCGGCAAAGTCATTCCGCTTGCTGACATCATCCTTGGTCTGCGTTTGACTTGCCGGAACCAGATCCCAGAACAAATTCTTGCCCAGTGCAGGTCGTGGCAGCTTGCCATTACGTACATCAAGTACTTGTTGATAATAGCGCTTGTAGTCCGGATCGCCAGTGACGACATAGGCGCGTACCAGGCGCGTCAGGTCCTCTGAACTCTCCTGTAATTCCATGGACAGGATATGCGACTCGTAACGCAACTCATTGAGTTGATCTACAGCTTTCTCGGCATAGACATACCAGCCAAAGACCAGGGTAAAGACAGCGAATACCACAAGCGTAAGCCAGAAGCTCCGTGCATATTTGGACAAGCTGTTCTGAGAAGTCATGGGATCAGCACTTTCTATACCAGGCAATAAAACATTACTGCTAGTAGGGTTAAGTAGCCATTCTAAAACAAGTTTCCTGTCATGCAATCACCAATTGCATTATTTCTGTGCACAGCTTTGCTGATGTGTTCCTTATGCCTCAGCTTTGGGATGTATCCTGACCAGGATAATACGTGGACCATTCATTTTCTTGACGACCGCATCAAAGCGTTCGAATTCAACTTTTTGCCCTTCAACCGGCAAGTCACCGAGTTTATGCATGATCAGGCCGCCTATGGATTCGACCTCATCACTGTCCACGTCAAAGCCCAGGGCGCTGCCCAGCGTGAACAGGGGCAGGCTACCCTTGCCTATCAGTGTCCCGTCATCCAGCGAGGTCCAGTCATTTTCATTTTGACGGAACTCGTCGCGTATCTGGCCTACCAGGGCACTCAGCAAATTATCCAGCGTCAAAAAGCCGACTGGCTTGCTGCCACGCACGCCAACGATGGCGAAATGTGGTGCACCTTTGCGGAAACGGCGGAACAACTCCAGCGCCGGCATGGTAGGCGGCACAAATTCAACCTGACGCAAATGCTTGCTCAGGTCATCCAGAGGCTTGCCTGCCTGCTGCGCCAGGAACAGGTCTTTCAAATGCAGCATGCCGAGCACGGTTTCTTCATCTTCATCGAAATAGGGATAACGGCTGAAGCGGTTGCGCGCTGCAGTCTGCATGTTTTCTTCAATACTGGAACCCTTGTACATGGCCACGACTTCATTGATGGGGCGCATCAGGTCGGATATCTCCAGACCACCAAAGTCCAGCACCTGGGCCATGATGCTCCATTCATCGCGGGTTTCTTTTTTACCGCCATGGCTGCCGCGCAGGATGAGCTTGAGTTCTTCGGGCGAATAATGGGCGTCGCCACCATGTTCAGCACTCAGGCCTATCCATTTCAAGACCTTGTTGGAACTGAAGTTCAGCGTCCAGATAGCAGGGTACATGGCCCAGTAAAACGCATAAAGGGCTGGCGCTGTCCACAAAGAGACTCGCTCTGGCATGCGTATCGCCATAGATTTGGGAGCAAGCTCACCAACCACGATGTGCAGGAAGGAAATAACAAAGAAAGCGAAAAAGAAAGAGATGCCGTGTATCAACTCAGCAGAATCGACACCGACCAGTGAAAACAGGGGATGCAACAAACGGGCAAAGGCGGGCTCACCTATCCAGCCCAGACCAAGCGATGCCAGGGTAATACCCAACTGACAGGCGGATAAATAGGTATCCAGGTGTTGATGCACCGTGAATAAGAGGCGGCCTCGCAAACCTGAAGTCTTCGCAATACTGCGCACCCTGGTCTGACGCAACTTCACCAGACCGAATTCTGCCGCCACGAAAAAGCCATTTAACAAGACCAGTAACAGGGCAGCCAGCACCAACAATAAATTATCCAACGCTTAACCTTTTTAATGAACACCCCGACACTTTAGACTAAATTGCCTCTTTTTGCATGCAAATGCAATCACCAGCCTCAGGCAGCTCTTGAAAAATCAGCAATTTGCCACACCTCTTAAAGCCTTACGTATGCTAATGGAAGGCTCTCCACTTTCATTAGCTGCATGACAAAACCCATGAATTGCGTTAAAAGCTTATGTTCATGGCATTTTGAGGAGAAAGGTTTGAGCTTAGACAGTGTTTTAGCGGAAATCGAAGTCCGCCTTGGCGAATATCCTGCACTCAATGATATCCAGCATTTGCGTGACCTGATTGCAGAAATACGCCCGCCCCGCCCACAAGATACCGCACGGGCCACCGACAATCTGCGTGCCCTGTGCTTTGTGTTGCAAAATAACCCCGCGTGGCGCAAGGCCTTGCGCTGCTATCTGGTGCAGGTGCTGACTACGCGCAAGCTGGTGCATTTGTTCACCGACGTGGGTATTACCCAGAATATTGGTTTCTGGTCGGCAGCCAGGCAAAGATTTTTCAATAAATTTTTACCACCGCTGGTCAACGATGCCTACATCAAGGATGTGTTTGGCCAGTTGTTCCATAAAAAAACAGATCATGTCTGGATCAATGCAGTCGCAGATCAGTCCTGGATGGATTTGCTCAAGGCCATAGGATTTCGCTCACGCTCCCCACGCACCACCTATGCTGCGCTGACATGTGAAATCCTGAGTGCAGTACAGGTGCTGTCCTACCGCATCACGAACATCGGACTGGAAGCCGAACTGGTACGCAATTATCCAGACATAGAAAAATTCGAGTCGCCCTTTTTACGCCAGAATGATGCCATCAATGACTATGTGATTTGCTATAACAAGTGGCTGGCAGACAAGTCATGCGAACGCGAAGACAGCAAACATATTGAAGTCTTGCTGACGCAATGCGAAGACATCGCCAACCGCATACGCCGTACCGCAGCTCTGCAGGGTGTATCAATCAGCCTGACGCGTTTGTTACTACAGTTAATGCAAAGCATAGCGCGCTTGCGCCAGCTGCTCGACATGCTCGACAGCCGCAGCACTGACCATGCCACAGCCATAGGCACTGCCCTGTTCAAGGAATTGTCCATTGCTGAAAACCAGCGCCACAGTCTGCGCAATCTGATGCAAAGCAATACTGAACTCTTGTCACTGCAAGTGACAGAAAGAGCCGGAAAAAGTGGTGAACACTATGTGACAAATAACCGGGCAGAATGGCTGGAGATGTTGCGCTCAGCCCTGGGGGCTGGTTTCATCGTCGGCTTCATGGCGCTCATCAAGATATTGTTTGGCACCCTGGCAATGGCACCGTTTGGTTATGCAGTGCTGTACAGCCTGAATTATTCTGGCGGCTTCATGCTGGTGCATGTACTGCACTTCACTATCGCCACCAAACAACCGGCGATGACTGCAGCCTTGCTGGCACGCGCCATTGATGGCGGCAAACAGAAACTCGATGAACTGGCTGAACTCATCGTAAAGGTATTGCGCTCACAATTCATTGCCATCATAGGCAATATTGGCCTGGCCATGCCCACTGCGTATGGCATTGCCTGGGCCTGGGTCGCCATCACTGGCAAGCATCTGGTGTCACCAGAAAAAGCTGCGCATCTGCTGCACGACATTGACCCATTTGGCAGCCTGGCACTGCCACATGCGGCCATCGCAGGTGTCTGCCTGTTTTTGTCTGGCCTGATCTCAGGCTATTACGATAACAAGGCCAGCTATGGAAATATTCCTGAGCGCCTGCGCCAGCTGGGTTGGCTGAAGAGTCTGCTGGGTGAAACGCGCTTGCTACGTGTCACTACTTACATAGGTAATAATCTGGGCGCGCTGGCAGGTAATTTTTTCTTTGGCATCATGCTGGGCACGATAGGGCAACTGGGCAGTTTCTTTGGTCTGCCGATAGACATACGCCACATCACTTTTGCCAGTGCCAACTTTGCCTTTGCCCTAGTCGGCCTTGACAATGTCATGAGCTGGCAAGTGGCGGCCTACTCATTGTTTGGCATCATGTGCATAGGCATGGTCAACCTGGGCGTCAGCTTCAGCCTGGCGATGCTGGTGGCCTTGCGCTCACGCCGTGTCAGTTTCGGTCAGGGTGGTTTGCTGACGGTATTGCTATGGGCGCGCTTCAAAGAAAATCCACGCGACTATTTCTTCCCGGCCAGGGAAGTCAAAAAAGAAAGTGAAAGCGAAATAGAAACGGAAAAGAAAGAGTGAGATTGAACTGTCTTTGGTCAACGGCACTGTCACCTTCATTCATTGCTGCGCCAGTCAACCAAATGTCTGGCGCAGCGTTTACGTCGGATCAACTCTTTTCCGGGGTAATCCATGAAACTCATACCTGCACTGCTTGCCAGCGCTATCGCCTTGCTTACAACGCAAGCCGCCAGTGCCCATGAATATGATGCCTTGATGAAGGCCAAGAAATACGCTGAAGCAGAAAAAGCAGCGAACGCCAAATTAAGCACAGATGCCAATAATGCTGACGCCTTGCTGGTGAAAGCAGAATTGATACTGGCCGAAGGCAAACTCGATAAACTCGATGAAGCGGCGAAATACGCAGAACTATGTGTCAGTGCCCATCCTCAACTGTCTGAATGCCATGAAATGCTGGGCAATGTTTTAGGTACCAAGGCCACGTCCGGCAGCATGTTTGCCGCCATGTCGTATGCTGGCAAAATCCGCGATGCCTTTATCAAGGCCGTAGAACTGGACCCCAAAAATTACAGCGCCCGTAGCTCATTGCTGCAATTTTATTTGCAGGCACCGGCGATTGCCGGTGGCGGCAAAAGCAAGGCACAAAACCTCGTCATAGAGACTGCGAAAGTAAATAGCGCTGCTGGTAATTTATTGCAGGCAAACATGGATCTGGCAGACGATAAATTTGCCAGTGCCGAAACGGCAGCCCTGAGTGCAATCCCCGGCAATACTGAGTCACTCATCACCATGCAGCGCAACATCCTGTACAGCGTAGGTGCGAATTATGTACAGCAAAAGAAATACAGCGATGCCGAGCGCATCTTTGCGGACCTGCAACAACGCTACCCTTCCAAATATCACGGTGCATTTGGCATGGGCCGCTCATTACAGGAACAGGGCAAGCACAAGGAAGCCCTGAGCTGGTTTGAAAAAGCCCAGACACTTGATACCAACGCAGGCATCTATTACCGCCTTGCACAATGCCTGCAAGCTGTGAATGAAAAACCCAAGGCAATTTCGTATTTTGAAAAAGCACTGAGCTTCAAACCAGCCTTGAGCAAAAAACTGCGTGCAGATGCAGAAGAACAGTTAAAGGCTTTGAAAGCCTGATTACAAAAATACCAGAGCACATTGAGTTAAAAAAACAGGCATGACTTATCCACCGCGGTAAGTCATGCTTTTTTATTCACCACTGGCATCTGTCTGTTGCTAAACTGAAGCAGCCGGTTTGACACAGGTCAATGAAAGCGGGAATGCACACTGAAGCATGATTATGGGCTGGAAACTGCGGCGTACAATTGCCTTTCATTCCCATTCTTTGCGCTTTCATGAAAACCGCCACTGCATCAAAACGCTTTATCCCGCATAGCCTGCTGGAAGATGTGCTGGCGATTATCACCGGCACTTTGCTGGTTTCGCTCGGGGTTGCCCTATTCAATCAGGCGGGCTTGTTGACGGGCGGTACAGCTGGCCTGGCCTTCTTGCTACATTACACAACAGGCTGGTCGTTTGGCATGGTGTTCTTTCTGATCAACCTGCCGTTTTACTGGCTGGCCTGGCGACGCATGGGCTGGCGCTTTACCCTCAAGACTTTTTGTGCAGTGGCCCTGGTCTCGGTATTTTCCAGCCTGCATCCCAAGCTCTTGCATCTGACCGCCACAACTGTCATGGCTCCCTTTTATGTTGCCCTGACTGGTGGCCTGATGATGGGTGTGGGTTTTATCGTCTTGTTCCGCCATCAGGCCAGCCTCGGTGGCATCAATATCCTAGCTTTGTACCTGCAAGAAAAACGCGGCATACGTGCAGGCAAATTGCAAATGGGTGTCGATTTCATCATCGTGCTGGCTTCGCTGACTGTCGTCACCCCGATGGCCCTGCTGGCTTCTGTCATCGGCGCCTTTGCCCTGAACCTGGCAATCAGCCTGAACCACAGGCCGGGCCGCTACATGGCAATGTAAGGCGATGTGAGGTCAAGCCAAAAATGCCTGTCTTCCTTTACAATGCTTGCATTCACTTCGTAAAGGACAGCCATGAAAACCAAAGCCGCCATCGCCTGGAAAGCCGGAGCACCACTGACAATAGAAGAAGTTGAGCTGCAAGGCCCGCAAGCTGGTGAAGTGCTGATCGAAGTCAAGGCCACCGGCATTTGCCATACCGACTATTACACACTCTCTGGCGCTGATCCCGAAGGCCTGTTCCCGGCCATCCTCGGCCACGAAGGTGCGGGCGTCATCGTCGATACCGGCCCTGGCGTGACCAGTGTGCGCAAGGGTGATCATGTCATCCCACTCTATACGCCTGAATGCCGCCAGTGCAAATTCTGCCTGTCACGCAAAACCAATCTTTGCCAGGCAATACGCGCCACCCAGGGCCGGGGGCTGATGCCGGATGCGACGTCGCGCTTTTCGCTGGATGGCAAGCCGCTGTTCCACTACATGGGGACATCGACTTTTTCCAATTACATCGTGGTGCCAGAAATCGCCGTCGCCAAGGTGCGTGAAGATGCCCCCTTCGACAAGATTTGCTACATCGGTTGCGGCGTCACTACCGGCGTTGGTGCCGTGGTTTTTACCGCCAAGGTTGAAGCTGGTGCAAATGTCGTGGTGTTTGGTCTGGGTGGCATTGGCCTCAACGTGATACAAGCTGCCAAGATGGTGGGTGCTGACAAGATCATCGGTGTAGACCTGAACCCTGCGCGTGAAAGCATGGCACGCAAATTCGGCATGACCCATTTCATCAACCCCACCCAAGTAGAAAACGTGGTCGACCACATTATCCAGTTGACTGATGGTGGCGCTGATTATTCTTTCGAGTGCATAGGCAATACCAAAGTCATGCGCCAGGCGCTGGAATGCTGCCACAAGGGCTGGGGCAAATCCATCATCATTGGTGTAGCTGAAGCCGGTGCAGAAATCTCTACCCGCCCCTTCCAACTCGTCACGGGCCGTGAATGGAAAGGCTCGGCCTTTGGTGGAGCACGTGGCCGTACCGATGTGCCAAAGATCGTTGACTGGTATATGGAAGGCAAACTCAATATCGATGACCTGATCACCCACAGGTTGCCGCTGGAACGCATCAATGAAGGTTTCGACCTCATGAAGAGCGGTGAATCGATACGTTCAGTGGTGTTGTTCTGATGACGCAGCGTAAATCCAGCAACGATGCAGCAGACGACGCAGAAGAAGTGACACTGCTAAGCCAGCACGCCTGCCATGGCGGCGTGCAACGCTTTTATCAGCATGAATCTGCCGAGATAGGCTTGCCCATGCGGTTTTCAGTCTACCTACCACCACAGGCCATGGCGGGTGAAACCTGCCCGTCCATTATTTACCTGGCTGGCCTGACCTGCACGGAAGAAACCTTCATGATCAAGGCGGGGGCGCAAGCCATTGCTGCACGCGAAGGCATTATCCTCATCACGCCAGATACCAGCCCGCGCAATGCCAATATCCCCGGCGACAGCGATAACTGGGATTTTGGTGTGGCTGCCGGTTTTTACCTGGATGCTACGCAAGCGCCCTGGAGCAAGCACTACCGCATGCACAGCTATATCGTAGATGAACTGCTGCCCATGCTGCTGGCCAGCCTGCCTATGGACAAGTCACGCATCGGCATCATGGGGCATTCCATGGGTGGCCACGGTGCACTGGTACTAGCCTTGCGCCATCCGGATCTGTTCAATAGTGTATCTGCCTTCGCCCCGATAGCCGCCCCCAGCCAGTGCCCCTGGGGACAAAAAGCCTTCTCTGGCTACCTGGGAACTGACGAAAGTGCCTGGGCCGATTATGACGCCACAGCACTCATGCAAAAGCAGAGCCAGCCGCCCTTCCCCAAAGGCATACTGATCGACCAGGGATTTGCCGACAAATTTTTGGCAGAGCAGCTATACCCGGAAGCTTTCAAGACTGCTTGCACCAGCGTGCAACAGCCGCTGACCCTGCGCTACCATGAAGGCTATGATCACGGTTACTACTTCATCAACACTTTCATTGAAGATCATTTGCTGCACCACAAACAGCAATTGACTGCCTGATACCTCGCATTACCAGGTAAAAGATAGCTTGTTCCAGACGCACCAAACTGGAACAAGCACTCTATTTCTGTGCGTTTCTCGTTTAACTGTCATCTTTATTGTGTAAAATCGAGCGACTTCGTCGCGCATTTTTGCGCATACTTCAGAACGACATAACCAGAAAGCAAGAGATGAGTAAAGTAGTCATCAGCGGCACCGGCCTGTACACGCCTTCCCAGTCCATTTCCAATGAAGAACTGATCGCCAGTTTCAATGCTTATGTCCAGCAACACAATGCACAGAATGCCGCGGCCATCGCCAGTGGTGAAGTGGTTGCACTGGAAGAGTCCAGCGTCGCTTTCATAGAAAAAGCCTCCGGCATCAAATCCCGCTTTGTCATGAACAAAGAAGGTGTGCTTGACATCAACCGTATGGTGCCGCGCCTGCCAGAACGCAGCGATGAAGAACCGTCCATCATGTGTGAAATGGCAGTCGCTGCCGCCAATCAGGCGCTGGAACGCGCAGGCCGTACCACTGCCGATATCGATGCTGTCATTTGCGCCGCCAGCAATATGCAACGTGGCTACCCTGCCATGGCAGTAGAAATCCAGAACGCACTCGGCATAGACGGCTATGGCTATGACATCAATGTCGCCTGCTCGTCTGCCACCTTTGGCATACAGGCTGCCGTCACCGCCATACAAAGCGGCCAGGCGCGCGCAGTACTGGTGGTCAACCCTGAAATCACCAGCGGCCACCTGAACTGGCGCGACCGTGACAGCCACTTCATTTTTGGTGATGCCTGCACCGCTATCATCATAGAACGTGCTGACCTGGCCACATCCAGGCATCAGTTTGAAATCGTCGGCCTGAAACTCAAGACGCAATTCTCCAACAACATCCGCAATAACTTCGGTTTCTTGAACCGCGCTGATGAAAGCGGCATAGGCAAGCCAGACAAACTGTTCCGCCAGCAAGGCCGCAAAGTGTTCAAGGATGTCTGCCCCATGGCCGCATCTGTCATTACTTCGACAGTACAGGCTGCCGACATCGCCATCCCTGATGTCAAGCGCTACTGGCTGCACCAGGCTAACCTGAATATGAACTTGCTGATTGCCCGCATGATACTGGGCCGTGATGCTACGCCGGAAGAATCTCCGACCATTCTGGACACTTACGCCAATACTTCATCGGCTGGCTCCATCATTGCATTCCACAAATACCAGGATGACCTGGAAACTGGCAATATAGGCGTGATCTGCTCATTTGGAGCGGGTTATTCGATAGGTTGCGTGGTGGTGAAAAAACTAGGCTAAATTTCAATTTCGCACTGAAACAAAGACAATAACAAAAGGCCGCAATGCGGCCTTTTGTTTTAGTGATCAGCACATACGACGGATACTGATGTCTTACATACCCAAAGACTTCAGCAATTCAGAATTTTCGTCATCATCAATAGCGACTGCTGTTGCCCCTGCGGCATTCTGATCCGCAGCTTGCTGCATATGGAGCAGTGCATCAGGATCAGGCACCTCGTGCGTCTCAAAATCATGCAATTTGATGAATTCTGTCCTGTCTATCGCTAGTTCTAGATAGAAGATATTGTTTTTCTCGGTGAAGAAAGACACGCGGCGCAATTCCGGCCTGTCCAGCGGCGTATCCACACTCAGCATGACTTGCTTGGTCAGCACCAGCATCTTGGGCTGGTTCTGGGTGATATTGGTCTGCAGCTCACGGCGTACCTTGCCGGTAAAGTCACCAACGATCTGGTTCATCAACTCACCCAGGATATTCGCCACTTCATCTGATGTAAACGAAGTCGCCAGCTCAGACTTGGGCATGCCCATGTTGAGCATGTACTTCTCATAGATTTCCAGCGCCGTATCACCATCAAAATTCAGCACTACCAAACCAGAAAAGCCGCCATCAAACAGTACGAAGCAACCGATATCCGGCTTTAAACCTATCTTTGTGATGCGCTGCACCATGGCAGAATAATGCACCTTGCTGTTCGTGGCGACATTCAATACCCGTATCACCGAGTTACACAAACTGGTCAGCAAGTCCTCTGTACCGTAGACAACGCTAGTTTCTTCTGTGGCCATGACCAACTCCCGAATTTATTACATGAAAAATCAATCCACCCCGCCCAATGAACACCAAGCGCCGCAAGCCTGCGGTCACACTCAACATCCTGGCCAGGTAGAGACACAGCATTCCCGCCCCGACGTTATCGGTAACGGCAATACGAAACTTATCTGGAATAGCAATTAACAGCATACTCCCACTATGGATTACAAGACATACCCAAAACCAGCCAGGCACATCCTCTATTGAACAGGCGCAAAGTCTGTTGGAATAATGAAAGAATACTGAAGCGATAGCGCCCCGTCTACATGTTTCATGCGATGGGGGTGATTTGGAGGCGTTCTGCTGTGAGCGTGCTTGATGGGTGTTGCTAATTTGCAAGCATCAACGATTGCAGCCCCAATTGAGCCATCAACAATGGGTATCTTCATTTGCAAAAGCAAAAGACCGCATATAGCGGCCTTTTCATTTGGTGCATCTTTCAGCTTGTTAGCGTTCAGAGCACATATCCCAATCTGATAATGCTTGAATAATAGTATGGACTTAATGTAAAGTCAATGTATTAACAAAAATACACGTAGAGGCAAGGTATGCTGGGAAAAACGAGGTACCGCTTGGCATTGGATTTGGGTTCAACCACTTTAGTCTAAATAAGGGTTTAGTGTTTCCAAAGCTTTCCGAGCATCTTCGTCGACCGGGAAAAAGCGATGTTCGGTGAGTGAACGTATCATGCGAGCCTTGCGTTTTAACAAGCGATCATGTCTTTTGTGCATAGCGCGAGCCTCACGACGAGTACCCTTAATTAATTTTCGCAAACAGGTTGCCATTACCATCTACGCTCACCTGCACTTTGATCTTCAGGTGAGCATAATATTTCCTGCATTCTGCAAATTGAAAACATGATGCGCCACCATCGATTTTCTCAAATAACTCACATCCCTAACTGCCTCAAAATTTGCTGCGCAGCCTCAATCCTTACCTGGCTTGGATAGTTTTTATTGGCTAGGATAACTATCCCCATTTTCTTTTCAGGCACAAAGGCGATGTAGGCGCCAAAGCCGTTGGTGGCACCGGTTTTGTGGATGAATACATTTGTGCCAGGTATCATTGGTGGCGTGATTTTTTCTACGGGTGTGGCATCAAAGGCCATGCGAGTTGAAGAGCCCTCGATGACTGCGGCGATGTCTGTCGGATAGGGGTATAACTCCCAGACCAGGCTTTGGGTCATGCCGCCAGCTTTGAAATAGCCGGTGTGGGTATTCTTCAGGGCGAGGGCATACTCTGGTGAGAGCTTCATCTCGCCTATGTTTGCTTTGATAAACTGCACGAGGTCGCTGGCGGTGGTTTTGACACCGTAGGCTTCTGTAGACAAGATATCTTCACGCAGGCGTACCGGGGTGTCATCTTTTTTATAGCCTTGTGCATAGTCTGCCCGTTTGCTGTCTGGTACCGCGATATAACTATTTTTCATGCCAAGGGTGGGGAAGATCTGTTCTTGCATGATGGTGGCAAAAGGCTGCTGCAGGCTCCGAGCGGTGATAACGCCAAGCAGACCTATGCTGATATTGCTGTATGTCCGGTATTGCCCCTCTGGATGGTCGGGCTTCCATTTTTTTAAATAGGTGGTCAGTTGCTTCTCATTTGTCACTTCATCTGGAACCTGTTGAGGCAAGCCACCTGTGGTGTGCGTGGCCAGGCTCAGCAGAGTAGTTTCTCCAAACTTCGAGCCTTTCAAACTCGCCAGATGATCTGCGACCTTGTCAGTCAGCGCCAGTTTTCCTCTGCCCTGTGCCAGGGTCGTCATGGTGGCGATAAAGGTCTTGCTGATTGAGCCTATCTCAAACAAAGTAGTATCGGTGACGGCTGTATTTTCTGCCTTGGAGGCGAGCCCATAGTTGAATACATATTGCTTGCCATTGGCAAAAATACCGATGGCCATGCCGGGGATGGCATGCGTTTTCATGACCGGGAGTATGGCTTCATCAGCGATATGTTTGACAGTATCCGCTTCGGCGCTCATGGCTGTCAGGCTGAATGTGGCAGCTATGGACAGAATGCTGATTCGTAAATATTGCAGGACTGGTGATTTCATTTAATGCTCCTAAAGTTCGTCAAGATGTTGCGTCTACATTGTTTTTAATGAGTGGATTCTGACAGGGAAATCACAACTTCAATTCCCAAACCAGCCTCCAGGTTCTTGCTGTTTGCTGCTGATTGATATCTATCCAGCGTGATACGGCATTGGCATAGCTGCCACTGTCGAGCTTGTCTTGCCGCAACACATTGCTGACTGAAAAGCGCAACTGACTTTGCTTGCTTTGCTTCCAGGCCAGGTAAATATCAAGGTGACGTCTGGGATTATTGCGCCCTGTCAGGTAAGCTGATTCGCGTATCTCATTCGCGGCCTGATAGCTGTAATCTGCCCCCACACGCAAGGCGGGATCAATCTGGTAGTCGGCACCGGCACTGGCCAGCAAACCCGCCTGTTGTGCCAGATGGTTGTCAGGGCCGGGCACTTGTTCTACCCTTGACCAGTTACGGTTGACATTGGCGCGCAGCTCCAGCGCTGGCATGCTGGCCGCCAGTTGCTGCAAGTTCAGTTTTGCTTCAATTTCCAGGCCAAGGATACGGGCGCGGCCACTGTTGGCGAGGCTGCTGACCCAGGTGCTGCCAACCTGTGTAGTCTGCTCAAGCATGACATCATCTATGCGTCGCCAATAGGTGTTGGCGCTGATGACACTGCTCTCTGTCAGATAGTGTTCATAAGCGAGTTCCATGCCCCAGGCACGTTCTGGCCGCAAGTTGGCGTTGCCCTGAAAATCTGAATTGAGAGGGGTATTATTGTTGTCGATGCGGAACAGGCGCGGCACCAGGTTGCCAACGGTAGGCAATTTGAAACTGCGGTTGATTGCCATGCGCCATTGTCTTTGTGCATCGAGCTTCCAGACGCTTTGCAATATGGGGCTGACCATGGTGGTATTGTTTTGAAAATCAAAATTTCCTGCTTCTCTGCTATTGCTGCTGATGCGCTCCATGCGCAAACCCAGATAGGCAGACCAAGCGTTGTTGATGGTCCACTCATCCTGTATATAGGCTGCCAGCTTTTGCAGGCTGGCTTGGTAAGTATGGGCGCTGCCATCAGCACTGCCAGTGAGCAGGGCAAATTCCTGTTCATCGCGGTTCTCACGCCGCAAGGCACGGCTGACTTCCCAGCCCAGACTCAGTACATGTGATTCTGAATACGGTGCCAGGTATTTGCCATTGAAGCGGTATTCATTTTCATCGGCATCACCGGTAACATAGCGATGTATGCCCAATGCCCCGCTCTTGTCCTTGCCCCAGAAGTGGAATTTGGTAGACCTGTCCAGGCTGTTCCAGCCAAAATTCAAGCTCAGTCTGGCACTGTCGGCAAGGCGACGTTCCCAACTGAGATCATTACGCGAAGTGAATACATGAGCTGTCCAGATGGAATGATTATCAGGGAAGTCCGTACTGTCACCCACATAGGTATTTTCTTTTTCCTGCTTGGTCTGCTCTTGCCTGGCGAGAGTCAGATTGCCCTGCCAGCTCAGACTGTCTTGCGCATTGATTTTCCAGTTCAGGCGTGGCGACAAGCTGGCAGCATCACGACGGTTTTGCTGGCTTTGCTGCAACAGCCTGTCGGCCAGTGTTTGCCATGTATCACTCATGTTTTTACGAGTGGCCTGACTTTCTGTCGCCAAGGTATTGAGCTGGTTGACATTGCTCTCTAATGTGCCTGCCAGCACGTAGACAATCTCAGGCTTGTCATCAAACTGGTCCCCCATGCTCCACGACAGGTTACCCGACAAGCGCCCGGCTTGCAGGCCTGCATTGGCTTTGATTTCTGTAGTCTGGTTGCTGCTTTTTTTCTTGAGGATGACATTGATGGTACCGGCGATGCTCTGGGCGCTGACATCTGCACTGGCGACGCGCATGACTTCTATTTTTTCTATCAAGTCGGGAGCAATGCTGTCTATGGTGAAACCTACCGGTGTGGTCTGACCGTTCAGCAATATCTGGGTATAGCCATTGCCCAGGCCGCGCATGCGTATCTCTGCGCCCTTGCCTTTGCTCTCGGTGACGCTGATGCCGGGCAGGCGTTTTAATATCTCGCTGAGATTGGTGTCGCCGTATTTTTCTATGTCTTCACGGCCGTACACACTGCGCATGCCGACATCGTCCTGCCGGTCGCGGACAGGTTGTGACTTAGCGTTGATTTCTACTTGCTGTGGCGCTTGTTGTGCCAATACTGCTCTACTGGCGAACAGGGCCAGAACGCTCAGGGCAATGGTGGACAGACGTGTTGAGGTCTGCTTAAAAAGCATGGTGTTTTCTTTCATCTACAGGTTTAAGGGCGTGACTGGTCCTTGCGCCTCACTGGGCGCAAGATAGTCATGCGTTGAATAGGGGAAGAGGTTTAGCCTGTTTTAGCCAGGCTTGGCAGCTTCCAGTGCGGTACGTATGTGCATGACATCGTCAGTACGCACATCGCTGTTTTTTGCATTCAGCAAGACCATGATGACGGGCTTGCCAGCGATGGTGGTGCGCATGGTCAGGCAGCGGCCAGCAATTTTTGAGTAGCCGGTTTTTGACAGGCTGATGTCCCAGTCCTTGCTGGCGGTCAGGCTGTTGGTGCTTTGGTAATCATAGGTTTGTCCGGCTACCGTATACTGGCCTTCGCTGCGGCTGGCCAGGTTGCGCAATTCTGGATAACTGGCTGCAGCTTTGACCAGGCGGGCAATATCTCTGGCATTCGAGCGGTTATTGGGTGAAATACCTGCCGCTTCTTCCAGGTGGGTAGCCTGCAAATCCAGGCTGGCCGTCTTGCTTTGCAAGGCGGCCACAAAGGCAGGCTTACCGCCGGGGTAAGTCCTGGCCAATGCCTTGGCAGCCGCATTGCTGGAAGGAATCAGCGCCAACTCCAGCAGGGTCTGGCGCGACAGTACCGTACCAGGCTGCAGCTTGACCTGGTTGGTATGCCAGCCCGCGACATCCTCTTTGGTGATGGTGATGGCCTCATCTTTATCCAGCTTTGCATCCAGCGTCACCATGGCTGTCATCAGTTTGCTGATAGATGCGATAGGTACGACGGTGTCGGCATTTTTTTCCAGCAAAACTTTGCCGCTTTGCTCATCCACCACCAGTACATGTTCTGAACTGGTTTTGACGTAGGCGCTGATATGGGTAACTGGTTCTGCTTTTGTGGCAGCAACTGGGGCTGATGGCACTGAAGGTTCTGGTGCGGCATTCACCTGGGTTTGCAATACCAGCAGCAAGGCTGCTGCAATACCCAGTACGGGTGCGGCCATCTTCCAGTGCCATGGTTGTGAATCAGGGCGTACCAGGCGTTTAATGCGTGACAGCAAATCGCCGCCATTCGCTGCCATCGCAGCTTGCGGCATTGCGGCGATCTGCAATTTATCCAGCACTTGCAGGGCACGCGCCAGTGGGCGGGCCTGGCCCAGCATGGCGGCTGCCATGTCGTCGGCAATCAATTCCCTTTCGGCATCGATGCGTTTGGAAATCCACCACACTGCAGGGTGATAAAACAGCAGCGACAAGACCAGGTTTTGCAAGAGATTGACAACATAATCCCAGCGCTTGATGTGGGCCAGTTCATGTGCCAGCAAGGCCTCTATCATGTCGGGTGCCATGCCAGTCAATAAGGATGCTGGCATGACCACGACAGGCTTGATGCAGCCATAAGTAACCGGGCTTAACAAGTCTTTCTGGAACTTGACCTGCACCTGGCGGCGTATGGAAAATTGATAGGCCAGTTGATTGGTGCGTGCCTGCCATTGCTGTGCCAGGACAGCAATATCATTGCCATGCTGGCCGAGGTGATAGACCCACATCAAGCCTAGTGCCAGACGCATCAGCATCAGTAGCACGCCCATGCTCCACAGGCTGACCACCAGTGGCAACCAGGCCTCTATCTGTGCTGCCAGCAGGCTTTGCCTGACCCAGACCAGGTCCAGCGAAATGCTGGCCTTGCTGGCCAGTTGTATGGCTGTTTCCAGGTTGATGGTTTGCGGGTCTTGCCATTGCTGGAATATGCCTAGCGCGGGCCACAACAGGCAAGCCAGCATCGCGGTGCAGGCCAGCACATAACGTAATTGCGGGCGGGCATTGCGGGTCACTGCCAGCAAGATGGCGCAGACGCTGGCGATCAGGGCCCCCTGCCAGACAAAGTGCAGCAGGGGCCAGCCCAGCAATTCAGTGAGCGTATATTCTGTGTATGCGGAAGCTGGCATCATGATTTTTTCTCATCCTGCAGGATCTGTTCGATTTCATCACGTTCTTTGTCGGTAACATGGCCGCGCAAAGCAGCCAGCACCAGAGCCTTGCCAGAACCGGCAAAGACTTTTTGTATCATGTCCTTGAGCAAATTGGTTTGCAGGGAATCCTGCTCTTGCGAAGGTGCATATACATGTGAGCGCTGGCTTTCATCCCGCGTCAGTATGCCCTTGCCATGCATGATTTGCAGATGGCGCAAGACTGTGGCATAGGCCAGGTCCGGACGTTCGTCCTGTATGGTTTCATGCAATTGCTTGGCACTCATGGGACCATGTTGCCACAGCACTTTGAGCAAATTAAGCTCAGAAGCCGTGGGCTTGGGGATAGATGATTTTGCAACAGCAGAAGACATATTCAGCATCCAGATTAAACAATGAATGCAGAATAAATGTTCTAGAAACTTTTGTCTAGAACTTTTTTTCTAGTTTGCATAAATACTCGTTTAGCCTTGAGAAAGCACGCGGTCTTCATGCTTCGGTGCAGGCCACAGACCTGCCGGGCGTTTCAACATGACGATGACCATGGTCAGGCCCAGAAGCAACTGACGCAAGACTTCAGGTTCTATCAGCATGTGGCCGAACAACTGCTGCTGCAATGGTTGCACCATATAGCGCAATACTTCGGGCAAGATCGCCAATAGCACTGCGCCAAGAATCACACCAGGTATATGGCCTATGCCACCTAATATCACCATGGACAGGACAGTGATCGATTCATTCAGGGAAAATGACTCTGGCGAGACAAAGCCCTGGAAGGCGGCAAACATTGCTCCGGCCACACCACCGAAAGAAGCGCCCATGGCAAAAGCCAGCAGTTTGATATTGCGGGTATTGATGCCCATGGCAATGGCTGCGGTTTCATCTTCACGGATGGCGACAAAGGCACGGCCCAGACGTGAATCATGCAAACGCACAGTCACGAAAATGATGCCTGCGCACAGACTTAAAAAAAGAAAGTAATAGGCATTCACGGATGGCATGGAAAAACCAGCGAAATGTACCGTCGCCTGCGAACCCGCTTCCCCACCCAGTGAAACACCGAAAATGCGGATGTGGTCTATCATATTGATGCCCTTGGGGCCATCAGTGATGTTGATCGGTGCATTCAGGTTGATGATGAAGATACGCACAATTTCACCAAAGCCCAGAGTAACGACGGCCAGGTAATCACCACGCAATTTCAAGGTTGGCGCACCGAGCAATGCCCCCAATGCTGCTGCCAGCATCGCCCCAAGAGGGACGATGATCCATACCGACAGATGTATGCCATGCTCGGCTATCTCCGGCCCACACAACCATACCAACGCATGACCAAGCATGGGAAAATTGTTGACCACAGACTCCAGCAACACGGCAAACTGCGGCGAAGCCAGCAAAGCCGTCATATACGCGCCCAAAGCATAAAAAGCGATGTAACCAAGATCGAGCAAGCCAGCAAAACCCACAACAATATTCAGGCCCAGCGCCAGCATGATGTAGAGCAGGGCAAAATCCATGATACGCACCCAGGCATTGCCATATTGCATCGCAATGAAGGGGAAAACCAGCATCATCGTGATCAGCAATGCCAGTATGGGATATGCCTGACGCGGGTTGGCTCTGGTATCAAAGTAGTGGGACATGTGTCTTGCCTGGAAGTTTACACTTCCGGCCATCTTAAACACCCGCCATTCAAACCGCTATCATGATCTTGCTCACATCATGCCGCGTTGCTGGGACTGTGTAGGCGTCACACCGAATACAGACTTGAAGCTGGACGTAAAGTGGCTATGGCTGGCAAAACCGCATGCATGAGCGATCTGGGTCAGGTCATTGCATGTCGCCTGCATGGCCCGCAAAGCTCTGACCAGTCGGGTGCGTATCAGGTAGCGGTGGACTGGCAGGCCGACTTCTTCCTTGAATACCCTGGCGAGATGAAAGGGGGATGTATGCACATGGCGGGCCAGGTCATCCAGCGCCCACTCCTGATGAGGATAAAGTGAAATCAGTTCTTTGACTGCCTCGACTTGCTGGCGTCTGCGACTTTGCGTCAAGCTATGTCTGGCACGTTCCAGTTGCTGGCCGTCTACGCAGGCAGCCTGCACCGATGTCGTCAGCACAGAGACACTGATTTCCTGCACTGCCAGTTGATCGACGACGGGCTCATGCAGATGTCGCCATAAAAGTTCGCGATTAAGTACGCTGGCAGGCGGTAGCAGGCTGTGCGACCTCAGCACCGGTGCATATAGCTGCTGCACACCGGCCGCATCGACCAACATTTGCATGAGTGCTTCCTTTGAGAAATCCAGTACCAAAGCTTCATCGCCTATGTTACCGGGAAAAGTGATGCGGTAAGGCTGACCAGTACCCAGAAAAATCGCATGATTGGCGTTTGCAATGACATGCTGCCTGGGGCCATCATGCTTGGCCAGCACACCAGCGATGGGGAGCAATACCAGGTCGGCAGTTTCACACTCCAGCTCTTTTGTGTCGTCAGGCGCAGGCCGTGCCACACCGTGCCGGATAGACAAGAGTTCGCTTTGGAAAAGGGTACGCAGTACCAGTGCCATAATAGTATCTTTGAAGCCCAGATTAATCGACACTGATACGATAAGCCGATTCTTCACAAATTTTAATTTGATAATACGGCATTCTGGGAGATTAGATATTCAGTACGGCTACGCAATATCCCTTACTTAGGCAGCAACTTGCGCCGTTCATATTCAAGCTGGTTGATATGCCGCTGTATGGCGACATCCATTTCATGCGGCAGTTTGTGAAAACTGATACCTATGCGGTATTTGCCCTGCCTGCTTTTTTCTATCTGGGTAACATGGCGCACCACGCCTTCGCAACGTACTACATTGCGTATGCCAAGCACGATATGTAATTTGGCAATGCGATCCTGCACCTTGATTTCTGGTGGGCCAGACACTTGCACACTCAGGCCACCCACGCATAAATCAAAGATGGGCCAATAAGCGAGGGTCTCGCCTTTTTCATCATACAGCCTGACTTTGAGCGGGTCGACAATAGGCAATTCATTGCGGAAATACTCGCGGCGCTGCATACGCACCACGCGCGGAGGTATGGGTACCCAAAAAGCGTCCTGGTCACCCCAGGTGAAACGCTGGGGGTTGAGTCCGGTGAATTGCACGCGTATGCCATCCGGTCTGGCGAGGAAAACACAGGAACTGGCTTTTTCCAGCAACTTGTTGGCACGCGCATCGCCACCTATATCAAATACCAGGCCATCGTCCCTGGCTGAGAGTATCAGGGTGACGATAAATTCGCGTCCTTCATTAAAGTAAACCGTGACTGGCTCGCGCCTGTGAGACAGCTCATTCAAAATGCCCAGAATTTCTCTCTGCCCCAGCAGGAAAAATTTATCCTCAATTTCGTCGTTGCTCAATGATGCAGACATCCATTTACCTTTTTACTTATTTTTCTTGAAAAATAGACTGCTTATTACTACTGGTCAATAAATAATATAACCAAATGCCGCGATTTGAAACATCAGTTGCTTTTTTGGCCCGGCGGGCCCGGCAACAGGGGGAGGCTTGTTTGTCGCATAATGCCTGCAATGCCTTCAATATTCAAAATAATCAATGAAAATACTTGCCATCTGCGGCAGCCTGCGCGCTGCCTCGCTGAACGCCATGCTGATCCGTGCCCTGATACGCCTGGCACCATCTGATATCAACATCCTGGCCTACGATGGCATGGCAGCGCTGCCTCTGTTCAATCCCGACCTGGATTTGACACCACCAGTTAGCGTGGTGAACTTGAAAGAACAAATAGCCGCAGCTGACATCATACTGATTGCCAGCCCGGAATATGCGCATGGCATAACAGGCGTCATCAAAAATGCGCTGGACTGGACAGTCAGCAGCGACGTGTTTGTCTACAAGCCTGTGGTGGTATTGAACGCCTCGCCCAGAGCCATGCATGCGGACGCAGCATTACGCGAAATATTAAGCGTGATGTCGGCCAGGATACTGGAAGCAGCATCGGTAAAGGTGCCCATCATAGGTGCAAAACTGGACGAGGATGGCATGGTCAGCCACCCTGAAATAGCGGGAATTTTAAAGGCAGCGCTGGTGGCTGCCAAAGCTGAATGGCTAAGCTTGCAAGACTGACTAAGCCGCTAAAGCTTGTTCCAGCAGTGTATGCAATTCGCTGAACGATGGTTCACCGACATAGCGTTTAAGGATATTGCCCTGTTTGTCGATGACGTAAGTGGTTGGCGTCAGTTTGACATCGCCGAATGATTGCGCCAGCTTGCCTTGAGGATCCAGGGAGACATGGAAAGGCAGTTTGCGGGTTTCTGCGTAATTGAGTACGTAGTTCGGCGGATCATAGCTCATGGCAACTGCCACAAATTCCAGACCCTGCTTATTGTATTTATTATAGGTTTCTATCATCTTTGGCATCTCTGCGACGCACGTCGTGCAAGATGTTGCCCAGAAGTTCACCATGACCACTTTGCCGCGCAAGCTTTGCGTAGAGATTTTTTCACCTTTGAGATTGGTGAAGCTGACATCCGGCATAGGGGTTTTAGCTTTGTAAGTCACAAAAAAGGTGACCGCCAGGGCAATCAGCGCCGTCGCAGCGATGACTGAAAAAATGGCGAATTTACGCGGTGAAGAAGGCGCCAGCATGGTTTTCCCAAAGCAAGAAACAAATCAATAAATAAAACAAGAGCGCATTATACGGCCTAAGTCACAATCAGGTTTTGCGCCCTATCATGGATGTGCGTACTCTACCAGAGCCGGGCAACAGGAACGACAACACCGGCAAACCAGGCGCGGCCAAGGGAAGCTGTCGTCAAGCCCCTGGTCATACCGGCATCAAGGGTAAGGCGCTTGTTTGGGCTATAAGTGAAAGCGATCAGAGCTTGTCCCTGGTTTTTGGTACCAGCCCGACGCCAGCCAGCCCACTCGGCAGTCAGGCCCACTTTGTCAGTCACCTCAGTAGACAGTGAAGTCGATAGCCCGGTTTGCCAATGAGATGTGGCATCTTCAGCAAACCCCAGATGCGTCAGATTCAGGTTCAGATCAGCATGGAACTTGCCCATGTCCTGGCTGACGATGCCATTCACTGTCCAGTCTGATTTGCCCGATCCTAACGAGTCTTTGGCAGTAGGGAATTTATTGCCAAATTCCACACCAAGAGCAGTATCGTCATCGATCACAAATGCCCGTTTGATCGTCAGTGAAGTATCGCCAAAGCCACGGTCGCGCTGACCTGCACCATCATTGTTAATAATATGTGCTTCACCACCAAGCAGAATGCCCCATTCTTTGGAAAAAGCCAGCTTGAATAGATACGGCAGGCTCTCACGCAGGGCTGGTCCGGTTTTGCTGGAATTAATACCCATTTCCAGTTCCACCTGCCCTGCTACTGGCAATTGCGCAGAGTTGGATACCGAAGGACGGTAAGGGGTGATGGCGTCGACCTCTTCATCAGCCGCCTGTGCAAACTGGCAAGCCAGACAAGTCAGGACGACAAAGCTCAGGCGAAATATGTGGGATATGCGGAATATGCTGGGCATGGCTTTCCTTTCATTCTGTGATCAGCACACTGGGCGCACTGATGGCTTTACCAGCAACATGGGTGGTCAAGACTATCGCTGTCGAAGTTGAGCCAAAGGCATTCAATTCATTAATGATACGCTGTAAATGTTCTACATCGGTTGCCAGCACGCGCATGACGGCGCCATCTTCGCCAGTAACCGTATAGCAATCAATAATTTCGGGGCAGTTAGCGACATACTGGGCGTAGGGCCGCCCCTGCTGTGTAGACAGCCTGATCATGGCAGTAATTTGATAACCGAGTGCCTTGGGATTAATATCGGCACGATAGGCACGTATCACCTGGGCAGCTTCAAGACGCTTGATGCGCTCGGACACAGCGGGCTGGCTCAGATGTACCTGGCGACCTATCTCGGCATGCGACATGCGGGCATCCTGTTGCAATAATTGCAGGATTTTCTGGTCAAACTGGTCGAGTTTATGATTCATAAGCATTTTGCGTAGATTTCCAATCAAAACCTTGGCCGATCAGGTAATTCCCTATGGAATCCCATTCAAACCAAGGATTGCACTTGTTAAAGTAGAGCTTACACCAAACATCAGGATGCCCTGGAAAAATTGCCATGACAACTATAACTGCACACCAGCTTGCCCATATTGCCAACGAGTTTGAAACACCCTGCTGGGCCTATGACGCTTCCATTATAAGAGCGCAAATTGCCCGCCTGCGACAATTTGATGTGATCCGCTTTGCCCAGAAGGCCTCCAGCAATATCCATTTGCTGCGCCTGATGCGTGAAGAAGGCGTGATGGTGGATTCTGTCTCCCTCGGTGAAGTTGAACGTGCCTTAGCTGCTGGTTATACCAGCCAGGCGGAGCACGGTGGCCATGCGCCTATCGTGTTCACTGCAGACTTGCTGGACCGTGCGACCTTGAAGCGCGTAGTGGAATTGAATATTCCGGTGAATTGCGGCTCACCACAAATGCTGGAGCAACTGGGGCAGGCTCATCCTGGTCATGCTGTATGGTTGCGCATCAACCCTGGCTTTGGTCACGGCCACAGCCGCAAGACCAATACCGGGGGCGAGCAAAGCAAGCATGGTATCTGGCATGAAGAATTGCAAAACGCATTGGCCATCATCGATCAATATGGTTTGACGCTGGTAGGTCTGCACATGCATATAGGTTCTGGTGTTGATTATGATCATTTGCAAAGCGTCTGCGATGCAATGATAGAACAGGTCAAAATCTGCAAGCGTGACTTGCAGGCAATTTCCATCGGTGGTGGTTTGTCCATCCCTTACCGTGGCGATGAGCCTGCGGTCGATACTGCCCACTATTTTGAAATCTGGGACAAAGCCAGGAAAGAAATTGAAACCCTGCTGGGCCACAAGATCAGCATGGAGATAGAACCTGGCCGTTTCCTGGTGGCGCAATCCGGTATGTTGATTTCTGAATTGCGTGCGCAAAAACAGGTGGGTAGCAATTTCTTTGCGCTGGTCGATGCAGGCTTTAATGACCTGGTGCGCCCTTCCATGTATGGCAGTTTCCATCGCATTAGCTGCCATGCGGCAGATGGCACAGCGCGCACCACGGCCTTGCGTCCTACTGTGGTGGCCGGGCCTTTATGTGAATCAGGCGATGTGTTCACGCAAGAAGATGGTGGCGTGGTCACAACCCAGGATTTGCCAGCTTGCGAAATTGGCGACCTGTTCGTCTTCCATGATGCCGGTGCTTATGGTGCCAGCATGTCATCAAACTATAATTCCCGCCCCTTGATACCGGAGGTTTTGGTGGATGGTGAGCAGATCAAACAAATCCGCCGTCGCCAGACTGTGCAGGAACTGATTGCGCTCGAAAATATCTAAGCTGTTATCCAAGCTATTTTTAGCGTAGTTCTTCGAGAAGGCCAGCCTTCCTGGCTTTGAGGATGGCGACATTGAGTTTGTCGATAATGCCGTCATCCTTGTCTGCCCTTACCGCGAAATGAATCGTATCTATCAGCAGCGGCTTGGGTAAGACTGTCAGGCGCACATCGGCAAATGGCGAACTGCTGCCCTCGTTTTCATCGCGCAAAGCCTGCAAGCGGTTTTCAAGTATACGCGGGTCTTTATTCACCGCACCAAACAAGCCGGCATCCATGCGCCGGAACAAGAGTTTATAGATGCGCGACAAGGGTGCATAATTATCGACTTCAACCTTGAAGAGATTGTCTTTCATGGCATCGAAGCGATCACCATAGCTGAAGCCGCGCGGTATACCTATAGTCTTGTCTTTGAGGTCGGCCATGGTATTGAAGCGGAACTGTGCATCGCTTCTGGTGACCAGGAACATGTACTTTGATTGTATGGGCAAGGAAAAGTGGAAGATTTTTTCCCGCTCTTTGGTCTTGCTGACCCCGTATAAAACGCCTTCACCATTTTCTGCGGCCTGCAATGCGCGTGGCCAGGGACTGCGCTGCTGTTGTATCTGCAAATTCCCATCCCGTTCAATAAACTCAAATAGTTTATCTGCCAGTTTCAAGGGAAAAGGCTGGCCGCGCTGGTCTATGGGATCAGGTGTCAGTATCACCACTTCCTTGGCTTGCGCTGCCTGCTGGCTCAAGGTGAATAACAAAGTCAGCAAGCTCAGCCGCATAAGCGGAATAGGGTTGCACAGATGCATTTGACTTCACCATCACCTTTCATCCAGACTCTCAAAAAAAACCGGCAGACAAAAACATCCCTGCGGCTGGCAAGGATCAAGCATCATTCGGGAGAGTAAAACAGACAAGCAAACAAGCATCGTCACTGAATTTCTTGTGAACGATTTTTATCAAATAGTAACGTCAATCTGACAATGCAGCAAGTTTGACAATAAAGTATTTAAACAGCAAGAAAGCACGTGTCAGCTTTTCTTCGTGCCGGGCCTTTGAATGACTGCTTTGATGTGCGCCCATTGCGCAGGCTTGATGCCGCCTTTGTATGACTCCATGACCTTGCCATCACGGCCTATGAGAAAAACAGTCGGGGTGACAAACACTTTGCCGAAATTATCCTGATAATCCGAGGCATTGCGCCACAGTGAAGGAAAGCCTTGATTGTCCTTGCTCAACCACTTTGACTGTTTGGCATAGTCATCAATATCGCTCATGGCATCGTCGATACTGACGGTGACCAGTTCAAATCCTGATTTTTTATTGGCTTCATAAAACTTGCGAAACATGGGCATCTCAGCCTGGCAGGTTGGACACCAGGTCGCCCAGAAGGTCACCAGTATGACCTCACCTTTGCTGGTATCGAGCTTATAGGGTTTGCCATTCAGCATGGTCCCTGTCAGGGCGGGTTGGGCAGGGAAGCCATCCTTGCTGGCAGCCAGGGCAAATTGGGTACTGATGCAGGAGGCGACAATAATAGCCGCAACCAGGGCCTTTGACATACTGAGCATGGTAGTACTCCACTTCTGTCTGCGAGATGCCTTACAGCATAGTGCAGATTGAAGCTGCCTGCCTGCGCTTATAAGGCAATTTCAGCATAAGCTGCAGAACGCGTACCTGGCCGCGGTGGATTGTCCGCCGCCCTGTACGTAAACACCATGGAAAACTTGGTCGCGGCAGTCTGGTTCTTGCCCGCAGCATGAAAGAGATTGCTATGGAACAGCAAGACATCACCCTGTTGCAAAGGTACGGGCCGGGCTTGCGCCAGCAAGGCCTGGTTTTGTTCCAGATCGGTACGCAAGAACTGCGCTTCGTCCAGTTGAGCCACATCAATATCGATTTTATGGGAACCAGGTATCACCAGCAGGCAACCATTTTCCAGCGTTTCATTGCGCAGTGCCAGCCAGGAAGACACCAGTTCTGCCCGCTGGAAATTCCAGTAACGGCTATCCCTGTGCCAGCCTGTGGCGGTTGAATACTGCGGCTGCTTGCTCATGATGCAATTATGATGCGACTGCGACAGCAAGGCACCTGCCCCCAGTAATTGCAACAAAGGTTCTGCCAGGGCCTGGCCTGTTGCCCATTGCGCCAGGCGCGGGTCACGGGCGTAGGCCTGCAATAGCCGTCTGGCAGTCAAACCACCCTCGGCGTCACGTGATGCGGGAGCACCGGGGTAACGGGTATCCGCCTCATATTCTATGGGCTGTACCTGGCCGGCCAATTGTTGCTCGCAATAGGCGATTACTTCTTCGCAATAGGCCGCGCTGGCCTGTTGCCGCAATACCAGAAACCCCTGGCTGGCAAATTCTTCTTGTTGCGCAGTACTTAACATGGTCATCATTTTCAGTGAGCAAAATGCCATCGCTGTGCATCGTTTGTGATGCATAGTGGACTGTAGCAGTGAAAGCGTAAGTGAAGGACATGTGCCCGACGAACCAGGACAAAGCGCAAAACACAGCGATAGCGGGGCTTTCGCGAGTATTTGCAACGCCGTCATGGTCGGCGCGCGCATGGCAGGCACTTCGCCTTTCACTGTTACAGTCCACTAAAATGGCGCACTCTTGATTTTAGGTGAATTATCTTCTGGTGATCAGAACAGATCAGGGCAATTTAAGCGCGATTGTGATTAGGACGTCACAATTAAAATCCCGTAATAGGTGATAATGTAGGCCAAATTTAACGCAATAAACTAACGCAAAAGCATCTTACTCAACATGACACATACCATACTGGAAAACATCAACGTCAGTTCTTTCGAGAACATGCCCACCCCTGAAGAATTGCATGCGCGCCTGCCTTTGAGCGATCTGGCGGGCGATGTCGTTGAGCAAAGCCGCGAAAGCCTGCGCAGCATACTTGAACGCAAGGACAAACGCCTGTTCGTCGTCGTTGGCCCCTGCTCCATCCACGACCCGGTTGCCGGGCTGGATTATGCACGCCGACTGAAAGCCCTGCAGGAAGAAGTCAAGGATGTGATGTTGCTGGTCATGCGTGTCTATTTTGAAAAACCACGCACGACCACAGGATGGAAGGGTTATATCAATGACCCGTATATGGATGATTCTTTCCGTGTTGATGAGGGCATGGAAAAAGCCCGCCAGTTTTTGCTGGATGTCTGTGAACTCGGTCTGCCGACCGGAACCGAAGCGCTGGACCCGATTTCACCACAATACCTGGGGGACCTGATTGCCTGGACGGCCATTGGTGCGCGCACGACGGAATCACAGACTCACCGCGAAATGTCGTCTGGCTTGTCTACCCCTGTCGGCTTCAAGAATGGTACGGATGGTGATATCAGCATCGCCATCAATGCGATCCTGTCTGCTTCACATCCACATTCTTTCCTGGGTTTGAATGGTCAGGGCCGCGTCTCCATCGTTCGCACCAGCGGCAATCAATATGGCCACGTGGTTTTGCGTGGTGGTGGTGACCGTCCGAACTACGATACCGTGTCTATCGCCATGGCTCAGCAAGCCCTGGTCAAGGCCAAGCTGCCACCGAATATCGTAGTCGATTGCTCACACGCCAACAGCTATAAAAAACCAGAACTGCAACCGCTGGTCATGGCAGATGTGGTCAACCAGATTGCCAATGGCAACAAGGACATCGTTGGTGTCATGATCGAATCCAACATCATTGCCGGTAACCAGCCCATCCCTGAAGATTTGTCGCAGCTCAAATACGGCTGCTCAGTGACCGATGCCTGCGTGGATTGGGAAACGACGGAGAAGATGTTGCGGGATGCTGCGGCGAGATTGCGCGGATAGTAAAAAAAATGAGTGCAGATAATGCACTCATTTTTTTACCACGATTTATTTAACTTATTTGGGCCTGGGGCATGCCACGCCTATCTTTACGCCTATCATTATCGTCGCGTCGGTAATAGCTTGCGCCGCTGGACTATTCAGATATTTTTTACCCGCCGGAGTTTCATAAAATTGTTTAACCTCATTCTGTTCTGCTTCGCTGAGTGAGGCAAGCGGTCTGGTTTGCTCTGGATGACGGCTGTTATAGTACTGGGTTTCAAATGCAGTAATGTATTTGCTACCCAGTGGCGATTCAAAGAAATTGGCAAGTGAGTGCAATTCGTCAATCGTAAAATTGCTGACAAACAGGCGCCGTACTTCTGGCACTGACTTTTTCCAGTTTTTGTCTATACAGGGATACTGCACAGTTTGGCTAGTCGCTTTCAACATTCTGATGATGCCACTGGAATTGATGACGCGTGTTGCTTCAACGCTGGCATTGCCTGCTGCATGGGCTAGACCAGCAGCGCCACAGAGCAGGTACAGGGCAAGGACTATCTGGCTGTTTTTATACACGTATACCTTTGCTATTCAATAAGCCTGCAATTGTACTTGCAGGGCATCACAATTGCCTCAGTTGTCGCATGCAATTAGCGTAGGAAAGCTGTATTTCTGCCTGATTTTTGTGCTGGCCTGCCTGCACTATTTTCTTTCCACCCACATACACATCGCGCACCAGATTATCATTGCCTGCAAAGATCCAGGTATTGAGTACGTCAGCACTGCTGATACCTGCCAGGTTGGGATGCTGATCATCAAGTACCACGATGTCTGCACGATAGCCTGTAGCCAGTTGCCCCAGCTTGCGACCACTGGCTTGCGCGCCACCTTGCAAAGCGGCCTGATATAAGAAATCACCAACTTTGCGTTGCCCTGGAATACTGGCGATATTGCGGCCTTGCAAACGCAAACGCTGGCCATATTCCAGCCAGCGTAATTCTTCTACCGGGCTTTGTGATACATGGCTGTCACTGCCTACGCCAAAGCGGCCACCGGCCGCGATGTAATCCGGCAGATCAAAGAAACCATCGCCGAGATTGCCTTCAGTCGTCGTGCAGATACCTGCTACTGCGCCACTGGCGGCGATGCCCTGCACTTCGGCCTTGTTCAAATGCGTGGCATGCACCAGGCACCAGCGTTCGTTCACCAAACCACTGTCGAGCAAGAGTTCTACCGGGCGTTTGCCTGAGTAAGCGATACAGGCATCAACTTCTTTTTGTTGCTCGGCGATATGGATATGGATGGGGCGTGCGACAGGAAGTACCGCCACCAGTTCACGTATCTGGCTGATGCTGGCAGCGCGCAGTGAATGCGGAGCAACACCGATTTCGACCTGGTCATTACGCTTGCCTTCCAGTGCTACTATCAATTGCATGATCTCTGCCACATTGGTAGAGAAGCGGCGCTGGTCACGGCGCAAGGCCTGCTCGCCAAAATCGGCGTAACTGTACAGCACGGGCAGCATGCTGATACCCATGCCGGTTTGTTCTGCTGCTGCAATCACGCGTTCGGCCATCTCGGCTGGACGGGCATAAAAACTGCCATCCTGGTCACGGTGCAGGTAATGGAATTCACAGACTGCAGTATAGCCATGGCGCAGGCATTCAGCATACAGTTGCGCAGCAATAGCCTGGATTTGTTCAGGCGTGATATGCAGGGCATAGCGGTACATGAGATCACGCCAGGTCCAGAAACTGTCCTTGCCCTCGCCTGCCATTTCTGTCATACCAGCCATGGCGCGCTGGAAGGCGTGTGAATGCAGATTAGTCATGCCAGGCACGACAAATTGAGCCTGGTTTTCATGGGTCTGCGCGCTAGTGCCCAGTTCTATCTGGCAGAGGTCACCGTTGTCATTCCAGTGCAGGCGTACATTGCTGGTCCAGCCTTGTGGCAGTAAAGCCTGGTGAGCGAACAGGCTACTCATGCTGCACTCCCTTGCGTCTTGTTCCAGTCCAGACAGGCTTGCAGCAAGTGCTTCAGCAAAGGCTGTACCTGCGCTGCCAGATCAGGCCGGTATTCGTAGGGAGCAGCTTCGTTCATATAAATGCACTGACTCATTTCCAGTTGTATTGCGTGGATGTTACGTGATGGCTGGCCGTAATTGCGGGTGATAAAACCACCCTTGAAACGGCCATTGAAAATATGGGTATAGGCTTGTGCGTGAACTGAATCTCGCAGGCAATTGGCAACGGCGGCTTGCATGCCTGCATCACAGGATTTTTGATCAGCCGTACCAAAGTTCAGGTCTGGCAATTTGCCTTCAAAAAAACGGGGCACTTCAGACGCGATGGAATGCGCATCCCACAAGACGACGCTGCCATGCAGGTTCAACAGGCGTTCCAGCTCTTGCTGCAATTTCTGATGATAGGGTTGCCAGTAAGTGGCGATACGGCGCTGCACTTCTGCTTCCGTCGGCAGACTCTCAGTCGCATACAACGGCTGCTTGGCAAAGGTATCAACCGGACACAGGCCGGTGGTATCTTGCCCCGGATACAAATTGGCATTGTCAGAAGAGCGGTTCAGGTCTATCACATAACGTGAATATTCAGCCGCGATGGTGGAGGCCCCCAACTCTGCAGCCATATTGTAAAGGCTGCGCAAATGCCAGTCGGTATCGGTTTTTTCTTGTGCGACTGGCAGCATCTGGGCGGCGATATCATCCGGTATGCTGGTGCCCACATGCGGCATGGAAATCAGCAGGGGCTGGCTGCCCTGTTGAAAGTGATAAGCAGTCATGATGTCTCCCAAATTTATGAATGTTGTAGTTTGCGGCTCAGCCTGTCGGCTGCTGCCAGGGTCATGTTGATGAGTTCTTGCTTGCGCTGCTGTATGCGTTGCGCCGGTGCCATCAGGGACAAGGTCGCTTCCAGCTTGTCACGACCAGAAAACACAGGTGCGCTGACGCCCCAGATGCCAAGGTCAACTTCATTCTCACTGGTGGCATATCTTTGTTCTCGTATACTGTGCAACTGGGTTTGCAAATCTTGCAGGGGCTGATTTGGTAATGGTGCATTTTCCAAAAAATTCTGTGCCAGCAAATCGTCTTGCAAAGCTGGCGGCAAGTAGGCCAGCAAGGCCTTGGCCGACGCACCGCGCACGCTGGAACTGGCACGCCCTTTAGCAAATGAACAGCGCAAGGCTTGCTGGCTTTCCTGCATATCCAGACAAACCACTTGCCCGTTCACATAGGCCAGCAAGCCCACGCTTTCACCCGACTTTTGCACCAGATCTGCGAGCTCATCGCGCGCAGCACTCATGAGCCATGAATGCTGGTCAAAACCACGCGCCAATTGCACTGCCAATGGGCCAGGTTCATACAGGCCAGTTTGCGCATGTTCCTGCACCAGGCCCCATTTCTTTAATGGTGCGAGTTGTCGGTACAGCGTGCTGAGTGGCAAGCCAGTTTGTTCTACCAGTTCACGCGCAGATAACGCCTGTCCATGGCGGGCGACACAGGCCAAGACCTGTAAAACGCGTTCGCTTTGAGGAATTTCTATTTTATGAGGGACAGCCATGACAGGAAGCTAGCACGTAAAACTGAATACATCCATGCTAGCATCAGAATGGGAAACATCAACCATCAATTCCCACGTAGCGAGAATCAATGAGTAATTTTCACACCTTGAAGATATCTTTATTGCGCATCAGTCATGATGCTGCGGGATAACGTCTCCAAGATCTCCAGTGGCAAATACATCATCTTCATTATGAGCTGACTTACTAATTCCCGTTCCTAATGTGGGTTGCACAAACAGATAACAAGCTATCGCTCCTAACACTGGAAGCAGCCAGATCAGCGCATATTGCGCGTATTTTTGGCCTGGTTCTAGAAATCGCTCTTCACAGCCAAAAAGCTAATGTACAGGTTCAAGGCCAGTACAAGACCGACTATACATATTGTCACAACTGAAAGAGTATCCATATTCCGAGAATAAAAGGTCGGCCGCGAAAGCGCTTAGCTCCTGCTGTACGGCGTCATCTGACAATTACGGTTTTCCTGCGCCGGGAAGTCAGCCTTGATAACATCGTACTTGCTCTTTTCTTCTGCATTCAGCGCCCTGAACTGGTAGGCAAACTTGTTCGTGCTGACTGTGCGTGGGCCTATGCGGGCTGAGCGCACGCCTTTATTGCTGAGATTATTCAGATGCAGTTTTGCTGCTTCTTCGGTCTTGAACACACCCAGCGAAATACCCCAGCGCAGATTGCTCTGGTCTTGCACGATATAGAAATCATTGATGCCAAGGCGGCGCAGCTCACCGGCTTTTTTGTCAGCGCCTTCTTTGCTGCCTTGTGAAGGAATGAACACCATGTGGGTGGCGACATCGACGACGTTGATGCGCGACTGGCGGTCACCCAGGGCCAGGGTTTTTAATTTTTCTTCTATCTTGGGAATATCACTTTGCTGGAAGTTACCCACTTCCAGGCAGGCGATGACTTCGGCTTTCTTTTCGTTTGCCGGCTCACTTGGCGAAGCTGCTTCGGTCGCAGTCAGGAGCTTTAGTTGATCGGCATGATGCTGTTTTTTCAAGCGCTCGGGCTCATGGGTATCGAGGGACCAGTGTCCCAGATAGCCGAGATTAAATGCCAACAAGAAGGCATTCAGTATGAGCAGGCTCCAGAAAAAGAATCTCAGCATGGTAAGTGTCAGTGTTATCAGTCCGGGCTTGATTGTGCCACGACAAACAGCCCCGTCAAGACCAGATTATCTACATATTGATAAGGAATGCCCAGATGGCTCAGTAAATACGGGGCAGCACCACCAGAAATCACGCAATTGATGGTCTGGTTTTCCAGCTGCTCAAGGGTATTGACGGCACGTACAATCGCACCTACCTGAGCGCTGATGCAGCCGCTGACGATGGCTTGATCAGTATTATCGGCGAAGACTTTGGCTATATCAGTTGATTCTGCCACCTGCGGCAATTGCGCGGTATTGCGTGCCAGCGACTCTGCCATGAGTTTAAGGCCGGGCAAGATCATTCCCCCCTTGAATATGCCTTGCGCTGTCACTGCATCGACTGTGGTGGCAGTTCCACAAGTAGCGACAATCAGGCTTTGTTGCGGGAACAGGTAATGCGCACCTATCATGGAGGCGAGGCGGTCACAGCCCAGTTGGGCCGGATTGCGGTAGCCATTGTGCAGACCTGCGATATCTTCTTGCGAAGCAAACCAGTCTATGTGTAAGTCTGGCTGTACTTCTTGCAGTAAAGCCGTGAGTTTATCTTTGATGCTGGCACCGGCTACATTGGAAATCAGGACACGTACAAAGTGCATCCCTTGCCAACTGGCTTTCAAGCTATCCAGTTCGGCATGGCTGACGGAGGCGATCTGCTGCCAGACTGCAGCAGACTTGACCGCTACTGACTTCGTCAGTGCAGCATCCAGATTAACTGTAGCCCATTTTATGCGCGTATTACCAGCATCTATTAACAACTGCATCATGCCCTGGTTTTCCTTATTTTATGCGACAGGTCGTAAGGACACATCACCGGCCAGTACATTGACCTGGCCCTGTTCAGTCTGTAATACCAGGCAGCCATGCAGATCCACACCGAGCGCTTTGCCTGTGTGCAAGACCTGACCATGATCAAGTATATGCACGGTTTGGTTGGCGTAGGCATGCAAGGCATTCCAGCGCGGCAAAAAGACTGAAAAACCTTGCTGACCGAATTGCTGCAATGTTGTTGCCAGTGCGTTCAATAACTGCGCCAGCAACAGGTTCCTGTCCATTTGTGCCAGCCATGGTGCATCTGCCAGGGCACGGCCAACTTGTGCTTCCAGCTCATCCGACACTTGCAGGTTGAGGCCTATTCCAGCAACTATCCAGGTACCACCTTCACTGGCGGCGGCTGATTCGAGCAAGATACCGGCGAGTTTTTTACCATCGCGCAAGAGGTCATTTGGCCATTTGAGCTGCACGTTCTGGTTCAGGGTATTCAGGCATTCAGCCAGGGCAACACCTATTGCCAACGGCAAGCCCAGCAAATTGTGCGGTGCTTGCGGCAAATGCCAGGCGAGGGAAAAAGTCAGCATGCCACCAGGCACGGTCAGCCATGGGCGACCTGCCCTGCCACGCCCTGCAGTCTGATGCACAGCCACCCGCAGCACTGGCCGCACCGGTGTTAACGAGCTGGCAGTCAGGCGTGCCATCAGGTCGGCATTGGTGGAGCCAGTTTCTGCGACGACTTCAATATCAACTTCGCGGGCTGCACCGTCACAGAGTTTTTCTATGGCAGCCGCATTCAGTTCCAGGTTTTTATTCTCTTGCATAATCTGTATATAGTTAGCAGCCGTATTGTACTGCTGCCTGAACAAATATTCAGGCCAAAAAAAACGGCACCTTATGCAGGTGCCGTTCTTTATTACATCAACATCTTGATGCTGCGGTATTTACGCTGTGTTAGCGCATTGGCTGCTTATGCTTCGCCGCCATCCACCACATCAGTTGTTGTTACTTCTGGTATCGGAGCAAATGCTGCTTTTTCCGCTTCCAGCAAGGCTACGCGTTCATCTGCTTCCCAAGTTTCTTTCAACTTGCGGGCGCGATGGAATGCCAGACCTGTACCAGCAGGGATCAGGCGACCAACGATGACGTTTTCTTTCAAACCACGCAGACCGTCTTTTTTGCCCATGATCGCAGCTTCGGTCAGAACACGTGTGGTTTCCTGGAAGGACGCCGCAGAGATGAAAGAATCTGTAGACAGGGAAGCCTTGGTAATACCCAGCAAGATATTTTCATATGTCGCAGGGATACCATTAGCTGCTGTTACGCGATCATTTTCATCCAGCAATTCAGAGCGTTCTACCTGTTCACCAACGATGTAGTTGGCGTCGCCTGGATTAACCACGACAACGCGACGCAACATCTGACGCACAATAACTTCAATGTGCTTGTCATTGATCTTAACGCCTTGCAAACGGTACACGTCCTGAACTTCATCAACGATGTAACGTGCCAGCGCTTCGATACCCAGCAAACGCAGGATGTCTTGTGGATCGGCTGGGCCGTCAACAATCATCTCACCCTTGTTCACGACCTGGCCGTCATGCACCAGGACTTGTTTGTCTTTGGTGATCAGGAACTCGTGTTTCTCGCCGTCCATGTCTGTGATTTCCAGACGTTGCTTACCTTTGGTTTCTTTACCAAACGCAACCGTACCTGTTACCTCTGCCAGCATACCGGCATCTTTTGGTGAACGGGCTTCGAACAACTCGGCAACGCGTGGCAGACCACCGGTAATATCACGGGTTTTTTGTGATTCTGTCGGGATACGCGCCAGAACTTCACCCACGTGTACTTGCTGACCGTCTTTCACGGTAATCAGCGCGCCCACCTGGAAGCCGATCGTTACTGCGTGTTCTGTGCCAGCGATCTTGACTTCTTCGCCTTGTTCGTTCAACAGCTTGACTTGTGGACGCAGTGTTTTACCAGCAGCGCTACCACGGCGTTTCGCATCGATGGCCACCAGAGTGGACAAACCTGTTACTTCATCAACCTGCTTGGCAACAGTCACGCCTTCTTCGACGTTTTCGAATTTCACCGTACCGGTGTATTCGGTAATGATAGGACGAGTCAATGGATCCCACGTTGCCAATGCTGTACCAGCCTTGATAACCAGACCGTCTTTAACGATCAGGGTTGCACCGTAAGGTACTTTATGACGTTCACGTTCGCGACCGTGGTCATCAGTGATCAGCACTTCGCCAGAACGGGAAATAACGATCTGGTCGCCTTTACCGTTGGTGACATAACGCATGGTCGCTGTAAAGCGGATAGTACCGTTGGACTTGGCTTCAACAGAAGATGCAATCGCTGCACGGGATGCCGCACCACCGATGTGGAAGGTACGCATCGTCAACTGTGTACCTGGTTCACCGATGGACTGCGCAGCGATAACACCAACTGCCTCACCAGCATTCACCAGGGAACCACGGCCCAGATCACGGCCATAGCACATGGCGCACAGACCATAACGTGTGTCACATGTCAGTGGTGTACGTACCTTGACTTCATCGATGCCCAGGGCTTCGATGCGCTCTACCATTGTTTCGTCGAGCAGGGAGCCGGCTTCGTACAGCGTTTCCTGAGTTTCAGGATTGACGATGTCGTTGGCGCAAACGCGGCCCAGGATCAGGTCACGCAAAGGCACGTTAACTTCACCGCCTTCAACGATGGCCTTCATGGACGAACCATTGGCTGTACCGCAGTCATCTTCAACCACGACCAGATCTTGCGTCACGTCGACCAGACGACGTGTCAGGTAACCGGAGTTAGCTGTTTTCAACGCCGTATCGGCCAGACCTTTACGCGCACCGTGAGTGGAAATAAAGTACTGCAAAACGTTCAGACCTTCGCGGAAGTTCGCGGTGATCGGCGTTTCGATAATCGAGCCATCCGGTTTCGCCATCAGACCACGCATACCTGCCAACTGACGAATCTGGGCTGCAGAACCACGCGCACCAGAGTCGGCCATCATGTAAATGGCGTTGAAAGATTCTTGTGTACCGACAGTACCGTCGCGGCGTGTGACTGGTTCAACTTTGAGTTGTTCCATCATGGCCTTGCCGACTTCATCACCGGTTTTGCCCCAGATATCGACCACTTTGTTATAACGTTCACCCGCAGTCACCAGACCGGACGCATATTGCTGTTCGATCTGTTTGACTTCGTGTTCTGCTGCTGCCAGCAAAGTCACTTTTTGTGGTGGAACCAGCATGTCATCGATACAGATGGAGATACCGGCGCGTGTCGCCAGGCGGAAACCCATTTGCATCAATTGATCAGCAAACACTACCGTGGCACGCAGACCGCACTTGCGGAATGAAGTATCGATGAGTTTGGAAATTTCTTTTTTCTTCAACGCACGGTTCAGTACGGTGAATGGCAAGCCCTTAGGCAGAATCTCGGACAGAATCGCACGGCCAACAGTCGTTTCATAACGCTTGATGGTTTTAACGAATTCGCCAGTTTCTACATTCTTAGGATATTCAGTAATACGTACTGTGATACGTGTGCTCAGTTCGACTTCCTTGTTGTCCCAGGCGCGGATCGCTTCTGAAACGTCAGGGAACATCATGCCTTCGCCCTTGCCGTTGATTTTTTCACGGGAAGCGTAGTACAGACCCAAGACGATATCCTGGGAAGGAACGATAGACGGCTCACCATTGGATGGGAACAAAATATTGTTGGATGCCAGCATCAAAGTGCGTGCTTCCATCTGTGCTTCGATAGACAGAGGAACGTGAACCGCCATTTGGTCACCGTCAAAGTCGGCATTGAAAGCCGCGCAGACGAGTGGGTGCAACTGGATCGCTTTACCTTCAATCAGGACCGGCTCAAAAGCCTGGATACCCAGACGATGCAGCGTAGGCGCACGGTTCAGCATGATAGGATGTTCACGGATGACTTCTTCCAGGATATCCCATACGACTGGTTCTTGTATCTCTACCAGTTTTTTCGCTGCCTTGATCGTTGTAGCCAGACCCATCAATTCCAGTTTATTGAAAATGAAAGGTTTGAACAGTTCCAGCGCCATCAGTTTTGGCAGACCACACTGATGCAATTTCAGTTGTGGACCAACCACGATAACGGAACGGCCAGAGTAATCGACGCGTTTACCCAGCAAGTTTTGACGGAAACGACCGCCCTTACCCTTGATCATTTCTGCCAGGGATTTCAGGGGACGCTTGTTGGCACCTGTCATTGCCTTACCGCGACGGCCGTTATCCAGCAGGGAATCGACAGCTTCCTGCAACATACGCTTTTCATTGCGTGTGATGATTTCAGGAGCGCGCAATTCCATCAAACGCTTCAGACGGTTGTTACGGTTGATGACGCGGCGATACAGATCATTCAGATCGGAAGTCGCGAAACGGCCACCATCCAGCGGGACCAATGGACGCAGTTCTGGCGGCAGGACCGGCAGAACTTCCATGATCATCCAGTCTGGCTTGATGCCTGAGCGCTGGAATGCTTCCAGTACTTTCAGACGTTTTGCGTATTTCTTGATCTTGGCTTCAGATTTGGATTCTTTCAACTCTGTGCGCAGGGTTTCTGCATCACGGTCGATGTCGATGGAACGCAGCAATTCGCGGATACCTTCAGCACCCATGAATGCCGTGAATTCGTCGCCGAATTCTTCGTACTTGGCAGCGTAATCATCTTCAGACATGATCTGGCATTTTTTCAGCGGAGTCATGCCTGGATCGGTGACGACGTATGCTTCAAAATACAGAACGCGTTCGATATCACGCAAGGTCATGTCCAATACCATACCCAGACGGGATGGCAGGGATTTCAGGAACCAGATATGTGCAGTTGGGGAAGCCAGCTCGATATGGCCCATGCGTTCACGACGCACTTTGGCCAGAGTCACTTCAACGCCACATTTTTCGCAGATAACGCCGCGGTGTTTCAGACGTTTGTACTTGCCGCACAGGCATTCGTAATCCTTGATAGGACCAAAAATCTTGGCGCAGAACAGACCGTCGCGCTCAGGCTTGAAAGTACGATAGTTGATGGTTTCCGGCTTTTTAACTTCGCCGTAGGACCAGGAACGAATTTTTTCCGGAGACGCCAGACCAATCTTGATCGCGTCGAATTGTTCGTTGGGTTGGACTTGCTTGAATAGATCGAGCAGAGCTTTCATGTGTATCACTCCAGTTAAGCGCGCAAACGCTTGGTGGCTGAATGGTGCTGCAACAGAAGCTTCGCCGCTTTACCCTGTTCGCATGAGCGGGAGAGCCAGGTCTTTTCGACACAGGTTCCGCTGATACCGGGAACGACATTACTTCCAAACTGCTTGCCAGGTTTAACGGCCATCGCCCGAATGCTATCCGGGCGATGATTTTACTGCAATTACAAATCGGAACATCTGATTAAGCTACTGCGCTACGCTTACTCAGATGTTCCTTAATACATTAACTACGTTCGAGATCGATATCGATACCCAGAGAGCGGATTTCTTTTACCAGAACGTTGAAGGACTCAGGCATGCCGGCGTCGATCACATGGTCACCCTTGACCAGGTTTTCGTACACTTTGGTACGGCCATTCACGTCATCGGACTTGACGGTCAACATCTCTTGCAAGACATAAGACGCGCCGTAAGCTTCCAGTGCCCAGACTTCCATCTCACCAAAACGCTGACCACCGAACTGAGCTTTACCGCCCAGAGGTTGTTGCGTGACCAGAGAGTAAGGACCGGTCGAACGTGCATGCATCTTGTCATCAACCAGATGGTGCAATTTCAGAACGTGCATGTAACCCAGCGTGACTTTACGCTCAAACGCTTCACCGGTACGGCCATCAAACAGGGTGACCTGGTTTTTCGATGGTGTCATACCCAGTTGCGCTGCGATATGGTCAGGGAAGGCCAGATCCAGCATGCGGCGGATTTCGCTTTCATGCGCACCGTCAAACACTGGTGTAGCAAATGGCACGCCATGCTTCAGGTTGTTCGTCAATTCCAGAATCTCGGCATCGGAGAAGCCGTCGATGTCTTCCTTCTTGCCAGATTCGTTATAAATCTTCTTCAGGAATTCACGCAGTTCTTCTACCTTGGCTTTGGCTTTCAGCATTTCGCCTATACGCAAGCCCAGGCCTTTAGCTGCCCAGCCCAGATGCACTTCCAAAACCTGACCCACGTTCATCCGTGATGGAACACCCAATGGGTTCAATACGATGTCTGCTGGTGTACCGTCAGCCATGTAAGGCATGTCTTCGATAGGCACGATACGGGAAACCACACCCTTGTTACCGTGACGACCCGCCATTTTGTCACCAGGTTGCAGGCGACGTTTAACAGCCAGGTAAACCTTGACCATTTTTTGTACGCCTGGCGGCAATTCATCGCCTTGCGTCAGCTTGGTACGTTTTTCTTCAAAGGCCAGATCGAACTGATGACGTTTTTCAGCGATGGAATCTTTCATCGCGACCAATGCATTGGCTGCTTCATCAGATGCCAGGCGAATATCGAACCAGTGGTATTTATCCACGCTGGCCAGGTATTCCTTGGTGATCTTGCTGCCTTTAGCCAGTTTGGCCGGGCCGCCGTCAGCGATCTTGCCATCCAGCATACGTTCCAGACGCTCAAATGCATCGCCTTCAACAATACGCAACTGATCGTTCAGATCGAGGCGATAACGCTTCAATTCATCATCGATAATCTGTTGTGCACGTTTGTCGCGTTGTATGCCTTCGCGGGTAAACACTTGTACGTCGATAACTGTACCTACCATGCCGGAAGGCACGCGCAGGGAAGTATCTTTAACGTCAGAAGCTTTTTCACCGAAGATGGCGCGCAGCAGTTTTTCTTCTGGTGTCAGTTGAGTTTCACCTTTTGGTGTCACTTTACCAACCAGGGTATCACCGGCGGTTACTTCAGCGCCGATGTAGACGATACCGGACTCATCCAGACGTGCCAGCTGGTTTTCTGCCAGGTTGGAGATATCACGTGTGATTTCTTCCGCACCCAGCTTGGTGTCACGGGCAACAACCGACAACTCTTCGATATGAATCGAGGTATAGCGGTCATCAGCCACAACTTTTTCAGAGATCAGGATCGAATCTTCGAAGTTATAACCATTCCAGGGCATGAACGCGACCAGCATGTTCTGACCCAGGGCCAATTCGCCCAGATCTGTCGATGCGCCGTCGGCCAATACGTCACCTTTTGCGACCAGATCACCAACTTTGACGATAGGACGCTGGTTGATATTGGTGTTCTGGTTGGAACGGGTGTACTTGATGAGGTTGTAAATATCCACACCGACTTCACCAGCCTGTGCTTCAGCATCATTTACACGAATAACGATACGGCCCGCATCGATGTAATCAACTTTACCGCCACGCAGTGCCTGTACTGTGGTACCGGAGTCAACTGCCACAGTACGTTCGATACCTGTACCAACGAATGCTTTTTCTGGACGCAAGCAAGGAACAGCTTGACGTTGCATGTTGGCACCCATCAACGCACGGTTCGCATCATCGTGTTCAAGGAACGGGATCAGGGATGCCGCAACAGAAACCACCTGACCAGTAGCAACGTCCATGTACTGGATACGCTCTGGGGATACCAGGATCGTTTCGCCAGCTTCACGGGCAGAGACCAGTTCATCGATGAGTTTGCCTTCGCCATCGATCGTCGCATTCGCCTGAGCGATGATGTAACGACCTTCTTCAATCGCGGACAGATAATCGATCTGTGTCGTGATTTTGCTATCGACCACTTTACGGTATGGTGTTTCCAGGAAACCGTATTCGTTCAGACGCGCATACAGAGCCAGCGAGTTGATCAGACCAATGTTTGGTCCCTCTGGTGTCTCAATCGGGCAAACGCGGCCATAGTGGGTTGGATGAACGTCGCGGACTTCAAAACCGGCGCGCTCACGTGTCAAACCACCAGGTCCCAGAGCGGAAATACGACGCTTATGCGTGATCTCTGACAATGGGTTGGTCTGATCCATAAACTGGGATAATTGTGATGAACCGAAGAACTCACGGATCGCAGCAGAGATAGGCTTGGAGTTGATCAGGTCATGCGGCATCAGGTTGTCGGCTTCAGCCTGACCCAGACGCTCTTTGACAGCACGCTCAACACGTACCAGACCAGCACGGAACTGGTTCTCAGCCAATTCACCAACGCAACGTACACGGCGGTTACCCAAGTGATCGATATCATCGACTTCACCGCGGCCATTGCGCAGCTCAACCAGGATCTTGATCACAGCCAGTACGTCTTCATTCGACAAAGTCATGGCGCCAGTCAGTTCATCACGGCCAATACGGCGGTTGAACTTCATGCGGCCGACTGCGGACAGATCGTAACGGTCTTCACTGTAGAACAGGCCATTGAACAGGGCTTCAACAGAATCTTCTGTCGGTGGTTCGCCAGGACGCATCATGCGATAGATGGCAACGCGGGCAGCCATCTGATCAGCAGTATCATCAGCACGCAGAGTCTGGGAAATGTAAGCACCCTGATCCAGGTCATTGGTGTACAGAGTCTGGATGTCAGTCACTTTGGCATCGCGCAAACGACCCAGCAATTCTTCTGTCAGCTCATCATTGGCATTGGCGATAACTTCACCAGTGTCTGCATCAACGATGTTCTTGGCCAGGACGCGACCCAGCAGGTAATCTTCAGGCACGGAAATGTGCTTGATACCACCGGCTTCGATTTCACGTACATGCTTGGCATTGATACGTTTGTCCTTGGCAACGATAACCTTGCCGGACTTGTCGCTGATGTCAAAACGTGCAACTTCGCCACGCAGACGTTCTGCAACGAATTCCATTTCTGCGCCATCACTGTGCAGATTGAAGTTATCGAAGACAAAGAAATTAGCCAGAATCTGTTCATTGCTCATGCCTATGGCGCGCAGCAGGATAGTGACTGGCATCTTGCGACGGCGGTCAATACGGAAGAACAGGATATCTTTAGGATCGAATTCGAAGTCGAGCCAGGAACCACGGTAAGGAATGATCCTTGCCGAGAACAGCAATTTACCGGAAGAATGTGTCTTGCCACGGTCATGCTCAAAGAACACGCCAGGGGAACGGTGCAACTGGGACACGATAACGCGCTCAGTACCGTTGATAACAAAAGAACCAGTGGTAGTCATCAGAGGCAATTCGCCCATGTAGACTTCCTGTTCTTTCATTTCTTTGACAACTGGCTTGGTTGGTGATTCCTTGTCCAGAATGACCAGGCGGACTTTTGCACGCAAAGGTGATGCATAAGTCAGGCCACGCAATTGACATTCCTTGACGTCGAACGCAGGATCGCCTAAAACGTAGGACAGGAATTCAAGACGTGCAAAGCCGTTGTGCGAAACAATCGGGAAAATCGAGGTGAAGGCAGACTGCAAACCCTCGTTCTTACGAGTTGGCGGTGTTCTGTCTTCTTGTAAAAAACTCTGGTACGACTCGATTTGAGTCGCCAGCAAGAACGGAACGTTGTGGACGTTGGCGCGCTTCGCAAAAGATTTACGAATACGCTTCTTCTCAGTAAATGAGTAGTGCATGGACACTCCGTGAGTGGCAAGGAAGGATAGAGAATTCAGGATTTTTGTCACAAAAACAATGCATAGCAACTCTGTGACAAAAAAACCTCAAGTCTCAACCCTCGGTCTTAATAAACAGCTAAACAACCCTGAACGACAAAGAAGCCAAAGAGGAACCCTCTCTTCCAAGAGGATTCCTGTCTTTGACTTGGGCAAATCCGGAGATTTGCCATAATACCTGAATTACTTGAGGTCTGCTTTCGCGCCTGCTTCTTCCAGTTTTTTCTTAGCGGCTTCAGCATCAGCTTTAGAAACGCCTTCTTTAACTGCTTTAGGTGCGCCATCAACCAGGTCTTTAGCTTCTTTCAAGCCCAGGCCAGTGATTTCGCGAACTGCTTTAATAACGCCAACTTTGTTTGCGCCAACTTCAGCCAGAATTACGTTGAATTCTGTTTGCTCTTCAACTGCTGCTGCTGGACCGGCTGCTGCTGGGCCTGCAACTGCTGCTGCGGATACACCAAATTTTTCTTCGAAAGCTTTTACCAGGTCGTTCAGGTCCATTACGGACATCGCGCCTACGGCTTCCAGGATATCGTCTTTGCTAAGTGCCATTTGAAACTCCAATTAATTAATTACATTGATACGGTATTTGACGGAAACAATCTTATTCTGCGACAGCTTCAGCAGCTTCAGCTACTGGTGCTGCAGGAGAACCGGATTCTTTCTGTGCTGCGACGGCTGCCAGAGCACGTGCGAAAGCAGATACAGGAGCCTGCATCATACCAACCACTTGCGCCAACAATACTTCACGGCTAGGAATGCTTGCCAATGCGACAACGCCAGCTTTATCCAGCGATTTGCCTGCATAGTTACCAGCTTTAACAACCAGTTTGTCATTGCTTTTTGCAAAGTCTTGAACGACTTTAGCAGCAGCAACAGCATCTTCCGAGATTGCATAAATCAACGGACCAGTCATTTCAGAAGCGAGACTTGCAAATGCAGTTCCCTCAACAGCGCGACGTGCCAATGTGTTTTTCAACACACGCATGTATACGCCTTGAGCGCGTGCGCTAGCACGCAATTGCGTCAAATGACCGACCTGGATGCCACGATATTCGGCCACGACGATAGTCTGTGCAGTTGCTACTTTTGCAGAGACTTCAGCGACGACGGCTTTTTTGTCATTCAGATTGAGACTCACGGTCAACCTCCATTAATGATATTCAGTCCATACACCGGAATGATGTACTTCCCTCATATCGTTTCGAACACGGCGTCCGAAGTTAGGAGTTTCACTGGGGGACCAGTAATCACTACAAAACTTGTTCGGGTACACCATCTGCGTTGGGATCTGTCGATTGCTGTTCAGATATTAACCTCATGCTTGAAAAACTACTCTCGCACACTCGGCCCAACGGTCTTTGACACTCTGGATGTTTGTTCAAAACATCCAGCCCAAAGATGCGCCCCACATCAAAGGATGCAGGGACTTAATTCTTAGCCTGCCAGATTAGCGTGATCTACACGTACACCTGCACCCATAGTGGATGAGATGGATACTTTACGCAGATACACACCTTTGCTGGATGCTGGCTTTGCTTTGTTCAAAGCATCGATCAGTGCAACCAGGTTGGACTTCAGGTCACCATCAGCAAACGACTTACGGCCGATTGTTGTGTGGATAATACCTGCTTTGTCTGTACGGTATTGAACTTGACCAGCTTTTGCATTTTTAACTGCATTAGCTACGTCAGGAGTTACTGTGCCGACTTTAGGATTAGGCATCAAACCGCGTGGACCCAGGATCTGACCCAGAGTACCAACGATACGCATAGTGTCTGGAGAAGCGATAACGACGTCAAATGGCATATCGCCAGCTTTAACGCGTTCAGCCAAATCTTCCATACCAACGATATCAGCACCGGCAGCTTTCGCTTCTTCCGCTTTTGCACCTTGTGCAAATACGGCTACGCGTACTGTCTTGCCTGTACCAGCTGGCAATACCACCGCGCCACGAACAACCTGGTCAGATTTCTTAGGATCAACGCCCAGCTGTACGGATACGTCGATGGATTCGTTGAATTTTGCTGTTGCGCATTCTTTGATCAAGGCGATAGCATTGTCAAATGGATACACTTTCAAACGATCAACTTTCGTTGCCAGCAATTTTGCTTTTTTAGATAACTTAGCCATTACAGACCCTCCACCGTGATGCCCATGGAACGAGCAGAACCAGCGATAGTACGCACTGCTGCGTCCATATCGGCTGCTGTCAAATCAGCGCGTTTAACTGTCGCGATTTCTTCAGCTTGCTGGCGAGTAATTTTGCCAACTTTGTCTGTATGTGGTTTTGCAGAACCTTTAGTGATACCAGCTGCTTTTTTGATCATGTAAGTTGCTGGAGGCGTCTTCATCACGAATGTGAAAGACTTGTCAGCAAATGCGGTGATCACAACAGGAATAGGCATACCTGGTTCCATACCTTGGGTCTGTGCGTTGAACGCTTTGCAGAATTCCATGATATTCAGACCACGTTGACCCAGAGCTGGACCGATAGGTGGGGATGGGTTTGCTTTACCAGCTGGCACTTGCAGCTTGATAAAACCAATGATTTTCTTTGCCATGTTTGGCTCCTTCAAAAAATGAGTAGTAGCGCCTGCCGGTATCTTTTCACACCAGCAGGCTCCTCCGCCTGCTGAGAATTACCTGCATTAAGCAAGCAACGCTCTGATCAGTTTCAACAAATTGCTTTGTTACGTACTGATCAAACGTGAATCCTGTTAAACCTTTTCGACCTGAGAGAATTCCAGCTCTACTGGTGTAGCACGGCCAAAAATAGTGACTGTCACGCGCACTTTGGATTTTTCATAATTGACTTCTTCAACATTGCCGTTAAAGTCAGTGAAAGGACCATCCTTGATGCGGACTACTTCGCCTACTTCGTACAAGACTTTTGGCCTTGGCTTTTCAACGCCTTCTTGCATCTGCTGCAAGATCTTGTCGACTTCGTGTTGTGGTATCGGAGAAGGCTTGTTTGATTTACCACCGATAAAACCGGTTACCTTGCTGGTGTTTTTTACCAGATGCCAGGTATCGTCAGTCATTTCCATTTCTACGAATACATAGCTGGGGAACAAACGACGCTCAGTGACGACTTTCTTGCCATTCTTTGGCTCTATCACTTCTTCAGTCGGAACCAGAATCTGACCGAATTTATCTTGCATCTCTGCGCGTTCTATACGCTCCACCAACGCACGTTGCACGCTCTTTTCCATACCGGAATAAGCATGCACGGCGTACCATCTTTTAGCACTTTTAGGTACAGACACCGTTGGCGCTGTACCTTCTTCGTTTTCCTGAATGTTCTCGCTCATTATTTTTTCCATCCAAGGATTACGTCATACAACACAAATCCGATCAACTGATCGGTGCCCCACAGGAAAATCGCCATCACCAGAACAAAACCGAATACGACGGCAGTGATCTGACCCGCTTCTTTGCGGGTTGGCCATACAACTTTCTTAGTTTCGCGCACAGCTTCTTTTGCAAAGCTGACAAAGTCGCGACCCATTTCAGAAGTTGCAACAAATCCAACAGCAACTAACAAACCAACTACCAAAGCGATGGCACGTATCCACGTTGCCTGTCCAGCGAGAATATAAAAAGCAGCAACACCGGCAATTGCAGCCACTACCGCCAGAATGACTTTGTACTTGTCATTGGATGTACTAACTGTTTGAACGGGATGATTAGACATACTTTATTTACTTTCGGTGGCCTGTGGCCTTGATGGTGGCAGGGGCGGAGGGAATCGAACCCGCGACCTTCGGTTTTGGAGACCGACGCTCTGCCAATTGAGCTACACCCCTACATCTTGACATTAATACATGCATTACCTGCACAGGTCAGGTAATGCATGCATTTTACTACTTATTTATTACTCGATGATTTTAGCAACAACGCCAGCACCGACTGTACGACCACCTTCACGGATAGCGAAGCGCAAGCCTTC
>NZ_JBWKQH010000016.1:0-42784 GCF_059418665.1 Undibacterium sp. GW821-FHT07F11
GGTACGGTGTCCTGGAATGGTACGGCAGTAGATCATACGCAATTGGAAGCCAAGTTGTCTGAATCGGCAGCGATGCCTGCAGGTGACCAGCCAGAGATCCATCTGCGTCCGGTTGCTGTTGTGCCTTACAAGTCTGTGGCTGCGGTCATGGCGGCGGCACAGCGTCTTGGTGTCACCAAGATCGGTATGGTCGGGAATGAGCAGTTCTTGAAATGATAAATACGCATTTCATGACGTTTTCGGCGTATCAATGCTGAGTTATTAAGGTATGATAGAAAATTGGCAGGGTTACCCCTGCCATTTTTCATATTCGCGGGTTGGGCTTTGCGTATTTCTAAGCTGCAATCCCAAAGTTTATTAAATTTATTGATTGAGAGATCAACATATGAAGCAACTTCGCTTGTCTCGTATTGCTGTATTGTTTGCAGCTATTGGCTTTGCAGCCGCTCCGGAATTAACAAATATTGCAGCAAATCAAGCTTATGCCCAAGAGTCCATGCGCCCTGAGATTGGCCGCATCGTACAAGCTGCTGGTGAGTTGTACAAAGCGAAGAAATTCAGAGAGGCGCTGTCAAAGATTCATGAAGCCGACAGTGTTGGCGGCAAGACAGTCAATGAAAACTTCACCATTGAGCGCATGCGCTTGTCCATCGCTTCTGCCGCTGGCGACAATGATACTGTGATCCGTTCAGCTGAAACCATTGTTTCTGCGAATAAACTGGGTGGTAAAGAGCAGTTGCAAATGATACAGGTCCTGGCGAATGCCTATTTCAAGGCAGGTAACTACGGCAAAGCTGCACAATGGTATAACCGCTACTATGCTGACGGTGGTACAGATCCTTCGCTGCGCCCTTACCTCACACAAGCCATGTTGCAGAGTGGTGACAGTGCAAAGGCAATGAAGGAAATCAATGCAGAATTGGCCGCCGATGAAAAAGCTGGTCGTACACCAAGCCTGACCAATCTCGAATATCAGTCCAATGACGCTCTGAAGCGCAAGGATCTGGCTACTTACTCCAGTGCTCTGGAAAAGATGGTGGCTTACCACGGTAAGAAAGAATACTGGGTTAATCTGTTGAATAACATCGAAAGAAAACCAGGTTATTCTGACCGTTTGAAACTGGACTTGATGCGCTTGAAGCTGGCCTTGGGTCAAATCACCAAGAGTGCTGATTACATGGACATGTCTTTGTTTGCGATTCAGGCTGGCTATCCGGCTGAAGCAACCAAGATCATTGACGCTGGCTACAAGGCTGGCGCATTAGGCGAGGGTAAAGACGCTGACCGTCACAAGCGCTTGCGCGACATGGCAAATAAAACCCAAGCTGAAACTACCAAAGGTCTGGCTGCAAGTGAGGCGGAAGCCAAGGCTGCCAAGGATGGTAACGGTCTGGTCAATATCGGCTATGGTTATGTGACTGCTGGCAACTTCGACAAAGGCATCGCCATGATAGAAGAGGGCATCGCCAAAGGTGGCCTCAAGCAAGAAGATGATGCCAAATTGCACCTTGGTATTGCTCAACTGCAGGCAGGCAAGAAAGCCAATGCGATCAAGACCTTGAAAACAGTGCGCGGCACAGATGGCTCAGCTGATCTGGCACGTTACTGGGTCATTTACGCAAATCAGTCTGGCAAGTAAAGAAGTAATTTGATGTAAACAACAAAGGCGCCATACTACACATATGGCGCCTTTGTTTTGTCTGTCTTGCCTGATTTAACTTGCGACTTGATTGCGCCCGTTATCTTTGGCGCGATACAAGGCGAGGTCTGCGCAGCTAATGAGCTCATTGCTATCCTGGCCTGTCAATAAAGTGGCGACTCCAAATGAGCCCGTAATATGGGGGAGAGGTTTTTGGCGGTCAACAAATACCTTGGTTTTGCCCAGCCTGCTGCACAGCCTTTGCGCTACCCCCATAGCAGATTTATGATTGGCACCAGGCAGTATGACCATCATCTCTTCACCGCCATAGCGCGCTGCAAAGTCGCTGGGACGCAAACCTGCATTTAATACTTTTGCGGCAGTCTGCAAGGCGTCGTCTCCCAGCAAATGACCATGTTCGTCATTAAAGCGCTTGAAGTGGTCCAGATCTACCATAATGATGCTCAGGGCTGCGCCGGTAGCATGGGCATGCTGAACCATGCCAGGTAGTTGTGCGTTCAGCCAGGCGCGGTTATGCAAGCCTGTCAGACCATCTACCATTGATAGCTGGCGATAAAATTCACCTACTTTTTGGCGGCTACGGATTTTTGCATTAGCAGCGCGTATGCGGAAGGATAAAAGCTGCAAGAGGTTGCGGGCTACGCCATTTGATTCGTCGATCAGACGCCACAAGGTTTCTGCTTCTATCAACAATAATTCGCTTTCGCTGATGGCGGAGATGGTCGCAGAATGAATTTCTTCATCAAGAACCGAGATTTCTCCCACGCACTCACCGGGCAGATACTGCGTGATGGTATTTTCCAGCTGATTGCTTTCTTCGGTCAGGCGGCTGACACCCAGAGCACCTTTCAAGACGATGTACAGTTTCGCACCCGAACTATTGGCATCCAGAACAATCTGTCCTGTGTATGCCTTGACTACCAGGCAATCCTTGATGATATCGGCAATGAGTTTTCTATTGTCCTCAGTAATATCGCGGAAAAGATGGATATCTTCGATACGATAATCCGTTTCCCTGAAAAGCATGAGTCGTTCCAAAATCGTTTTATCCAGATACATGAGGCAAAATTAAGAATGTCAAAGTACGATCTGATCCATGGCATCGAAACGCATTTCAGTTTCACGGAAAATGCTCAGGTAGTCAGCTTCACCAAGCCCTAGCGTATCCCAAGCCGCTTGCGACAGCAAGGGCAGCATATTGTTTTCATCATGTGCGAGGTCAAGTGCGTGCACAATTGCATTTGCTACATGTACGACTGAGGCAAGGACGTTCAGATTTTCTTGCTCAGGATGATGATGTCCGCGTATGGCGTCACAGACAGCTTCAGAAAAATTCCAGTGCGTTGCCAGCGCCACACCAGCGTCTACATGGTCAATGTGCAGGATGCTGCGTTCAGCCTCAATTAAAAGACAGTCGGCATTCTTTTGATGGCGCAAAACCTGATCATAATTTGCGGGATAAGCAGTAACCAGCACCAGCTTGCCTATGTCATGCAATAAACCCGCAGTGAATGCAAAATCATGCTTCATGTGCAGTGCACGTGAAATCAGCTCGGCACAGATTGCCGTTGCGACGCTGTGACGCCAGAATGCCTTGAAATCAAATGCAGGACAACTCGCTGTTGGGAATTTGTTCGACAAGGCCGTCATGCGTATGAGGTTTTTCACATTCTTGACGCCCAACATGGCAGTTGCCTGCTGCAAGGTGACTACCTTGGAATTATTGCCGTAGTAGGAGGAGTTGGCGAGCCTTAACAGTTTCGCGGTGACGGAATGATCCAGGGCGATTTTTTCAGTCACCATATCCAGACTGCTTTCCTCATCGTCAAGATTCTGCAGCATTTCCATGGCGACTTCTGGCAAGGTAGGCAGGTCCTTGATTCTTTTAACCATGTCTTCCAACTGCACTTTGAATTCGTTGGTATCAGTCATTTTGCTTCACCCTGACGGTAATGAATGACATAGGATTTCAAGGTGCTCGCAGGTTCAGCATCAGCTACGTGGCGGAAAATTTTCTCCATACGGCTTAATTTTGTTGCAAGATCCTCAATTTGTTCTTGTTCAGTGCCAGTTTCACCTTCAACCGACAACTGATGTATATCATGTTGGGCAATTGCTAGTAGCATGCGCTCAGTCAAGGTGGTACCGGCTGGCAGTAATACATGGCCAACCTTATCAAGCAAATCATCTGCCAACACTGTTCCCGGAGTGACCTTGGAAAGTGGCAAGTAGTGGTAATGTCTGTTCATGGTGCTGGCCTCGCAGAATCAGCGTGCTGGTCAATAATCAGAACTCATTTCATCAATAGGGTGAGATGTGCCTTATCTATAGCCTCAGTGTAATTAAAAATTACCTAAAGGAAAGTTGATTTTTATTAAGACGCACAAATCAGATATGCTTGGTGATGAATATGACAAAATATCAATTGATATTGAATATACTACACCTGTCGCAGAGTCTAGTTTGATTCTGTAATTTACTTCAATTAACTATGTGATATCGTCATATTAGAACGTATATCAATACTCATCTTTATTCTCAAACAGGATCCATCATTAAACAAATCATCCAACGTCGCCCACGTCTTTTGCTCACTTTGGGCTTGGGCAGCCTGGCGGCGATTTTGCTACCTGGGTCGGTTTCCTGGATTACCCGCGCGCTTTGTGGCTGGAATGTCGCTGTGTGGACATATCTTTTCCTGATGGCCTGGCTAATGATGTGCGCAGATAAACATGCGGTACGCAAGATGGCTCAGCAAGAAGATGAAAGTGCAGTGGCGGTACTGGTGTTGCTGTCCCTGGCAGCAGCCATCAGTTTGCTGGCCATCATCCATGAGTTGTCTGGCATGGCAGGTGCCAGTAGTGAAGCCAGAGTCATCAAATACTTGTTTGCCATCAGCACGGTGCTGGGCTCATGGTTGCTGTTGGGCGTAATTTTTTGTTTTCACTACGCCTTGCTGTTTTATAGTGCACCGCAAGACAAGCCAGCCTTGCACTTTCCTGAAGATGAGGACATGCCTGATTTCTGGGACTTTTTGTATTTTTCTTTCACCATTGCCGTTGCAGCACAAACTTCAGATGTGATGGTGATGAACCAGCAGACACGCAAGACTGTGCTTGCGCAATCCGTGCTTAGTTTTTTCTTTAACGTGGCAGTCGTCGGTTTTTCCGTCAATATTGCTGCTGGCCTGGTGGGGAACTAGGCAAAGTAAGGAGCAGCCGTCGTAGTCGCAACTGCCCTCACTCTTAATATACCCTAGCGCCAGTGGTGATCATGGTGGCGTTCACGTCTTTCTTCGCGCCATTCACGCCATTCACGTCCGTAATGCCTGTCGTGGCGCCAGCCATGACGGTCACGCCATGGACGACCATAGTTTTGCTCTACATAAACGTGTTCTACATAAGGTCTGGGAGAGCTTAAAACGATGGGGACGCCACCAAGATTGACATTCAGGTTGACACCGTAGGGCAGGCGACTACCGCTTTGCCAGACGCCGCCATTCGTCCAGTACCAGTTACCTTGCGCTGGCGCGTAGTACACCTGATGCGACGGGTAATAGACGTAATTGTAGCTGCGCACTACCTGATGTACTGGTGGCGCCGGGTGCCAGCGATGATCCCTGACATATGCATCATGGGCAAACACTGTATTTGCGCTTGCAGCACAAATCAGCAGGGTCGATAACAGGCCTTTGATGAGTTGACTGGTTTTCATGGCATATCTTCCTTCGTTTGGATGTTCATATAACGCTGCCCAGAACAATGGGGCTGACAGGAATTTGTATATAGCCATGTAAAACTGCAAGCAGATGTTACAGCCATGGAGTGCATCCATACCAGGCGCTTATGGCGCGCGGTGAAATTTTCATACTACAGCGCAAGCTTTTCATGATAAAAAGCCTGCACACTTATCCCATATTGAACACTATGCTGCTTACCTACATCTGGACAGGTTTTTTTCTGATCGGCTTTATTGCTGCCCTGGCGCAATGGCTGATACTGGGTGATGTGGAAGTATTCAAGCGCATCATGGATGGGACTTTTGAATCTGCACGCATAGGTGTCATGGATATTGCCTTGCCACTGGCCGGTGTCATGACACTCTGGCTGGGTATCATGAATATAGGTGAAAAAGCCGGGGCAATTGATTTTATCGCTAAAATAATCGCGCCCTTTTTTGCCAGGATATTTCCTGGTGTGCCGAAAAATCATCCTGCCAATGGCCACATGGTCATGAATTTTTCAGCGAATCTACTGGGACTGGATAATGCAGCCACTCCCTTTGGTCTGAAGGCCATGGAGAGCCTGCAAAGCCTGAACCCCAGCAAGGACGAAGCCAGTGATGCGCAAATCATGTTCCTGGTGCTGCATACTTCGGGCCTTACACTGATCCCTCTGGCTATCATGGCACAGCGTGCAGTGCTGGGGGCGAAAGATCCCTCTGACATTTTTATACCCTGCATGATTGCTACTTACGTGGCTACCGTGGTTGGCCTGATTGCTGTTGCCATCCGGCAGCGCATTAATTTATTTGACCGCGTGGTGATTGCCTGGCTGGGTGGTCTGACGAGTTTTATCGTTGCCCTGGTCTGGTATATGAGTCAGCACATGAGTCGTACCGATATTGAAGTATTTTCCAAAGTCAGTGCCAATCTCTTGCTGTTCAGCATTATCATCAGCTTTATGCTTGGGGCGATGCGCAAGAAAGTGAATGTGTATGAAGCCTTCATTGAAGGTGCCAAAGGCGGCATACAGACTTCGCTGACGATTATTCCTTACCTGGTTGGCATGCTCGTCGCAATAGGTGTTTTGCGCAATTCTGGCGTGTTGGGTTTTGTTGTTTCTGGTTTTACCTGGTTGTTTACGCAAATGGGTTTGAATACTGACTTTACTTCAGCCTTGCCGACAGCCTTGATGAAGCCGCTTAGCGGCTCAGGCTCACGGGCAATGATGGTGGATGCCATGAAGACGTATGGCGTGGATTCTTTTGTTGGCCGCCTCGCCTGCATCTTCCAGGGTTCGGCTGATACTACCTTTTATATCGTCGCCCTGTATTTCGGTTCGGTGGGCATACGCAAAACCCGGTATGCGATTTCCATGGGCTTGCTGGCTGACTTTGCCGGCGTGGTCGCAGCGATTTTTGTCGCTTACCTGTTCTTTCATTAAAATTTCGCCACATGCAACTGAGCTTGCATGTGGCAGACCACGCTGTTTTATTGGGGCACAAAATCCAGTCGCAGCACAGGATAAACCTGATAGCGCTTGTCCCATGACGAATGGCGCTGTGCAAAGAACTCCAGGCGGGCAGTGGCGCTCTTGGCAAATTCAGGATCTTCTGCAATTCGCTTGTCGAACGCTGCTTTCAATTGCGTATCGCTCGCGAGTTGTTCGCGAGCTACATCTTCGGCCACATAGGCTTCCATATATTCTTTGCGTTCAAACGCACCATTGAACCAGCCCCAGTTGACCAGCGCATCCGGTGCTTGCGGCTCAAACAGGCCTGCAACGAGACGTGCTTTTGCCTGCGCAATGGGAATGAATAAAGCACCTTTGCGCACGCTTTGTGTCTGGTTTCTCCATAAACCTTGCAGCTTCATGGTTTGCCGTCCTTCAAATGACTGTGGCTGCAAGCTGGCCTTGCTGGTAGCGAACTGATCAGCAGAAATGACATTCAAATCGGTATTGATCGTGCGGAATTCTATACCGTGCTGTTGCAGTTTTTCTGCGACAGCTTTGCTATAAGCGACAGGGACGATGTAGCCCCCCTTGGGTAAGGTGATTTGTGCATCTGGCACAATCTCATCGCGCAGTTTTACTTTCCAGATTTGTGGCTTGCTTTCATCATAGCGCGTCATCAAGGCCCCAGAAATATCGGACATGGTGCGCGTATAGGCATAACCACGGAAATCTATGTCCCTGGCCTTTTCCGTGGTCTTGTAAGTGACAGACAAACTCTGGCCTGCCAATTGCACGGCACGCTGGTCTGCTGCCCTGGTAGCTGTCAACCATTGCGCTCCATTAGCTGCAACTTGCTCCAGCACTGAAACTACAGTGTTGCGGGTGATGCGTACACGGGTAGCGTAGTCTTTCCATGAATGGGTTTCTACCAGCATGCCAAAGCGATTGCGCAATACTGGGTAACCACTGGAAAAACGTGGCGGAGGAACACTGTCGATAAAGCCAGACATGGGGTCATCTTCACGCACGAATGACATATAAAATGACTGGGGCAGAGAGCCCTGCCTGGTCAGGTCTGCGATAACATTGTCACGCAAGGCTTTGCCAGCCTCACGTAATGCCATATCGCCGGAATTAACTGGCTCTACCTGTATTGAAATATCATGTTCAAATTTGGCACCGTCGGTCACATGCAAATCAATCACTGCCAGCGGATCCCAGGTATTAATCAGCTTTAGCATGGCCTGCATTTCAGGCGCATCTGCTTTCACATAATCCCGGTTCAGATTGAAGTTTTGCGCCGTAGTACGCCAGCCCATTTCTTCCGGGCCACGCTGATTTGGCCGGTTCCAGGCACCAAAGCGTTCATGTCCGTCTATATTGAAGACCGGGACAAATAACAAGACTTGCTTGTCCAGCAGATGTACTGCCGTCTTGTTGCCTGTCTTGTTGCCCAAAATCTCGCGCAGCGCCAGAAAACCGGCATCCTTACCGTCTATCTCACCAGCATGTATGCCACCCTGTATCAGCGTTACCGGTAAAGCTTTCTTTGCCACCTGGGCGGGTGTGAATGCACCACTGCGCGTGATCAGCAGAGCCAGCATGGGGCGATTTTCTGGTGTCCTGCCAAATTCCAGACAGCGCACTTCTTTGGGGTAGGTTTTCTGGAAAACCTGACACAGCTTTTCCACTTCTTCATAACGCCCGGTTTTTTTGAAGCCGCTTTGTTCGGCGATCGTTGTCAAAGGCGTCGCCGCCTGAGCCACTGCCAGAGGCAGGCCAGAGCCTGCAATCAAGCCGCTGATAATGCTCAGTTTAAAAATTGAATATGCTGGTTTCATATGGAGATCAATATTTATATGTTGAAATTGAAAACCTAAGCTGTGGCAACTTTATGTTGCCACCATCTTGCCTTGTCCTTGAGCTGGTCTTCATCTACAGTCTGCAGTTTGCGATCAGCCATCAGACAGCGTCCGTTAACCCAGACATGGCTGACCTGTTCGCGTCCGGCGGCATAGACAATTTGTGAGGCAGGATCAAACAGCGGCAGGGTTTCAATGGCAGACAGGTCAATCGCAATCACGTCAGCGAGTTTGCCTGCTACCAGGCTACCAATTTGTTGGTCTATGCCCAATGCTTTGGCACCGGCCAGTGTCGCCATTTCCAGCGCATTGCCAGCGTTTAATGCAGTCGGGTTACTGGATACTGCTTTCGCCAGCAATGCTGCCATGCGAAGATCACCGAGTAAATCCAGCTTGTTATTGCTGGCAGCTCCATCCGTGCCTATACCCACATTGACACCGGCAGTTTGCATTGCATGGACAGGTGCAAAGCCGGAAGCCAGTTTCAAATTGCTGGCCGGATTATGAGCGATATGTACGCCTTGCTGTGCCAGCAGTTTGATTTCATCTTCATTCGCATGCACCATGTGGGCGGCAATCAGGCGTGGTGACAGCAGTCCCAGATTATGCAGGCGCTGCAAAGGGCGTATGCCATGATCCCTGATACTGTCATTGACCTCATCCATGGTTTCATGGATGTGGCAGTGTATGCCCATGTCATGCTTGTCCGCCAGCGCGACTATTTTTTTGAAAGTTGCGTCTGACACTGTATAAGGCGCATGCGGGGCGAGGCGGAAAGACACCCCGCTTTGCCCCTTGAATGCCTGATGCGATGCCAGTGCTTTTTCCAGATAGCCGTCGGCGTCCGCCGCGTAGCCAGTAGGGAATTCCAGCACACTGCAACCGACCACAGTGCGCATGCCGGTATGCAGGCCTGCGCGCGCTACATCGTCATTGTAGAAATACATGTCATTGATGGTGGTTGTGCCACCGCGCAGCATTTCTGCCATGGCATACACGCTGCCATCGAAGACGAATTCTTCTGATACATGTTTTTTCTCGGCTGGCCAGATATGATTGTGCAACCAGTCCATCAGGCTCAGATCATCTGCCAGTCCACGCAAAAGTGTCATGGCAGAATGCCCGTGCAGATTGACCATGCCGGGCATGACCGCATGCTCCGGCAGTTCTACATGCTGCGCATCAGGGTGCTGCAGGCGAGCGTCGGTACTGCTGAGTATGTCCAGGATTTTTTCGCCTTGCATGACCAATGCATGTCCATGAAGGACAGTGGCACGTGGCTCTATAGGGATCAGGTATTTTGGGTGTAAGCAGATTTTCATTTTATTTGGCTCCACAATTGATCATGCATTATAACCAGTGTCATTAAATCTTGATTTTGATGAGCCTGATCACATAAGTGCGAAGTAAGTGCAAATGAGTGAGCCATGTGACAGACCTTAATTGAAAATGCCATAATAGGGTCTGGCATCAGAAATCAGGAGCAGATATGGATTACCTATTCCCCCCAATACAGCAAGCAGCCGTACCCATAGCTGGTGGTACTGCCTATTTCCCCGTACACAGGATTTACTGCGTAGGGCGTAATTATGTAGAGCATGCAAAAGAAATGGGTTGGACAGGCCGTGAGCCACCATTTTTCTTCATGAAGCCAGCTGATGCTGTCCTACCCGTAAAGCAGGGTACGGTTGGTGAAATGCCCTATCCACCGATGACAGTCAATTTGCATCATGAAGTCGAGCTGGTGGTAGCAATAGGCAAGGGTGGAAAGAGTATCCGCACCGAAGATGCACTTAGCCACATCTGGGGATATGCGGTCGGGCTGGACATGACGCGCCGTGATTTGCAGGCTGAGGCCAAAGATCAGGGCAGACCCTGGTGTACTTCCAAAGGCTTTGATTTTTCGGCACCGATAGGACAGATCCACAGGGCAGATACGGTGCAAGGCATAGAGCAAGCCAGCATACACCTGGATGTGAACGGACAGGCCCGGCAAAATAGCGATACTGGTAAATTGATCTGGAACCTGGCTGAAATCATCGCCTGTTTATCTGAACTCTACACCCTGCAACCTGGTGACCTGATTTTTACTGGAACGCCAGAAGGCGTAGCCGCGGTGCAGCGTGGTGATTTGCTGGAAGCCTCGATCACGGGTTTGAGTGATTTGAAAATCAAATTGGTGTAAGCACAGTCATGAAACTATACGGTTATTTTCGTAGTTCGGCCTCCTACCGCGTCAGGATCGCTCTGAATCTCAAAGGGCTCGATTATGAGCAGGTTGCCATTCATCTTGTCAAAAACGGTGGAGAGCAATTAGCGCCTGCTTACAAGGCACTGAATCCAGATGGACTTGTACCTGCCTTGCAGGATGAGCTGGATGGTGAAACTGCCACGCTGACACAGTCAATGGCAATCATAGAATACCTTGATGAAGTTTATCCAGACATTGCCATGCTGCCGTCCAAACCTCTGGACCGTGCTTACGTAAGGTCTTTGGCTCTGTCCATTGCCTGTGAAATTCATCCGGTCAATAATTTGCGAGTGCTCAAATACCTGTCAGGTACCCTGCAAGTCAGTGATGAGCAAAAAAATGCCTGGTACCGGCATTGGTGTGAAACGGGCCTGGCTGTGCTGGAACAAAAACTGGCTGCCGATAAGCGTACCGGACGTTTTTGTTTTGGTGACGTGCCGGGATTTGCAGACTGCTTCCTGATACCGCAGATTGCCAATGCCCAGCGTTTTAACTGCGATTTGAGCAGCATGCCTACAATCATGCGTATACACCAGGCTTGCAATGAACACCCTGCATTTATCAAGGCAGCTCCAGCAAATCAGCCAGATGCAGAATAACGGAGTCAGCTCATTTCCACGGGCAGCTCCATAGCTTGAATTTACTTTTTAAAATAAAAAGGGCCAGAAAACTGGCCCTAGTCATTTCCGCTGCTTAAGCTGTTTTGATAAGCAATCTTAATAAGCAAAATTGATAAAACTCTAATTGGGTATTTCTGGATTATCGTGGCTGTTTGCCAGCGTATCGTTGAGTACTGAAATCAGCAGTGAGCGTGTCAATTTCGATTTGGTCGTGTAACCATCGATGGCAAAGGCTTCACTGACTTGTTGTTCCGGGGCATAACCTGGCTGCCCTGTCCTCAATACAATCCGCAGATTGGGCAATGACATTTCATTGCGTATGATATTGACCAATTTTAAACCTGCATCGACAGTTTCCATCACCACGTCCAGCAATACCAAAGCGATATCAGGATTAGCGCTGATAATGCCATATGCTTCTTTGGCAGAATAGGCATGTATGAATTCTAATGGTTTGCCATGAATTTTTACGCCACTTAATGCCAGTAATGTCGTGTCATGCACATTGCTGTCATCGTCTGCGATCAGGATTTTCCAGGGATGAAGTTCCAGTTTGGGTTGTAAAGACTCTTCGTCTTCTTCAATAAAATCAATGACATCATCATCCTGGTTCGCACCCAGTACGCCATCAGAGACTAAATCACTACCCAGATATGAATACATGCCAAGAGCCGGCGATCTTTCATTCTTTGCCAAAATGTCACAATTCATTTGTGCCAGAAAAAGATCATTTTGTAACAAGCCGGGTGTTCTACTGTGTTGATTCTTCATCAGTTTGCTCCCTGTTGCTTGAATAAGTTCCAATTCAATCTTATGTGAAGCAGACTGCATAATCAAGACCAAAGAAATGGAAAATGTTAAATAATGATTATTACAACACTAGCCTGTAACATAAATTGATATTCGTCGCCAACTGTGCTGATTTTCAGTGCTACTATTTAATTCATAAAATTAAATTCGCTGATATCAGAGTCAAATATAGCGCAACATCAGGCAAATTCAGCTTGATTGTATAGATTTAATTCATTATTCAAATCGTCAAAAAGCAGCACACCTGAATCGAGAATGGCTATGGGGTTCGAAGTGTTTTTGCAAAGGCTGTCTGGATAGTCTACTTATGCCTTCCATTTATCTCCCCGTAGCCATCTTAACGTCACTGGTCACTTCATTTCTGACCATGCTGATACTGTTTTATGTCCAGCATTTACATGTGCATGCCAGGGCAACCAGATGTTGGGCTCTGGCCTATGCATGCCTGGTCGTGCAGCAGTTGTGCTATTTCCTGGGCAATGCGCAGATGCCGGTTTTCAATCTGGTTGCTGATGTATTTTTGTCTGGCTATATCTGTTACTTGTGGGCGGGAACGCGCATTTTCCACGGCGTCACGGTTTTCGTCATGCCTGTCATGCTGAGCTTTGCAGTTGCCGTTCTGTGGTTACTGATGGCCTTCCTGACAGCAGTTATTCCTCTTTGGCGCATGCTGCCGGTTTACCTGGCCTCTGGCCTGGTCATGCTGGCAGCCGCCATGACTTTTTGGCGCGCACGCAGCGAAAAACATATATTTGGTTTTATTCTGCTGGGCGTACTGATTTTCATCAAAGGCCTGTACCTGATTGTCTCATCAATTTTGCATCAGCACCCTGAGTATGCAGCGCTTGGACTGGAAGCAGCCGCCTTGCTGGATCTGGCTATCGGCATGTTTTTTTTGGTGGCTGCCTTATTGCGTCAGCAAGACGATGTCGAACGCATCAATGACAATTTGAAGCAAGAGATGGAGGAGCGCAAAAACATAGAGCGTCTTTCCAAAGACCGAGAGACCCTGTTTGAAAAAGTTTTCCAGATGGTGCCTGATGTGCTGGCTATCTGCCGCGAAAAAGATGGTCGTTACCTGGACGTGAATCGTCATTGGGAAACAATCACTGGGTACTCCAGAGATGAAACTTTAGGACGCTATTCACTGGAATTAAATCTATGGATGGATGTCAGCCGCCGAGCTGAGATGTTGGCCGCTTTAAGGCGTGACGGCGAAATCAACAATTTTGAAGGTATGTACCGACATAAACTGGGGCATCCTTACCATGTACTGATCTCGGGTACGCGTTTTGATGTTGGTGGTGAACCTTATATTGCCTATGCCTTGCAAGATATTTCAGCCCTGCGCAAGGTGGAACAATTGCAGGAGCAGGCAGAGCGCGAATTGCAGGAGCGAGAGAAATTGCTGTCAACAGTGTTTCAACTGGTGCCCGATACTCTGACGATCACCCGGATGGCGACAGGTGAATATGTTGATGTCAATCGCAACTGGGAACCCATGTCTGGTTACACCCGCGAAGAAGTTCTTGGGCATACATCGAATGAAATACATCTGTGGGACCAACCGGGGCAAAGAGATGAACTGATCAATCAAATACGCTTGCATGGCGAAGTCAGGAATATGCAGATCGCATTTCGCCACAAGCGGGGTTTCATCAGCAATTGCCGCGTTTCAGGCTCGAAATTTGAGGCTGGGAATGAGACTTATCTGCTACTCTCATCGCGCAATATCGATCAGGAGCTGAGCGCAGAGGCTGCACGCCTCCAGGTTGAATCTCTGCTGCGCGAGAATGAGCAAAAATATTCTACGCTCTTTCAGTTATCGCCGATTCCCCTGGGTTTGGTGGATGTGCAAACCGATTGTATAGTCGAAGTCAATGATGTCTGGCTCAAGGAGTTAGGCTACCAAAGGCAGGACATCGTGGGCCGGACTACTTTGGAAATGGGCTTTATCCAGCAAGCTGAAGTACGGTCAAAATTTAATGAAGACCTGGGACGCGACAAGAAAGTAGATCAGCTCGATGTCCGCATCAAGGATCAGGCTGGGCAGGAGATGATTTTCCTGTTGTCGGCCAGGTTGATCAAGATGCATGGCAAGTCCATGTGTATTTTCTCTTTGCTTAACGTGACCAGGCAGGTGCAGATAGAGCAGGAAATTCGTGAAATGACGACGCAGCTTGAAGAACGTGTGAGATTGCGTACGCTTAATTTGCAGCAGGCCAATGCCGAGCTTGCTGCTGCAATGGAGTCATTGCGACACACTCAGGATGAATTGGTGCGTTCAGAAAAAATGGCTGCCCTGGGTTCGCTGGTGGCAGGCGTGGCACATGAGCTGAATACCCCCATAGGCAATAGCGTGACCGTTGCCAGTACATTGCAGGACAAGACCAGAGACCTGGTGCGCGATATCAGTGAAGGGCGGCTAAGGCGTTCAGTACTTGATCAATATCTGGACAATGCGACGACGGGAACCGCCTTGCTCATGCGTACACTGGGCATGGCGCGTGAACTGATACGCAGCTTCAAGCAAGTTGCTGTCGATCAGTCCAGCAGCCAAAGGCGGCAATTTGATTTGCAGGTGGCACTGGATGAACTCATCGTCACTTTGGCGCCCATGTATAAGAACACGCCTTACCACCTGGCGACCATGCTGGAATCAGGTATTGTCATGGACAGTTACCCTGGACCTCTTGGGCAAATTATCACCAATTTCATGACCAATGCGCTGACGCATGCATTTGAACATCGTGACACCGGCAATATGCACCTAACTACCCAACTGCTGCCCGGTCAACAGGTGAAAATCATTTTTGCCGACAATGGCATAGGCATGACAGAGCAAATACAAAAACGCGTATTTGATCCCTTTTTTACGACCAAATTGGGGCAGGGCGGATCAGGCCTGGGTATGAATATCGCCTATAACCTGGTGACCGGTGTGTTGGGTGGTGAAATACAACTGGAGAGCAAGCCAAATGAAGGGACGCGTTTCATTTTGATCATCCCTCTGGTTGCCCCGCAATTGAGTGCTGAGAACGCAAAAAAGGTGCTGTGACCAGATTGCCGCCTGGTTTGGCCATTACTTCAGTTTCCAATAGCATGCACCAAATTGTCAGCTTGAATGTCTTTTCTATAAGTTAAGCCTGATAAAAGATGATTTTATGGCAATATTGGTTCTTTATTTGACGAACTGATATGGTAACGTCTGCCAATTATTTTTCCGGTATCTGCAATATTCGCCATTATTGTGCGTCTACACAGGTATGGAGACGACACATAACCCACCTGAGCTGATGGCTGATCAGAACAATGACATCACTGAAACGGTCAGGCGCGAACGCGGGCGGCTGGGTAGTTTCATACGCAAGCGCGTCGCAGATGCCAGCGAGGCTGAGGACATCTTGCAAGATGTGTTCTATGAACTGGTCGAAGCCTATCGTCTGCCTGAACCTATAGAGCAGGTTGGCGCATGGCTGTTCAGAGTGGCGCGTAACCGTATCATTGACCGCTTCCGCAAGAAAAAGGAAGTTGCCCTGCCTGATCTGGAGGAGGGCAGTGAAGACGAAGCATGGCTGGATCAAGTTTTGCCGTCCGGCGATGAGGGGCCAGAAGCCGCCTATGCACGCAATGTCATGCTGGCAGAGTTATATGAAGCACTGGATGAATTGCCGGAAGAGCAGCGCGATGCCTTCATAGGCCATGAAATCGAAGGCCTGAGTTTTAAAGAAATGTCCGCCGCTACTGGTTTGGGCGTAAACACTTTGCTGGCGCGCAAGCGCTACGCTGTCTTGCACCTGCGCATGCGCTTGCAAGACGTATTGGAAGAATTTAATTAAGACAGGAGTTTGATATGTTAATGAGATTTAGAGTATTGAAAATCATGATTGTGGTGGTGGCTGGTATCAGCGCCCTGAGCTGGGTAGTCATGATGCTGTGGAACTGGCTCATGCCAGTTTTGTTTGCAGGCGCACGCAGCATAGATTTTTTACAGGCACTGGGTTTGCTGGTGCTCAGTAAAATCCTGTTTGGCGGCATGCGTGGACATGGTGGCTGGCATAAACATGGCGAACACCACTGGCATCGTCGCTGGGAAAAACTGACGCCTGAAGAAAGGGAAAAATTCCAGCATGGCATGTTTGGCCGCAGAAGGCACAGGGATGAAGCCTATGCTCAGGCTTGCAGGAATAAGCAAGACCACAAGCAAGACAATAAGCAAGACCACAACGAATACCATAGACCAGAAAATGCACACGACAACAAGCCGGAGCAAGTCTGAAATGCGGGCGGTGAATGAAGCTGCCTGCAAACAGGAGCCCGGCGTAATCATCCCCATTGTCAATTTCAGCAAATGTGAAGGCAAGGCTGATTGCGTGCCAGTTTGTCCGGAAAACGTTTTTGAAATTCGCCGCATTGCCAGCGAAGACTATAAACAGCTGGGTTTTCTGGCACAACTCAAGCAAAAGGTGCATGGCATGAAGGTAGCTTATACACCAAATGCCGATGCCTGCCGCGCCTGCGGTTTATGCGTGACGGCTTGCCCTGAAAAGGCAATCACTTTGCGGCGTTCAACCTAGTGGTAGGTACATACTTAAGTGAGCCCCACACAGATGTTTTAAAATAGTCATTTGAGCAGGCATGGTAAAAGCCTGCATTCCATAACTCTGCATTATTAGGGAGCAGTATTGATGACTATCGTAATTCGTGAAGCAGGGCCTGATGATCTTGACGGAGTCTTGCAACTGCGCATGCGTCTGTTTGACAAACTGGTTGATTTCAATAATGGCAAAGGTGTTGATGAGGATCTGCTGCAGTCAACGCGCACCTACTTCAGCGATGCTTTGCAAAGCGGGGCTTGCAAAACCTGGGTAGCCGAGGCAGATGGGCATCTCGTCGCCTGCGGCTCACTCGCCATCTTCATCCGCCCACCTTATCCGGGTAACGCGGCAGGCAAGGATGCCTATCTGCTCAATATGTACACCATGGCTGAGTATCGCAAGCAGGGCCTGGCCAGAAAGATTTTGCAGCAGGCCATGCAGTATGCCCGTGAACAGGGCTTTGCAACAATCTGGCTGCACGCCACTGAAGATGGCCAGGCTTTATATGCTTCTGAAGGTTTTGAACCATCGGCCAAATATATGGAATGGGAAGTCGGGGCGGGAGTATAAACTTGAGCCAGCTTCCGTCGGGGAAAAATGCACAGGCATCCCAGCATCAGTCACATTACCAGGCGCGCATGCACAGGGTGCTGGAACATATAGACCGCCATCTCGATCAGCCACTTGATCTCGAGGTGCTGGCCGGGGTTGCGTATTTTTCACCCTATCACTTTCATCGATTGTTTGCCGCCTGGATGGGGGAGCGTCTGGGTGATTACGTGCGTCGCCGACGCCTGGAAGTCGCGGCATTTCGCCTGTTTGCACAAGCTGGTACACCAGTGCTGGAGATTGCCTTGTCGGTAGGCTTTGGTTCAGCCGAAGCATTTACTCGTGCCTTTAAAGATCGTTTTGCTTATACGCCAGCCGCGTGGCGTCAATATCAAATTGACTTGCAGCGCGCAAATAGCAAGAATAATCAAGCGGTAAGCAATAATGATCAGGTCCAGTCTTATGCGTCCTTTCATAATGGAGTCTCTTCCAGTTTAAAACAGGTGGCCAGCATGGACGTCAAATTAATACACAGAGAACCAGTTAACATCGCTTACCTGCGCCACATAGGGCCTTACGGTGCAGAGGTAGGCCGGTTCTGGGCAGAGGTTGTGTCACCGTGGATGGCAACACATAATCTGTTCACACGGGCGCGCTATGGCATCAGCCATGATGACCCCAGCATTACTGATCCGGCACTTTGCCGTTATGACGCAGCAGTTGAGCTGCCAGAAAATGCCCCCGTACCCGGAAATGCCTTGCTGACCAGCATACCCGGTGGAGAATATGCCTCACTGCACTTTGAAGGCAGAAGCACTGAAATCGGTGAAACTTGGGCTGCCATCCTGCGTGACTGGTTACCCGCCAGTGGCTATCAGATCGACGCCAGACCCTGCTTTGAATATTATTCACCCGATGCCTGTTTTGACCCGGAAACCGGTATCTTTGACTGTGATATCTGCATTCCGGTTATTCCCCTTTGACATGCCTCTCTGAGGCAGCCTTATGACCTGAGTCAGGTCGCGACAATTCTTTGTATGCTCAACGGCACATTGTTGCCGCTGCATTTCTGCATCCATTTTTTGGAGTTCACGTATATGAAGTCACTTCTTCCCTACAGCATAACATCCTTGATTTTACTTGCTGCAAGCAGCCTCTCTGTCATGGCCACCGGGGCCGGGCACAAACCCTATCCTGTAGGCCTGAAGCTGGTGCAATATGAAGATGTCAGCCGCCTGGCCTGGACTGGCAACAAAGCACGCCCACTGGCAACAGCAATCTGGTATCCGGCCCAGGCAGGTACGGTAGAAAAAAACTGGGACGTTGCCATCTTCAAGGCAGGCAGCAATTCGATCGATGCACCCATGCTGAATGCGCCTAAAAAATTACCGTTGATCCTGCTCTCGCATGGTACTGGCGGTTCGGCAGCTTCCATCGCCTGGTTTGCCGAGAGCCTGGCCGCGCATGGTTATATAGTCGCCGCCGTCAATCACCACGGCAACACCGGCTATGAAGACAATACCCGGCTGGAAGGCTTTGTCGTCTGGTGGGACAGGCCGCATGATGTGTCGGTGCTCATAGACAAGTTGCTGGCAGACCCCGCTATTGGCCCATGTATTGATACCCAGCGCATTGCCGTGGCAGGTTTTTCGATTGGTGGTTATACCGCATTGGCCAGCGTCGGAGGCCGGATCAGTTATGCACAGTGGGAAGAATTTTGCGGCAAATTTGCAAGTAACCCAAATTGCACATTGCCACCAGAAGCCAAATTCAGTCAGGAAGAATTACAGACACTGCTTAAAGAAAATCTGCGCGTCAAGACTGAGATCGCCAGGTCTGGCGCAGACTACAGCGACAGCAGGATCAAGGCTGCCTATGCCATGGCACCTGTCATGGGCAGGGTCGTGACAAAAGATAGTATGGCAGCCATTAAAGTACCTGTAAGGATTGTGGTTGGGGCTGCTGATGACCAGGCTATTCCCGCATTTAATGCCCAGGTCTATGCAGCAAATATTGCTGGCAGCAGTCTGCTGACGCTACCTGCGGTAACTCATTATGCTTTTTTGGCTGAGTGCACTATGCTCGGTAAAATGGCTGCACGCCAGGTTTGTGTAGATCCCGCAGGGTTAGACCGTGCAGCCGTGCATCAGCAAGTGGCTGCAGATGCCTGGAAATTTTTTGAGGATAAGTTGCGTTAATTTCTTGAACCTGGGCTCATCGCAGATACTTGGCCAAGCTGGTTTCAAAAGGCCAGGCATCGTACAATCTGTTAAAATGAATTTCACCATATGACCCCTGCATTCCATTTCAGCTTTGCGGCACACTGGTATAGTGCACCTCTGGCTTATTGGGTACACATACCCGTAGCAAACCAGCCAGATAGCTGGCAGCCAGCCGCGCCGCCTTGCATACCGCACCGTGGCTATCTCATCCTGCACGTCGAGTTTGAGCAATTTGATCTGGTCTTCAGTTCACCTGCACAACTGGATCATTTCATTTCCGTGCTGTCGACCAAACCCCTGCCTACATCCAGGCAACTATCTGCATTGCGCAATGCATCAGTCGGGCCCAATGGGCACTGGTTGAGCCGCCTGCCCGCTACTTTAAAGACGCCTCGCAAACGAGCCAGGCTCGTGCAACTCATGCAAGAGGTGCGTGCCCTGGTCGTGCCTGCGGACAAGCAAGACCAGTTTAATTGGGCAGGGCATAGCATTATTCATGCGTAGTCTATAGCTCATCACTCAGCTATTTATGCGTGCGCAATTGTCTGATCGGCATCGCCAGGTTTAAAACGATTTGATATGTGCAGGGCCATACCCTTGGCCAATTCTTCTTCGCCATAGAATACGTCGCCTATTTCTTCTTTGCGCAGCATGATTGATTCATCTTCACTATGCGTGCGCAACAGAACTTCTATGCCCGGGTTCAGGGTGCGGGCAGTTTTTGCCATCTGCCGTACATGCAGCGTATCCGGTGTAGCCACCACCAGCATCGCGGCATTGGTGATGTGCGCTTGTATCAGCACTGCCGGGTCAGCGGCATTGCCAGAGACGGCAGCAATGCCTTTCTTGCGCAAGTCTTCCACTATTTCACGATTCTGTTCTGCCACCACATAAGGGATACCGCGTTCATCCATTGCCTGTGCAATGCGGCGGCCAACCCTGCCATAGCCCACCAGAACCACCTGGCCTTCGAGGAATTTGCGTTCTGTCGTCATTGGCAATTCAGCGTAAGGGTCTTGCCTTTGATCGAGTTCCCTCGCCAGGTCAGAATGGGACAAGGCCCATTTCCTGAGAGGCCCGATCAGGGTGAACAGGAAAGAATTTAATCCTATGGAAATCAGCACACCCGCCAGTATCAAACTCATGCCGTCTTGCGGTAACAAACCCAGCGATAATCCCAAACCAGCCAGGATGATGGAGAACTCACCAATCTGCCCCAGGCTTGCCCCTATAGCCAGCGCAGTATTGAGCGGATAACGCAGCAAGATCACCAGCGCTGATGAGGTAAAGAAATTACCCAGTATGACGATTGCCACCACGCACAGCACACGCAATGGTTGCGCCATTAAAATGGCAGGGTCAAATACCATACCCACTGACACAAAAAACAAAACTGAAAACGCATCTCGCAAAGGCAGTGATTCTTCCGCCGCACGATGGCTAAACTCTGATTCACGCATCACCGTACCAGCAAAGAAGGCACCCAGTGCAAATGACACGCTAAATACAAGTGAAGCGCCATAAGCAATACCAATCGCAGACGCCACCACCGACAGCGTGAATAATTCGCGCGAACCCGTACGCGCCACCTGCCACAACAACCACGGCAAAGCACGACGACCAACCACCAGCATCAGTGCAATAAATGCGGATACCTGCAGCAGTGTTTTACCTATCGTGATCCATAGCGGCGCAGCATTCTCGACCACCGCAGTCGTACTCCCCAACACACCCGCCAGTGGTGGCAGCAAAACCAGTACCAGCACAGTCACCAAATCCTGCACCACCAGCCAGCCAACTGCAATGCGGCCATTCATGGTGTTAAGCAGATTACGTGCTTCCAGTGACTTCAGCAGCACCACCGTACTGGCGCAGGCCAGCGACAAACCAAAAATCAATGAACCACCCACACTCCAGGTCCACCACGACGCAATTGCCATACCCACAGCCGTGGTGATCCCCATTTGCAATACCGCACCTGGAATAGCAATCCGCCGCACCGCCAACAGATCAGCAGGTGAGAAATGCAAGCCCACCCCAAACATCAGCAACATCACACCTATCTCTGACAGCTGCGACGCAATATGCACATCTGCCACAAAGCCAGGCGTGGTAGGGCCAATCACGATACCCGCGAGCAAATAGCCGACCAAGGCCGGTACCTTGATCTTCTCAGCAATAAAACCAAGAACAAGCGCCCCCGCAAAAGCGGCAGCGACAGTGGTGATTAAAGAAATGCTGTGGTCCATTCGGCTCCTTGAATTAAATCACCCGCTTCATAGCATGTGATAGTAGTTGAAGTGATTTGAGTATTCGGACGCCACCATTTGTGTGTGGCTTGCGGCGGGTATTGCTGTATTTCAGGTAGCCTGGTATCAAACACTTCAAGCTATTTGAAGCAGAGCATACTTGGCTTTGTTGGTGCAGTGGAAAATACTAGAGCTAATATTGCTGATGGTCAAGAATATGTGTCAGCAGCTAGGGCCTGAAAAATCGCCAGCAGCGGGCTTGAACCAGATCATGCATTAACTTATTTGCTGCTTGCATTCACAGGGTCATCCTCGGCATGTATACTCAAATTGACCATTCACGATAGTCAGAACATAAGTAAATTTTCCGGTCAGGTGCTAGTGGGATTGTAGCTGAGTCATAAAGGCTTCGTACTATGTTTGGGTGGCTAAGGAATCAGCGATGCCCTTCAAACCCCAGCAATACGTTGACCACATTGACGCCGATGTCATCCACCATATAGCCACCTTCCATCACAAACAAAGTGGGCTTCCCTATACCCGCAATGGCTTCGCCCATGCGCAGGTAGTCGTGGTTTTCCAGCTTGAACTGGCTGATAGGATCATCTTTGAAAGTATCGACGCCAAGCGAAACCACGATTGCATCCGGCGCATAGGCAGCGAGCTTGCTGCAGGCATCAGCCAGCGCAATACTATAGGTGCTCCAGGCGGTGCCGTGCGGTAGCGGATAGTTGTGATTAAAGCCCATGCCAGCGCCCCGGCCCTGTTCGTCACGATGCCCCAGAAAATAAGGGTAAGAATTTTTCGGATCACCATGCAGCGAAATAAACAGTACGTCGTCACGGTCATAAAAGATACTTTGAGTACCATTGCCGTGGTGGTAATCCACATCAAGCACAGCGACCCGTTTAGCGCCTTTGGCGATAAATCCCTGTGCAGCGATGGCGGCATTATTCAGATAACAATAGCCACCCATATATTCCGTTGCAGCGTGGTGTCCAGGAGGACGACACAAGGCAAAAGCGCTGGACGCGCCGCCTGCGATCTCCTCAATGCCCGTCAAGGCGAGGTTGGCGCTGGTGCGCACCGCTTCCCATGTGCCCGCAGTGATAGGCACGCCAGCATCCATCGCATAAAAGCCCAGTTTGCCGTCAATATGATCAGGCTCGATATCGCTACGCAAATCACGCACCGGCCAGATCAGCGGCAAAGCGTCGTGCGAGCGTCCGGCGGCTACCCATTTGGCCCACGCACTTTCAAGAAAACTGACATAGCGGGTGCTGTGCACAGTGCTATACGAGGACGATGCATAGTCGTGCGGCGCCATGATCTCACCCAGGCCGACACTACGCACGCGCGCCAGCACGGTGTCGGCACGGTCAGGCATTTCCACACAAGGTTTTAAAATCCCATCTTTCAGTTCGGTGCCATGGTGGAGACGGTGCTTATCGCTGTAAATAGTGAGCATGTTGGTTTGCCTGAGCGTTGGAAGTAGAAATTATTATCGCGCTCGGTAGATGGAATTGCTGTGCTTTATTAGCATGTGGAGCGACATATAATTAGAATAACAGACTAAAAATCGATGAAATAAAGGATTAATAGACTCAATTTATCTTTGTTTAAGTGAATTACCTTTGTCTGCCACGCTAACGGCAAGTATGATTTGAGCGAAAGGACTAAGGGAAATTTAAAATGAATGGAAAAAAACAGTATCTGGAACTGGACGATACAGACCGAACCATCCTGAGTCTTTTGCAGCAGGACGGCACCCTATCCAATCCCAAGCTGGCAGAACATGTCTCGCTAAGCGTGACACCCTGCTGGCGCAGGCTGAAGCGCTTGGAGCAGGAAGGCTTTATCACCAGCTATCAGGCCAATCTGGATCGCCGCAAATTGGGCCTCGATGTTCTGGCTTTTGTCCAAGTGAGTTTTGCGATCGTCACCGATGTATCTATCAAGCATTTCGAGGAATTGATCCTGACTCACCCACAAGTCTTGTCCTGCCATAAGGTGACGGGTGAGGCAGATTACCTGCTACAGGTAGTAGCAGAGAACCTCGATGCTTACAGCGATTTTGTAGAGAATGTCCTGCGCGTCATCCCCGGGATCAGCATGATCCACTCCAGCCTGGCAATGCGCGAAATAAAATCATCGACCCGGCTTCCAATAATTGGAGGCAGATAAAATGTGAATAAGGGCAATACAGATAGAGAAGTTGGCCTTCGAATTTCATTTCAATCTAATTAATTTTGTTGGCGAAATGAAATCAAATTGCAATTACGCTTTTCACGATTTATTTTATGCCTTAAAAAAGCAGGACATTTTCTTGAAAGCAAAGGTGCAAGCGGGTTTTGAGAGTTTCTCTTGAAATGTTATGCGACACTCGTTCGATTCGCCCATCACGGTGCGGTGGCGGATATATCTAGTTAGGGCCCATTACGATGAAATTCATCATTTGTGCATTATTCATTCTGATAAGCACAGCCTTTTCAGCAAGTGCTACAACAGTCAAAACAAAATTATTCTCCATTGATGTACCTGATGAGTGGGAAATAGAGGACAACAGGACAAGTATTTTTCTTGCCTTCGGCAGCAATGTAGTGGATAGAGCACCGTTACCATTTTTATCTGTTCAGTATTGTCAAAACGATGTTCCAAAAGAAAATTCATCGTACCCTCGCTGCAATTTACCGTGCTCCGAAGAAGCAAACAATTTGATATCTGGCTTTCCACAGAAAGATGTGCAGTTTTCTCCTGTGAAGAAAAACGAAAAAAAGAACGGTGTGACTGAATACAGCTCAGAACTAGCTTCTCCCGTCGTGGTTTCAACTTTCGTTGCGTTGTCGTGCAACAGTAAAGGCCAAGTTCATGTTTCGCTTTCATCTGATTCGCCCAGACCGGTCGCAAAGCTATCGTTTGCGAAAATATTGGCGTCTTTGAAATGGAATTAGGCTCTAACATGACATTCGAGTTTGCGCCACTTCGTTCCGCCAGACGCGCAAGCGTGCCGCTCAATTTTGCGTTAAATTTAATATGAAAAAATTAGTGGCTTCATCGGTATTCTGACAATAAGCTACTGTGCAATCGCAGAAGATAGAAATTATGGAGATTCTTTTAATCTAGGGTATGGGATCGCAAAAAATAATGATGCGATATAAGCAGGTGTAAGGTAATTGGACTTGATCAGCTAAACAATCTTGCCCAAGGTAAATTGAGCTGGATATTATTTGTCGATAAAGATTAATTTTGTACAAAAAGAAAAAGCCCTTGATTATTCATCAAGGGCTTTTCATATTCATGGCGGAGAAGGGGGGATTCGAACCCCCGGTAGGGATAAACCTACGCACGCTTTCCAGGCGTGTGACTTAAACCACTCATCCACCTCTCCTGCATTCGCTAAAACTTGCCGTAACAGCGAAGTCCGCTATTCTAGCAAAGCAAACTTCATTATGGAAGCTTTTTTCTTGTTTTTTGTAAATCTTGCTATGCGCTAAGTCAATGTTAAGTCAGGCACCCAGCCATGGCAGGCCGTTTTGGCACCAGCCGCCTACGGTTTTTCTGTGGCCTTGTTCGTCCTTGTCGCCTTCAAAGCCTTGCAGGATGTCAAAGCAATTGGCGTAGCCGTTCTCTGTTGCCAGCTTGGCGCCGTGGCGTGAGCGTACGCCTGAGCGGCAGAGGAAGAGGATGACGCTGTCCTTGTCGGGCACGCTGGCTTGCAGTTGTGCGAGAAAGTCGGGGTTGGGTGTGCCGCCCGGATAGAGGCTCCATTGCACGGCCAGGTGTTGGGCTTCGCTGATGTTGACTCTGCCTACCCAGTCGCGTTCTGCATTGGTGCGTACATCGACGAGTAATATTTTGCTGTCATTTTGCAGCAGCGCAAAGGCTTCTTTTGGCGTGACTGCACCTGCGTATGGCAAGGCTTGTTCCTGGCCGCGCTGGCGTGCTGTTTGCAGGGTTAGTTCTGTGGACATGGTGGTTCCCTTATTGAAAATAGCGATTGCAAAAAAAGTACTTCTGATGTGTCCGCTAGTTTATATCAGGACTTGCGCAAAATTGTCCCAGCAAGGCTGCCGCTTTAGGAAGCCTCCCTTACAAGGGAGGCTCGTTACGTCGGCAGTCAACATGTTGTCTGAAACCCCGACTACACCGCGGCGACGAAGACAGTACTTTAGTACCGAATTTGCTAAATACAGGAGCTGCAACGTAGCTGGGGCGGTTTTGCGTAAGTCCTATATTAAATCGGCACTGGGTTTGCCGTACAGATAACCCTGATAGGAAAGGCAGCCTTGCTGCTGCAGGAAGTCGCGCTGGGCTGCGGTCTCTACGCCTTCGGCAATCACAGCCAGGCCCAGGCTCTGGCCTAGGGCGATAATGGTCCTGGTGATGACTGCATCATTGTTGTTGCTGAGGATGTCGCGCACAAAGGACTGGTCTATCTTGAGCTGGTCCAGCGGCAGGCGCTTGAGATAGGAGAGGGATGAGTAACCGGTGCCAAAGTCATCGAGTGAGAAGCCTACACCTCTGGCTTTGAGTTGATTCATCTTGTCTATGGTTTCTTCTACATTATCGACGAGCAGGCTTTCTGTCAGCTCGAGTTTGAGTTTGCTGGCGTCGATCTGGTAGTGCCTGATGTTGTCGAGCACTAGTGTGACAAAGTCGTTTTGCCTGAATTGACGTGCACTGACATTGACGGCCAGAGTGCGGTTTGTTGTGTCATCGTTGTTTTGCCATTCCGCCAGTTTGGCGCAGGCAGTTTTTAATATCCATGCGCCAAGGCTGAGGATGAGACCTGATTCTTCTGCCAAGGGGATAAAGTCAGATGGTGGAACCAGACCTTTTTGCGGATGCTGCCAGCGCACCAGGGCTTCTGCGCCTGTGACTTGCCCGGTGCTGCTGACTTGTGGCTGATAATATAAAACGAATTGTTCTTGTTGCAGACCCTGGCGCATGTCTGCTTCTAATATTGCGCGGGTGTTGACGATATCCAGCATGTCTTTGTCAAAGAAGCGGAAGTTATTGCCGCCACTGGATTTTGCTTCATACATGGCGACTTCAACTTGTTTGAGCAGTTCTTCGGCTGAGGTGCTTTGTTTATCAAACAGGGTGATGCCTATGCTGGCGCTGCTGTGATATTCACTGTGCTCTAAATCATAAGGGGCGCGCAGGTCCGCCAGGATTTTGGTGACGATCATTTGTACTTCTATGGCGGTTTCCCTGACGTTGTCGCTCAGTTCTTCGAGCAGCAAGACAAATTCATCACCGCCATAGCGTGCCAGGGTATCGCCCTTGCGTATGCTGTGGGCCAGACGTTTTGCGGCAACTTGCAAGAGCATGTCGCCCTTGCCGTGGCCACTGCTGTCATTGATGGTCTTGAAATTATCAAGGTCAAGGAATAGCACTGCGCCATACAGATTGCTGCGGCTTTTTGCGAGGAGGCTGTGTTGTAGCCGGTCTATCAGCAGGCGGCGGTTGGCCAGACCGGTTAAAGGATCATGGTAGGCCAGGTGTTCAAGTTTGGCTTCGGTGGCTTTTCTTTGGGTGATGTCTAGCATGGTGGCGACATAGTTAACCACTTTGCCGCTGGCGTTTTTGACTGCAGTGATGGTCAGCCATTCTGGATAGACTTCGCCATTTTTCCGGCGGTTCCAGATTTCGCCTTGCCAATAGGCATTGGCGTCAAGCTGCTTGCCCATTTCTTCATAATAGCTGGCCCCATGCAGGCCCGACTTGAGCAGGCTGGTCTGTTTGCCAAGCGCTTCTTCACGGCTATAGCCTGTGATGCGCGTAAAGGCCTGGTTGATGCGCACGATAGTGCGGCGCTCGTCAGTGATGACCATACCTTCTTGCGCTTCAAAGGCAATGGCAGCGATGCGCAAGTCTTCTTCTATGTGTTTGCGTTCGGTGATGTCTTGCACCGTGCCCATGTGCCTGGCGCTCTGTGCGTCATACTGTGAATGTAGCCAGCGCACTTCACCTTCGAGAATAATACGGTGCTCTATGCTTGCATCTTTGCCTGCTTGTACCTGGCTCCAAAAAATCTTGACTGCCTGGATGTCGTCAGGATGGGTGCGTTGCATGAGGCCGGCGCAATCGATATTGCTGCCATTGGCATAACCAAGTATGCGGCGCGCCTCGTCTGAATAGCGCCACTCTTCTGCATTATTGCCTATGCTCCAGTTGCCTGTTTTTGAAATGATCTGGGCATGGCGCAAGTCTGTTTCGCGCTGTGCCAATTCTGCAGTTCTTTTGCTGACGATTTTTTTCAGGTTCTTTCTTTGCTCACGTGCATCAAGCAAGAGTTTTACCAGGCAGGCCAGCATGAAACTGAACAAAAGCCCTACGCTGTTGTAAAGTAGTAGTGGTTTGTTCTGGATGACAGAGTTTTTTGGTGATAGCTCTAGTGTCCATTCTGCATTTGGCAATTTGATTGCATAGCGGAGGTAATTTGTTGTTGTAAATCCATCTGACTTTTCTATAACTTGCCTGAGCCGTGTACCCGGATGAACGCGCGACAATTCATAGTCATAACCCCGTTCGTTTAGTTTTGACAACCCGGTGTCGGCAAGCAGGGTTTTCAGATCAATGGCAGCCGAGATCAGGCCCCAGAATTGAGGCGCTTTGTTTGCGTCGATGGGGTCTTCAAGATAGACGGGCAGGCGGGCTATGATGCCAGTGCTGCCATTAGTAAGGGGGAGTGGCCCCGCAAGTGTCAGATGGTGGCTGTCCTTGGCGAGTTGCGCCTCAGCTTTGCGTATGGGATCGGCCAGCAGGTCTATTCCCAGACCGTCATTGCGCCATTCTATTGGTGCGACTTCACTGGTGATGCCGTCTGGAGCAAGATACAAAGCGGCAATTTGCGGATGATACTGCAGAATATTGTCTGCAAAACGTCCAAAGTGCCGTACCCGGCCATTGCTGTCAGCAACCATGGCAGCCAGTGCATAGCTTGCTGATAACGCGCTATACATATTGTTTTGCAGGTTGACCGCTTGTGAGCGTGCCAGATCGTAAGCAAGCTGGCGTTCTTCCTGCTTTGCACCTTCGTCCAGTTTGACGATGATGGCGGCGCTTGCCAATATTGTCAGCGCGAAGGTGAGCAGGGCAAACAGCATGGGTTTGCGCAGGTAAGGGTGAGGCGACATAATGAGATTTGGGTATGGGAGCGAACGCCCGTGCACTGGTCCATAACTGTTTAAGATGCAGGCGGGGGCATCGCCACCTGAAATACCATCACAGTCTAAATGAGAGTGAGTCGCATATAGAGAAATACCAAAGAATGTTGATTTTGGTCAATATTGCCAATTGAGTATTTAGCTTAATTGCTTCAATTGCATGTACTCAATAGGCGCGATGCAATCGACACTTTGCGCGCACCAAAATAATGCAAATTGATTCTAAAAATTAAAAAACGCACCAAAATAGTAATTTAAAATTGTTTTGCGTTATTTTGGTGCGCGCATGGAGTTTATATAATGCCAAGGTACTGTGTTTTTGGCAGAGAAAACGCCACAAAAACAAGCATTTAACAAAATTCGAATTTATATGTGACTGATCTGGACGATGGCATGGTTTCTGCTATTATCCCCGGTGAGTTGAGCCGCCAGCTTAATGTCGATGTTAATAAGGTCATTAATAAGATCAATAATGCAAGGTTTGTTTGTTGGTCAATATTGCACAAAACTGGCAGGTGCAACACTCAGCAATTTCCGAATTTATTTTTAGCTCTCAGAGGAGTTTCACATGGCAATGACAGCCGCAGAAGTCTTGAAAATGGCGAAAGATAACGAAGTCAAATTCGTTGATTTTCGCTTTGCTGATACCCGAGGCAAAGAACAGCACGTAACTGTTCCAATTTCCCAGTTCGACATCGATAAATTCGAATCTGGCCACGCATTCGACGGCTCGTCCATCGCTGGCTGGAAAGGCATTGAAGCATCCGACATGTTGTTGATGCCTGATCCATCTACTGCCAACATTGATCCATTTTTTGAAGAAACCACATTGTTCATGCAATGTGACGTGATCGAGCCATCTGATGGCAAAGGTTACGACCGTGACCCACGTTCCATCGCGAAACGTGCTGAAGCTTATTTGAAATCCTCAGGCATTGGTGATACAGCTTACTTTGGCCCGGAACCAGAATTTTTCATTTTTGACAGCGTGCGCTGGAAAGTGGATATGTCTGGCTGTTTCGTCAAGATTGATTCTGACGAAGCTTCCTGGACTACAGGCGAAAAACTGGAAGGTGGCAATACCGGTCACCGTCCAACGGTTAAAGGCGGTTACTTCCCGGTTCCTCCGGTCGACAGCTTCCAGGACATGCGTTCTGAAATGTGCCTGATCCTGGAATCCCTGGGTATCCCGGTTGAAGTGCATCACCATGAAGTGGCTGGCGCTGGTCAAAATGAGATCGGCACCAAGTTCTCTACTCTGGTCGAACGCGCTGACTGGACACAAAACCTGAAGTACGTGGTTTGGAACGTTGCCCATACATATGGCAAGACAGCGACTTTCATGCCTAAACCTATCGTTGGCGACAACGGTTCTGGCATGCACGTGCATCAATCCATCTGGAAAGATGGCAAAAACCTGTTTGCTGGCGACGGCTATGCTGGTTTGTCTGATTTCGCCCTGTACTACATCGGCGGTATCATCAAGCATGCTAAAGCATTGAATGCGATTACTAACCCAGGTACCAACTCATACAAGCGTCTGGTTCCAGGCTATGAAGCTCCAGTAAAACTGGCTTACTCTGCACGTAACCGTTCTGCTTCCATCCGTATTCCTTATGTTGCCAATCCAAAAGGCCGCCGTATTGAAACACGTTTCCCTGATCCACTGGCTAACCCATACCTGTGCTTTTCTGCACTGATGATGGCGGGTCTGGACGGCGTACAGAACAAGATCCATCCTGGTGAAGCTGCCAGCAAAGATCTGTACCATTTGCCACCAGAAGAAGATGCATTGATCCCTACAGTGTGCGCATCTTTGGAAGAAGCACTGGACGCGCTGAACAAAGACCGCGAGTTCCTGACACGTGGCGGTGTATTCAGCGACAGCATGATCGATGCCTACATTGATTTGAAAATGCAAGAAGTACAACGCTTCCGCATGACAACTCATCCAGTTGAATTCGACATGTATTATTCTCTGTAATTACTCTCTGTAATCAGGGTAAAACACGAAAAAGCGGGGGCAACCCCGCTTTTTTTGTTACAAATGCTAATTTGTTCGTAATTGTGTTGCACGGCTGCATGACATACACTTACAGTCTATCAATGAATATTGCTTATTTATGAACCGACTCTTGTCAGGATTACTTCTCTTTATTGGCGTGCAAGCCTATGCGCATGCACAGGCTGAGGTGTATCTGTGCGTCGACGATAATGGCAAAAAAGAATACAAGAACACTGGTGCCGTCAAAGGTTGCAAGAAAGTCGATTTGCAAGGCATTACAGTTATTCCCACTCCGACAGCACCCGCTGCTGGCAAAAAGCCCCAGGGCAAGCCAGCCAGTAGCCCCAGCGATTTCCCCAAAGTAGATGACAGCACGCAAAAAGCAAGGGATTCTGACCGCAAACAGATTTTGCAGGATGAATTGAAGACAGAAGAACAAAAACTGGCGAACATCAAGAAGGAATACAATAATGGTGAGCCGGAGCGCCGTGGTGATGAAAGAAATTTCGCCAAATATCAGGAACGCACCAATTTGATGAAAGAAGACATCAGCCGCACCGAAAAAAACATAGAAGCACTGAAACGTGAAATTGCTAATGCAAAATAAGTTGCCAGTGTGAACGGCAAATATGCTGTTCGGGCATGATGCTTGCGTAAAGGTCGCTCTGTGCGGCCTTTTTTTATGGACAAGTTGTGAAAACTCCACTTACCTCATTTGCTGGCCTGGACTTGCTGACTTCAGCCGTGATTGTGCTGGATGCCGAAGGATGCATTTTATTTGCCAATGCTGCTGCTGAAAACCTGCTCGACTCATCCTTCAAATCACTGACGCATTTGAAGCTGACCGACCTGTTCCTGAACGGCCAGGAATTGACTGCAGTCTTCCATCAGGCAGTTGCCCATCAGTTCGCTGACAAGCGCCAGGACTTGACGCTGGAGCGGGCGGGGCGGGATGCTTTGCATGTGCACAGCATAGTCACTGCACTCGATAATCCCGAGACGCCGGTACTGATAGAGCTGCGTGAAAACGTGCAGCAACTCAAGCTCGACAGGGAAGAGCGCATGCTCGACCAGAGCAAGGCCAACAAAGAATTGATCCGCAATCTGGCGCACGAAATCAAGAATCCTCTCGGTGGCATACGCGGGGCAGCGCAACTGCTGGAGCTGGAATTGCCCGAGCGCCACCTGCGTGAATTGCGTGAATATACCCAGGTCATCATCAAGGAAGCGGACAGGTTGCAGACCCTGGTGGATCGCCTGTTGGCACCGCATCGTTTGCCACATATCGTTGGTGACGTGAATATCCATGAAGTGTGTGAGCGGGTGCGCAGCCTGATAGTCGCAGAATTCCCGCAGGGGCTGACGATAGGGCGCGACTATGACTTATCGATACCTGAATTTCGTGGTGACAAAGAACAACTGATACAAACCGTCCTGAACATCGCCCACAATGCGGCGCAAGCCCTGAATGACAGAATCAAACAGGGTGACGCCGTGCTGACTTTCAAGTCGCGCGTGGTGCGCCAGATCACCTTGGCCAAGGTTCGTTACAGGCTGGCATTAGACTTGCATATCATAGATAACGGTCCGGGCATCCCACCTGAGATTCGCAATCGTATTTTCTACCCCCTGGTATCAGGCAAGGAAGGCGGTAGCGGTTTGGGGTTGACGCTGGCACAGACTTTCGTTGAACAACATATGGGTGTCATCGAATGTGAGAGCCGGCCAGGATGTACGGATTTCCGGATACTGATACCACTACCTTAAATAAGGGTGTGGCAAAGTGGCGGCACCAAAAGTGCTCCTTCTATCGACATGCTTAACACAGACTGCAAAACGACAATATGAAACCAATCTGGATAGTGGACGACGACGATTCAATTCGCTGGGTGCTGGAAAAGGCGCTGGCGAGAGAGAATCTGGCAACCCGCAGCTTCACCAACGCAAGAGATGCGATGAATGCCTTGCAAAGCGATACGCCGCAAGTGCTGGTGTCTGATATACGGATGCACGGCGCATCCGGCCTTGAACTCTTGCAAACCGTCAAAGCCAAATATCCCGGTTTGCCTGTGATTATCATGACGGCGTTTTCTGATCTTGAATCGGCAGTGGCGGCTTTTCAGGGTGGGGCTTTTGAATACCTGGCCAAGCCTTTTGATCTGGACAAGGCAGTTGAGCTGATACGTCGCGCCATGGATGAAAGCCTGCGTGAATCCAGTGTAGAGCAAAACATTTCAGAGACACCTGAGATACTTGGTCAGGCACCTGCCATGCAAGACGTATTTCGCGCCATAGGCAGGTTGTCGCAATCGAATGTGACGGTACTGATTACAGGTGAGTCAGGTAGTGGTAAGGAATTGGTGGCGCGTGCCTTGCATAAGCACAGCCCACGTTCTTCACAGCCTTTTATCGCTTTGAATACTGCAGCGATCCCTAAGGATTTGCTGGAGTCAGAATTATTTGGTCACGAGCGCGGTGCCTTTACTGGCGCACAAACCACGCGCCGTGGTCGCTTTGAGCAGGCCGAGGGTGGCACGCTGTTCCTGGATGAAATTGGCGACATGCCTTTTGATTTGCAAACACGCTTGTTGCGGGTTTTGTCAGACGGCCATTTTTATCGCGTTGGTGGACACCAGCCCATGAAGGCGAATGTGCGGGTGATAGCAGCGACTCACCAAAACTTGGAAACCCGCGTCAAAGATGGCCTGTTCCGCGAAGACTTGTATCACCGCCTGAACGTCATCCGTCTGCGTCTGCCCAGCTTGCGCGAGCGCCGTGAAGATATCCCGCTACTGACTAAATACTTCCTGAATCAGAGTGCCAAGCAACTGGGGGTGGATGTCAAGCGCATGTCCGAGCCAGCATTGCAATTTTTGTCCAGCCTGGATTTTCCAGGTAATGTTCGGCAACTGGAAAATCTGTGCAACTGGATCACCGTCATGGCACCGGGCCAGACGGTGGAAGTGCCTGATCTGCCACAAGATCTGGTGCCGATTGCAACAAATGCGGCAAGTGCAGTTCAGACGCCAGTTAGCAGTAGTGTTAATGAAGCATATGGCAGGAGTAGTGAGCATCTGCCAGGCCAGCCGGCACAGGTCAATGGCAGCGCGTACCCGGAAAAGCCGGTGTACCGGAGCGGTGAAAGCTGGGTTTCTTTGCTGGAGGCCGAAGCAACAGCCATGCTGGCAGAAGGGCAGTCAGAAGTCATTGACAAGCTGGGTCGTTGCTTTGAATCTGTCGTCATCAAGGCTGCATTGCGTCATACCCATGGCCGCAAGAATGATGCGGCAATACGCCTGGGCATAGGCAGGAATACCATCACCCGCAAGATTCAGGAGTTGGGGATAGATGGGGTGAAGGACGAGTAGTTTTAGATTTAAATGAATAAAGAATAATGGCTGCAATTTGCAGCCATTATTGTTAGAAATTGCGCCAGAGTGCGAAGCTCAGCAGGCAGAAGAAAGCCGCCACAATATCATCCCACATGACACCAAAGCCACCTTTGAAGCGGCGGTCAAAATAGCCTATCGGTGGCGGTTTGACCATGTCAAAAAAACGGAAGCCGATAAAAGCCCAGAGCTGGGTTTGCCAATCCGCAGGTACGATGAATAGCAATACCAGCCAGAAGGCAATGATCTCGTCCCAGACCATGCTGCCATGATCGGCAATACCCATGTTTTTGCCGGTGACATGGCAGGCCCAGACACCGACACCAAAACCAATGACGATGATGATGAGCCAGTTAATCGTGGTAAATACGTCGGGCCAACGGCTAGAGAATACATAAAAACTCAACCATGCAAACAGGGTGCCCGATGTACCGGGCATAATGGGTGACAAGCCGCTGCCAAACCCTTGGGCCAGAATATGGGCTGGATGCCGCATCATGAAACGCCAGCCAGGATTGGTGACGATGGCTGTCTGGCCGTGTTCTAAAGTGCTCATGGATTAACGAAGTGATCGAAGGATTTATATTGCAGATGCACTGGCTTGCCATCGTTATCAACCAGGCGCAAACCGGCATGTGCTTCTATCTGGCCTATGCGTGTAACAGCAGTGTGCGATTTTTCCGCAACTGCGATGACTTGTTCTCTGTTGCTGGCGGGAGCCGTAAAGCACAGTTCATAATCATCGCCACCATTCAGGGTAAATTGTCTGCGCAATTCTTGTGGCTGCATTTTCAGTACTGGGCCAGCAGGCAACTGGTCGATAAACAGGCTGGCACCAACTTGTGATTTTTCCAGGATATGACCCAGATCACCAGCGAGACCATCAGAAATATCCAGCGCCGCATGGGCAATGCCACGCAATGCCATGCCCAGTGCAATACGCGGGCTGGGTTGGTGCATGCGTGTTGCAGCCAATTGGTGATCAGATTCACTGAGTGCGATTTCTTTCCAGTAGCCCGCTAGGGCCAGACGAGCATCGCCCAAGGTGCCGGATACCCAGATGTCGTCACCAACTTTGGCGGCATCGCGACGCAGGGCGGTACCGGGTGGCAGTTCACCAAAAATTGTGATGCAGATGTTCAGTGGGCCTTTGGTGGTGTCACCGCCTATCAGGTGGCAATGATGCTCATCTGCTAATGCCAATAAGCCGCGTGAAAATTCTGCCAGCCAATCCTGGTTTGCTTCAGGAAGTGACAGTGCCAGGGTAAAACCCAGTGGCTCAGCGCCCATGGCAGCCAGGTCAGACAAGTTCACGGCCAGGCATTTATGGCCCAGCTTGTACGGGTCAGCATTCGGGAAAAAGTGACGGCCAGACACCAGCATGTCGCTGGAAATGGCCATCTGCATGCCGGGGCTGGGGTTGAGCAGGGCGCAATCATCCCCTATGCCGAGGGCGACGCGGCTGTCTTGAATACTGTGCTGCGCAAAGTAGCGCTTGATGAGATCGAATTCGGAAAGCATGCGCGCATTGTACCTAAGCTGACTCAGGATTCAAGATAATCCCCTGAGCCTTTCTTCCAAGGCGCTTAAGCAAATCAACGCGGGCGCATTGCTTGTGCTTCTGTTAATTCTGCAATCAATGCATTTCTCGATTTGGCATCTTGCGGGGCAACTGCAAAGCCATGCAATCTTTTGTTCTCATCAAAGTAGCGGCTAGTTGTGACACCATCCGCATGATCTGATTCCCAGGTGCCTGATTTGCTGGCAGCAAGCGCGGGGGGGATCAGTGCAACTGGGTAACTTGGTGTCTTGACCAGCACGGCCGCCGGTTTCATATCTATCGTAGTCAACTGACCCGTCAGACTCAGCGCAATCGCCCGCGCTGCAGTCATGATTGGGGCAACGTAGGGCATCAGGCTTTGGCTGCCGTCTGCTTGCTTGTACTGTGCACAATCACCAAGTGCGAAGATGTCGGGCGCACTGGTCTGACCATACTCATTGATAATGATGCCGCGATCTGTCTGCAATTGTGCTGCCTGTGCCAGGCGTATATCGGCATGCAAGCCGACCGCCGACAAGACGACATCAGTGTTAAAACTCTCTCCATTGGACAGCGTCACCTGTAGAGCATTATTCAGCATATCAATCTGGCTGGCTGTGGTGCCCAGTTTGAGTTGTACACCTTTTGCATTCAGTGCGGTATGCAAGCCTTGCGAAATAGATGTCGGCGCCAGGGCTGCCAGCGGCAGGGCGTTTGGATCTATCAAGGTGACTTCATGCCCTGCACTGGCCAGGTCATCACTGAATTCACAACCTATCAAACCTGCACCGAGTATGGTGACCCTGGCTTTATCACCAGCTTGCGCCAGCTTCTCGCGAAAGACGGTATAGTCAGCCAGGTTATTGACAGACAAAACCTGGTCTGCCGCATTGCCGGCGATAGGCAGTCGTATGGCTTGCGCACCAAGCGCCAGCACCAACTGGGCATAATCAAAACTACCCACTTTGGTTTGTATGGCCTGCGCCTCTGTATTAATGCCGCTTACCAGAGTTTTGGTCAGGATAGTGGCAGTCAGTTCGGCTGCCATCTGATCTACCGTTTTGCTTTGCAATTGTTGCGGCTGCTTGCCCATTGCAAAAGCATTTGACAGCATGGGCTTGGAATAAAAGCCGCCATCATCGCCAGTGACGATCATCAAGGGTGTGGTCTTATCGAGCTTGCGGAATTCTCTGGCGACTGTATAACCAGCCAGGCCGGAACCGATGATGGCGATGGGTTTCATGGCTACCTCAGATTTCTATCATGTCAAAATCGGCTTTGGCGACGCCGCAATCGGGGCATTCCCAGTCGGCTGGAATATCATCCCAGCGTGTGCCAGCGGCGATGCCTTCTTCTGGCAAACCTTTGGATTCTTCATAGATAAAGCCGCATACGATGCATTGATAAGTTTTCATGGTGTCCTCTGTATTTTTTAATTGAATGTTTTTCGGGGCTCAGGCCTGATTGGCTTCCAGCACAGCACGGTAGTGATTGGCGTGGCGTTCCTCTACTTTGGCCAGCGCAGCAAAGCGTTTGGCGGCGATTTCTAAAGTCCGCCTAAAGTTTTCAGCGTGTTCCTTAGATTCTGCGATTTGCTCATCGTATTCAGCGACAGCAGCATGGTTGCCTTCTTCCACAGCGAGGTGGCGGAATTTTGGGTACATTTCTGTGTATTCATAAGTCTCACCTTCGATGGCAATTTCCAGTGCACGTTGCGGTGTCAGTTGGGTTTTGGGGTATAACAAATCCAGATGGCCGAAGGCATGCATGACTTCTTGATCAGCGGTTGCTTCAAATGCTTCTGCAATGTCGATTGCTCCCGCTTCACGAGCCAGTTTGGCGAAATAACGGTATTTGATATGGGCCATGGATTCGCCGGCAAAAGCGGATTCAAGGTTCTGGATAGTGACGGATGGGTTTGCCTGGGTGCTCATGATGCTCTCCTTGGTTATCTGTGGATGTTGTTTGCATTTGCTATCAACGTGAGATAGATCATAGATTTTAATAATTGATTTGAAAAGGCAATTTATCTTATTAATTCAATAGTTAAAGACTATGCATTTTTGTTTAACAGAATAAATTGCATTTGGTTATGCTTGAAAAGCATAAGAGTCGTACAAATACGTATAAAGTTAGAGGGTTCCCTCTGCTAGAATCTCTACCAGTAAGATTTCCGTAAGCAAAAAAATAGAAAGAAGGTCAAGCACATGGATTCGTCAGATCAAAAAGAGCAAATACGTCAACAATTGCGTCAGGCAGCGCTGGAATATCATGAATTTCCAACTCCTGGCAAAATCAGTGTCACTGCTACCAAGCAATTGACGAATCAACGTGATCTGGCCCTAGCGTATTCCCCTGGTGTTGCTGCGCCATGTGAAGAAATCGTCGCGGATCCAACGGCAGCTTTCAAATACACGGCCCGTGGCAACCTGGTAGGTGTCATCACCAACGGTACTGCAGTACTTGGCCTGGGTAATATCGGCCCGCTGGCATCCAAGCCGGTGATGGAAGGCAAGGGCGTACTGTTCAAGAAATTTGCCGGTATTGATGTATTTGATATCGAAATTAGTGAATCTGACCCTGACAAACTGGTAGATATCATTGCCTCACTTGAGCCTACATTTGGCGGCATCAATCTGGAGGATATCAAAGCGCCAGAATGCTTCTATATAGAACGCAAACTGCGCGAGCGCATGAAGATACCGGTCTTCCACGATGACCAGCATGGCACAGCGATTATCGTTGGTGCAGCAATCCTGAATGGTTTGAAAGTGGTTGGTAAAACGATTAAAAATACCAAGCTGGTTGTCTCTGGTGCTGGTGCAGCTGCTTTGGCTTGCCTGGACTTGATCGTCGATCTCGGCTTCCCGCTGGAAAATATATTTGTCACTGATCTGGCTGGCGTGGTTTATAAAGGCCGCGTTGAGTTGATGGATCCGGACAAAGAACGCTTCGCCCAGGAGACCTCTGCCCGTAGCCTGCGTGATGTCATGCCTGACGCAGATATTTTCCTGGGTTTGTCAGCTGCTGGCGTGTTGAAGCAGGATATGGTCAGGCTGATGGCACCAAATCCTCTGATCCTGGCTTTGGCCAACCCTACGCCAGAAATCCTGCCTGATGAAGTCAAGGCTGTGCGTGATGATGCCATCATGGCGACAGGACGTTCTGACTTCCCGAATCAAGTTAATAATGTCTTGTGCTTCCCTTACATTTTCCGTGGTGCGCTGGATTGTGGTGCAACTACCATTACACGTGAAATGGAAATCGCGGTTGTTCATGCGATTGCAGAACTTGCGCAAGCGGAGCAATCAGACGTAGTTGCATCTGCATATGGCATCAGTAATTTGTCCTTTGGCCCTGAATACCTGATACCCAAACCTTTTGATCCTCGCCTGATGATCAAGATAGCGCCAGCAGTAGCGCGTGCAGCAGAAATATGTGGCGTGGCTGCGCGTCCTATCCAGGACATGCAGGCTTATGTTGAGAAGTTGCAGCAGTTCGTCTACCACAGTGGTACTTTCATGAAGCCACTGTTCCAGATCGCCAAAAAAGCACCCGCTGACCGCAAGCGCATTGTCTATGCCGAAGGTGAAGAAGAAAAAGTCTTGCGGGCAGTGCAGGTCATTGTTGATGAGAAACTGGCGACGCCTATCCTGGTGGGCCGTCCGCACATTCTTGATCAGCGCATAGAAAAATTTGGCTTGCGTCTGAAAGCTGGTGAAGACTTCGAGGTCATCAATCCGGAGCAAGACGACCGCTATCGCGATTACTGGCAGACCTATCACCAGATGACTGCCCGTAAAGGTGTGACTGAGCAGTATGCCAAACTGGAAATGCGCCGCCGCCATTCATTGATTGGTGCCATGATGATCCATAAGGGCGATGCAGATGGCATGATCTGCGGCACCTTTGGTACCACAGGCCTGCATCTGAATTACATCAATCAGGTATTGGGCAAGCGCGAAGGTGTGAATGTTTATGCTGCCATGAATGGCCTGGTCTTACCTGATCGCCAGGTCGTGCTGGTCGATACGCATGTCAATGAAAATCCGACGGCAGAACAAATTGCCGAGATCACGATTCTGGCAGCAGAAGAGATGCGCCGCTTTGGCCTGATGCCTAAAGCAGCCTTGCTGTCGCATTCAAATTTTGGTTCCAGCAATAGTGAATCAGCGCAAAAAATGCGCGCTGCTCTGGCAATTATCCAGCGCGATGCACCTGATCTGGAAGTTGACGGCGAAATGCATGGCGATACTGCGCTTGATACTAGCTATCGCAAGAAAATGATGCCGGATTCGACCTTGAAGAGCGATGCGAATTTGCTCGTCATGCCAAATATCGATGCAGCAAATATCGCCTATAACCTGCTGAAGACAACTGCAGGCAATAATGTCGCGATTGGTCCTATCTTGCTGGGCTGTGCCAAACCCGTGCATATTTTGACGCCATCTGCAACAGTACGCCGTATCGTCAATATGACAGCCTTGTGTGTGGTAGATGCGGTAGCACAACGCTAATCATCTTTAAGATGTAAAAAAGCCAGCCTTGATGTATGGGGCTGGCTTTTTGTTTTTCAGTGCTCTTATTTTGGCCTGCTTATTTAGCTTGCTTATTTGGCTTGTTTAACCGGCACCCGGCCAGTTGGCACAACATTCGACGCATGCAGGCAATGGCCATGTTGATCATCAAAAAACATATGCGGCTTGAAGGCTGCTAATACTGCAGACTTGTTGACGCCGCCCATGAAGAAGGTTTCATCAATAGCGATGTTCCAGGCGCGCAATGTGCGTATCACCCTTTCATGTGCGGGTGAGGCGCGCGCTGTCACCAGAGCAGTGCGTAGCGGGAAGGCACGGCCATCAGGCGCCTTGAAATTATTCTGCAGATACGACAAGGCCAGCAGCAATCTGGCGAAGGGCCCTTCTGGCAAAGGCTTCAGGGCATTTTCTCTTTCATGCAGTTCAAAGGCTTCCACACCCTGTTCCTGATAGATGCGCTCAGATTCATCTGAGAAAATGACGGCGTCACCGTCAAAGGCAATGCGAATTTGCTCAGGGTCTGCAGCATTTTCTGGCAGGCGATATAACATGGCCGACGCTACGCCTGAATTGATGGCCGCTTGCACATCATCTTCATGCAGGGATAAAAACAGGCTGACATTAAAAGCCAGCAAGTAGGGTGCCAGTGGTGATCCGCCCGATAGGGCGGCGCGTGTGATGTCCAGGCCATAGTGGGCGATGGAATTAAATATGCGCAAAGAAGTTTCGGACGAATTGCGCGACATGATGACAACTTCAACCAGCCTGTGGCCAGGTGTCAGCTCATTGAGTTTCAGTAAGGCCTTGACCAGGGCAAAAGCTGCTCCTGGTTTCAATATGCTGCTTTCTTCCTTGATCTGGTGCTGGCGATAGGCGTCCAGGCCTTGCTCCTGAAAAATCGATTCTTCCGCTTCCAGGTCAAACAGGGCGCGGGAAGAGATTCCTATGACTAAAAGATTATCTAGCGAAAATGGCATATGGGATTATTTGTCTTGTTATTTGCTGATGAATTTGGTGATGAGAAGCTAAGCGGTCTTCTGTTCACATAGCCTGACGAAACGTCAGATTGATTCTTTGTGCCCCCAGTAGTGGATGCGCTGCTTCCTTGATTGGTGCTACACCATGGTAACGCAATCTGGCTGCGCCACCCCAGATTACGACATCACCATGTGCCAGATGATAGCGCTGGACAGCATCACTGCGTTGCATACCACCAAAAAGAAATGTCGCTGGTATGCCCAGTGAGAAGGATACGATGGGTGCGCCAAATTTCTTTTCATCTTTATCCTGATGAAGGCTAAGGCGTGACCCCGGCTGATATTGATTGATCAGGCAGCTATCTGGCTTGAAGCCGGGAAAGCCAGCTTCTTGCGCCGCTTGCACGGCTAGTGAATAAAAATTGTCTGGCATGGTAGGCCAGTGCTCACCATTTTCAGGATCATATGCGCTGTAGCGATAGCCATCACTGTCTGATACCCAGCCCACCTCGCCGCAACAAGTCATGGCGACCGACATACGGTGACCATTGGGAGTGCGCATTTGCCGGAAAGGGTGCCTGCTCAATATTTGCTGTATATCATCCAGCAATGCAATTTCGTGACTCACTGAAAAATGCCTGAGTATCACCGCACCTTCGCAGATACTTTCTGTCCAGGGTTGCATATCGCTGGCGTCATCAAAGAGTGAATAGTTCATAGGCCTGCTTCTGTTTGCTCATGTCCTCATGTCATATACATACATAAGCGTAATTCATTTTTTGAAAGTTTGGCGCATAAAGAAAATTTCTCTTGCAAAACAGGTGGTGGATTTGCTATAGTTCGCCTCCCGCTGAAGAGCGGGTGCAGAAAGTGAAGTAATTCTTGGTTTGAGCGAAAGAAATGACGCGGAAAGCCAAGGTCTGAAAATATCCTGAAGTAGTAGAGATTGATTCTAAAAGATTTAATCTAAACGAAATAAAAACAGGGTGTTGACAGTAGCGAATAAGTGCTTCATAATCTCGTTTCTCTGCTGCTGATGCACACAACGCTGCGACGCAAGACTGGATGAATAAGTAGTCCGGTTGGGTAGAAAAGATTTCAGTTCTTTAACAATTAACAGTCAATAAATGTGGGCACTTGGTGAAGCGCACCAACTAACTTAGGT
>NZ_JBWKQH010000017.1:0-39876 GCF_059418665.1 Undibacterium sp. GW821-FHT07F11
TTACCGTGATCAACGTGGCCAATTGTACCGACGTTGACGTGCGGCTTGGTGCGCTCGAACTTACCTTTTGCCATTTTGGACTCCTAACGATTTTGATGAGAATGCTCAGGCACGCGCCCGACAAATCAGACTTGAAAACACCAGACTAACCTTGGTGCCCTTGACGTGGATTGAACACGTGGCCTCTCCCTTACCAAGGGAGTGCTCTACCACTGAGCTACAAGGGCAGCTTGCTGCGCAAAACCCCGCGCAAGTAAAACTGGAGCGGGTGAAGGGAATCGAACCCTCGTCATAAGCTTGGAAGGCTTCAGCTCTACCATTGAGCTACACCCGCAAAGGCCACCACTTCAGCCGCTAATTTCTAAATTCAATTCTTTACCTGTGGTGGAGAGGGCTGGATTCGAACCAGCGTACTCGTAAGAGAACAGATTTACAGTCTGTCGCCTTTAACCACTCGGCCACCTCTCCGCAGGGAACCCCGAATTATGGAGATACTCGACCCAACTGTCAACACCCTTTTGAGAATTTCTTACTCAAACAAAAGCGCGATTTATCGAAAAATTCTCTAAATATTTGATTTTATTGATTATTTATAAAATCATATGTATTAAAAAGATACGAGGAAAATCCGCAGCAGATGAGACAGATTGATTTCTTCACCATGCCTTTGTTGCAACTTGCCTACAATCACCATTGCTGGCAAGCTCAAGGTATGATGTTGACATCCTATCAAACACCTTAGCCATGGCCCGCACCCTCGCATCCGATTATCAATTGCAGCGCGACGATATCCTGGAAAAGGCGGCGACTGCCTTTGCCAACTATAGCTATCCCGGTACGTCCATGAGTGTGCTGGCACAGACCTGCGGCACCTCCAAAGCCAGGCTGTACCATTACTATCCCAGCAAAGAAGCCATATTGTTTGATTTGCTGAACCGTTATACACAGGTGCTGATACGCCTGGCTGAGAGTCATCATGATTTGCCAACGCTGATCGCGGCCTTCCTGGCGGAATATGAGCATTCCCAAACCCGCCATATTGCCTTGCTCAATGATGTGAAATTCCTGGAAGAGCCACAGCGCAAGCTGATACTCGATGCGCAAAGAAAAATCGTCGACTTGTTTGCTGGCGCGATACAGCGCAGCTTTCCAGACCGCACCACGGCGCAAAACCGCAGCGCCATCACCATGCTCTTGTTTGGCATGATCAACTGGACATTCACCTGGTTGAAACCGCATCAGGATGCCGACAAAATATCGTATGCTGACTTTGCCGTGCTGGTCACGCAGATTTTCATGCAAGGCATGCTGGGTGTGCCTGCTGCCTCAGACAACAAGTAAGCCGGCAACCCAGTCCACCGCAGATTACCCTGGCAATTCCGGCTAATTCCAACTAGTTACGGGCGTGAGCAATTTGATAAAACTCCATCCCTTCAAACGCCCCCAGTTCCAATGAAAGTTCGCTGATGCGCGTGGCCAGTTTGCGGCTCAGGCCCACTGCCACGAAACGCCATTCAGCACGTCCGTCCCTGCAACTGATGTTCAGGGTACCCGTGGCAATTTCATAGCCACGTGCGAGGGCCATTTTGCGCAAGGCATCTTCTCTCGGTATGAAGCCCTGACGAAATTGCATGGTGATCGCTACCGCTGGTCTGGAAGGCAGCCAGGCCTCAATTTTAGATACCCAAATCATGCAGGCGGCCGATAAAAATGCCAGCAAAATTGCTGCTGCATAAAAGCCGACACCGACCATGACACCTATGGCTGACGAAGCCCATAAAGACGCAGCGGTTGTCAAGCCGCTGATAGTGAAACCTTCACGCATGATCACACCAGCGCCAAGAAAACCGATACCGGTGACTATGCCCTGTATGGTACGCGAAGGATCAAGATTGACAGGATACTGGGCGCGTGCACCGAACCAGAAATCCGGATAGCCAGCTATCACTACCAGGGCTGCAGATGCCATACAGACCAGGCCATAAGTGCGCATGCCGGCAGCGCGGCCATGATAAGAACGTTCATATCCAACCACAAAACCCAGCAACATGGCCCCAGCCAGATTCAGGAAGATAATTGCATTCGCATGCAATTCAGACTGCGACCAAAAACTCATGAAATAGCTTGAGAAGGATTGTGTCATCGCGTCGCCCCAAATTGACTAAATTATATCTACGCAGTGTAGCAAGCAGACGAGCGCTGAACCAGTAAAACATAGTCAAATGCATCATCAAATTCCAGTATCGAACCAGCATCAAACACATACAAGCTCACTTGACAGGCGGTATGGGTTATAATTTCGCCTCTCTTTCATTGGGGAGTAGCCTGCTCCGGTTAAGTCCGGGGGAAACGCATCAACATACTTGGCCAGCCGGCCATGGTGCGTTTGGTTCAGTCAGCAGCAAGTAGTAAGTGCGCTGATTGTATTGGGCAAGACCTTTGATAGTTATGTTTCCGCTGACCAGGGATGGGGCGGGATATAGCTGTCATCGGACAAATCGCCCCATCCCGCCTATTCTCATGGAAGCTTTCCTCGTCTCTGCCCTTGCTGTCACCATTGGTGAAATTGGTGACAAAACTCAATTGCTTGCGTTGTTGCTGGCTGCCCGCTACAAGAAGCCTGGCCCTATCATACTTGGCATTCTCGTCGCGACACTGGCCAACCATACTCTGGCTGGCTTGCTGGGACAACTGGTGGCAGCGCATGTTGATAGCAGCGTAATGCGTTATCTGCTGGGCCTGTCTTTTTTGGCAATTGCTGCCTGGACGCTGAAACCGGATGAGATGGATGATGGTGGCATCAGTGAAAGCCGTTATGGCGTTTTCATGCTGACATGCGCGACCTTCTTCCTGGCAGAAATTGGCGACAAAACCCAGCTGGCGACAGTAGCACTGGCAGCCAAATATTCTGACCTGACGATGGTGATCGCCGGCACCACACTGGGCATGCTGATTGCCGATGTGCCAGCAGTCTTCCTGGGCAAGATAGCTGCACCGAATTTTCCTTTCAAGTATGTGCACTGGTGTGCTGCGGCAGTTTTTGCGGTACTGGGCGTGCTAGTGTTGTTTGGTATGGAACTCAAATTTGCAACTTCAATTTAAATAAGCCGTGTTGACACGGCAGCACCATAGAATGATGATACAGACATGATTACGATTTACCACAATCCACGCTGTTCAAAATCCCGCGAAACCCTGGCACTGGTGCAGGCGCATGCGGATGAGAGCCAGTTAGACCTGCAAGTGATTGATTATCAAAAAACACCTTTGAATTTTGCTGAACTGCAAAGTCTGCTAAGGGTATTGGATACTGGTGATGTACAGGCCATGCTGCGCAATAATGAGCCTGAATATGCCAGTCTGAAACTGGCTAATGCAGATACGGCAACGGCCCTGTCAGCCATCGCAACGCACCCGCACTTATTGCAAAGACCGATAGTGACTTATCAAAATAAAGCGGCAATAGGACGTCCGCCGGAACACGTCCTCACCCTGTTCAAGAAAGCCTGAGCCGCCATGTCAGAATTTAAACTTGCCGCTGGCAGCCACGTCAAATTTGGTTGTGTCTCCACCCAGTTGTATCCCATCCTGCGCCAGGGCCTGGCAGCAGACATGCCACGCCAGGGCTTTCAGGAAGAAGAAAACCTGCCCGCACACGGCATTATGGTGGGCGAACTGATGGCTTATTTTGCTGCCTGCGCCGCTTTTTGCAAAGCGACCAGCAGCCTGCATCATGAACATCAGCAAGTGCTGGGTGAATTCGTGAATGCGCTGCAAAGCCAGCATGGTGAAAAACCACAGATGCCAGAACTGGAAAACATTTCCCTTGCTGCCGGCCTGCCTGTGATACTGGAAATAGAGCTGGGCGAAGATTGCGTACTCACAGCAGATACGCACTTTGTATCCGACAGCGAAGCAGAAAAAAGCTGGAAGCTGTGGCGTAGTGGAGCACTCTTGCGTGAAGGCGGTATACCTGCCGCATGGATCAAGAAATTTTACTTTCCCCGTCTGCTCGACTATCGCGATGTCAGCAGTTCACGCAGCCCGCGCTCACTTGAGCAGACTACCGATACTGCCCTGATGGTGGGCGGCCTCATGCAATCCTGGCACAAGGATACGCCAGCCGATTTATTGCATGCATTCCGCAAGCAGTATGGACGTATCAATTTTTCCCAGCACAGTAGTTTTGATGAAACTGCTCTGGAGCGCTTCTTCAACCTGAACCCCATGCTGGACCCGGCAACACGTCTGTTGAATCAAATGACGATCTGGCAAGACATCGATGCGCTGGCGAAGAAACAGCAAATCCCCTTGGCCTGAAAAAACTGGAATAAAACATGCCGCCGTGAATATTCACTGGCGGCATTTTTTAATTGGACGGGCTGCGTTTGACGAAAAACAGCGCCGCACCTATCGCCATCAATATCCCGCCAAAGAAACGGTTCTGGCTCTTCAGCCATTTGGGATCACGGAAGTAACGCTGCATGGTCGATGCCGCAAATGCATAGCCATGCATGACAACCAGATCAATCGCACACATGGTCACACCCAGTATCAACAACTGCGGCAACAGCGGTGCATCATGCGAAATAAACTGCGGCAGTACGGCCACCATGAAGATAATACCCTTGGGATTGGTGGCATTCGTCAAAAAGCCCGTCAAAAAGCGTTTGGACATGGCTGGCACCTGAATATTAACGGTACTAGCGGCATGATCAGCACCCGCATCGCTTTCAGCCGCGACATCAATTTTGGCACGCCATTGACTGATCCCCAGATAAATCAGGTAAAGCGCGCCCACCGTCTTGACAACACTGAAAGCGAACTCTGAAGCCATCAGGATGGAACCAACACCTGCACCGGCAATAGCCAGTATCAGCAACAAGCCCGCTTGCAAACCCATGATGGTGCCACTGGTTTTTTTGACACCATAATTCAAGCCGTGCGACATGGACAGCACAGCGCCGGAGCCAGGTGAAACGGCGATGACGCAGGCCGCAAAGAAGAAAGTAAGCCATGTAGTGAAGTGCATGAGATTCGTCCCGCTGAGATGATGACAGGACATTGTAACCTGCAGGTTTCATCCTTGCAGTCCGTACAAGCACTTACTCTGGTGCTTAGCCACGCATCATGGCGGCCAGCAATTGACTCTTCAGGGTCTTGATGAGCGCTGTTTCATCTGGCGGTACACCTTCATCCGCGTTCACGGCGCGGTCGGCATAAAACAGGCCCAGTGGTTTTTTCTGTATCACCAAAGGCAGGATGATGAAGCTGCGTGCATCTGGCAGCAATTGTTTGTGCCAATCAGGCAACAGGTTTTGTATCTTGGGGACAGAAGCATCGGAGATCATCAGATCCACATTATTGCTCATCGCCAGATGGAATAAATTCTGGTCAGGTTTGCCGCTAAAAGCAAAACCTCTTTGTCTTTCCTGGTAATTTTCACCTATCGCCAGGCGCGCAACATAACGCACGGTTTGCAGGTCGCGCAGGCAAACAGTGGCAAAGCGAAAGCCCATGCTGCTATACAGGGTTTCCAGCACCAGCAAGATCAGGTCATTCAGCTTGAAACTGTCAGATGCCAGCATTTGCGTGACATCCTGCACACCGGCCAATAAAAGATCGCGTGCATGCTTGGGCTTGCCACTCGGGTGACGTTCATCACTCTGTATTTCGCCAGCCTCATAATTTTTCAGTAAAAGATCATTCGGCACACCATTGGTAGTGTTGGCGTCGGCTTCGCCAATATGAATATCACCCATGGCAATATCCATGCTCTTGGCTAGTTGCCGGGTTTCCGTTTCTACCTTGACCAGCATCTCATCTAGTATGGCCTGATCAAAGTCCAGCGCCTTGCCATATTTGAGCAGCAGGGGCTTGGCTTTTTCACTGAGATTGGCCCCACCGGAACTCATAATGGTAGATGCCAGGGCGTCACTGAAGCTGGCAACCTGGCGCAACCATTCAGCACGGGTATTCACTTTCTTCAATTCACCACCTGGCAAAGGCACCAGAGATTGTATGATGGTGTCAGGTATTTTCCACTCTTGCAGTGCCATTTCGCCAAAGCGTTCATAGCTGCAACCCAGCAGTGTGGAGGCAGCTTCCTGCGAAGTAGTCTGCCCGGTCTGCAACATGGCTTGTATGCGGCTATACAAGGGGTGGTCATAGGATGCCACCAGGATCTTGCCGACATTCTTGAACAAGGCAGCCACTGCGGCTTCTTCGCCATCCTGGAAGCGCCCACGCGCAGCCATTTCACGTCCTACTATACTGGCACACAGCGCCTGTACCAGTTCGCGTCTGACGCTATTGGCATGGCTTTTATCCTTGAAGCAGTCAACTAGCAACATCGCCATGGCACTGGTCTTGATGCTGTTAAAACCCAGCAAGAATATCGCCCTTGATATTGTGGTGACAGGTGCGCCTGAACTGGTGCGGTAATGGATGGTATTGGATAGCCTGAGGATTTTTTGTGTCAGGGCGACATCAGCCAGCACAAAATGCGCCAGCTTGGCAACCGGGTCTTCACTCGATGAGGTAATTTCAACGACTTTGGTAATCGACACACCCAAAGTCGGTAAATTACTCTCTTCATTGATTTGCTTGAGCAACAGATCACGCGCCGTCACCGGTGCGTGTTCGCCTAAATGAACAGAAGGTTGAATGGCCATGGTCTCCGCAACTACCTATTTTCTTAACAAAACCATTCTGAAGTCTGGTTGTTTAATCTTTTGTATCTAATTTTTTATATTTAATCTTTACTTGGCAACACGGGCAGCATTGATGCCGTATTTTTTCTGCAATTCGTCATACAGGCCACGTATCGCTTTCAGGCGCGGATTCATGGGATCAAGGCGACGTGCCGACTCGATCAGGCTGCGCGCCAGCTCACCAGTGGCATGGTCCCAACCCATGTTTTCCAGACATTTCAAGGCTGCCAGCGCGGCATTCAAGATCACTTGCGGATTATCTGGCGACTTGCGTGCAGCTGCAGCCATCAACTCTACCGAGCCACGAAAATCACCTTGCTTGGCTTTTTGCACACCCAGGGCCACCAGGTCCATGACTTCTTTCTGGCTGCGTTGCGCCAGTTCCTTGGCAAGATGTCCCTTGCCTGCGCTCTCAAACACGCCCATGGCCTTGCTCATGACTTGCTGGTTACTGGCGTTTTTCATAACGTCGAGAATAATCTCGGAAGCGTTGTCTTCCTGATCATTTTCAAGACAGCTTTTTGCCAGCCCCAACTTGGCTTCTGTAGACAGGCCTATGTCTTCACGCGAAGCGGCGACTGCATTGTCAAGCTCTTCACCCAACCTCGCATCACCCGTCTTGGCATGTACCATGGCTGCAGAAATCGCCCTGACGGCAGCAGTTTTCTTCATGCCCACCATGTTTTTTTCAAGATCGCGGATGACAGATTTGGCTTGTTCTGTATCCCCCTTCTTGACCAGGGCATCAACCAGATTCATATGGTCTTCAGGATCGCGGAATTCAGAAAACTTGGCTTTGCTGACCACTTTTTTCAAGACATTTTCAGCTGTTTCTATGTCCCCGGTTTCCAGAGCGATCTGGCCCAGCTTGCGCAAACGCCTGACGGCATGAGGTGAAACGCTGACAGCCACATCCAGTACTTCCTTCGCCTCAGGCAATTCTCCGACCATTTCGTGGGTCTTGGCCAGCCAGTCGTAAGCATCCATATATTTATTATTTTCGGACACCAGATTTTTTAAAATATCTTCTGCTTCCTGGTATTTACCCTGCATGAACAGAGTCTTGGCCAGGCCCAGTCGCGCCCAGGCCACGGCCTTTAATTCAAATAAATATTTATATAATTCTTCCGCCTCAGCCGCTTCACCCTGTATCACATGCAATTCAGCACGCAGGCGCATGAAGTCTATCGCGTATTTGGGATGATCGCGTTCACCATGATGGCAAGCCATGATGGCTTCCGGAATCAGGCCCTGTTCCATCAGACCATGGACATCGACAAAGGCCTTGCGTTTTTCCAGCGCACGGATAACGCGCTCCAGCAACATATCGGCAGTGAATGGTTTGAGCAGATAATCCGAGGGCGCAAGTTCAGCCGCACTGACTACCTTTGCATAAGAGCGCTCAGCCGTCACCATGATGAAGATGGTCGATAAAGGTGCCAGCTTGTGATGGCGCATGTCTTCCAGCAGTTGCTGGCCGTCCTGACCAACACCCAGGTCATATTCGCACAAGATCAGGTCAAATACCTTGGCTTGTATGGTGCGCACAGCCGTCCCGGCAGAAAGCCCGTGTTCTATCTTGGTAATGCCGCACAAATTGAGCATGTTGTGCAAACTGACCCGCATACCTGCATGCGGTTCAACGAGCAATGCCCTGATGTCGCTGAGTTCGCTCATTTCAACCTTTAGCGTAATTTATTGTTGATCTCGCTGCAGTGCGTGCCTGGCCGTCTTCCTGGCCGGCCTGATTAAGGCTTTATGCTTACTTTATACTTACTTTATACATAAGCAGGCAATTTCATTATATTAAAGTGACGGCGCAATAATATGGAAACTTTACCCCCATATGACAACAATGTTGCAAGGCTTTAACATATTTAACGCATTTACTTGAATATCCTTGCTAACAGCAGGACGAATAAAGAGATCAGTATGGTGGAAGCAAAGGGGAAGGAAAAATTACGGCCAAACAGTTTGAAGCGCACATCACCCGGTAAACGACCTATGCCCAGCTTTTCCAGCCAGGGCAACAAGCTGGAAAACACCACGACGGCGAGAAAGATGGTCAATACCCAGCGTAACAAAACCTGCTCCTGTTTCTTCGGTTTAATTTCCCAAAGGAAATTTCCTGCATTGCAAATTCAACTGTCGGCCATCATAAGCGATGGCTACGATCAAGACGCAATAAATTTTCCGGTAATTCCATGCCATGCCCCATGACCAGCACCTTGAACAGTTCCCCCATTTCAGCGGGCGAAACCAGTTTTTGCAGGGCATTTGCCTGTGGCAGATAGTCCAGGACTTGCTCTGGTGAGGTGCGCGCCAATACATCGGCGATGCCTGCCGCCGTCAAAAAGCTGGCCTGGCTGGTGTAATTCAATAACTCCAGCCCTGCTGCCAGACCAGCCCTGGCCATGGCGGTAAAGTCAACATGGGCGGTGATGTCCTGCAAGCCTGGCAAATAAAAGGGATCGGGATGGGCATGATGGCGGTAATGGCACATCAGGCTGCCCTGCTGGCGCTGCGGGTGATAATACTCGGCAGCTGGGAAACCATAATCTATCAGTATCGCTGCTGCTGGCTTGCCGCTGGCGAGCAGCATGGATGCCAGGCTATGCATGAAACCGCTGGCGATCGCATGGACTTCCGTCAGATAACCGACCGGCAATTCATCTGCATTAGGGATTTGCGCTATCTTGTCTGGACTGCAGGCCTGCGGCTGTTCGCGGAAAATCAGTCTTGGCATGCTGTCCTCATCTACCACTGCCACACCGACCTCATGCCAGCCATCAGCAGTCTTGATAACAAGGTCAACCGGCATGGCATCGAGCACCTCATTCCCCAGTATAATGCCGGAAAAAGAGTCTGGCATTTTTTGCAACCATTGTACTTGTGAAAAGTCTTTCAGCAACTCTTCCTGACGTGCGCGCAGTTCGCCGGACAATTCCACGATAAAATAGCGCTCTATCGCGACTCCAGACAATTGACATTCCGACAAAAAATCCAGGGCCAGCTTGCCCGTGCCTGCCCCGAACTCCATGACTTCGGCTGCAGTTTGACTGAATAACTGACTTGCCAGCCTGGCCAGGGTGGCTCCAAATAGCGGCGACATTTCCGGTGCGGTTGTAAAATCACCGTCTTTGCCTAATTTTGTGGCACCACCGCTGTAATAGCCAAGGTCAGGCGCATACAGCGCCAGTTCCATGTAGCGCGAAAACGGTATCCAGTCCTGGTGTTGGTGGATGTCGTCGATAATCAGTTGTTGCAAAGCAGATGAAGCGGCCAGCGCATCATCGCCTGGCACAGGTAGAGATAATTTATGCATAGCCGCATTGTATTGAAAACGCAGTACCCCTTGTCAAGAATTTCCATGAGAGACGTATGAGCAGCAATAGCCGCACAAACCGCACAGCACTGATCACCGGTGCCGCCAAACGCATAGGGCGGCATATCGCCCTGCATATGGCGCGGCAGGGTTGGGATATTCTTGTCCATTATGGTAATTCAGCAGCAGAAGCACAGACCCTGGTGACAGAAATCCAGACACTGGGCCGTCGTGCCCATGCCTTGCAGGCAGACCTGGCAGATGAAACAGCAACGCACGCATTGTTACCCGCAGCGATAGCCGCGATGGGCAAGATAGATTGCATCGTCAATAATGCCTCGCTGTTTGCAGAAGATGATGTGCACAGCTTCAGCCACGCCAGCCTGGACAGGCATATGCATGCCAATCTGGCCGCACCCATCATACTGGCGCAAGCACTGCATGCGGCAACAGCAGATGGCGAGCAAACCTGCGTCATCAATCTGCTGGATCAAAAGCTGTACAACCTGAACCCCGATTTTTTGTCTTACACCCTGTCCAAAGCAGCACTGCTATGTGCGACCACGACACTGGCGCAGGCGCTGGCGCCTAAAGTGCGTGTAGTTGGCGTTGCACCCGGCATCACCATGGAATCCGGTCATCAAAGCACGGCAGATTTCCAGCAGGCACACCAGGTCACGCCATTGGGCAGGTCCAGCACGCCTGAAGATATTGCCCGCACAGTCTGTTTTCTGGCTGATAGCCCTGCCATGACAGGCACCACCATCCTCGTTGATGGCGGCCAGCACCTTATTCCCTTGCAGCGCGATGTCATGTTTTTGGCGACTGCAAACCAAGCTATTTCACCTTAATCCCGGGACCACCATGTTATCCATCCTGCACCACCCCCAGCTCTCAGACTGCCGCCGCCTGTTCTTGCGCAATTATGAAATCTCCATCAACATCGGCGTACATGAGTTCGAGAAAAAGGGCGAGCAACGCGTGCTCTTCAATGTGGACCTGTATATCCCGTTGGCCCTGTCCACACCCAAGGATGACCAGCTGGAAGAAGTCGTCGATTATGATTTCATGCGTTGCACCATAGCCGACCGCATTTCCAAAGGCCATGTACACCTGCAGGAAACCCTGTGTGATGATGTCGCCACGATCATGCTGGCACATCCTAAAGTACGCGCAGTACGCATCTCTACCATGAAGCCTGATGTCTACGCAGATTGTGAAGGCGTAGGGGTAGAAGTATTCAAGATCAAAACAGATATTTAAACACTATCATGCAAGCCCTTACTGAAACACTCACTGAAACATTGATGGACGCCCCGGCCGAAGTAAAAGCCACGGTCAAGTCACAAGAAAAAATCACCTACGAAAACAATAAGCTGCACAAGCGCTTATGCCGCCTGGTTGGCCAGGCGATAGGTGATTTCAATATGATAGAAGAAGGCGACAAGGTCATGGTTTGCCTGTCTGGTGGCAAAGATATCTGCACAATTAGTTAGTTAGTAAAGATATTCACGGTATTCCCTTCGTTCATCCTCAGCAGTTCCCATATTTATCTTTACAAACTCGGGTATTCCTTATATTTTCTACAAAATATCTAGGAATATCCCGACTTTGACAACTTCCACAAAATCCTTCCATTTTGGACACGTAAAAATACTTGCCGAGCCCGTTGGGACAAGGCAATATAAAAAAAGTATTCGGCGTCCGATTCTTCTTAACAAAAATACCGGCACTATCCATGAATTCCCCACGATATACATCTATCGGGAACATGGTCAAAAAAGCCTTAACACTCAAAGATCAATTCTCTTTGATATTGCGTTTTATCTCGAATGGGTAGGCTTAAAACAGCTGAGGCAAAAGCATTGGAATGCACCTGAAACACGTGTCCGACAAGGGCAGTTGGCTATAAGTGCGCGCGAAGTTGCTGAACTCTGCAGATGGTGTCAATTATCGGCTTCAGAAATCGCTCATGCCGTTGAAAGACAAATTGCGGGATTAGCTAGCATTCCACTGAACAGCGTTGTCGATCCCTCTACTGCAGATAGCAGGATTAGAAATATTTGTAATTATTTGATATGGATCACACAAGAATTTATCCAAGCTCATTCTGACGGAGTTGAAATAAATTGGGCAAAAAACCAATCCTACAAGGAATCAATTTCCAAAAATTTTTCTAGTCAACTTAATGCACAACAGAAAGCTTCACCAATTAAGTCGTTGCGTACGATTGAGTCAAATTTGGTCAGATCCTTACTCAAAAACCACACCGTGTTTCCAAATTCAGATCAAGGAACAAGAGATAGATTGATAGTTGAATTATTTCTTGATTCAGGGCTTAGAAGTGGCGAGTTGCTTAAGCTGTACTGCGAGGATCTCGACACGAATTACGAACTTGCACCTGGCAAGAACATCGCAATTTTGAATGTCAAATTACGGCCAAATGATATTCATGACGAAAGGATGCACGAACCTGCCTCTAAGACTTTTCCTGGACCAATTCAAATTAATAAAAATCTAGCTAATCGCCTGCTAAATTATATTTTAAAGGAAAGAAGAAGCGCGATAAACAAGCGCGGCGATGAGTCTGAACAACCGTATTTATTCGTTTCACATGTTGGAGTCCAAACAGGAAAACCGATCGGCTATCGCAATCTAAATAGAATCATTTCGAAGTTAAAAAAAGTAGCTGGATTACCTAATTGGATAGCGCCGCACGTACTACGCCATACACATTTTAATGAATTTGCCGATCTTGCAGAAGAAAAAGGAGGCAGTGAGGAGGAGATAAGGGCGATGCTCACCAAACGTGGGCACTGGAGACCAGAATCGAATATGCCAGAACATTATACTCAGCGAAGAATCGCACGTAAAACGTCAGAAATAATTGAGACAAGAGATCGACTAATTGAACCGACAAAAAAAACCTAAATTCCCTGGATACGATCAATTGATTCAAAATTCAAACGGTCTTCCAGAAATCGAAATACCAAAGAAGATAAGAATTATTGATTCTGGAAAATTGATCAATGTCAATCTCGAATATATGGTTTTGGATTGCGACTCTGATAAAAGGCGTGGCATTAGAATAAACAACGCGGTTAGCGGGCTAGCGCAAATTTCCGCAAAAATCTACATTTACACCATCCTTCATGCGCTTAATGGCAGACGTAAAGTAACAACCGCCATGCGTTGGATCACGGAATTCGCACTTTTCATAAAAACTATCAAACAGTTCTGTCCTGGTCCAATTTGCACAATAACCTTAGAAATGGTGAATTGGTATGCAACTCAAAAGAATCCTTCTCAGCAAAAACTATTAAGAGGCCAGTTAATATACTGGAGCGACCTTGATTTACCAGGCATATCGATAGATTTAATAACTCATCTTCGAAATTCTCGGCCGCCTCAACCACGAAGCACTGAAGAAATTCAAGCTACGACCCCAAAAGAGAGACCGTTTTCTATAAATGAGACCCGTGGCATATTGTCGAAAATAGAAGCTCTGCTGGTTAAAGGGGTCTTTGATATGCAAACATACTCATTGTGGCGATTAATCATCTCTGAGGCCTTGAGGCCAAGTCAACTATCTCTACTTCAAGTCGGCGATATCCGTGTCCAGCATTTAAAGGGAGGCCCGACAGAAGTCTTCCTTTCAATTCCATACGTGAAGCAGGAAGGGACACCAGGTCGGAAATTTATGGTTGAGTATCTACTTTCGCGATCTGTTGGTACTGCATTGTTGCAACAACTGGAAGTTCTTCGTAGTCTCTATCAAAAGGAACTACCATCTTCATTACCTCTATTTTCGATACACAATTCACGTGGCAATTTGTCCGTAAAGGAAGATGGTATTCGCATAATTGGTCTGATAGTCAGATCAAGGAAGAAAATTAGCTCAGACTATGACGGTTTGAAAGATTTGGATTTATTCACCAGACGGTTTAAACATACGAAGTTAACTCATTTAGCAATGCTTGGAGCGCCCCGCTCGGTGCTAGCACGCGCTGGCTTTCACACCGCGGCAAATTCGATTTCACGGTATGTGACATTGTCCGAAGAAGCATTTTCCAACTACGAAACCTTATTGGAAAATACTTACAATGAAATATACCATGCGTTCAAAGGTGACATTTTGGATCGCAAAAACGCAACAAATAAAGACAATCCACATCTCATTGGTGACGTAAATATGGAAGGAGATGTGGGGTCCTGCTCAGGAACTCCTTGCGATGTCTTCGCCCCGGTCGGATGCTACACCTGTCCAAGATTCGAAGCTTTTACAGACGGGAATCACAAATCGGTACTGTTTTTTTTGGAGGCTCGGAAATCTAAAGCGACTTCTATGGGATTAGCGCAGGAAGTAATTTTAAGAGACGAGCATTTAATAAATTCCGTTAAACATGTTATAGATAAGATACATGCAATCAAAATCGACAAGAAGTAAATTTTCGATGATTGACCACTCGACTGCGGCAACTGGTGCAGATCGATTTGATGAGTTCATTCGAAAATATAGTCCGGGTGGCTACCAGGGAATATCGGTCCATTCGGCAAATTTTGAACGAGACGCCCCCTATTTCGAATGGGCTACAAGTTTACTAGCAGGTGGTGACAATATTAGTCGCTCTTGGTTCCTAAAAGAGGAATTTCTAAGTAGAGGCAGGGAAGTATTTTCGCGAGTAAGGCTGGGAAAGGAACCAAAAATAATAAATCCGCGCGGACTTATAGAACCGGGACGTTTTTTATCTTTTGCAAAAGCGTACGTGAACGTAATTACTTACGAAAAGAAGATTCGCTCCACTCCTAAAGCGCTAATACTGTCAATTAGCTATATTGAAAAAGCTCTTAGATATCTGAATAAAAACATCAATGATCCTTCAAATCTCAATTTAAAATCGTTCGAGATAGCTCACCGAGCAATTCAAGAATCCAGTCACTGCCAATCAAAAAAATATGATGTAGCTAAAGAGCTGGAAATAATGGCCTGTGTGTTGCAAAACGGATATAAGAGTAAAAATATGCACACTCGACTAACGGGCTTTAATCTTCTTAATTCACCGTTTCAATTTCGCTCGATGATAGCTTCTAGTTCACGACCGTTATTGAAAAATCCAGTGTTCCCTAGTAAAAAAGAAAGCCAAGTTGAGAATAGAATCACCAGTGAGGAAATCGTTGCTGTTGGACTGGCATATAGGAAGGCCATTTCTCAATGCGGCGCTAAAAGTCCAAGTGCATTTTTTTCTGCCCTTCTTGGTCTTGCATTCACCACAGTGTCAATGCGAATTTCGGAACTTATTTGCCTACGAAGAGATGCTATCTATAAATCTGAAGATGATTTAAGCAGAACAAGAATAAGAATTTCAAGACCAAAGATAGATTCCCATCAAGATATTCCCATATCGAAAAAACTGGCCCCGCTAGCGACGGAGATTTTTCAGACCGCTTTAGACTACTCCCAGGAAGCTCACCTCGCATTCAAATATTATATTGAACGATACCCGCATGATTTCAATTCAATTGATAAACTATATATACCTTTACGGCTGAAACAATTTTTTTCTAAAAAATACTTAAGTCTTGAAGATGCGCGAAAAATTTTTAGCGTTCCCGAGACTGCACAAGTGTTTAGCCAAAGGTTTTCGCAGGGATTTGGAAATTTAGAAAAACTGCAATTTGTTAAACGGCCTGGGGACATTAGCCCTCTAGTTTCGTTTGGTACGTCTAAGATAACAAGATTGGTAACGCTGAGGCAGTTAATACACTTCTGCAAAGACAATGAAATTATCTTTAGATCCCGACCATGTGGAGAAATGGATAAATACATTTCCATTCTCGTAGCGACACGGATGCTGTTAGGTTCGGATGTGGCGCTGAAAAAAAAACTGAAGCCCTTATTTGATAAGGGAATAGCAGGTTCAATATACATAAAGTCTGCTGACCTCAAAGCACACTTGTTGAATGACTTCAAAAAATTAAAATTTCCGCATTGGCCTTATGTATCTAAAGACCGCCAAGTCAAACTTGATGAGGCTCTGGCAGTATGGTTTCATCCAAGTCCAGCAAACGACGTTGGTGCCGGAGAAGAAAAAGGTATGTGGTGGAAACCGGAAAATTTAACACCAATAGCGATTGGTTTTCGCATAAGTTATGTAGGAAAAACTCCGCCTGCACTCTTTCTAAAACTTGGCATTAGACTTAGAAGTGGGCTGTATCCATCATTTTCACTTCATCAGGCAAGAAAATACCATCAAACAAACGCTCTTCTTGCTGGAGCAAATATTCTATTTGTTGATGAATTGGCTGGTAGAAAAACAGGGAGTCAGTCTGACTTCTATGACTTGCGTACACCTCATGAAATATTAATTCAATCAATAGATACATTTGATCCCGATGATAATTATGAAGTTGTTGGACCAATAGCATCAGCACTTGAGCAAGTAAAATTAGTCGATAGATCCGCTTTTTTGTTCGACAAGGCCGTTCCTAAGCATATTACTGAGATCGGAGGATGCGTGACTGACTGGTCGATTAATCCGTGCGAGCAATTTGGCGAATGCACAAATTGCGACAAACAGGTTTGGATGAAGGGCGACAAGACAAGACTTTCAACCATTGTTGAAAAACGTAAGCACGCAATTGCCATGATAAAAATTGCTAAGAAAAAAAAGAAAGATGGCAATACGTCGTTGTCATTAGTCCGCCAGTATCAACAATTTAATGCGGACCTAATCAGATGCAATGAAATATTAGCGTACGAAAAAAATCCGGAAATTGCTGCAGGCACTTTAGTAACATTTTCCTCGCTGGTACAACCTCTTAGCGTAACTGAACTCGTTATGAAATTGAGTGCTGAGAACAAAGAAATTGAAAAAAGGAAATAGAATGGGAATGAAAAAAATATCTGCAGCTGATCAAGTAAGTATAATTGATTGTCTACGGAGCTGGCCAAGAAGTAGAGCGCTTACTTGGGAGACGCTGCGCGAAACGCTTGGAATTAAATTTAGTGTCACTCTGGATCTTATTTGGTCCAGGCAGTCCCTGTCGGCGAATAGCGAAATTTTAGATGCTTATAAAAAAGCGAAGATTCGCTCTAAACTCGAAAAAGTTTCTGTGACCAATAAAGTACAGAATGAGTCTGAGCTGGAAAGAAAGGTTTTACTTTTGAATGAAGAATTGGATGCACTGAAAATAAAATACGACAATTTGTTACTGCGGCATACCAAAGTAATCTACAACGCATCGTTTCTGGAAGGTGGAACAAATATGTTATTCGATACCTTGCCTGACAATACCAGGGCACAAGGAGGGCAATTTTAATTGGATTTTAATCAAAAATTGAAATCAAGTCCGAAATGCGGAAACAAGAATTTCATTGTGTAATGTTTACTGGCTCGGACTTGACCTAACACGCCGCTTCCAATGATTCAATCGAGAGATATGAATATTCATAAAAATACAAGGCATTCGTGTACGAATTTTCAGTTGACTAAGCCCACTGTCCACTGGAAATTATTTACATACTCAATATTCCAGGCTTTTAACTGCGCGTCAAGTGGCGACCTCATTTCTCCCGGCTTACCATAGTCATTGGAATTTGCCGTTACGAAGCACATTGCTTTGGAAAAGCCGGATTGCCGTAACAACCCGGCAAGCTCCAAATAATGTTCGATGATGTCGCAATCCTTTGCCTCGTTTTTCCCTTTGCTCGCTGGGGCTTGGTTCGTTATTACCCGCTTCATTGCACGGCCACTACACGCATCATCGCCCTTAATTTCAAACGACTTAGCAAGAATTCCGAAAACCATATCAGTAAGCTTATCCCGCAAAGCTTCTATAGCAAATGCGTCCGCTCCCTGTAAAGCTAGGCCAGCGAGTTTGCTACACAGAACATAATGTTGAACTTGCTTCTCCCGCCTAGTTGCCAATTTCAAGACCTCGTCTCTTACTTCGCCAAGATTGCTCTCAAGCTCAGCTCGAACAATACTTGTTACTGCCAAGTAGACCTTGTTTTGCAGTGCGAGGTCCAGTAATTTCAATGCCCCCAGGATAATCTGGGTAGCATTATTCTCCTCTCTGATAGGAACCCTCACCACATCCAGCAGCGAGCAGGTGTCAATCAGCACGAGTGGCTTTGGGTCATGCGAAATCTGTTGAGCTATTGTATTGATATCAACGCTCATTCTTCCCGCTCCGATTCGAGCGCATACCGCATCGCACGTCTTGCATACGAAAAATCACCCGCGAGATCTTGAGCGCTCTCATCATCCCAGCCTTGTTCTGAGAGAAATGACACGAGCAGCTCGAAGTCGATTTCCTCGTCCTGTTTTACTGTGCTATAGACAAATGCGAGCCAGCGTTTGTCGTCAAGCGGGTGACTATGGCCCGTTGATTTGTTAGCCGATGAAGAAAATGCGATAAGCTTCTGGGAAGAGACTTCACTCAGCACATCGGTTAGCAATATCTCTGGATCCGTCAGGATGAAGTCAAAGCTGCCTTTTACACCCTGCTCGACGAATTTTTGAAGTATTTCATTATATTCGTCAGGTGCAAGCTCTCGTTTATCTAGTGGAATGATGTTGCTTACAATGATCCCGTTCTCACTCGGGGCCATCCAGAGGCGTGCCCGTCCAGATCGAGATGACTTAAGATCAAAAGCGTAATACGCCCCACCAACTTTCGCGAGAATATCGGCGTTAATTTCCCTAGGCTCAACCCAAGACTCTGGCAAGCGAGAAGCAATTATTCTGGTTACTTCTGATTCTTGCAAATCCGTTTTTATAATTAGATCCTGAAATTTCTTCATTTTCCCATCCTTTTGATAGTCATCTCTGCGCTTATAATAATTTATCGTCAAATGCCGTCTATTGATGGAATCGGCTGGCACAAAGTCTGGCGACCTGTGAGGGGGAGCGTATCCACTAGTACTCTGTTTGATTCGGATTGGAATTGCATCATCAAGAAAGGTGATGTTTCCGACGATGTTGCCCATATATTCAAAGTCCATTGGTTAACGGACTGGTCTTTGCCGCTCGCAGCAGAAGCATATTCACGCACAAAAGCTCTTCCCGCGTTGTCGGAGCAGTCCCTTTCAATGCTGCGACCTAAGTATTCTGTCTGAGGATAAACGCTATCAGACCAAAGATTAACCTCTCCAACTACAGGCGCCTTCTCGATAAATTCATTGTACTTGCCATTCGCGTCGATGATTGGGCAGGCTACAAAGCGATGTTAATGGCCATCAACAAGGCGCGCTATCTACACTTGGAGGGTAATCTTCAAAAGTCGAATCTTGTCGCTATACTTCGCCGGACGCATCCGGCCAATCTGGCCCATAGCTACCCATCAGAACTCTAACTCACTTGACCCTTCCTAGCCGGCTAAGTTTGACCTTGTACATGTAGTGAAATTTTTATCCTGAAAGCTAGTCTAACAAGAGTTCATCCAAGAACCGCAGACGCCCTGAATAGAAACGCGTCCCCGAACTGTTTTCATTCCAACCTGAATATAGCATATAGACTTCGTCGCGAGCTCGTGTTAATCCAACGTAGAACAACCGTCGGCTTTCACGCAAAACTTCCCCCTGCGCATTGCTCCAGTGGAAAGAGCCCTCGTCCAAGCCAAGCATGATCACTACGTCATACTCACATCCTTTTGCTGAATGAAGCGTCAATAAATTCAATTGATCAGGTGATCCGTCTCTTCCGCCGAGGCGCACCATGTCAACATCCTCAAGGATTCCTCCACTGTGAGTCGCTCTAGCTAAGTCTTCCACATGGGAAAATTGATCTGCCAAGTTGGCTTCAGAAATAGCGAGGTCGTTGAGAAATTCTGTACGCAAAGCATCTACAAATTCGGATGCCGGCAAGTTCTCTCTAGATGCCCACAAAAATTGAGTTAATCGTGCTCGCTCAGCTTGCGCTTCATTGTCAGATAAGGTTTGCACCCGAAATGCTATCCATTGTTCAAGCAGACTCTGCAATAAGGGCTTTGCTTCTTGCCAGCCCCCGGCACACCATGCAGCACAATCTTCAATCCAATTTGTCAATGGACACTTGCGATATGGTGCTGCGGTATCGACTCTAATGTAATCCATTCCCACAGCAGCAGCTGCATCAGCAACTACATCGCCAATAGAAGCCATGCGATACAATACAGCGATATCTCCGAGCCGCCGTCCATGCTTGGCAGCCAATGCCGCGGGTATTATTTCCTCAATTGCGCGAAGAGCTTGTTGACCTAACCCATCGGGACATTCTTCCAATTCGATTCGTGCTCCTCTGTTTAAATCGGATGCACGATAATTTCGGACTTCGCCCAGTGCTCTTTCGGACACGTGTACAATTTCCTGGGCACTACGATAATTAACTTCGAGTTGAATGCGTTCAACATCATCCCTTGCGGCAAGTTCTAGCAGTAAATTACTGTTTGCTCCGGTGAATCCGTAAACTGATTGGTCAGCGTCCCCAACTGCGAACAGGCGTACATCTCCATCAAATACAAGTCGTGTGACGATGTTGTGTAGATTCACACCAAGGTCTTGATATTCATCTACAGCCAGTACGGGAAATTTCGCTCTTATAATTGGCAATACCCAATCATGCTCTGCAACAAGACGTTCGCCGTAAATAACAAGATCTTCATAATCGATCATACCTGCGTTATGAAGTGTTTCTTCATATGCTACAGCTAATGTCGCAAGCTCTACTTCATTTCTCCAGCTATCACATTCCCGATTTATATGGAGACGGCGGTGCTTGTCCATATCAATTTTCTTGTAGGGATGTCCGGGGCCGAATAGATTTTCTCCGATTTGCCTATGCAATTGCCGACTATACTCAGTTGTCGCAATGTTTAGGGGCTCAGGATTTCCAAGATTAGCCAATCTCGCAAAAGGTGTTAGAAGATAGCGAAGGCAAAAACCGTGCACCGTCCCGATAAAAAGGCGTGATGATTCTTTCAAGCCCAATTCCTCTAAACGCCTAGTAAGTTCTCGCGCGCACTCCTGGCTGTACGTAATGCAAGCTACGCCACGTGGGGCATGCACATCTTCAGCCAATATCCGTGCAAGCTTTAGTACAAGCGTCTTGGTTTTCCCGCTTCCGGGCCCCGCCAAGACGACACAATTGCCTTCGGACTCATAAGCAGCCCATTGTTGCTGATTTTCACGCAACTCGTTGGCCTGCTCAAGGTAGGCAGAACTTACTCTATCCGACTGCAACATGGATGTATTCCAATGCATTACGAATGTAGTCTGGGCAATCTGTTGCGGTCACATAAGGCGCAAGAGCCTGGGCGAAGCGGCCTTTCCCAATGCGATCAATGAGTCTTAATAAGCGACGATTATCGAGAGGTTCAGTTCCATTGACCCAGCCAGTAATTGCAGCTCTGGTCGCCGCTTGTAAGCGATATTCAAGTTCAAACACCATTTGCATTGAGCTTCCTAGACCTGCTTCGAAAAGCTCTATTTCAAGAGTACTATTGTTGACGAAGTAGCCGTGCTCTTCACCTGCCTCCCATGGTTCTTCTTCATCAAGCTCGCTAAATTCAGCGTCAGTCATGGATATTTCCAAAAGCGTGATCAATCTCTGAAGAGCCAATGGCGAACTATCTTCCATTGGATCTAGGTCTGTAATTACAACGTAGGGGATGTCAAGCCCCTCAGGACCTACCAGCTTAATATAAGGAGCAAAATTTACTCCTCCGACAGAACAGACTGTAATTCCAGCAATATCGAGAGATATGCCGAGTGCTTGAGCAAATGCCGGCACGAGAAATCGTTCTGCATCACCCTCCACAAATATTATGCCTCTTGCAAAAAAAAGCTCCCCTCTAGTTACATCAATATATCTCTGAAGGTCGTTAATATCTGGTTGCTCTAAATCAGCGCCTGCCGTTGACGTCGCGATTGTTGTGCCTGTTTCTGAATCCGTGCGTAAAAGGATAATAGATTGCACCGGTGCCACACTTGCGATGTGAGGCGAGTGCGTGGTTAAGATAGTTGTCAGATTCGAGGAACTATCATCATCTTCGGCAGTAGCTCCAAGAAAATAGCGGTAAACCAGGCGCTGTACATGGGGATGAAGATGAGCTTCTGGCTCTTCAATGGCAAAGAAGGTATGACTACGTTCGCGTTCAGCTATAACACGATCTAGTTCTAGACTCTTAAGAGCCATGAAAATCAGATTCGCAGTGCCAAGACTTGCGTCACTAATTCCACGCGCGCCTCCATCAATTAGCAACCGCAGACCACGAAGCATTGCGTCAACTCGCGTCGGTGCCAGTCCAAGTTTAATAGGTACTGTATGTGCATCTCCGACGATCGCCAGCATGCGATCGTCGATTCTTGTACCTACCTGAATAACCTCTCCTCGATCGGAAATTGCTTGCTGTGCTACGCTGATCATCTCGCCAATTTCTGTTCGAGCATCATCCTCAAGATCCAGGGCTAACTTTTCAATGAGTGGGCGCAACGGGGATCGGCGCCAATTAGCCAGGTCCTTTTCTGCATCGCGTAGTGCGGTTTGCAATTCGATTGGAAATTGGCGTCGGTGTTGCGCGCCGATGGCCCGATTTTCATCTCTTCCACCATAAATTATGTATTCATATTCGGATAAGCTTTGTGGAGTAGCACCTGCGAGAGAGGCTTTAGGTCGGAATTTGTATGTCAGTCGCGATACTGTCGGTGGGCCTGTTTCAATCATGCAGTCAAACAGCACTGTCAATAGATCCGGGGAATTGTCAAAATTCGTCAGTTCGATAGAAATTTCAACCGTTTCCCCCAGTTTATTTTCTCCCAGTCCGTCCCAAAAGTCTTCAAGTCCTAAATGGCGGTCTAAGTCAGAGAACCCTGGATCTAGTATCAGCTGCAGCGCTCGAAGGAAATTGCTTTTCCCAACTTTGTTTTCTCCCACGATGACGATGTTCTTATCTGTATAAACATCGAGCGCCTGGAAGTTGGCAAAATTTGTGATCTTCACTCGGGAAATGTGCATAACGTACCCCTTCATAAATTATCTTTTTTACATTGTATATTGACTACTGACGATGGGATAGTCAAATATGTGGAATTGATATCCTTCATCCATTTATTTCCTTGCCATATGACAATTGATCTCAACCGCACTTTCTCGGAAATCACTAGCGCATCAAGCGAAACTGAAGAATTTGATTGGAGCAATTTCGCGGGCTTAGGCACATTAACTTGGGACAAGTTACATGGAAAAAGAATTGTAGTTGTGCTTGGGGAGGCCGGCATAGGAAAAACCACCGAATTTAAAATGGAATCTCAGCGACTAAGCCTATCTGGGAAATCGGCATTTTTTATTCCTTTGAACCAAATATCAGGCGCAGAGGGCTGGCAGCTTGTATTAATCGCGCTCCAGGCAGAATATGAGCGGTGGCTAAATTCAGAAGATCAAGCTTATTTTTTTTTGGATGCCGTTGACGAGTCACGTCTTAAATCACCTTCTGATTTTCAAAAAGCTCTCGCTGTGATCAGCCATCAATTGGTGGGGAAATTCCATAGAATTAATTTTGTCCTTTCCTCAAGGATTACAGACTGGCCAATACCGGAGGTGCAACATGCCGTTGACACCTACCTGGTCAAACCCATAAGAATTGCGTTGGAAAATCAACCTGACTCAGATCCTTTAGATCTGCAAGTAGGTGAAGTCAAAGTCTTTACTGTCGGCCTAGACTCGTTATCGGTAGTCGAAGCACAACGGTACGCATGCGAGCTCAATCTGCTGAATCCAGATAGATTTTGGCAAGCGATAGATGAGGGAGGGTATCATTTTATGGCAATCCATCCTCTCGATCTTAATTGGATGGTAAGGCTGTGGAATCAAAGTCAAACACTGGGAAGATATACGCAGTTAATCGAAACAAACATAGCGCAACGCCTAACTGAGCACAACGAAAACTATGTCGTATCTGATGTTCATTTGTCCCATGACGAGCTGTTGATTGGCACAATAGAACTGGCAGCCGCCGCAGAATTCGGCGGTTGCGCCTTCTTTTCAGTTGAACCAAACGCAATTTGTGGCGCCGGTGAAATTGATCCCTCTAAGGTTCTAAATTGGAGCGCCTTAAAAATACGGAGACTGCTATGTTCTGCAGTATTTGATGAAGCGAGCTATGGCCGCGTACAGTTCCATCATCGTTCGATTCGGGAGTTTCTGGCAGCTAAATGGATCGAGAGGCAGTTGACTATGGGTGTTCCATGGCATCGGCTAGAAAGCTTATTTGTTGGAGGAAGTCAATTTGGACGCAGTATTTTGATCCCCACGCGTAAAGCTACGTTGAGCTGGCTAGCAACTATTAATGTAAAAGTCAGAGAATGGGTCGTCCAGAAATTTCCCGAACTCTTGTTCTTCCAGGGAGACCCTATGAGTTGGGACAGGATTTCAGTTGATGAAGCCTTTTTCAATCTGCAAAATAAATCCAGAGAAAAGAATCAATTCATTCGATTTCAAAGTGTAAATGAGTGCATTCGAGTGGGACTTGCAATCTCGCCTGGAAAAGTAGCGATGACTCTCGCCGGCAGCAAAACCAGTCAACAAACGAGAATTTTATGTCTTCAAATAGCACAGTTTGCAAAGTTGAATGACTGCTCCTCCGCCGTGTTTGACATTTACAGGAGTGTCGCATATTCAGAATCAGAACGAATTTTGGCCCTTGATGCGCTGGAAGTTATTGGCACACCGGAACAGCGATTTTCCATACTAACTGATTTGAAATGCGCAACCACCATATCAAATGAATTGATTGCGTCTTCTTTGCCTGTTACTCCCTGGGAATCACTTTCTTCAAGCGAATTATCGGCCATCTTTGATCGCAGCCGAAATGAGCAGGATCTTGGATCTGGCCCTATGGCCAAGTTATTGCGAAACGATCTAGTTCCTAGGCTGAATTTCTCAAGTGCTCAAATACTACTTCAGGCTGTTATGAAATCCCTTCCTAGACCTTTAAAAGGAAAACATTTTGATCGTTTCCCAGAATCTGAACATCCGGAACGTCTTTGGTTACTTAATGCGTTACCAGTTTGCTTTGAAAGACTACTTGAATTGATTCCATCTAGTACTCAATCCTATCCGTCGATTTGTATGGAAGCAGCTGAAAGAATTGAGTCCCAACGTGACACCTGGCTAATTAACAGGAATGAACTCAAGCGAGTCCAGAATGCTATCGCAGCACATAAAGACCTCCGATGGGAAATTGCTCTGGCAATTGCGAAATCGGAAGACATTAATCACTCGTTCGTACGTCTCACATGGGAAGAAAGTTGCATCGTCTCATTTTGCGCCGCTGATTTGCCGGAATTGATAGAACGAGCCACTGATTCGAAGCTTTCTTTAGAAGAGAGCGACATTTGGTTTTTTATTTCAGCAGAAATCATCTTCTCGATCAAAAACGGTGAGCACCGAGCAAATTTACTCAGACAACTCAATTTCGGCAATTTCCCCTCTGTTCGTCGCGATCAAATTAGTCAACGATATAAAAATCATCGACAAAAGGCTGCGCAATATCGAGAGCATATGTTTCTTCGATCAAAAGAGTTTTCCGCGAGAGATCAAAGACTAGAAAAAGATATATCCTATTATCGCACTATCATCGAAAATATTCGGACTGGGAAAGAGCCAAATTCGCTAACCCAATTATTTAGCTATTGCCTCTTACATTTTGGATACAACGATTTTACCGGTATTGACTTCTTAGAGATTGCTAACAAATTGGGGAAGGATATTGCCGACGCACTTGATCAAGGACTGAGAGAATTTTGGCCTTCTGTTTTTGCTCCAGATCCCGTTGAATTAGAACCACAAGACTGGCAATGGCCCGCAAAATTGGCTCTTGCGGGTATTCATAGATATTTTGACACAAGAAAGTCTTTCTCTGCGCTCACGGAAGAGCAGGCTGCAACCGCAACAAAAGTGGCAATTTGGGACCCTTCGAGCCCGTCCAATTGGTTTATCTCCTTGTCTCACTCGCACCTCGAAATTGTTGTGAGCACGCTTAATCCTTATATTACGGCTGAGGTACAAACCGATATTTCAATCTATCGCGATCGGGGTGCACTGAGAATGATATTGCGCTGCCCGTCTGAAATTAGAACGAGACTGTTAAACCCTCTTATTCCCCTTGTAATATCCGATCAAATCCCATTCACCACGACAGCAAAAGAAATTGTTGCCGCTTTAGGTGAGGACAATGAACTCTCCAAAATCGCTCTTGGCGAAGTCTGCAGAAAAAAACTTTCTGTTTCGTGCAGCAATATATATCTTGAAATTGACATGGATTGGTTACGAATCTGGATGGATCGAGATTCATTAGCAGCGTGGAATTGGTATTCCCGATATTTACAGGAATTTCCTGATAGGCATTTAAATGAAGTTATTCGGTTTGTTGAAAAAATTGGCGATATGCAATGGGTAAATTTTTCCGCAGGCACCGAAGATGTTGATACTCTTGTGGGTATTCATGATTTACTTAGTGCGCAATTGCACTCTAAAGCGGAACCACTAAGTCCGACATTGCCAAATGCGGCAATTGAAAATTTTAGAGACAGAATCCCTCATATGTTTGTTAAGGTTGCAGGTCAACTTGGACACAATGCGCTGAATCGCCTGGCTTGCAACATGATTGACGATGTTGAGAAGGTAGCCTTGCAAGATCGTCTTAAAGAACATGCAGAATTTAGTATTTCGTTCTCTGCTAATAAGTGTCCTGAGGAACTCGCAGCTATTGGCTCTCCATTTTCTTTTGCTCCGACGTCTGAGGCGCAATTATTTGAACAAGTGATTGCTCGTTTGGAGCAAATCAGAAAGGATCTTGAAGAAGGTCCATTTAGTGAGCGTGATTTATTCAAGGCTAAAATGCCAGAAAAACACTTGCAAAGGTGGTTAGCAGCTAAATTCAGAGATACTCAGAATATCAGATTCAGCGTTCATCGCGAGGAAGAGGTCGATAATGACAAAGTGACCGATATCCAACTAAGTGCCGATAGATATAACGTTTGCATAGAAATAAAACCCGTCGATTCCGGAAGATATTCAGCAAAGCAATTGACGGAAACCTTACGAACTCAAATAGTTGAACAATATTTGAAAGGCCATAATAGCTCACGCGGAATTCTGGTGCTTCTGCAACTAGACAGCAAAAAATGGAAAATCCCTGGCGAACCTGGCCACCAATCATTTGATTCACTTGTTAGATATTTGGAAGAACAAGCCCATAAGATTAAATTATCTTCGCGACATGTCCAGGAACTCACAGTTTTTGGAATTTGCTGTCTTGCAAAACCAAAATCTTCGGCTTAATGTGCAGGAACTCAGATTTACCTGTCTGCAAATGTCAGACGGATTAGAGTAGTGTATTTTCAGGTCTCTTTGGAGGATTGTCCGCACAACCTTTTTCAAAACCGAACAGAAAGCAATATGGCAGACGACTCTATCAAAAAATTCGCTGAAGACCTTCAATCATCTATCCCGGTGGTCTTTTTAGATTTCCGATCAGTTGATCGATTCCTCTATCGCATCAGTGATCTTGACCATATCTATGATCATCTCCCAGAAGACTTAGTCGAACGGCTAAATCTGTGTCATCTGTACATGATCTGTAAGCGACCACGTCTGTCTCTTATCCCGAACACAATCACTTGGAACGCTTATTCCATATCCCTGAAGGTATCCTACTCAGTCAATAACGTGATGCATGAAGGCCAGGTCAAAGTTGTACGGCCTCCAGAGTTATGCGATGCAAAGGCATTCTCTGCATCTCCCTTTCCGCATCGTGAACTGCACGCTCTTGATCAAGATGATAAGGTTATTGAAGCAATGTTAATTGCGAACTCGGCTCATTTAATTGACTCTCTGCCTTCCGTTGCGAAGCGACTTGAGGTGCTCTATATCGGCAAGGGACTTGCGAACAATACACAAGATCGCCTCAAAAACCATGAAACACTTCAAAAGGTGCTTGCAGAGATCAACTCCAACGATCCGGAGTCGGAGGTTTTCGCTCTTGTGTATCGCTTCGACTGCCGATGTTCAGTCGCCGGCATCATCACGGGTCATGCTGGTACAACGGAGCTTTTAGGCCAAAATCGTGACCCGTACATGCCAACGTTGGACGATCAAGTAAGTCTAATTGAAGCAGCCACCATCTCGTACTTTCAAACTGCCAAATACAACTCACATTATATTAACTTTCCCCGTACTGATACAGACGCAGCACGGCGTGCACGTGAATCAGGCGCAGCTTATATCGTTGTCCAAATTGACAATGAAAACATTGGCGGTGTTCCGATTTATTCGCAAGGAGTTGATCCGCATTCTACACATTACGTCGTTCACCGCATCGCCCGACGGTTATAAAGCCAAGTTAACGCTAGATTGCAGGCGAGGATTTAATTGATGCCTGATTTGCCGCATAGCTTTGTCTATCTGTCCGGACTCGACTAAAAGTAGAGTCGCTACTACTCACTTCGATTACAGTGCGTCCAGTGAGAATGCCGAGGGCATCCAACAATACAGCATACTTCTTGTCGTACATTTTGTCTCCCGATGGATCAACTGCTTTTTCCCGTTTATCTATGAGTCAAACAATAGAGTCCGCCAGACTTTATCATTTCTGAGGAGCCGCCGATCAAATGTGCAAATTACTGACCATTTGTGCCGCCATTCAATCTACGCATTCCTATTCGAGTGCCTTGGGCTTGTATAAGCCATAACTCCAAAACTCTCTTAGCGAAAGGTGTGTGTGCAGATGCCAATGCCGATTCCAGTTTATATTGATCATCTGGTTTGATATGGTTCAATACCATATCTGCAAAGTCCCAAAAGAAATGTGTTCTTTCGTTCGGCCAATTTGAGATATTAGCAACAGTATTAATGACCATCTCAAAAATTGATTTACTCCAACAAGCGTTAACGGCGTGCTCAAGTTTTAGTAAATACGAAGGGATAGTAAAATGCTGTTCCAATTCAATCCGGAGTAGTTCCAAGCGAACGTCTGACGGTCCGCAAGTACATGCAGCCATGAGTGCTGAAAATCTGGTTCTTTGACGCGAGACCTTTCGCAGTTCGACGTCTACAACCTCACTATCCAAATCTCGCAATAGCTCATGTAAAGAATCCAGCACGTTATATGCTGAGGTGTCGAAATGCAGGAATAACAATCGAACGTCACTCTTAATGAGATTTTTTGCTGTGACGGCGGGGAGAATAAGTTGCGCTGCAAATTGCCCTACTTGGTCTTCAGCAAACTCAACATCCATTGAATCAAAAAAAACTTTGTCTTTAGTTGAAAGTAAGGTTATCTGGTTACTTTCAATTGCGATCCGAATTCGTGTCAGTTGTCGAATCATTGATTCAAGGCAAGCGGCAGATTTGGCGGTGAAGCCTAACAAACCAACAAGTTCAAGCGCTCTCCAAGAGTGCCAGTCATGCCATGTTCTTTCGTTTTCCAGACCAATTTCGCATAGCTTGAGTAGTTCATTTTTACGACTACGCGCCAATTGAATTTGGCCCAAAAAATAATTGCACGCGTGCCCGACATTTCCTCGCCAGGTTGAAATAGTTGATTCTGCAATAGCAGCAATGATCGCACTTTCGGAAAACTTTGCCATACTCCATATGGCGCCGCATTTATTGACCGGACAGGATGTCAATTCGCTTTCTACGACCATTATTAATTCTGGTGGTAAAGCATATTTCGCAATAACGTTTTTGATCAGTTCTTCTATTTCAAATTCAAGCTTTGTATCCGGCTCGTCTGCAGACTGGAAGGCGATAACACATTCGAAAGCAACTCGTATATCAAATTTTATGCCAATACTTTCTGCAATTCGTATAATCTTTGATCTATCAATAAGAGACTGCGCGTTAGCAAGTTCATCATCTAAAATTACTTGTGCGCGACTTGGCGACGTATTATGTAACGCGTGGAGAATCGCGCCCCAAGGGCGAATATCCATTCCATTATGGAACTGACGCTCGACATTTTTCGCATCTTCGATATCTCTTTCATATGCGATCAGTGCAAGTGATTCAATAACTGGGGTTCCTGGCAAACATATCGCTAGTCGTTCCCGAGCGAGGTCAAGACGCGTAGAAAATGGAGCTGTTTCCCAAATTGTGATATCGCCGCCTGACACATTACTAAATGGTAGTGATCTTCGCTCTTCCACTTTATTCAAAACGCGCCGCAGGTATTCGACGTCTCCTGTAGCCGCAAGCCCTTTCCCTGCATGGAATTGATTCTCGCTTCTATTACCTTTTATCAATTCACGCAACTTGGCAACAGCACCTGGCGTTCCTAATTTTGACAACGCAAAAATACCGCGAACACGGACGCTTTCAGGAGACGTCTCACTCACAGATTGCATCAGTAATTTTTCTGCATATTCTTGACGTTCGATAGGCAATTCGCGTGCTGTGCGAGCACCTAATATTAGATCCACGTCTAGCATAGACTTGATAAAATTATATTGGTCTGATTGGGGTACCAGTCGTGCCGCAAATATCCAAGCATCGTCTGCTATCGGATCTGTCGTGCAGTGCAAGTACGATTGCCAATTCTCTGCGAGGATGGGTGCAGCTAAGGCACCAATCAATATCTGATGACCAAAATCGAAATGATTTACGGTGGATAGACGTAAAAGCTCGTGGCGAGTAAGCAGCGCGACGATGCTTACTTGTGACATATCCTCAACACCAAGTGCATCAATACAATGAATCTTTGCGTCCCGGATCCATTTCCCTGCTTCGTTTTCAGGACACTCTATACGTCTATTCACGATCAAACACTGAAATGCCAGAGCACTAGCTAATTGTAGTACAACCTTAGGCCCAACCTGCTGACTGGCTGACTGTGCGTCATGAGTACATCTTGAATATAGGACTGCTTCTACCATTTCCCCCAGACTGGCCGGCAATATTTTGTTTAGAGTCCACTGTTTGATTGCGACATCAAGAGCAAATGGTGTCCATAGCTGAGGGGAATAAGCTCGATTTGCGATTGCCAAATATTCTGTCAAGAACACTGCGGCAACATCTTTTTGAAGTCTGCTCTCTGCAATGCGCCGCATTGCCAATGGCGTGAGATGCTCAATTTCTATGCAGGCCGTTGGTTGCTGCGGAAGTGTAACGCTTCTATGCCTTGTCGACTCGCGTGTTGAGATTACACATACGACTAGTTTTCTCTTTAATATGAGTTTGAGTTCTTCTAAAAAATTTGCCACATATTCTGAAGCGCATTCGTTGAGACCATCACACAAAAGAAATATACGATCGGGTAGCATCTGCCAATTCCCGTATGTGATTCCAAGTTCGTTTTCAATAAGACGATCAAGCGCACCAGGTACGTAATTTGTCAAGGATATCAAAATTGCGATGGTTGTATCTGAACTTGCTCTCAAAACCTCCGCTCTCATATATGCTAAGGTGGTGGTTTTCCCGATTCCGCCATCCCCCAACAACATCGTTAGCGAACCAGGATTCAGCTCCAATAATCCGTGCACATCCTTAATTTCTCGTTCAGCGATTGCTGACTCAGCAATCTTGCTATTTTTCGAGTCAACATCAATCCCCTTCGGTAGCCCAACCTTTATAAACCTCGGTTCGGCAATTAATTGGAGATCAATGTATTCTTCAATGTACTTGGCTCTATCAAAAATAGGGCGGGGGTGCTCGTGCACGACATGAGCAACCCGAAAATGTCGCTCTACAATTTCTAATACTGAACTCCAACGGGCTGTCAATGCCGTATCTAATCCATTTTGGTCCCAAGCGATCAAAACATCCAAACCCTTGACATAAGTTTCTGCAACTTGTCGGGGATCAGCACCAATATTCTCTAGCTTTTGCTTTAGTGTAAAAAGCTCGCCTGTTAAGGCTGTCGCTAGTCGTTCTCCGGCATTTTTTATTAATTCAGCGCGCGATGTTTCACGTAACGTTCTGACCAGCGTCTGACTAAGCCCACCGGTGCATATAAACCGATGCTGGCCGACGTCAGAATTTTCCAACTTAGATGTCGCCGCGACCTTTGCCAGTTCATGAGCAACTTGGTCTAAACCTAAAGGTTTTTTTTGTCGTTTGCATTGCACGCAGACAAAACGACCAGATCCAATTACGACACCCTCGATGTCGAACCCGTCATCCCCAGAACCACGCGGCATTCCTGTGATTTGGATTCCTAACGCTTCAGCAATGCAGACTAGACAGGCAGCGACGAATTTCTCGAACTCGTCTGGAGATAAGTCATCAAACGGCAGATTGCGATTTTCGAAATAAGGAGATCGATCACTTGAATCTATCATTGCTTATTCTCATTATGATTGTTCCGAGAGGGGTACAACTAACAGCAATTGTTGAGTACAGATATCGGCGCGAGAAGGTGAAGAAACGGCGTCAAGTGCGCAGAGTACCCTTAGAAAGAAAAGTACCGGTCGAGTATCTTGCATACTCATATACTGCCATAGCGTCATGAACGCCGCAAGCCTTGTTGATTTATACCCTTTGTGGACAAATCTATATTTTTGGAGAGATGGTCATGGACTTTTACAGAGCATCGACCTTAGCCTAATATCAGATATTACATTCCAACATATTTTTCTGAACTGTGATTTTATAACATGCCAAAATAAGGTAGCATGCGCGCCCTGGAGTTTATTTTTTGGTGATGACAAACAATGATTCTGTTTTTGGATTTTGATGGCGTCTTGCATTCAGAGCCTTGTTATAACAAAGCTCAACTATTTTCATGCCTACCTCGTCTAGAGGCGGTTCTTCGTGAGTTTCCAGAAGTACAGATCGTGATCTCCAGTACATGGCGCGAAAACCGTACCATCTCAGAACTCAAGTCTTGTTTTTCATTCGACATCGGTGAGCGTATTATTGGTGCGACCCCATTATGGACGGACATTTCAGCGATTGTTGAAATCATTGGATATCAACGTCATTCAGAAATTGAGGGGTGGCTAAGGCAGTCTTGCGAACCTTGGAGAGACTGGGTCGCAATTGATGATAAGCCCTATCTCTTCAAGCCATTTTTAAAGAATCTTGTTAAAACCAATCCAACCGTTGGTTTTGACGAGAGCGCCGAAATTGCATTGAGAATGTGTTTGGCCAGAAAAAATACGTAAGATGTTGTGTTCGTTTACTGCTTCTGTGCCTCTAAAGATAGAGATTTTAAGCATCTATCAATCAGTCCATTCAGCCATGTCTCTGAAAATAAAGTTTCACAAAATCTGTGAGAAACAACCTGTCCTTCACCTTCAATTTGCTCAGGTAGGTGGCAATAATTTCAGACTCTGGTGTTTGCACTAGTGCTTTCTCTTCCAGCAAATCCGCAATAGCAATATTCAATTCCTCCGACATAACCTCCAACATCGCCAGCGATGGCGAATGAACGCCACGCTCCAGCCGTGAGATTGTTTCGACTTCCACTCCAACTCGTGCAGCGAGCTGTTCCTGGGTCAACCCCAAGCTCTTTCGCCTGGCCGCCACATTTTTGCCGATTCTAGAAGGAAGCTGAGAAGGTTTTCTTTTGGTCACGACATTATTTGCCGGTTGTTTAGTCGACAAATATGGTCTGCTCTTTACGTTCAAACAAGAAGGATGTAATATGTTGATTATCAACAAGACAAATTACATCTATATTCGATGAATCACTTACATCGGCTAATGGCTTAGTGTGTTCTGTTGGTCCGCGACTTGGGATTTCCAGCCAGTGTCAGAAAATGAACGATGAAGGAGGTTCGCATGGATTCAATTGAATGCCCTGACTGCAAACACCAAGGCACACCGCATCTTTGGCATTACCAGCCGTTTTTCTTGGGAAAAATACGCTACCAAAAGACCCAGCATCAATGCCGGATCTGTGGCAGCGTCATGTATGAATCTGGTGGGCAAATAACAGGGTTCGGTTGGATTTGCCTGATCGCGTTGGCTTATCTGCTCGGGATCTATTTTCTTCAACGGGTGTTCCCAGGCTTGGGCTTGAATCTGGGAAATGTGTTTAATCCCATCATTAATATTTTTATCTTTGGTTTGCTTTTTCTTGGTGTGCGAAAGGTCATCCAGTTTTTAAGACGAAATAACAGAAAGCCCCCTCCTAAGCACTAGACTAGTATCTTCAATGACTCCTGGTATTTGGCGGCGAAACCACAAATAGCATAATTAAATCGATTTACAGAAGTCGCAACACGTATTTATGATTACCACCAATAATTCCTATCTGAAGCCAAATTTCTTCGCTTCAGAGGGGCACCCTGTCTACCACTGGCGTTGTGTAGATCTTGAAATAAATTCCCCTTACTATTTTGTAGAGTACATTCAAAAAGAAAAGTCCTCGCGTCTTTCGGCGCGGAAAATTGTTAGCGACCTTGCTGATTTGATAGAAATGTGTCAGGCCATCAAGCGGGATACGAAATTGCAGTTAGTCAGAATCTCTTTGCTGTCACCAAGTTGGCTGAACAAATCTCACATGTGGGAATTGGATAACCTTTCGGAAGTTCATTATGGAAATTTTGGACAGAAGGAACCTTGGGTGCAAATATTTAAACTGCAAGACGGCCGACAGCTTTTTGATCCCAGCCTTAGGCTGAATATAGAAGATGCACAGGAAGTTCATTGTCAATTTATGGTAACCGAGTATATGTAGATTAATCCCTGGATATGAACTGAAATTGGATCATCAAAAGTTCACAGATAGGATACTAACTTTGCAGTTAGCAAGTGCGGTTGAGTCTATTCAATCTTTGTTCTAGTAAAAAAGTCATCTCCTAAAAATTAGCTTCCATTAAACTAAACGTAACATCAAAATTGCACGGTAACATTGCTGATATTACGGTGCAAAATCAATGTTACGTTCCTGGTATTTCACGCGACAGAAATCTACTAGCCCAATAAAATGTCCGATTAAATGGACAATAGCAGCAATATTGACCAAATTATCGGCCATGAAAACAAGAACCCCACGCCCATTCCCTTCAGTTGAACGGCAGCTAAAAACCTTTGGTCAGCGCCTGCGGGAGGCTCGTTTACGCAGAGGTATTTCAACAGTGCTGTTTTGCGAGCGCATGAATGTCTCACGCGATACGTTGAATCGACTTGAAAAAGGAGATGCCTCCATTGCTATTGGCAGGTACCTTCAGGCTCTGCGTATCCTGGGCATGGATAAAGACTTCGACCTGGTTGCAAAAAATGACGAGCTTGGCAGGAAGCTGCAAGATGCCAAACTACTGATTAGGACTCCACGTGGACGAGTGGTGAAGGCCAAACATATTGAAACCGATGCGACGGCCAAGAATAGAGCAGCTGATGAGCAAATCTAAAGCACTACTGAGGGCAAAGAAAAAATGAAAAACAGATACATCGAACAGTTAAAACGAAAGGCCAAGCTTCACCATAGAAATGCCCGTGGCAGGCATTTTGAAAATGGCATTATCGTTCGCCACGAATACGATATTGAAAATCCAGAAAAACTCTCCTGGTGGGACGATGTCTTATTTATTCTTAACGATTACCGGGTAAATGTTGCATGGACACATCCCCGCTATGTATATAAAAGTATGGTAGATGAGAGTGCCTATCAAGCTCTTGCCAAGATGGAAAATCAAAGTAAGTCGGATTTTATGGAAGGATTTAGCCCCAATTATTGCAAAGTCGGAAAATCGCGCAAGAAAATTGTGTCATATTCCATGCCGAGAAAAGATGACGCTTACTTTGAAGTGCTGCGTGCAGAGAAGAATCGCATTGCTTATGATCCAGATAATGCCATTGTCATTACGCCTACCATTTCGGTCGATTGGACCAGTTGGTCGCGTTACGTAAGTATTTGTGCGCCTATCGAGGTCCGTGGAGTGGAAGACTTACATGTCCTTGCCACGTTGACCAAAAGAATTTTGAAACGAGAAACATCTTTATCGCTGGAATTTCCCGGGTATGCTTACAGTCAGCAAAACTGGCATACCGAATTCCCATTGAGTGATCAGATTGGACTTTTGTCACATGCAGTCAGAATTTAAACTCCCTATTTCTGATGCAGCAGAGCGCAGTCACGACATTCGTAAAGAGATTGTGCCAGGATATGAAGCGGACGACGGCGAACTAGCGCCCGGTCAGTTCGATCTAATCCATCAGGCCGTGCCTCAAGGCGTTCATCGATCGGTAAAGTCCAATCTGTTTTGCCAGGATTGACACGTGCAAGCATGGAATCAAATTTGGATGACCACGTTCACAGATATTAATAGGTAGCGGGTGACTGATTTGCGACACCAGTACGCCATAATTTGGTTGACTCAGAAATCGCGCCACAATTTCTAGATATCGCGCCAAATAAACAGGTAATCGCGCCACAAATTCCAATTTGCGCGCCACTTTACGGAATAGTCACTCGTTGATGTTGATTTGCACTGAAGTTTGACCCGCCCCGCAGATTCGTTTGCAACGATAATGATTCAAATTTAGCCTTCAAGCGAGCGGTAGCTTGCATCTGCATTTGAAAGGTGAAGCAATTTGATAGCTTGAATTCTTCTAGCAAACGGGCAGCTTGAGTTGGTGGTGTCGATTTGTGTATCGAATTTGATGATAATAGGCACACTTTGGTGATGGACTTCCCGGACAGGACCGGCCATCGCGACGGTTAAGAGCCTCCTGCGTTTCAACTTAACGAAAGACAAAATCCGCCAGTAGGCGGATTTTTCTTTGTATGCGACATTTATCGCATTTAGCGATGTCACGACGTGCTCTAGTTTAACGGAGTCGTCTGACCTAGTACAAATGCGACCTACGAAATTTGAATAGCCGCCAGGTCGCAACCTTGGTAATTATTTGCAAGGTAACGGGAACAAATGTATGCTTACGTCATTGTTAGATCTCCTGCAATTCGCGCATTTGTTGAGGATATGACCGATATGTGGTCTTCAATCAGTTGGGCAGGCAGAGTAATCGGTAACTCTGAAAGTGGGGCAACGGATTAACGTTGGTGCTCTGAACCAACCTTTTTTAAAAGGGAAGCTAAAGAGAGGCATCGGACACCTTAGGATCTGATAATGTCTTTCACAACGGCCGCTTGTGATAGCGGCCGTTTTCTTTGCCATCAAATAAAACGTTTAGATACGCACTGTTAGATCGCGTTGCGAATACTTTAGAAATTTGAAGAAAATTTGGCAATGGGTACATCAAAAAAATACGCACTTTATCTCAAAGTACTTTCTGCAGCAATTTGCGCGCTGACTATTCCGAGTTTTGCTCACGCTGCTTCTGGTGTGCAGTCCTTTGAAGTCATCGCACTTGATAGATACAAAAGCGTAATCCTCGGCAGTATGCACATCCCGGACACTAGGCTATCCGAGCAAGAGATTCGGCCTGATAACGTTCAGCTTCGTTCGACGGAAACCAAGTTCTGCAAACAGTTTTGCGTCACGCCTGGTGATGTGCCGGATTTTCGTGTCAACTTTCTTCAGGTCTTTCTTTGTATCTGCATTGCCGTTGTTCAAAAGTGCCCACGAGATTAGCACCACATGCAGGAAAAATAAAAGGCACTGGCAAGTGCACTCAATTATGGTTATGATTGCGCCACCGAGGCCGCTTAGGTATTTTACCGAAAGCCTGCCAAAGTCCGGACTATCGGAAAGGCTTAGCTGCTAGCGAGAATTGAAACAAGCTAAGCGCCGCCACAAACCAAGTTTGCGGTTCCACCTGGAGTGGGATAATCAAGAGAGTTACTCGTGTCTGAAGAAAGCTCCCAGATGTCATCTGGGAGCTTTCTTCTTTTCTGGGACAGTACAGAATAAATCCTGGCGCCTTACTTCCTATTTTCTTTCAGCATATTGCAGAACAAGGCTCCTTGTTCAATGGCATCGTCAAGCGCAACATGAGTATGGGGCAAATCATCAAACCAGGCTTTAGGCATATATTTTTTTGCGCTTTTCTTAAAATCTGACTTCATGAGTGCCATAGCAAACGACTTCATGTCCAAAGCAGAAAAGCTGAATGGACTCTCACCAGCATATCGAATCAAATACCAATAGACAAACATGAAATCGAAGCCTGCAGGGAAAGCGACGAAAATCGGTTTGCCAGGCAATGATTTGATCCAGGTAACATAACGGGTCATTGCAGCTTGTGGCGATTCCAGATTCGACCTGCAGGCCGCCCAAGCTTCGGGTTGAGTGAGCCACCATGCTGCAGTGGTAGGATCTGCGGAAGCATCAGGTAATGTTTCCAGATTGGCGGTGAAAGTACCAATCAAGTTCTTATCCGCGGTATAGGCGGCTGAGCCAAAACTGAGCATGGAATATGGGCCAGGAATTGGACCATCTGATTCGACATCAGTACTAATATAGATTTCTTGCAATTGAATCTCTTAAAATATTTTAATGGTATTTAATTGAGCGGAAAGCGTGCCCTCAGATTTATAACTAGTAAACGCAGCAACATTGAAAGTCCGCGCCATCGTCAATTGTATAGAAAACAAATGCGCAGAGGCACATTATCAAGAGATAACACAATCGAAATCTATATAACTGACGGGCTGTAGACGCAAGAATGCGCGTTGATAATTTTCAACAATTAACCACTGTTAGCACTGGAAATCGAACCTGGCATAATAAGATAATGCTTGATTCCCAGCGATTTGTCAGGCTGTTGAGGCAGTAAAACATTAATCACAGTCAGTGGGTTCAATTGACAGTATTCATGCGCCTAGCCGCAGGCCAGCAATGCATGCAGGCGTTGTTTCAATCTATTGGTCGGTCCAGGTTTATATAACAATGTGGGACGCAGAGTATCTGCGATATGCCTTGGTAAAATTTTATCGAGCACAAACTACCGATATAAGTGAGCGCATAGTTAGTGAAAGTATTGATCCATGACAATGGCGGCACTTCGATCGGAAAGAACTGAGACTTGACAGGTTGTTCAACCAGGTAGGGACATTCGTCAGGAGGTGCACAAGCCGCCTACGCAAAATATAGCATCTGGGCCACAGCTTTCAATAGTGAGAAATTTGTAGAGTAATACGCATGTATTATGGAGAGCGCTTCAATAGCATTGGCGTGATCGCAGCTAAGCCGCTCATCAATGCGCTCACAATGGTGGCAGGCAGCAGGTGGTGCAATCTACACCGTCGGCATCGCGTTTTATGCCGCAGATCACAAATGGCGTCGCGGACACGGGGTTTAGATGAGCGATCAGTGCACAGTTGTGCCGTGCTCGGCAAATCGCTCGACAGCGGGTAGTTACCTCTTGTGATAGTAGACCAACTGGTTACCGTTTACATCATCAGCGGTCGCGCTTCTTTTGGAATTGCACCAACTGTGATTTCATCCAGCACCGTGCGTGGATGAAGATCCGATTGCGAAACCATCGTGATCAACATCGCCACATCGGTTTCATGTTTATACCTCAGTCATTAGGAATAGCCGAGCACTTCAACAAGCCCAACCGGAAAAAGTGACTGCCTTTGCGGGCCAAAAAGGTAGAGCAGTCCTTGCTAGGAACATCAGAGTTTCTTTTGAAAGTTGACGTAGATGAACTGGCCACGGTTGTTATAGTTGTATGGGTCGAAGCCGAAGGATGCGTTAAAGAATGGCGGCTTGGTTCCCAGGATGTTCGATGCTCCAACTGCAATGCGCGTGCCTTTCATGAATCCCGTGGCTGCCTTGTCCTGATATGCCAGTTGCAAATCAAGGAATGCCCGCGCACTCAATGTGTATGGCACGCCGCGGCGATCCTGATAGCTACCTACGTAGCGAATTGTGGGCGAGAGATCAAAGTTGGCATATTCAATCGATCCGGCCACCGAGCCGCGCCACTTGGGAGAAAAGCCGTC
>NZ_JBWKQH010000018.1:0-32248 GCF_059418665.1 Undibacterium sp. GW821-FHT07F11
TTACCGTGATCAACGTGGCCAATTGTACCGACGTTGACGTGCGGCTTGGTGCGCTCGAACTTACCTTTTGCCATTTTATTCTTCCTTCAAAAAGAACGATTTATCAACAATAGAAAACCTACCCCGGCATGGGGCAGGCCTTTGATTCTTTATTACTTAGCTTTGGATGTGACGATAGCGTCAATCACGTTCTTAGGTGCTTCAGAGTAGTGCTTGAATTCCATGGAATACGTTGCACGACCTTGTGTAGCAGAACGCAGGGATGTGGAATAACCAAACATCTCAGACAAAGGCACTTCAGCTTTGATGATCTTGCCACCGCCGCCAGCGATTTCGTCCATACCTTGAACCATACCACGACGTGAAGACAGATCACCCATGACTGTACCAGCGTAGTCTTCAGGTGTTTCTACTTCAACAGCCATCATTGGCTCCAGGATAACTGGGCTTGCTTTACGGCAGCCATCTTTGAACGCCATCGAACCCGCCATACGGAAGGCGTTTTCGTTGGAGTCAACGTCATGGTAGGAACCGAAGAACAATGTAACTTTAACGTCAACCACTGGGTAGCCAGCCAATACACCGGAAGTCAGTGTTTCGCGAACACCTTTTTCAACTGCAGGGATGTATTCGCGTGGAACTGTACCGCCTTTGATCGCGTCAACGAATTCAAAGCCTTTACCTGGTTCTTGCGGTTCGATCTTCAGAACAACGTGACCGTACTGACCACGACCACCAGATTGCTTAACGAATTTACCTTCGATTTCTTCGCAAGTTTTGCGAATAGTTTCGCGGTAAGCAACTTGTGGCTTACCTACTGTCGCTTCAACGTTGAATTCACGCTTCATACGGTCAACGATAATATCCAGATGCAACTCGCCCATACCGGCGATAATTGTTTGACCAGATTCTTCGTCAGTACGTACGCGGAAAGATGGATCTTCAGCGGCCAGACGGTTCAATGCCAGACCCATTTTTTCCTGGTCAGCTTTGGTTTTTGGTTCAACAGCCTGAGAAATAACTGGCTCTGGGAATATCATGCGTTCCAGAACAACGATTGCTTTTTCGTCACACAGCGTATCACCAGTCGTTGTGTCTTTCAGACCAACCACGGCAGCGATATCACCCGCCATCATTTCTTTGATTTCTTCACGTTGGTTCGCGTGCATTTGAACCAGACGGCCGATACGTTCTTTTTTCTCTTTAACAGAGTTGTAAACGCTGTCACCAGAATTCAAAGTACCGGAGTAGCAACGGATAAAGCACAATTGACCAACGAATGGATCAGTTGCGATTTTGAATGCCAGAGCAGAGAATTTCTCTGTATCTTCCGCTTTACGGACAACTGGTTCGTCATCTTCATTCACACCAGGAACTGGTGGGATGTCCAGTGGGGATGGCAGGTATTCAACAACCGCATCCAGCATCGCCTGTACGCCCTTGTTCTTAAATGCAGTACCGCACATCATAGGAACGATTTCGGAAGCGATAGTACGTTGACGCAAAGCAGATTTGATTTCGGCTTCAGTCAAATCACCTTCTTCAAGGTATTTGTTCATCAGCTCTTCACTGGCTTCAGCAGCTGCTTCAACCATGTTTTCACGCCACTTTTGTGCGTCAGCCAACAGGTTTTCAGGGATTTCGCGGTATTCAAATTTCATACCTTGAGATGCTGCATCCCAAATGATTGCTTTCATCTTGACCAGATCGATAACGCCTTCGAACAGGTCTTCAGCACCGATAGGTACTTGCAGAGGAACTGGGTTGGCTTTCAAACGTGCACGCATTTGATCGTACACTTTGAAGAAGTTCGCGCCAGTACGGTCCATCTTGTTGACGAATGCCAAACGTGGGACTTTGTACTTGTTAGCCTGACGCCATACGGTTTCAGACTGAGGCTGAACGCCACCTACTGCACAGTAAACCATGCAAGCGCCATCCAGAACACGCATGGAACGCTCAACTTCAATAGTGAAGTCAACGTGGCCTGGTGTATCAATGATGTTGATGTGATGCTCAGGGAAGTTGTTCGCCATGCCCTTCCAGAAGCATGTGGTCGCTGCAGAAGTAATGGTGATACCACGTTCCTGCTCTTGCTCCATCCAGTCCATGGTAGCCGCGCCATCATGCACTTCACCAATTTTGTGGTTTACACCTGTGTAAAACAGTACGCGTTCTGTCGTTGTTGTTTTACCGGCATCAATGTGAGCGGAAATACCGATATTGCGGTAGCGCTCAATGGGGGTCTTACGGGCCATAGCTAATCCTAAATCTTTTAATGGACAAAACCGAGCGCATTTTTTTACAAAAATCGCGCCCGGCCTGATTCAAAATACTTGCCAGAGCCGTTGCACTAAAGACATACAACAGCTCCTTACTCTTACTCTTAGAAGCGGAAGTGAGAGAAGGCCTTGTTGGCTTCAGCCATACGATGGACTTCATCACGTTTCTTCATTGCGCCGCCGCGGCCTTCTGCGGCTTCCAGCAATTCACCACCCAAACGTTGTGGCATGGATTTTTCGCTACGCTTGTTAGCGGCTTCACGCAACCAACGCATAGACAAAGCCAGACGACGAACTGGACGCACTTCTACAGGCACCTGGTAGTTCGCGCCACCAACACGGCGGGATTTAACCTCAACCAGTGGCTTGGCGTTGCTGATTGCCAGCGCAAACACTTCCAAAGGATCTTTACCAGATTTTTGTTGGATGTGGTCGAATGCGCCGTAGATGATGCCTTCAGCAACAGACTTCTTGCCGGACAACATCAAAACGTTTACAAATTTTGCTACTTCTACATTACCGAATTTTGGATCCGGCAGTACGTCCCGTTTCGGGACCTCACGACGACGTGGCATTTCAATTCCTTTCAATCTTCAGTTGAGCACAAAGCAACATTTTGCTTTACGCTCGCGACAGGCCATCATAACCGGTCACTTACTCGGCTTATTTCCAAACCGACACTGATCCGTAATAGATTACGGAGATTAAATTACGAGATAATTACTTCTTAACTGCCTTAGCACGCTTAGCACCATATTTGGAGCGAGCTTGCTTACGGTCTTTAACGCCTTGAGTATCCAAAGCACCGCGAACCATATGGTAACGAACACCTGGCAAATCCTTTACACGACCACCGCGCAGCAAAACTACGCTATGTTCTTGCAAATTATGGCCTTCACCGCCAATGTACGAAATAACTTCGAAACCATTAGTCAGGCGAACTTTGGCAACTTTACGCAAAGCCGAGTTAGGCTTTTTTGGAGTTGTCGTATAAACGCGGGTGCAAACGCCACGTTTTTGCGGGCTGTTTTCCAGCGCCGGCGATTTGCTTTTCACACGTGCAGAAACACGTGGTTGGCGAATCAGTTGATTGATGGTTGGCATCGTTTTTAATCCAACAAAATACAACGTTAAACACAAACCCGGAAACGGTTGCCCGGGAACTTAAAATCATTTTTCGGCCTGAATCTTCAGACCAACCCGACTTAGCCACCTGCTTTTGCCTGCTTTTTAAGCATTGCCTGCCTGATAAAACCGGGCAAAACAAGAATAGCAAATGCAAACCCAAAATCGAGAACTCGCAATTTTATGCCGCTTCACACAAGCATGTCAACGCTTTTTATTTCTACAATTCAAGCGCTTAGCGCAATTTGCGTACATGCAAACAGCCTTTCAGAGTAGAAAATTTCGGCAAGAAATCAAGGTTTACCGGTCTTCACGGGATACAAGAGGATTTGCCGGGCATGACTGAAAAGCAAAATATGCTTAAATCCTGCATTCGCACGGCATATATGCAGTCAATACAAAGTAAATCATTTACTATTTACGCCCTTAAACTGTTGCTTCCGGCAAGATCAGGGCCTCGTCATTGATACCCGCACTTGTACGGCGCAGCCGCCCACCCTGTTGCAAGTATAAAAACACAATGCCCGCTCTGTTTCGCCCAGCCTCGCTATATCTTCTTGTCAGTTACCTGCTGATTTCGAGTTTGCCATTTTTCCCATTGCTGCAAGGGCAGCCTGTGGAAAAGGCTTATCATTTGCTGGCGATGGAACTGGTGTCCTGGCTGGGTTTCTGGGCCTTGCTGCAAAAACCGCGCTGGTTTCACTACCTGTTGCTGCCAGCATTCTTTGCCGTGCCCATAGAAGTTTACCTGCGCTTATATTTTGGACAAGGTATCTCCACCCATCATCTGGGCATCATTGTGGAAACCAGCCCCAAGGAGGCGATGGAGTTCCTGGGCAATAAAGTCTGGTTACTATTATTACTGGTGATTGCAGTAACAGCCTGGTGGTGGAGCCTGTTGCGCGTCGCAAAAACCCATGCACACTGGGACTGGACACACCGTTCGCGCTGGGTAGTGCTGCTTCTCATCGCCTTGAGTATTGCCACCTGGACTTACGGTGAACAGATAGGCGTTGCCAAAGCCCCTCCCTCCGCCAGCACCAGCAAGCTCAGTGGCAGTGCTGCCTCAGATTCTACTTCAAGCGCAGATTCTTCCTCAAGCGATGACGAGGAAAAAGATGAAGACAAGGAGGAAGAAAGTGCTTCAGCGTCCGCGTCAACCTCCGTCGCAGAGGCAAGCTCTGCCAGCGCCTCTGCAGGTACCCTCACGCGCTGGCGCAGCAGCCTGAAAAAAAATCTGTCTCCTTTGCCGCACTGGGCCAAAATCCCGTATGACGAAGAGACTTATATACGTAGCTGGCCATTTGGCCTGGTCTTGCGTGCCAATGATTTTTGGGTAGAACGCGACTACCTGGCCAAATTATCAGAAAAGAGTCGCACCTTCCGCTTCCAGGCGCATCTGGATGGCAACCCGGCAACACCGCAAACCATCATCATGGTGATAGGCGAGTCTTCGCGCTTTGACCGCTGGAGCCTGAATGGCTACGAGCGTGATACCAATCCCCTGCTCAAGAAAGAAAGCAATCTGGTCGCATTCAGCGATGTGGTGACTGCCGTTTCGGCCACTCGCTTGTCGGTGCCCATCATCGTGTCGCGCAAACCGGCAGCACAAAGCCTGAAGGCCGGTTTTTCTGAAAAGTCATTTTTGACAGCTTTCAAGGAAGCAGGCTTCAAGACTTACTGGCTATCGAATCAAATGAGCTTTGGGCAGTTTGATACGCCGACTTCCGTTTTCGCCAAAGAAGCGGATGTCACCCAATTCTTGAATCTGGGCGGCTTCACCAATAGTTCAAATCTTGACCAGGTCTTGCTGGAACCGATGGCGAATGCCATGCGTGATGCTGCCCCCAAGAAATTGATAGTGCTACACACTCTCGGCAATCACTGGAATTACAGCCACCGTCATCCACAATCTTTTGATTACTGGAAGCCGTCGCTGTACGGTGTCGTCAATCCTGCCTATACCGATCTGAAGAACAAGCAAGCCCTGAACAATAGTTATGACAATTCCATCCTATATACAGACTGGATGCTGTCAGAGGTAATCCAGCAACTGAAAACCAGTTCGCAAATCACTTCGCTCTTCTATATTTCAGACCATGGACAAACACTTTACGATGGCACTTGCAACCTGGCTTTCCATGGCCACAACACGCAGTATGAGTTCCATGTACCTGCTTTCATGTGGTATTCCGATGCTTACCAGGAACATTTCCCGGACAAGATAGTGCAACTGCGCCTGCACCAGAAAGCCAAACTATCGACAGAAAACGTCTTCCATAGTCTGCTGGACATGGCGAATATCCGCTACCCGGATGAAAAACTGGAATGGAGCATATTCAGCAAGCAATTGAAAACACATACCCGCTATGTAGACAGCTATGGTTGGACCAATTATGACAACTCCACCCTGAAAGGAGATTGCCGTGAAATCATGGACAAAAAGACCCCTTTGGTACAAGAAAAATAGGCCGCAGGTATCAAATTGCTATACCCGGTGAATGTGGAGATGCTTGATTGCAGTAAAAGCACTTTCTCACTTACACTTGCGGAATATGCCTCATGAGATCGCGCCCACCCTGCAATTCAGCCACCAGCAACAGCCCACCGCCATCGTCGCAGGTGCCTGGCTGGTGCATGTTCTGTCACCTCAAGCTACCATGCAGGAAATCAGTGCGCAGCTAAGCCAGGCAACCAGACAGCCTGGGCTGCACTGGGATTTAAGCCAGATCAGTACGCTTGATCATATAGGTGCACAAATGCTGTGGCGCGCCTGGGGCAAACAAAGACCCAAACACGTCACCATCCTGCCTGCCCATGAAGGTCTGTTTGCTCGACTGGAAGAAGTCAGCAAAATCCTGGTACCGCGCCCGGCCAAACCAAGACTGACGCGCACCATGCAACTGGGTGCGCAGGTACTGGGTTTGTTCCAGCACTTATATAGCTTCACTGCCCTGCTTGGCCAGCTTATGCTGGATTTATTCCGCTTTGCCCGCCACCCAATGAAAGCGCCGTGGAAGGAATTGTCGGCCAATGTCTATCACACAGGTGCACAGGCGCTGGGCATCACTGCTCTGGTCGGCATCCTGATAGGTGTGGTGTTGTCTTATCTGTCTGCCCAGCAATTGCGCACCTTTGGTGGTGATCTGTATATAGTCAATATCCTGGGCATGAGTATCATCCGTGAACTTGGCCCCATGTTGGCGGCGATTCTGGTCGCCGGGCGTTCTGGCTCAGCCATCACGGCACAATTGGGTGTCATGCGGGTGACCGAAGAGCTTGATGCCATGCGCGTCATGGGTATACCCCATGGATTTCGCCTGATCATGCCCAAGGTACTGGCGCTGGCGATAGCCATGCCCCTGCTGGTGATCTGGACAGATATCATGGCACTGGCAGGCGGCATGATATCTGCCCAGGCATTGCTGGGCATGTCGCCAGAATTTTTTATCTATAAATTACCGGAAGCCGTACCCCTGATTAACTTCTGGATAGGTCTGTCCAAAGGTGTCACCTTTGGCATTCTGATCGCCCTGATTGCCTGCCACTATGGCTTGCGCATAGAACCCAATACTGAAAGCCTGGGGCGCGGCACCACCAATTCTGTGGTTGTCGCGATTACGGTGGTCATCATTGCCGATGCCATCTATGCCATTATCTTCAGTAAGGCAGGTTACTGATGGCAGATGAAAACATCATAGAAATCCGCGATTTGCGCACCCAGTTTGGCCGTGCCGTCGTGCATGACCAGCTGGAATTGAACGTCAAGCGGGGAGAAATCCTGTCCATCGTCGGCGGCTCAGGTTCAGGCAAAACAGTCCTGATGCGGCAAATGCTGGGACTGGAAACACCAACGCGCGGCAGCATCAGGGTATTTGGCGAAGATTTGCATGATCCGCAGGCGCGGCATCTGGATTATCTGCGCAAGCGTTCTGGTATGCTGTTCCAGCATGGTGCCCTGTATTCTGCCCTGAGCGTATTCGACAATGTTGCCCAGCCCATGCGCGAACTGGGCACACTGCCGGAAGACCTGATCAATGACCTGGTTTACCTGAAGCTGCACATGGTGGACATTGCCTTTGAGCATGCGCGCAAGATGCCTGCCGATCTGTCAGGCGGCATGATCAAGCGTATTGCCCTGGCGCGCGCACTGGCTCTGGACCCTGAATTATTGTTCCTGGATGAACCAACCGCGGGGCTGGACCCGGATCGCTCTGACAGTTTTGTTGAACTGATACTATCGCTGCACCAGCAATTGCGCCTGACCGTGATTATGGTGACGCATGATCTGGACAGTCTGTTTGCCCTCTCCAACCGTATTGCGGTACTGGCAGAAAAACATGTAGTCACTATAGGAACACCCAGAGAAGTCGTGGCTTACCAGCATCCATTTATCCGCAGTTTTTTCCTAGGCGGGCGCGGTGAGCGCGCCATGGAAGCACTGCCACCCCAAACGCATCAGGAAATATAAGCTATGGAAAACAGATCTCATGCGCTCATGGCGGGTTTCTTCACCATTGCCCTGCTGACACTGACCACCGTACTGGCCATCTGGCTGGGACGCGACAAGATCAAGCGCGTGCCGTATGACGTGGTGACCTCGTCGGCAGTCTCTGGCCTGAATTTGCAGGCGGCGGTACGCTACAAAGGTATCAAGGTGGGTAATGTCACGGACATCGACTTTGATGAAAAAAATCCAGGGCAAATCATCCTGCGTCTGGAAATCATACCCGATGCACCAGTCACCAGTTCTACCTATGCCACTCTGGGTTATCAGGGTGTGACTGGTATCGCCTTTGTACAACTTGATGATGAGGGCACGTCCAAGCAATTATTGGTGGCCGACAGTAAATCGGAAGTGGTGCCGCGCATACCCATGCGCCCCGGCATGATGCAAAATCTGGAAAAACGCGGCCAGGCCATCCTGGTACAGACTGAAGAATTAACACGTCGACTCAACACCATGCTGGACCCGGCCAACCAGAAATCGCTGATGACCGCAGTAGAGAATTTTGGCCAGGCTTCTGCAGCCTGGAAGGCACTCCCGGCAAAATTTGAACCCACTCTGGCGCGCCTGCCAGAGTTGGCAGACCAGGCCAAGATGACGATGGTTGAAATACGTACCCTGTCTGGCAATGTCAGCAAACTCAGCAATAACCTGAATCAGTTGACCAGCAGTCTGCAAGCCGAAGATGGTCCACTGGCAAGATTTAATCTGGTGATGGACAATGTCGGTAATAGCCTGACCTTGGATACCTTGCCCAAGGTACAAAGTGTGGCAGGTGAAGCCAGGGCCAGTCTGCGTTCTTTTGGCCGCCTGTCTGATTCACTCAAGGAAAGGCCGCAAAGCCTTTTGTTTGGTAACCCCGTCCCTGCACCTGGTCCGGGTGAGCCTGGCTTTGTCGCTCCCAAGTAAAGGAATCCGCATGATCTATCCTGCATTTTTTCGCCGCCTTAGCAATATGAGAAACACGGGCACGACAGTATTTTTACTGATGCTATTGTCAGCTTGCAGCAGCACTCCGGTTGCACAACAGTCGCAGCAATATGATTTTGGGCCATTGACCACAACGGCATCAATACCGCCAAATCAGGGCAAGCTGCAAATCAGCATAGCAGAGCTCACAGTTCCTCCGGCACTGGACAGCAATGCCATGTTATACAGACTGCAATATGATAATGTGCAACAGCTCAAGGCTTATTCCCTGCATCGCTGGAGCATGCCACCAGCACAATTACTGGCACAAAGACTGAAAGCCGTTCTGGTGTCTCAAGGTGCGGATGTATTGGCAAATACCGATGGCGCAGCAAACCTGCCTATTTTGCGCCTGGAAGTCGATGAGTTTTCACAAATCTTCACTGCCGCCAATCAAAGCAATGCGCAAATCAGCCTGCGGGCCTCGGTTATCAAGGGTCATAAACTGATTGCCCAAAAAAGCTTCCAGCAAAAAGTCGCCGCAAACACAGCCGACGCGCCTGGTGGTGCAAGAGCCATGCGTGAAGCTGCCGATGCCAGCATTGCTGAAATACAGGCCTGGATCATGTCATTGCCAATGAAATAAAGCTGTCTTATCAAGTCGATACCTGAAGCCGACCGCATGCAGCCAGATCCCAGTACAGTATCCGCAAACGCACAGCCTGGTGAGCCACTAAATGAGCAGCTAAGTGAGCAACCCGGTCCGCAACTAAGCAGCCTGCGCAGCTCCCCCTTTGCCAGGGTGAGTCTGGTCGCTTATCTGTTTTTGATCCTGTATGCGAGCTGGTTCCCGTTTACTGGCTGGCAGACAAATAGCTGGGCAGCCTTGCCAGAACTCATACAGCAATGGCCGCGTTACTGGGGTGGCTTTGATGCCATCATCAATGTGGTCGGTTACATACCCTTTGGCATGCTGATGGTGTTTGCACTCTACCCACTGGTCAGGCGCTGGTGGGCAGCATTGCTGGCAACATTCGGCGGCGCACTGATATCGGCACAGGCCGAGATCGTGCAAAACTTCCTGCCCAGCCGCGTTACTTCACTACTGGACTTTTTGACCAATACCTCAGGTGCCATGCTGGGTGCAATACTGGGCGCCCTGCTGACTCCGCTGATACTGGAAAAAGGCCGTCTCCAATTATTGCGCAAGCAATGGACACATAAAGAATCCAGCCGTGAAATCCTGGTACTGGGTCTGTGGGCGATGGCGCAAATATATCCACAAGCCTATCTGTTTGGCCTGGGCCAGGTCTTGCCTGTGATTTCGCAAACCCTGAGCGAAATGATGAACATGGATATTGATATCAGCGCCTTCCTGATGCAAGGTTTCGAGCTCAGCGCCGAAGAATACCTGTTGTCAGAAACCATTATCACTGCCTGCAGTTGTACTGGTGCCCTGTTGATTTGCCTGAGTTTGCTGAACCGGCATGCTCCCAAAACCATCTTGTCAGTCTTGTTGCTGGGTGCAGCGCTGACGATCAAGGCACTGGCCAGCGCCCTGCTGTTCAAGCCTGAATATGCCTTTGCCTGGCTGACCCCGGGCGCACGTGGCGGCTTATTGATCAGCTTCATCATGCTATATGGTTTTTCCTTTGCACCATCGCACGTACAAAGGCGGCTGGCCTTGCTGATGCTGACAATATCACTGATCGTCATCAACCTGGTCTCGGACAACCCTTACTTCGCCGCCACCATGCAAACCTGGGTACAGGGCAAGTTTTTGAACTTCAACGGGGCGGCGCAATTCCTGTCATTGTTCTGGCCGTTTCTGGCTATCTGGGCGCTATTACGCAAGCCGCGCCCGGTGTAAAAGTCCCCTGACTTCACAATTGCAGTATCATAGCGTGCAACAAGCGCCATCAACCGGTGGCGGTATCAACCGCAGGCTGGATATCTTATGTCTGAAGCACTCTATTTTCAAAAACACGTCTTTTTCTGCCTGAACCAGCGCGAAGACGGTCGCCCTTGCTGTGCTGACCGTGGTGCGCAAGCCGCTCAGGAACATGCCAAACGCCGCATCAAACAACTGGACATGAATGGTCACGGCAAAATCCGCATCAATAAAGCAGGTTGCCTGGACCGTTGTGATGACGGGCCAGTACTGGTGGTTTACCCGCAAGGCACCTGGTACACCTTTGTCGATCAATCCGATATTGATGAAATCATTGATGTTGACCTGATAGGCGGCGGTGTCGTCGAACGTTTGCGGGTCTGATCATCATGAATGCGCAGACTGAACACTTTTCACTCCAGGGCGCGGCTGGCAATTTGCAATGCGCACTGGATTTGCCTGATCCTGAAACACATGCCACCCCTATAGGTCTGGCTTTGGTAGCCCATCCGCATCCGCTGTTTGGCGGCACCATGGACAATAAGGTGGCACAAACCCTGGCGCGCACTTTCACAGCCCTGGGCTATGCGGCAGTACGCATGAATTTTCGCGGTGTCGGTAAATCAGAAGGCACGCACGATGCAGGCATGGGTGAAACCGATGACATGGAATTATTACTGACAGCCATGCGTGCACGCTACCCCGATTTGCCGCTGGCATTGGCCGGTTTTTCCTTTGGCACTTTTGTGCAAGCCCGCCTGCAACAACGCTTGCAGGAGAGTGGCAAACCGGCAGAACGCCTGGCGCTGGTCGGTGCCGCTGCCGGCAAATGGGATATGCCAGCGATACCTGCAAATACCATATTAATCCACGGTGAACTGGATGACACCATACCTTTGAGTGCAGTGCTGGACTGGCTGCGCCCGCAAGATATACCAGTCACCGTGATCCCTGGTGCAGACCACTTCTTCCACCGTCGTCTGCACCATATCAAACAACTCATCATCAGCATGTGGGATAGAACCTGATGATGTCGCCGCCAGATTCAATACAGACACAATGCAGATATTGGCTCTGGCAAGCACTCAATTAATCGTTTTTTGTCACCGTTTTACTAGTTACCACAATGAAAAAATTCCTCGCCTCAATTGCCGTCTCGCTGCTGACCATGACAGCCGCCGTCGCGCAAACCCTGCCTGCGCCTACCATTGCTTCCAAAGCCTGGCTATTGCTGGATGCCACCAGCAACCAGGTCATTGCCGCACAAGAACCAACCATGAGCGTAGAACCAGCATCGCTGACCAAGATCATGACTGCCTACCTGGTGTTTTCTGCCCTCAAGGACAAGAAACTGGACCTGAACCAGAGCATCAATGTCTCTACCCGTGCCTGGAAAGTCGATGGCAGCAGCTCGAAGATGTTTATCGAACCCAATAAGCCGGTCACCATCAATGAGCTGCTGTATGGCCTGATCGTACAATCCGGCAATGATGCCGCGGTTGCCCTGGCAGAAGCCGTGGCCGGTAGCGAAGAAGCTTTCGTCGTGCAAATGAACCGAGAAGCTGAACGCATGGGCCTCAAATCCACGCGCTTTGCCAATTCGCATGGATTGCCCAGCAAGGATAATTATTCGACAGCACAGGACTTATCCAACCTGGCAGCGCGCCTGATCATTGATCATCCTGATTTCTACAAGACGTATTACTCCACCAAGAGCTATACCTATAACAAGATCACCCAGCCCAACCGCAACCGCCTGTTGTTGCTGGACCCTAGTGTGGATGGCATGAAAACCGGCCATACATCGGCCGGTGGCTATAGCCTGGTTTCCTCTGCCAATCGTCCGAATGGCACTGGCCAGCGCCGCCTGATCTCTGTCGTCATCGGTGCTGAAAGTGACTCGGTACGTGCACAGGAAAGCCTGAAATTGCTGAACTGGGGTTATCTGAATTTTGACACCCTGAAGCTGTATGACAAGGGCCAGGCGATTGCCACACCAGAAGTATGGAAAGGCACGCAAGCTCAGGTCAAGATAGGTTTTGACCGTGAACTGTATGTGACTCTGCCCAAAGGCTCTGCCGCCAAACTCAAACCTGCTCTCGAACGCAAAGACCCGCTGGTTGCCCCGGTTGCATTGAACAGCAAGGTTGGCGTGATGAAAGTCATGCTCGATGGCAAGGCCATTGCTGAAGTGCCGGTGATTGCGCTGGAGCAGGTCAATCAGGCCAGCATCTTTGGTCGCGCCTGGGATTCGATACGCCTGATGTTCAAGTAATTAATGCGAGCTGGTTTGCAAGTTGGTTTGTGTGCGGCCTGACTTTCATGCTGCACATAAGCCCTGGCTATGTGCGTATGCCGTATTTGCATAAGCAGCTACCACTTTCCATGTAAGAATAATTCCTTCACCTTTTTTGCGTATAAAGACATCATGAATGAACCCCTGGTCTACCTGAATGGCGAAATGACGCCATTGTCCGAAGCCAAAATCCCGGTGCTGGATCGTGGCTTTATCTTTGGTGACGGCATCTATGAAGTCATCCCTGTCTATCAGCGCAAGATGTTCCGCGCTGACCAGCATCTGGCGCGCCTGTTCCGCAGTCTGGCAGCCATAGGTATCACAAATCCGCACAGCAAGGAAGAATGGCTGGCCCTGATTGCCAAGGTCATGGCGGCGCACGAAGCGGATGATCAGATGGTCTATCTGCAAGTAACCCGTGGCGTTGCCAAACGCGCCCATGCCTTCCCCAAGGACGAGGTCACGCCCACCGTTTTCATCATGACCAACCCCATCGTCCTGCCAACTGCCACAGCACGTGAAAACGGGGTTGCCTGTGTCTCCATGGAAGACAAACGCTGGCTGCGTTGCGAGATCAAATCCATCTCTTTGCTGGGTAATGTACTGGCAGCCCAAAATGCTGCCGAAAACGATGCTGCCGAAAGCATACAATTTCGCGATGGTTTCCTGACCGAAGCATCGGCCTCGAATGTCTGGATAGTCAAGGACGGCGTCCTCATGGGCCCGCCTAAAGACAACCTGATACTCGAAGGCATACGCTATGGTTTGATAGAAGAACTGTGCGCAGCCAACAATATCAAGCTCGAAGCCCGCCGCATTACCCGCGAAGAAGTGTTTGCCGCAGATGAAGTCATGCTGTCATCTGCCACCAAGGAAGTGCTGGCCGTGGTGAAGCTGGATGACGCGGTGATAGGTGATGGCAAACCCGGCGCGGTTTATCACCAGTTGTATGCGGCTTATCAGGCGGCCAAGGTGGCTTAAATATCATGCCGAGAATTTAATTAATTTCGTAGGTTGGGCCGGGCCTCGCTGGGCTACGCTTCATCAGCCCAACACTCGGCTTTTAATAACGTATACGTTTGCCGAGGTTGAGTGTTGGGCTGGTAAACCGTAGCCCAACCTACAATTAAAGCTTCTACGCCTTCGCCTGCCCCAACAAACTAAACCCATGCGTCCAATGCTGACGCTGGAATGCATAACTGATCCACAACATCGCCAGCGGCTCAATCAAACGCGCTGCCGTGATATCACCCATGTCTATCGCGCTACGCCAGCCAAAATCACGCAAGATGGCTGAGACTTCTTGCTTGGCTGCGGCATCATTCCCGGCAATAAACATATCCGGCTGACCATCCGAAAATTTTGGTTGCACCATATGCGTTGTGACGATGGTATTGAAAGCCTTGACCACCCGCGCCTGCGGTAACAGTCTTTGTACCAGTTCACCGGCAGAATCGCTGAAACCTACCGCCAGTTTGGGCGAGCCTGTAGCAAAATCCAGTAGTGGATTGACAGCATCAATGACGGTTTTGCCAGCAAAGTTGTCAGGGCCAGCCAATGCCAGGCTGTCAGATAAACCATCCCATGGCAGAGCCAGGAAAACCAGGTCGGCTGCCCTGGCAGCATCTGCATAACTGCTGGCCTTTGCTGTTGGCACTGCTGCCAGCGCTTCCCTGCTTTTATCACTGTCGGGATTACGGGTACCAAAGATCACTTGATAACCAAGGCCAGCAAAACCCTTTGCGACGGTAACGCCCACCACGCCATTACCCAAAACTGCGACTGTCTTTGTAGCTGCTTGCATTTTGTTTCTCCTGTCTGTGTTGATAGGTGGATTGTGATCTTATTGATTAATGCTGATAAGCCAGCTATTCTTATTTTCACTCACAACTTCAGGTTACGAATATGAAGCTCGATGCCTCTCAACGCATTCCCGCCATGCTGTCCTTCATACAGGCAGCAGACCGTGGCAGCTTTGCAGCCGCCGCCAGGGCATTGCATATTTCAGCAGCAGCTGTGAGCAAAAATGTGGCAGGGCTGGAGCAAACCCTGGGCGTGCGCCTGATGAACCGCAGCACACGCTCATTGCAATTGACCAGCGAAGGCCAGACTTTTTTGGAAAATGCGCGCGCCGCGATTGATGCACTTGATCATGCGGTGGAAAGTGTCAGTCGCCAGCATGCAGAAGTGGTCGGCCCGGTCAGGATATCGACAGGCAATGCCTTTGGTCAGCATTACCTGCTGCCCTTGCTACCCAAATTGCAGCAACGCCATCCCGGCTTGCGACTAGCAATAGATTTTGATGACCACCGCATAGACCTGGTGCGTGACGGTTATGATCTGGCCTTGCGCGGCGGCATGATAGAAGATTCGAGCATCATTTCGCGCGCAGTCTGCCCTCTGTACACCATACTGGCGGCGGCTCCCTCTTACCTGGAGCAATATGGTGTGCCGCAACAGATCAGTGATCTTGACCATCACAAGCAAATCGCCGTGCGTTTTTTGAATGGCAAAATGACGACCTGGAACCTGAAGCTCAGGCAGGGCGAGATAAACCGCCCCTACCCGCGCGAGCCTGACCTGACGGTATCAGCCCCTGAATCTGCAGTGCAGGCGGCCATCATGGGCTTGGGTATTGCCCAGTTGGCCGTCCACCATTCATGGCGTTATTTGCGCGACAACAAGCTCAAGATCGTGCTGGGCACTTTTCATGAAGCAGGCAACAGGCAGATGGTATTGCAATATCCACACCGCGCCCTGATCGCGCCCCGCGTCAAGGCGACCGTGGATTTTTTGCTGGAAGAGCTGGCACAGACCGAGTCTTTGCATGTGCCTTTGGCATCACTTACAGCCTTTCATGCCTGAAGCAATAGCTGGCATGTTGACATGGGGGCAGTGAGCGATGCTATTGGAATTTAATAGCAAGACCCCATATACTGACATTAAGTTATTTTAAGATTTGGAAACATTATGGAAATGAGACCCATCCCCCCCGAAGAAAGTCTGATTGAATATCCTAGTGAGTTTCCCATCAAGGTCATGGGACCTATGCATGACGAGTTCACCCAGACCATGGTGGAAGTCGTGACTTCGTTTGACCCGACCTTTCATGCAGGCAAGGTAGAGATGCGCCCATCCAGCAAAGGTGCCTACATCTCGGTGACCGTGACGGTATTGGCCACCAGCCGCGAACAACTGGATAATCTGTACCGTGCGCTGTCGTCCCACCCTATGGTGAAATTCGTACTGTAAGCAATCTTGCCTGACTGGTCATGACCAGTCAGGCAAAACCCTCAGGTCAGTGCCCCTGACATGTCCATTTGCTTTTTCTCTTCGGCGACTTCTGCCAGCAACCATTCCCTGAAAGCCTTGACCTGTGGTTTGGCCAGTGCCTCTGGCGGGTACACCAGGTAATAAGCAACTTCACAAGGGATATCGACATTAAACAGGCGCTGCAGCAAACCCGCCTTGATATCCGGTTGCACTATGATATGCCTGCCCAGGGCAATACCCTGGCCATCTACCGCAGCACGCGTCAGCATTGATGAATCCTGGAATACCAGGCCACCGGTTGGCTCTGCATTATCCAGGCCTGCTGCACGAAACCAGGGTTCCCAGGGTTCACCATCACAGCGCAATAATTGCATGCTGGCCAGCTCTGCCGGTGTCTGTGGCAACTGCCCGCCATGATAATGCGGGCTGGCAACAGGGTAATAATAATCTCCCATTAATAATTCACTAATCATGCCGGGATAATTGCCCAGGCCAAAGCGTATACCCACATCGATAGATTCCATATTGTAATCAGCCAGGTGATTACTCGACTGCAGGCTGACTTCCAGATCGGGATGATGTTCGATAAACCGCCCCAGGCGCGGCGATAACCAGCGCGCTGCAAACGATGGCAACGAAGTAATGCCCAGGCGCTTTTGCTTATTGCGTTTTTTTAACAAATCAGCGGCATCACCCAGTTCCATCAGGGCTTTTCTGATGGTGGCAGCAAACTGCTCGCCATCAGCCGTGATGCTGATACGTTTGCCATGACGGATGAACAGTGGCACGCCTAGCTCCTCCTCCAGCGCCCTTACCTGATGACTGATCGCACCATGGGTCAAATGAATTTCCTGCGCCGCCTTGGAAAAATTCTGATGGCGCGCCGCTGCCTCAAAGGCACGCAGGGCAGCTAAATTGGGGAGTCGTCGAAAATCCATATTATATAAACTGAGTGTCAGCCGCGTGTGAATTTGTTATAAGCTTATTACGATCTTATTGTGAATTATTTTAGCAAGTCATTCAAAAATTACTCGTTTTATTTTCTTGTGAGGCAAGACTACAATGCTTCTATCGCAGTGCAACAAAGTGTTTTTCACTCTCTATTCAGTAGATAGCATTGCCACTTTAGCAGTAAAAAACCAGGAGTAAGGAAATGACAAATAATTTCGCAAACCCATCATACATGATCGCCGCCGGTGGCACATTGTCTGGCACAGCCGAACACGCCCGCAAAATTGAAGTGGCATGTGGCCGCGTGTGGTTGACAGTAGCAGGCCAGACTGATGATTACTGGCTCAGTACTGGCGAATCCATGGTCATACCAGCCAACCAATTCGTCGTGATCGAAGCTGAGAATAAAGCCAGCGTCATTGAATTGTCAGCCGTATCAAGCGTCATCAATGTCAAATCGACCATGGTGAGCACCAGCTATCTGCAAAAACTGACACGCAAATTGAGCCAGGCGTTTGCTTAATTATGCAGAACAGAAGCACCGGGGCGAATATGGCACAGACTGCACTGATCTTGATTGACGTACAACAAGGCTTTGATCATCCCAAGTGGGGACAGCGAAATAATCCGGCGGCCGAGCAATATATGGCCGCCCTGCTGCAACACTGGCGTGAGCAAGACCAGCCTGTGATCCATGTACGCCATCAGTCGCAAGAACCAGATTCGCCCTTGCGTGCCGGGCAAGAAGGCTATGAATTCAAGCCACTGGCACACCCTCTGCCAGGCGAAACCATCTTCACAAAAAAAGTGAACAGTGCCTTTATCGGCACTGAGCTCGAAGCATGGCTGCAAGTCAAGGGCATCAAGCAACTCGTCATCGCTGGCTTGACCACGGACCATTGTGTATCAACTACCACCCGCATGGCGGGTAATCTGGGTTTTAGCGTAGAACTGGTAGCCGATGCCTGCGCTACCTTTGACCGTCCCGGCGTCAATGGTGAATTGATACCGGCAGAAGAGATCCACCGCGTCCACCTGGCCAGCCTGCACAATGAATTTTGCGTGGTCAAGAATACAGCCGACATCATTGCATCACACACTAAGGGATAAGCCTTAAAAATCCGGCTGGCATATCCATGACTTAGCCACCTATAATGTCCATTCCGACAAGCATAGGAATGGACATGGGCAAGCCGATAGAAGTACATATCGTTCACGCATTTACCCAGCAAAATGAAGGTGGTAACCCGGCTGGAGTAGTACTAAATGCCGATAGCTACACGACAGAACAAAAACTGCAGATCGCCCGCGCCGTAGGTTTATCAGAAACCGCCTTTGTTTCCAGCTCAGACTGCGCCACCTACAAGCTGGAATTTTTCACCCCAAACCGCCAGATTGCCCATTGTGGCCATGCCACGGTTGCTACGTTTTCACTCTTGCGCGAACTGGGCAAAGTCAGCGAAGGCCTGTGCAGCAAGCAAACCATAGACGGCAACCGCGACATCCTCATCAAGGGTGAGCTGGCCTTCATGCAACAAAGCACGCCACGCTATCAAGTCATTTCTGCCGACGATAGCAACTGCGCTGACGACGCCAGCCTTTATACCCGCATATTGCAAAGCATGGGGCTGACCGAACATGACCTGCTGCGTGACCGTCTTCCCACCATCGTCAATACCGGTAATGCCTTCCTCGCGATCCCCATCATAGGCCGCGAATGCCTGGCAAATATCCAGCCCGACCATGAAGAAATCGGCAACATCAGCGAAGAGCTGGACCTCGTCGGCTTCTATCCCTTCACCCTTGATGTGCAAGACAGCAGCCACGCCGCCAGTACCCGCATGTTCGCCCCACGCTACGGCATAGGTGAAGAAGCCGCAACCGGCACCGCCGCCGGCCCTCTGGCCTGCCTGCTCTACACCCAATACAACATCCCCGGCCCGACCTTGCAGATAGAACAAGGCGTACTCATGGAACCGGCCTCCCCCAGCCTGATCAAGGTTGAGCTGGATATACAAGAAGGGCAGATACCCAGCCTCATGGTGGGAGGGAGAGCCAGGGTGGAAAAGACCATGGCGGTCAGGATTTGATCGGCGAGGTTATATCGTAGGTTGGGCCCGGCCCACACACCGCTCGCTCACTGCTATAAAAACAAGCAACCTCAAATTCGTCGCTCCTGCGCAGGCAGGAGACCACCGGGCTGGCGCTCCAGTGGCGTTTGTTAATAACGAACAAACTATTATTAACTGCATAAAAAAACTTCCTCTAACCAACATAAACTTATCACTTATCCATCTAGTGCCCTAAGTTATTAGTTCCTTGAAAAATAAATCAGGCGAAGTCGGTGTGAGACAAGGAACAAAGCACAGCAAGGCTGGTGCCTTGCGCGCATTTGTGACGCAGTATCGCATCGATTCTCGTCAGATTTATTCAAGGAACTAATAACTTAGGGCACTAATAGCATTTACACAAGCAAAGACCTCACTCCAACAAAATGTTACACTAGCAGTCTATGCAAGCTGCCATCGCCCCCAACGTCACACCCCGCATCATCCATCGCGGCATTGAGCCCTATCAGCTCACTTTCGACGCCATGCGCGCGTTTACTGATGCCCGTGATGAGCATACGCAAAATGAATTCTGGATTGTTGAACACCCGCCCGTCTATACCCTGGGCCTGGGCGCTGACCAGTCACATGTGCTGGCCGCCCATGAGATCCCGGTGGTGCAGACCGACCGTGGCGGTGAAGTCACCTACCACGGCCCCGGTCAGGTTGTGATCTACCTGTTAATAGACTTGCGCCGCAGCCATCCCAAGGCAAGATTATTCGCCCGCGAATTCGTCAACAAGATAGAACAGGCAGTCATCAACACCCTGGCAGCGTATAATCTCGCTGGTGAACGCAAGGAAGGCGCGCCCGGCATCTATGTCAGCGACGGTCAGTGGCAAGGCGCCAAAGTCGCCGCCCTGGGCTTGAAAGTGCGCGGTAATGGCTGCACCTATCATGGCGTATCACTGAATGTAGATATGGATTTGACACCGTTTTCCTGGATTAACCCCTGTGGCTATGCTGGCCTTGCCACGGTGGACATGAAAACCCTGGGCGTGATTGTGCCGCTAAACCAAGTCCAGAATGCACTCGCACAGAATTTGCAAGATCTTTTGACTGCCCCCTGATTTTTCGACATCGCTTCATACCATGACAACCGAAAACACACCCGTCGCCACCGCCGCTTACGATCCTACCGAGAAACAAAAAGGGGCCAGCAAGACCGCACGCATCCCTATCAAGATCGTGCCGATGGAAAGATTGCCCAAGCCCGACTGGATACGCGTCAAGGCCGGTTCACCGACTACCCGCTTTTATGAAATCAAAGACATCCTGCGCGCCAACAAACTGGTGACAGTCTGCGAAGAAGCCTCCTGCCCCAACATCGGTGAATGCTTTGGCAAAGGCACGGCCACCTTCATGATCATGGGTGACAAATGCACCCGCCGCTGCCCATTCTGCGACGTAGGCCATGGCCGCCCTGACCCGCTCGATGTCGATGAACCTGCCAACCTGGCAAAAACCATCGCTGCGCTGAAGCTCAGCTATGTCGTCATCACCTCAGTTGACCGCGACGACTTGCGCGACGGCGGTGCCGCCCACTTTGCCGAATGCATTACCCGCGTACGCGAACTGTCACCCATGACACGCATAGAAATCCTGACACCAGATTTCCGTGGCCGCATGGACCGCGCGCTGGAAATCCTCAACATGGCCCCACCAGACGTCATGAACCACAACCTCGAAACCGCCCCGCGTTTGTACAAGGAAGCGCGCCCGGGTTCTGACTATGAATATTCCCTGAACCTGCTGAAACGCTTCAAGGAACAACACCCCAACACCCCAACCAAATCCGGCATCATGGTGGGTCTGGGTGAAACCGATGAAGAAGTCCTGCAAGTCATGCGCGACATGCGTGCCCACAACGTCGACATGCTGACCATAGGCCAGTACCTGGCACCAAGCGGCCACCACCTGCCAGTACGCCGCTATGTACACCCTGATGTCTTCAAGATGTATGAAGAAGAAGCCTACAAAATGGGCTTCGCGCACGCAGCTGTTGGCGCAATGGTGCGTTCAAGCTACCACGCAGATCAGCAAGCGCATGGCGTGGGGACGGATGTGAAAAGTTAGAAGATAATGAGAAAGTTTAACAGTTAGTGAGAAAAATCAGTAGTGTAACAGCCACCATTTTCGCAATAACATTATAAATATCAATAACTTACCTACAATTTCAGCCTTCCCCAAGGATGAAAAAATTTGGCGAATTGATTGGTTCGGCGAAGTAAGCTTCCCGAACCGTCTGCTTCGCCGGACACAACCTTCAGTTCTCGTCCATCTTTCCAGAATTCAAGATGATCGTTTTTCCAACGATCTGGCAATACAGCTTTCCCCACAATCAACCTCACCTGCCAAATTTCAAAAGAAGGTCTGGCTTTCTATTGGCACCTTGCCGTTCTTGCGTATTGGAGACCTTTGGCTAAATGGTCAGTTGAAGGCGGAGCCTGACTATGAGCTGGAAGAATTTAAGGATATTGAAATTGACAGAGATTCAGTGCATCTGATCAAGGCCGGGTTAAATCTCGATGACGAGGGTTTTCTACTGCCGATGTCTGAGCATCCTTGGCATATGAATTGCACCCAGTCCTACTGCGTGATGCTTAATCTTCCAAGCAAACGGCGAATGATCATCCCTTGCATGGAATTGATCCGCTTTTATTTCGGCTCATCCAGCAATCTGATCAGCAAATTATTCCTGTCACCGCTAGAACGGAAGTCGCTCTACACCAAAGCTACATTTAGCATAATTACTGGTCGCCTTTCGCTACAGCTTGCTGAGCGCATATCGGGAGCATCCGCTGCAGATATTGGACGCTTGCACCTCGACACCAATGCCTGGCAAGCTGCAGTCCTAATAAGTACCTCTATGCTTGCTGCATCAGTGACACGACAATCAATTTACCCCCAAGGTTTATTCCCTTTTGAAGGAACAACAACACTGACTGCAGCTGGCAAATGGCTTTCTTTTGCAGACGAGGCGCGTGCGACATTCATTGTCTACAGCTTGCGCTCCTGTTCTCACGAATTTCCATTCAGATCACTACGTTACGAGCAACACAAGACACGTACCTGCAACGGCGAGAGTGGTAGCCCAAATTCGAGTAGCACCAAAGAGCGTTTTCTCAAATCCGCGAAGGAAGCACAAAATCAGAGTCTCGAAGAACGTGACGGATCAAATAACCTTGCGAGCAAGACGAAATCTATTCGTATGGAGCCACGCTTTCCAGATCTCACGAAGAAACCCATCTGGAAGAATAAATCACTTGTCAGTACTGACGGCACCGGCAATAAGTACGCTGGCTCAGCGCCCCCCGTTCAAGCGACTGCTGTTGGTCAACCTGGGTCAGAACAAAGAATCCGATCGGTGGATTTTTCTGTGCTCATCAACAGAGATCCTTCACAGCGATGGCCAGTCCCCAATTTTTTAAAGACAGTGATTGTGCGGCTCTCTGAATTGAATCAGTTGAACATCGAACTGTTGACGGAAAGTGAAGAGGACGGTTGGACAGTACCTATCCTCATTCTGTGTGATGAAGATGGTGTTATCGACCCAAAATTACTTATTGAAAATGGCACCAATACGTCACGCCCTCGCCGGGTCGCGGTCTTCGCCATAAAGAATCAGACTGAGCACATCAGCCTGGCAATTGTAGAATCCATTCCATTACACATCAAGCTGTACCCAACAAATGGTCAAGACGTTGAAGAAATATTTGAAACCTTATCCTGCGTGGCAAATGACTACCTTGCTCGCCCTGAATCAGAAGAACCCAATATAGCCGATCTAGTGAATTGGGTTTTCGATTTTTAGATTCTTCCATACATTGCCCAATGAATTTTCTCATTTCATCCCACCGAGTTTAGCTTAAGACTGTAATTCGGGTTTTGATACAGGCAATCTAATTTCGAAGCAAACACTTCCTTCGCTCAGCAAATTGAATGCAGAAATATCACCCTTCATCATGTTGACATGCTTTTGTGCAAGCCACAAACCGATACCCTGACCATAACCATTTTCTTGTACAGCTGTTGAAATACCGTACTGAAATATTTTTTCTTTAATATCCGTTGATATCAATGGCCCATCATTTGTAATCTTAATTACTGCACTCTCATCCACTTCAAATAGTGCAATCCGAATCGTAGTGTTTGGATTCCTATGACGATCCGCATTGCGGAGTATATTGTCCAAAACACTGGAAAACACATCTGGGTCAATATGGCAAATCGTCAAACTCTGAGTTGTTTCAAGAGTTACTCCGTCCATTCCAACTGCACCAACGTTTTTAACAATTTCTGCAAGAAATTCATTCATATTCACTGGTTCACATTCTAAATCTCTGGTTGCGACCTGCTCAGGAGTAAGCCCAATCTGGAGATGAGGTAGCGAAGCTAGTATTCTGTCTAAGTACTTCCGTGATTCTGACCCCTGTTTATGTATGCTCAGTAGTGCTTGCAACGGGGATCTTATTTCATGTCCTATGATATTTAGATTTTCTTCGCGATTTCTCAATGCAATTTGCAGCCGAATAGTTTCTGCCTCTTCACGCGCCGTGCGATCGCGGAGCTCTCGCTCTACATGACTGCGAATTGTTCCGATTAGTTCATTGAATCTATTGGACAATATTCCTATTTCATTTTTCTTTGCTGCATATGGGAGACGGTCACCGTGGGTTCCCGCAATACTCAGATGTCGAGCATGGCGTGTAAGCACAAAAACAGGTCTTAGTAAATTTGAGGAGAAGTAAAAAACTGCAAATATTGCTCCCCCAGCTAAAAGCATTTGCAGCAAGAGAACTAGCCACACACCTTTTTCAATAACTATCTGCGACTGGCTTAATTGAAATGACAGATTTGTATCCTGAATTGCTAACGGGTGCACAACTGGATCATGATGCAAAACAAAATTCCCATTAACAAATGAAAATTTTGAGTCTGATGCAGGCTGCACTTTTACTTGAGAATTCTCAATTTTCCAGTAGCGATCAATTGTTGGGACTGAGTCTGAACGTGCTCTGATACTAAGGTTCGCATGAGCATTAAATATAGTACTCGCCAGCGAAGCAATTGAGAGATTAGACATACCTGACTTTTGATAATTAATTACGTGCGGTAATTTTGAGCCTGCCGTAAAGTCTCTGCGTTCAAGAGTAATCTTCGTGTCTTCCCAGCCAATGGGAGGCCAAACACCATCATTACCTGCAGAAAATTCCTTAAAATCAATTCTTGCCAAGACTCGCATTATTTGAGAACCGTCTGCTTGCTTCTGAGTATAGGCCCAGCCTTCCAACCTGCGGTCACGCTCTTTGAATCCGCTTGGCAATTCTCTGAAAGCTGTGATCTCGTATCGATCAACTCCAGTATGTGAATGCTGAAAAGTGATCCACCAAGTCGTCCGATGACCGGATATGCTGAGAGTAATTCGAATGGAATCTCCGAGCAATTTCGGATCGCCATACTTTAGGGGTACGATTGAATTATCAATTAGATCCATGCCCAAAAACAGATATTGACCAATCGCCTGATTCTCCAGAAAATATGCGCACAGCCGATCAGAACCGTTCTGTGTTGCAGACGGCTCGCGATTTTCTTCCTGCAACAAAACAAAACAATTTCGAGGCGGCTGTCTCGGCAATGTTTGGTTGATGTTTAGGGGTAAGGGAGCATAATATTGACGGGGTAAAAGCAGCGGGGTTAATTCTCTTGATTCCGTAAGCAGCTTTTCGATATTGTGCTCAAGAACAAATCGTTCATCAGTGTCAAGCCTGCTTCCCAAGTCCCGAAGATCTCTATCGAATAGCTCATTTTTTGCTATTTGAGCTCTGGAGATTGAAACTTCGACGTACGTAACTAATACTACAATTGAAAGCACAGTCAGGAAAATCAGGGCAAATGCTGTTACGAATGTCAGTCGATACGTCGAATGAATATGATCAAATCGATTTATTAAGCGCTTAGCCTTGGATTGAAGATATTTACGCACACCAATAATATCCGATCATATACTTTGTCTTTATACGTTTAAAGTTTGGATCGACATCTTCAAATGCATGCCGAATTTCTCGAATATGAACTCTAAGATTTTCTTTGTTTCGACCAGAATCAATTTGCTCAAAGAACTTATCGTAAGGTACCGTTTCATTTACCGTTGCAACTAAAAGCTGTAAAAGACGGATTTGCGTCATAGACAGATTTACACGTTTGCCATTCCATTTAACCATTTCTCTTTGAGAAGTATCAATCACCAAATCACCTGCGCTGATTTCAATCTTCCAATCATTTCCGGAATTCTGTTGTGCAAGTCGGAAAGCAACGGCTCGCTTCGCTTGAGTAGTAAAATCTGCTTCGGTTACAGGTTTTTGCAAATAATCCCATGCATCTAATGCGCGAAATATTTCACGCTGCACTTCAGGCTGTGCAGTACCAGAAACAACTAAAAATGGCGTACGTTGAGAATCTAATGCTTTCGCAATCTTAAATCCGCCATATCTATCACTACCACCGCCCAAATCAATATCTGAAATAATCAAGTCAAAGTCGTTTACGCCAATTCCTTCAATCGCTGAATCAAATGTCAGATATTGAAAAATCTCGCTGTCCGGCCAAATTCGTTTCAAGAACGAACTGAATTCATCGTTTGTGGCTTTGATGTCTTCAATGATGGCGAACTTAAGCATTTTACAACCCCCGGTAATTATCGTTAAGTTTAGCAAAAAAATAATTACCGGATCGTAAGTATTCCCTTATATTAAATAAGACAGAATACAAAAAAGTGAGAGTAGCTCGGCCACTCCCACAATTTGTTACGCGTATCTCACCAATTTCCAAACAACAGATTTGCTGTTATGTGGAGGCATTACGTTATGTTGTGCAATTGGTGCTGTGGTCGAAGGTGTATCCTGCGATTGCCATACACCGCTCTCTGGACAGCGTTCACCAGTTTTTGCTGTCGTACCAATAGGTTTCTTCATATCAATTTCCTTATAAGGATTAGAGCATTGCTCCATAGTTGTTTTGACTTAAGCAGTCGTTGATCCAGCCCATACGAATTTTCTTGCTAATACAGAATGAACGAACCAGACGCTATTTTGAAGAAAAAGGCATAAGGCAAATACAACGATTGCAACGATTTCTCAAAGTTTTTCTTTATATTCAATAAAATTAAGTATCGCAAAAACTTACTTTTTCTTGAAACCTAAAGAAGCACTTATTTTTGTTTTAATTGGTATTAAATATCGCTTGCCAACGTTTAAAAATGCCTGTGCATTGGGATCTATTTTCAACTGATTCAGTTCAGATATTGCGCGCTGAACTTCACGCTGCTTATCTCTAACTTTTGTGAATGAGCGATACCTGCGGCAATTTGCTTTTCACGAGGCTAACCAGCTAATCCATAAACGAGAGAGCCAAATAGCGATCCAGCAGCTTTGGCTGGTGTCTCCGCATAGTGCTTCAAACGCTCATCAACTTCAGACTCAACAAAGCTCCATAATTCGGCATCTGTCATGTCTGCATACTCGAAACTCATGCCAGGATGAGACCATATCACGTCCCAAATAGGCACTGGGTCGATGTAAAACTCGGCTATTGGTCACCTCAAACTGTGTGTTCTGCAGCTCAAGGTAGACATACCGTCATTGATGGCTTCAGAATACAAATGGAAATTGGAACCGTGAGCAAGTGTGTTTTTCGATGACATAGATATGTCCCCTGAATGTTTTATGCACGTGGGAAGGTGTGCCTTACGGGATGAATTCACCCAGCACGCTCATAGGTAGCAGGAAAACCTGAGGTAGAATTTCGTCAAAGAAATATATGTTGGTGAATTTGCAGAATTAAAAAACATAACTCTCACTTGACGATAGCTACTCTTTCGAAGTTGACACTCGCTGCTCAATAGCTCGGATGCCAGCCTCCATTTTCTGCCTGGCAGAGGAATTGGCAGAATGCACGATCATCTTGGGTGGCTTGAAGCCATGCAATGCAACAGCTTCCTCGATCCACAGAACCACATCATAGCCAGTACCACGTTGATCATTGCCCAAGTCATGATCCAAGCTGATTTCGACTACCGCATTCGTTTCCAGCAGGTCAATGGCTTCGTTCGGCCAATACACGCGTACCCAGCCTTCTGGCGTGGCGCGTTCGTCGTCCAGGAAAACGCGTAACGCAAGGGAAGCTGGATCGGGTGAAGTCATGGCGGTGTGAACCAGATTGTCGTGCGCCACTAAGCGCTCATAATCCTTACTGCCAAATTCACGTCCGACAGGTGTGACATTAGCCCAGAAAGAATCTTCTTTTCCCAATGCAGGACCAGGAAGCTCTTTGAGGTAATCATCAATCAGCTGTTTCCGCGTTTTATTTGTCATGATGGGAATTCCCTATTTTCGCTACCAAATGTCGAAATCGTTTTTGCTTGGAAAGTTATTCTGTTAGTTCAATAATCAGGTTTGGGTCGAAATGACCATTCTCAGGTGTGCCTGCACGGGTCTTGTACCCACAGGGATTACAGACAACACGACATTCTCCAATTTGATAATCAAACGACTCATGCATATGTCCGTGAATCCAGAGATTGGTCTGCGAGGCGATCTCATCCAAATTGGATGCATAGGCCGCAGACACCATTTCATTGGCGTAGCGCTCCGAGACGGATTTCATGGAGGGTGCCATGTGGCTCACAATCACGGTCTTTCCTGCAAAGGGCTCGGTCAATTTTTGCTTGAGCCATGACTTGTGCTGTGAATGAAATCTGGCAGTGTCAGCCGATCGCAATTTGCGATACCCGGCGCTGGCCAACCGTATGCGCTTGTAGTCGTTCATGACCGCTTCTGCCTCACGCATAGCAAACTGCCTATCGCCATCACCAAATAATCGAAAATCGGTCCACATAGTTGCACCGAGAAACCGCACATTTCCAACAATGAATTCATTGCAGTTCAAAAAATGTACATTGCCTGCCGCCGCGCAGGCAGCCTCGATATCCTCCTGCACATGCTCCAAATGTTTGCCATAGGATTCATGATTGCCATGCACATAGAGCACTGGAATGCCAGCAAATGCTTGTGCAGCCCATTCCACTGCCTTGGCACCTGTATCAATATCTCCTGCCAGGACGACCACATCCGGGCGACTGATGGTAGGATCAATGTTGGGCGCTGCCTCACGCCACAACTCATGATGAAGGTCTGATAAAGGCAAGATACGCATGATCACTTTCAATAAATAAAATCCTATTTGTATAACGGATGGGAATAAGTTCACCTTTAAGTGCTGAACTCGGATGTTTGAAAATAAATTTCGCATCTGGTCACTAATTACTCATGAAACGCATATTCATCGACACAGAATTCACTGACTTTCTCGACCTGCACCTCATCAGCATAGGCTTGGTGATTGCTGCAGATGAGGAATTTTATGCGGAAGTTCCGTTCCCAGATGAAAGCTGCTCCGCGTTCGTGCGCGAGGCCGTCATTCCACTGCTAGGCAGGATACCTGATGCGGTGATGTCTAGAGATAGCTTGTGCAAGCAGCTCCTAGCCTGGCTATCTGCAGTTCGCCTTGAGAACACGGACATCGAGATTTGCTACGACTACCAGACCGATTGGGATTTATTTATTGACGCCATCGATTATCAAGTTCCGGCCTGGTGTCACCCACGTCTGGTTGCCAGCAACATCAATGAAGTCCTAAAGTACGAGTTTCACAAGAAGCATGGTCTACCCCAACACCATGCTCTCTATGATGCCAGGGCGAATCTGGCAGCTTTTCAGGAAAGCGATGATGATCGTCTTTAACGCAATCCTAGTAGCCTCTATTCTTCCATCAACTCATCATGTCGGAAAATGCGTATTTCAATCGCATCTGGCGTTTAGTGCGAAAGTCTATTGAACCTGGCGATGTCAGTATTTGACTGTGCCACGCTAAGCGCTCTGTCAGGGGTACCAGCTCATCGGCAAATCGTGCGTTATTCGCTTTGGCCTCGGTAGGACTAACGAGGCCTAGTAATTGGCCCAATCTGACAGTGCCTTTGAAGAACTCCTGGCGCTCCGCCATGCGCGAATGCAGATCATCGAGACCGTCTTTCTTGACATTGACTATGGCTGATCGGAGACGATTTCGCTCATCGATCAACAGCAGATCGATATATCTTATAAAGTGCTGTTTCATAACAGGTGCCAACTGCATATCAGTAAACTTACCCTCTTGATTCTGCAATTCTTTCATTCTGAACTCCGGCCATTCTTCAACAGTATCGTGCTGTTCAGATGAAGTGTGAGCTTCCAAAGTGAATTCTTCCATAAACTATGTATTCAGATTTGTTATTTCTTGTCCGGCAATTTCTTACCCGCCATCAGCAGATTGATGCGATGACTCCAGTCGTCCGCAGCGGCATTGCTCCCCACCTTCATGGTCACTGAGGTGGACTCCAGGTCATTCAGATAGAACTTGAAACGATAGTTGCTGCCTTTGACCTGGTGGACACCGCCTTGATTTTTGATGTCGTTGGTCCACAAAATATCCCAGTTACTGATCTCGGAGAAATCCACCACCCACACGCAGTGCCCGTTATATTTCATGAACAGCGCTTTCCTGGCCTCTGGGTCAAACATGGTGCAATCTTCTTCACGCGTAAATCCCAGGGATTTACCCACCCGGAAAGTCGTACCGAATTCCTGATTGACCGATGCCAGAGTAGAGGCTAGCCGGGCTTTTTCTTGTTTGCCTATATATCTGATCCAAACGATGAAACCGCCGATGATCAAAATAGCGACCAGCTTCTCGGTCCATTTCTCCATTCCCCCAAAGAGCAGGATGAGAGCAGTCACGATACATACCAAGAGATAGGCCGTACCAAAAAGAGTAGCCAGCGTGTGCGAAGAAGCAGACGTCGAAATATCGTAAGGGGTGGGTCGTTTCATAAAACAGGGTAATTGATGAATATCGAGGCCAAAAATTCTTTTGCGCCTGCGTGGAATAATGAGTGTGAGCTATTGCCTGGCCACCTCTGCCTGGGTTGGCACATTCACGAGCCAGAAGCGATAGTCCTGAGCTTCATTCCAGTTATATCCCAGTGTCATCATAATGCTGCCGATGTAGTAGTTGCCATTGGGATTGAAAAACAGGTCGTAGCCTGGTTTATTGGGAAACAGATACTGTGGCGGCAGTGGACCACGAGTACGCTGTGCGCCGGTGTGCTGCGTCCCACTGACGACGCCAAAGCTCTTCCACATCAGACCAACATCCTTGAACGGCGTGTTCCGCACAATGTCGTCACCGCAGACATTCAGATTGTCGTAATTGACCGAATGTTTTGCGTCGCTCCATACTGTGAGCGACACATTGATACAGTCATTGGCTGAATAGCGGCCAGGTAAGCCACCGGGTGGCATGGCGTAAAACCACTTGGGTAACTTATTGATGTTGACGGCAACCCTGGGCCAGTCAGCAGAACCACTTGTACCAATGATGTCTTTGGCAGGCAGATTGCTTAGACGCAAGCGCCCATCTGGAGCTACAACTCCAGTTTTGTTATTTCCGCTCTGTACAGGAACGACGATGGCATTACCGACTGTATTGATGGACGCGTTCAGTCGCTCGCCAAAGGTCGGACCGGATGTCTGAGTAGGCTGACCATCCTTGCCTTCTTGTTGTGCGGTTGGTGCGGTAACGCATCCGGTAAGTGCAGCGATGCTGAAAAGAAAAAAGGCGAGTGCATGTCTTAGCCGATAGTGGCCGCTTAATTTCATTACCATGTCCATTTAGTTAATATGGGGAAGAATGCCCTTGATTTGATTACCGTCATATTTACAAGGCCGATCAAGCTATACGAGTGTCAATGGTGGCAGCGGAGTTGAAGATGCTTTGGGTGCGTCTTTTCATGTCGACATTTCAATAAAGGCGGTATTTCATTTAGAAGATTCCTATTAAAACCAGAATATAGCTGAATTTCGTCATAATGTGCACTATAGTAATCATTAAGTTTATTATAAGCTGTGGACTGTAAGACATCCAAATTGGATGCTTACAGGCATGAAGAAATCCAAAAACCAACTGTCTAGCAAAGAAATATTTGGCCGAAATCTGCGCCGTGCGCGTCGGCATAAAGAAATTTCGCAGGAAGATTTGGCATTGCGCTCAGACCTGAGTCGCAGCTATGTCAGTGGTGTTGAGCGCGGAATACGCAATGTATCAATCGACAACATGGATTTGCTTGCCCAAGCTTTAGGTATTCCTATTCGGGATCTACTGGATCCGGAATTGTTTGCCGGTGTGGATGATAGGTTGGATTGAATTTTGAACTCAAAGAATAAGGGCTTGCTTGTAGGGAGATAGCAATGCAAATAATTCGACGTTAGCATATCGCGACCTGAATCCATCGCGTGAGGTCGCAAGATGAATGGGCAGCTCAGACGATATTGTTCCGTGCGATGTACACTCTGAAGTCACGGACCCATCAATTTTCACGTCTTATTCTTAACCCACTAACTACATTTGCCCGGACGGCAGTCAATAGTTCTGTTCAAAACAGGCTTGATTGAACAAATGTAAATTCTTCTTTTTGTATAGCTTTGCGTATAGCCGCATTTGAATTACTCCCTACTCTGCATCGTCGCCGTCATACCCTGGCAAAATTTCATAAGCGAGCTTACGCAAAGCATAGTGAACTAGCTGTGCCCTCCCTTTTATACCGAGCGCTTCCCCCCTATGGTGGTTGCTCGGTTTATGCCGCACCGCGTTGCTTTAAAATGTTGCATACAATGAAAAATTTCTACACGGAAATTGGATAATACGCAAGAAAGTTAACAAAAATTTGCATCGAATTTGCGTAAAAGATACAATGCGATACATATATGTAGGAGCTATCCTACGGCAAAAATCCTCTCCTCTTTTCATTTACCT
>NZ_JBWKQH010000019.1:0-29437 GCF_059418665.1 Undibacterium sp. GW821-FHT07F11
AAATTCGAACCGTTGACAATGGGCGGCTAATGGGTGACCCTGTCAGTTTGATCCACCTTCCACTTCCTGGCGAAGGCTGCCACCCGGTCATACGCCCCCTCAAATTCCAGTTCTTTCAGATCCAAGTGAAGTTGTTTTAAGCTGCGTCGCTGCTTACGATTTTTACCCGCTTCGGTTTTAAGCCAGCTTGAAAGCTGCAATGCATATTTGTCGATGGCACTGGTTGTTTGTCGCTCCGCATAGGCTGGCTCTGTGACTTCAGAGCGCAGATAGCGCCGGACTGTTGCGAGAGATGTCCAGTCGTCTGGATATCTCCCGTAATGGAATCTGGTCACGAATGTGCCAGCGTCGAATAATACCTAGTAATGCCACGTCAATCACTCCTGCTCCCTACTCATCAAGATAAGTAGGATTGGGTGCTAAACGTGGGTCAATTTTAGATGCAATTTATCCAGAAAAAAAATGGGGTCAATTTTCAGTGCAAATCAACAAACTGGCTATTATTTGCAGCGTTAGTCACGCCCTAATAAAACAAAATAGCTGTCGATCTTGAACATTTTTAGGTGTTCAGGGTGGTACTCGTCTCCAGCAAATAATTTGCCTGTATTTTAATCAGACGGACAATATTTTTTACTCGCCTGATTGGAAAATGATCAGTTCAGTGCTCAACTGAACCAAAACCTTTAAATGCAGATCAGACGGAATGTTTATGGTCAACCGAGCGCCGAACAAGAGCAACACTTACATGTACATGTAATTCGGGAAATAATCAATTGCAAATTCAAAATCTCTTTTGTTTGATTCAGTAATAATTTCATAATTAAACCAATGCAGATCCGCCTGACTGTCTCCTTTCCTCAACTATTGTCAATATCTCACCTGTCCCGATCTTGAGTGCCCCCTCGTGAATATCCCACACGAACCCTTCTTTAAAAAATCCGCGCAATGATTCAATCACCACAAATACAATATCAACCAATGCTGTCTCTCCTGGTTTGATTTCGCCACCCTGAATTTTTGCAAAAGTTCCCATGCAAAACAATCCGTTCGAGAGTTTATGGTTAGGACTGTATCTATACCGATCCGACACAGCTTGCACTTTTCCACCAGCCTCAGTCGAAAGTAAAGATACGCGCGCTTTTACGGTAACGTGCCACCATGTTTGACTTGAAGGAATCATCGTTGGCACCATTCGCTATTCGCCGTGAGTCCCCAGATATTTAATTCCACCATACTTTTCGACCTCGTAATTAAATGTATGCAACAACCCTGGCGGAACAGTAATAATTGGTCCGATGCCCGGCTCGTTAGCGCTAAAATCCATAGCCTCAAAGAGGGTACTCGATATGGTTGCAGAGACAAGATGATAGTGTTTTTCACCGAAAATACCAATAATAAATTGACCACCAAACATCATAGCTTGCCCTGGCTCTCCAAAAAACTGCTTTGGAAAACCATTAGGCCCCAGAGAAAAGCAATTACATGAATAGATACTTGCCAACTCAATGTCTTCCACTGAACGGTACAATGTAACCTGAGTGTCTTCTCGTTTAATGATCTTTTCGGCAGCCTTCGACAATGATGCAAGCACGAGCCAACCGATAGCTTGATCACTTGGTTTATGTTGGTACCCATCCAAATCACGTACACCACCTCCAATTACAGGTCTGTTAAATCCCGGCGATATCGCAATTGCAGAGAGAATTCCAAATCCAGCTACAGCGAGTCCGACTTCTGAAAGACTTGGTGCTCGTCCACTTGGATCTCTACGATTAACAGGATCCACATCTCCATAAAGATATCGATTTAGCGTAACTGGTTGAGCTAATCTACCGTGCCAAATATCCGCGGACACAAACCGCCCAACCTCAGACTCATACCATCTCGTCCTATTGTATTGAAGACTTATAGCATCATCAAAGTACTCACCCGTATAGCGATAATTATTAGCAGTCGTCCCCGACTTGTTAAGCACCGCTCCAAACGCATCATACTGAAACGCATCGGTCACATTGCCATTTGAATCCGTCAAGACTTTTGTACTGCCCAATGCATCCGCATGATAGAAATTCAACTGTCCCGCCCTGCTCTGCAGGATCAACCCATTGCCCCATACATAGCTAGTGCTTTCACTTGCTGCACCTTGCGTAACAACTTCCTGAACAGTCTGCGCATACGCAAAGGTGTCATCCACGAGGTAATTGGTTACTTTATCTGGACTGATATTTTGTCCTGGCTCGGTCTTATGAACCCGATTACCATTGGCATCATAGCTATATCTGGCAATGGTGATCGCCGCTGCCTGACTGCTACCTTGCGTCACTTCCACCAAACGGTTATCTGTATTCCAGCCATAAATGGTAGCTTGTCCACCTGTGGTCTTCGTGCTCAGGTTACCCTTGTCATCCCAAGTGTAAGTCGTGACGACATTGTTAGCACCAGTGGTTTTCGTTTCCTGCGTCAGCCTGTCATTGGCGTCATAAGTGTAGGTAGTCGTCGTTGTACCACTTGCTGTTGTTTCAGTCTTCTGGCTACGGTTACCGACCTTGTCATATTGATAGTCAGTTGTGCGAACAGTTGCGTTACTCCTGTCCTTGACCACTTCTTGCGTCAAACGATTGACACCATCATATTGATAACTGGTCGTGCGTACAGGATTCGCTGCAAGCAGATTTGCCTGTGTGCTTTGTGTATCAAACTCTTCCACCTTCGTGCGCTGACCATTCGCCGCTAAGGTGTAACGGCTGCCTGCAACAACACCACCACCTTTGACGTGTAATAGTTGCAGCAAACGTCCATTCGGGTCATAACTATAGTTTGCGGTAATACCATCCGGTGTCGTTGCCGTTAACAAGCGCCCTGCATCATCCCAGGTGTAAGTCGTGCTGCTGTTGGTCGCACTATTGGTTACGTTGATGAGCCTTTGATTCTTGTCGTAGCCATAGCTGACAGTTCCCGCAGCCGTACTGCGCTGACTGATATTGCCACTGGCATCATAGGCATAAGCGAGGAAACTTCCGTCTGGTTTAACCTGTTTCGTTACCCTGTCACTCGCATCATAGGTGTAGCTCGTCTGACCATTTTGACGGCCATTACTATTGTTGCCGCCTGATATCGTCGCGCTCGCAACTTGTCCATTTGCTGTGTAGGTAGTGCTGACACTGCTGCCATCCGGGTAATTGGTCTGCACGACCTGACCAAGTACGTCATAGACGTAACTGGTCACCTTACCCGCAAAGTCCGTCTTTTGCGTCAGATTGCCTGCGACATCATACGCAAAGCTTTCTGTTTGCCCCGCTGGTAACGTCCTGCTCGTGATACGGTTATTCGCATCATACGTCCAGCTTGTGACGTGACCTTGTGCATCAGTCTGACTGGCCTTGTTCCCATTGACGTCATAACCGTAAATGGTTTGCTGTTGAGTCGCAGCATTGGTCTGTGTGACCTGGTTCAGTCTGCCTACCGGGTCGTAGCCATAGACTGTGGTATTACCCGCCTGGTCAGTTTCTGATTGTTTGGTGCCAGTCAAGTTCCAGACTGTGCTACTGGCACTGTTGTCTGGATACGTCGTTTTGATCAGACGATTAAGAGCATCGTACTCAAACTGGCTAACTTTGCCAGTAGCATCTGTCACCTTGGTACGGTTGCCAACGCTGTCATATTCATACTTGGTCTGCTTGCCCTTGGCATCGGTCAAGCTGATGAGACGACCTGCCGCGTCATAGCCGTTGGTAGTTGTGCTGCCCTTCGCATCCGTCGTGCTGGCGACGCGGCCTGCATCATCATATGCGATGCTGATACTTGTCCCATCAGCGGCAGTCGTTCTGACAAGCCGATTCAGCGCATCATATTCGTAACGTGTACTCCGGCCTTTGCGGTCTGTAGCGCTGACCTTGTTGCCACCTGCGTCGTAAACATTCGTCGTGGTTTTGCCATCTGGATAGGCCGTGCTGACGAGTTTGCCAGTGTCATCATAACCGTAGCTGGTACGACGGCCTTGTGGATCAAGACGGGCATTAACTTGTCCACCCGCAGTGTATTCAGTTTTACTAATTGCACCCAGCGCATCAGTTTCGCTAACAACTCGTCCTTCCGCATTAAAAGTTCTTGTTACGCTGACATTTTTCTGCGTCGGCACTCCATTGACCATGACGGTAGCGATCCAGCTACGGCTTATTTCTTTACCATTGCTGTCGTAAGCGTAAGTTATCACTTTGCCTGCCGCGTCGGTCTCGCTGATTTTATTACCCTTCGCATCATTCTGGTAGCGGGTAAGTTGACCGCTGAAGGTCACTGAAGTGGTATTTCCACTATCGTCATTACCGATGTGAAGGTAGCTACCCAGTGGTTGGTCCACGCGAATGCCTTTGGCAAAGTAGCTGTAAACAGTTTTATTACCATTACTGTCCGTACTGCTCTTCAACTGAGTCCGCGTATTGGTGTCGTAATCCCAGGTATTGCTATGATTGAGTGGATCAGTCTCACTCAACTGCTTATAAGTCTGCGGATCAAACGTCGTTTTCGTGGTCTCATTCGCCGCATTAGTCACCGTCGCCTGATTCCCGTTCGCATCATAGGTGTAGGTCGTAACTTGGTTCAGTGCATTAACAACCTTCGTGACGTTCCCATTATTGTCATACGTATAGGTCGTCTTGTTCCCCCTGCGGTCCGTCACAGTCTGCTGGTTATTATCAACATCATGCTGCATCTGGACAGCCTTACCATTGGCGTCATAACTCGCAATCAGTCTACCTTCTGCATCGTATTCAAACCTCGCCGCCAGCTTGCCATTCGGATCGGTATAGCTGATGAGGCTGTGGTTGGCGTCATACGTCATCTTCGACACCGCACCATTGCGGTCAGTGACGCTGATGAGGTCGCCGGTGGCGTTGTAGGCGTAACGGATCTGTTTGCCTGCAGGATCAGTGACGGCGGTGATGCGGTGGCTGGCGTCTCTTGTAAAAGTGGCTGCCGTGCCATTTGAATGGGAGACACCACTGTCGCTGTAGGTCAGGACGTTGCCGTTCGGGTCTTTGATGCTGGTGATGCCTATACCATCGGTCAGATAGTAGACGTAGTTGTCTTCTGTCGTGAGTTTGTAGTATTTGGGATTCCAGGCGGTGGTCTGGCTTTCATCGACGGTTCTGAGGTCAATAAGCATGCCACCCTGTGGCTGGATCTGCCTGAGTTCGTCTCCGAGTTCGAGTTTGGCGGTGGTGCCGGGCAAGGCGGTAAAGAGTATCTTCACTGGTGGCGCGGTGACGCCACACTCTTGTTCGTTGCGGGCTTCAAAGCGGGCGACATCGCCGGTTGGCAGGGTGACGTCAATCTTGCGCTTGCCTCTTGGACGCAGGCAGGTGGTGAACTGGCTGGGGATGGTGATGAGATCCCATTCGAGTCCGAGGATGATGTTTTTGCGGATCTGGACGTTCTGGTAATCGACACTCCAGCCTTGCCCGAAGTCGAGCGCCTGGCCCTTGCGACGAGTGTCGTAGGTGCGGGTGATCCTGATGGGGATGCCGGAGGCCTGGACGTTGAGGTCTTCAAAGCTGATGCTGAACTGGCCTATCTTGAGGTTGCGGGTGACGTCCAGGGTGATCATGTGGCTGGCCTGGACACCATTGGTATTGACGGTGATAAGGCTGAGTTCGTAGATGCCGTTTTGCAGTTGCGTCGGGTCAAACTTGCCGAGGGTGCCGTTGCTGATGTTTTGGTAACCACGGGCGAGTTCTTGCCATTTGTCGGTGCCAGCCGCGCGCATGAGTAGCTGGTAGTAGGCGAGGTTTTGCGCAGTGGCTGTGCCGATGACGGTGGTGGGGGCGGTGATTTCTACGTCATCTGTCGGGGTGCTGATCTGGGCCGTGGGTAAGCTGGTGTCTGCGGGGTTGGCGACACTGTAGAGGCTGGTTTTTGTGACGGTGCTCAGGTCATCTTTGGCGGTAGCGACGACCTGGTGCGCGCCTGTGGCAGTGGCGGTGATGGTGACTGTGCCTTGGGCATCAAGTGTTTGTGCGATGCCATCAACGGTGACGCTGGTGCTGATGTTGCCGGTGCCGCCGTTGGTGAGGACGGTGACGGTGACTTTGTCGCCGATGTTGACCAGTGCAGGTGCCACAGCCATGCTGATGCTGAGTGCCAGGGCATGGTCGCTGACGGTGAGCAGGTAGCGTTGTTCTGCATAGGCTTTGCCATTGTCAGCGCGCAGGGTGACGTTGAAGCTGCCCAGTACCGGGCTGGCCCAGCTGATGACGCCGGTGCTGCTGATGCTCATGCCACTGGGTGCGTCGGTGAGGCTGTAGCTGAGGCTGGCGCCTTTGGGGTCTTGGGCTGCGACGGGATAGCGGTAGGCCAGGCCAGCAACAGCGGCGGTGACAGGCGCGCTGGTGATGACGGGGACGCTGGCGATATCACCGGGGTCACCATCAAAGGCGGTGGTGGTACCGAGGTTGGCGGCAATGATAGAGCTGAGGTTGTCGCAGGTGCTATTGCTTTGTGCACCGGCCAGACGGGCCAGGAAGAGACCACTGGCGACGTCGGCCTGGCCGCTGAAGTAGGACCAGCGTACGCTGTCGGTATTGTCAATTCCGCCGCCAGGCAACATGCTGGCGAGGACGGTGTCGTAGGCTTTGGCGGCATTGACTGCTGGGGTGATGCTGCCCGCAGCCAGTGCTGGTTCTGCCATGGCGAGCCAACCCATACCTTGCGTGGCGAGGATGGCGGCGGTGGTGTTGCCGTTATTGCCGGACAGGCGGTAGGCACCGGCACCGGTCTGGATGTCTTCGATCTGCATGGCCTGCCCTGTCCAGCCGCTCATGGTTTGTGGGCTTTGCGGGACGAGGACGCGGTAACCGGCACCGACGGCATTTTGTACATCGATGGACTGGCTGTTGCTGAGGTTGAGCTTTAACAGAGCAGCAGCAAGGTTGCTGCTGGTGACTGCATAGACGCTTTGTTGTTGTGCCTGTGGCAGCGCGGCGGCTTTGGCAAGCACACGTATCGGTGAGGCAGCAGCGGTGGGGTTTTGTGACTGGCTGTAGTGCTTTTCTAAAACCATGTGGGCGTAAGCCACATTGCGCTGGTTGCTCTGGCGGGTGTAGGCGGCAGGACTCAGACCATCCGTTTGATTTGCTACCGCTGTCTGGAGGCGGTCAATATCAAGTGCGACACCAGGGAAGGAGACGCTGTTGACGAGGCCGAGGGCCATGTCGGGTATGGCTTGTGCCACTGCCCTGCCGAGTGAAGGCAGGCGTTGTTCAACCACCCCTGCGGCACGCTGGAAGATGGCGCTGTTGGCGTCTGTGGTGGCGAAGTAAGCGAGTATGGTCTGGTGCAGTAAATCACCTGTGAGGTCGTCGCGGCTCACGCTACCGGGCTGGCTGGTCAGTTTAGCCTGGGTAGCGGTGAGTCTTTGCTGGACGGCGTTCAGTTGGGCGGGGTTGATGCCCTGGGTGTCGGCAACGATGGCGTGATAGTCACCGGCATGGACGCTGAAGTTGTTGTCGTTCCAGCCACCACTGGCGGGCTCGAAGCTGCCTATGGAAGCGTTGAGTTCGCTGCCTAGTGTGAAGCTGCCACCGCTGGCGACGAGCTGGCCATCCAGACGGAGTTCTGCCTTGACCTGTATCAGGTAGCCGGGGACGCTGAGCGGGAATTCGCTGGCAGTCACCGGGCTGTTGTCGGCATGGGCTTTGGGCAGGTAGGCGGCGAGTACGTCGGCATCGGACTGGGTGGCGGGACTAAAACTCAGGGTCAGGCGTTTGCCTGCCAGGGCGGCGTAGCTGCTGTTGACACTGACGGTGGTTGTGCCCTGGGCTTGTGCTGCGCTGTTGGCAAATACTTGCAGGCGCACTGCTCCCTTCAAGTTGGTCGGCATGACCTGGAAGACGGCGCTTTTAACGATGGTTTTATAGGGCAAGCTGCCCATGAGGATGGCGTAGTTCTCTGCGCTGATGACGTTGCTGCCTAATACCGTGCCTATGGTGAGGTCAGTGCCTTGCTGATTCAGGACTTGGTTGAGCTGGTTCTGGTAGCTGGTGAAGCTGGTCTGGATATTGGCCTGGTTGAGACTTTGTCCGTAATCAGGGGTGCAGTTGGCACCTTGTTTGGCGATGTCAAATACACCGGCTTCATTGAGGCTGACGCTGCTGCGCAGGTTCAAGGCTGACTGGGATGTGAGTTGTTTGAAGCTGGGGTCGAGCGGCAGCCAGGTGCTGGCGGTGTTGTTGCGGGCACCACGGCTGGGGCTGGCATCGACATAGGCTTCTACCCAGACGTGTTCTACCTGGATGGCGGTAATCTGTGCGCCCTGGATAATGGCTTTGTTGGGTACGCCTGCCTGACTTAACAATGATTGCGCTGCGCTAACGTTGTCGACGTGCAGCCAATTCAGTAAGCGTTGTGTCGGAACTTCGACTGTGCCGTAGACGTAACGGGATGGGATGCCTGCTGCACGGTTAAGCGCAATCAGTAAACTGGCGGTATCGATGTCGTTGCCGCTCTTGGCTTGCAAAGTCTGGGCTGCGCCTTGCAGGCTGCCATAACCGACTTTGTATTTGATGTTGTTGCGTACGTAGTTGTAGATGGCAACTGGGTTGTTCTGCAAAGAGGCGGCCAGGGACTGTATGTCTGAAGTCAGCTGGATTTCTTCAGCGGCTGCGAGGTCTGCAGCGACTGGTGTATCGGTCAGGATGGTGTCAGGCAAAGTCAGCCCGGACAGGCTACCTGCTGCCACGGCAGCACTTGGCGCTGGTGCAAATGCAGGCGGTGGTGACTGGCGATTTGTGCTTGTGACAGAAGCTAACTGATTCGATTGTGCTGATGCTGTAGTTGTTTTACGCGCCTGATCGCTATTGTTACCCCATGGCAGTTTGGTACCGTTGAGTGCACTGCCCTGGCTGGCGTATTGCTTGATCGCTTGTTGCCATTGTTTGAGTGCGGCAACTACATCGCCTTTGCCTGCTGCGGCACTGTCAAGTGGAGCGTAGGCATCTTGCAGCAGTTTGGCGCGGGCAGTAAATTCACTGACCATGCTTTGATGGCGCTGGAGGACGGTGCCGGTTAATTTGTTTTGGGTGAGGAAGCTTTCTGTTGCGGTAAAAGCTTTGCTCATCAGTTGCTGCTGTTGCTGCAGTATCTGGTATTGACTGCGTATGCTGGTGATGACGCTCAGGGCTGAGGCGTTATTGGCAAGACTTTGCGGACTGGCTTGCGTACTGAGGTCGATCAGTTTATTCAATGCGCGGGCATAGTCGGCACTGGCAGTGCTGGCGGTATTGCTGGCCGCTGGTGCTGGGGCCAGCAGGGATACTTTAGTGTTCGCTGTTGTGGCCGTTGGCATGGTGACGGCCATACCTTTGCTTGTCGGCAGTTTGCGTGGTCCCAGCGGCAGCAGAACGCTGTTGTTACTGTCCGCAACACGGGGGGCAGCTGTCACTGTACCTTGCGCCATCGCCAAGGGGGACAGCAGGCTGCTGACGAAACTCGCCAGGACGATACTGGCTACGCTGCGTTGTAATGGAATGTTGCGGAACATAAGTTTTACTCTTGGTAATAAGTATTTCTGACGGCATCAAGCCGGGTTTATTCTTTCGATGCGGTTATTGCTACCGCATCTTTAATTGGTTGGGACAAACAGGGTCGTACCTACTTCCATATTCGAATCCCAACTGGCGGCAATGACGATACCTTCCAGATGCCCACCTGAATTCTTGACGCATGCATAAGGCGCAAGGACGCTGCCATATACGCCCACATTGGTGAAGTTCAACAGCTCGGTATCGTACATATTGACCAGCACTTTGCTATGGCGATTGATGAAGGCAGACATGCTGATCCCAAATTTCACTGTACGCTGCGCATTACTTGCGACATTCAAGATCAGGTATGCATCCTGTTTAACATTTGCCAATGCAAAATCATGAGTACTAATGACGTGATCCGCAGTCAGGTTAAAGACTTCGATATCCCTGTTGCTACCGGTGAGTGTTACCTGGGCATACACTTGATTCACAGTTCCCGTTGCTGGTACCGCGCGTAATTGTTGCGACAGGACTGAAAGATAGGTGCGCTCTGCTTCAAAATCGATAGGCCCTACTTCCTGCTTGCGAAAATCCAGATAGCTTGCGACTTTAGGTGAAGAGCCTTTAGTACCTGAGTAGATCGCAAAACCATTATTGGCGCTTGACCCCAGACTACCGGCGTAGGCAACCAGGTTCCCACCAACGACAAGTGCCGGGCGGGCATCATTGGCATTCATCTTGTTACCTATGCTGCCGCCGGGCGTATTAAGGGCCCCCCCCAAGGCAAGCCGCCCTTCAACGTCAGTAACATTGCTGACATTGCCAAAGATGAAGGCTGAATATTGTCCAGCTACTCCCAAATCAATTTGCTGCGCCTGACATACGGCGGCAGAGAATATCAATCCCAGTGCAAGACACAAGCGAGGTGCACTGTGCATCAGCAAACCAACACTGGTGTTGAGAGAATGTTTTAAGTTTAATTTCATGATCATTCAACTATTCTGTTTTTATAGCATCGCGCTTAACGCGCACCTTGCCGTTCAACCACCGCAATCAGGTTGGCCAGCGATTTGCTGACCGGGCCGACACCGGCTTCTATGTTCTTCAACTTCGCCTGTACCGTAATCAGCAAACGCAGGGCTTTGTCCATGCTGTTATTGCCCATTGCGGTATTGACCTGATTGAGCAAGTCTACGATGGCAGTACGTTGTGCAAGCTGTGCTGGCGCTGACAGGTTCAAACCTTGTATCAAAGTGATGGTTTGCGCATTGATCTGGCTGGCGCTTTGTACTTTGATGGCCTGGTCTTGCGACTTGTAAGGCGTAGCATTACCGCCACTGACCATGCTGAGGGCCAGGTTGGCGTTGTAGGTACCAGCAGATACCGGAGCCTGCCAGCGTACCGACACCACGGTGTCGGCAGCAGAAGCAGCTGTCAGGTTCCAGGTGGCCGTCACGTCACCACTGCCATTGTTGCCTATGGTGGCTACTGGCGTAGTGGACTTGATCACCGATCCGGCAGGCAGACTTTGCACGATACGCACAGGCTGGCTGGCACCGGCATTGGTAATAGTGCTGGACAGGTTACTGATATCGCCCGGCAACAGCGCATTCAAATCTGCGGCTGCCGGGGTCAGGTAATCCAGACCTTGTTTGATCATGAGCGGCCAACGGCTTTCGCTGCCTTGCGCCTTCAATGTGTCATTCCAGTCAAAACCGAATGCCAGGGTTTTGCCGTTGCCATAATTGGCGCTGACGATACCTGGGCTGGTGGCCGTGCCTTTCAGCGTTGCCTCGACAGTACCACCAGCAGTTGCCAGTTTGGTCTGGGTAACGGGCCCGGCCAGGTCAGCACCACTAAACACGCCGCCAGACAGGCTTAGCTGTTGTAGGGCTGTTGCATAAGCACCGTTATTGGTGACGCCCGAACATTGCGCCAACTGGGTATTGGTTGCCGTCACCAGACTATCAAGCATGAAACCCTGCCCGCGCTTGATGGCTGCCAGCAGTTCAGATGCTGCTGGTTCAGCCAAGGCACTGGCACCATTGCTGATCCAGTAAGTGCTGTAATTGCCACTACGCAGTTGTGTCAGGAAAGTCGTTGCGTCAGTGCTGATGGTGTGGCTGATACCCTGATTAGCGAGGACAGTGTCGAGTACGCCTGCCCTGCCAGTGTCACATTGGGCCAGGGTCGCGGCATTTTCTGCGGGGAACTTGGTGGCGGCGCATTTGCCCAGCAATTCATCGGCAGCGCGTTTGCAGGCGCTGTAGACGAGCACGTTTTGCCATGGCGTTGCGGCCTGCTTGATGGTCAGGCTGACGGCGGATGAAGTCAACATAAAGCCGACCTGGCCCAGCGTCAGGGTATTGCTGCCGACTTTTGCGCTTAACACGGCATTGTATTGCGCGCCTGCTGTACCTGCACTGGTCCAGTCAGTATTACCCACAAACACGCCCGTCATTGGCAACGTGGTTTTGTAGGGGAAGCTGGCGATGACTTTTTGTGTGGCGTCGATGATGCTGACGGTCAGCGGCAAATCTGTCAAAGCGGCATTACCTTCATTAGTGACACTGAAAGGGAAACTGATGAGGTTGCCAACTGGCACTTGCGGTGCAGAGGCAGTGATGCTGCCTTTCAAGCCACTGCCTGTGCTGGCGGTGGAAGCTACGGTAAATACACCATTCGCTTGCGAGATGACGGTGCCACCAGTAAGGCTGACCACGACAGAAGTCGTGTATTGACCTGCCGGAGCGGCACTGAGACTAATACTGTAGTTATAGTCTTGCACGGCATTGATTGCCAGGCTCGCCAAGGTTTCAGTTTTAGTGAAACGCGTGCTGCCATCCGGGTTCTTGACTGTGACCACAACCTGCAGATTGTTGGCGGCCTGGCTGGCTGTGATGTTGGTCAGGCGGTCATGCAGTTTGACAATATCGGTCGGTGCATAGCTCGCTTTGTCAGTATCGATGATGGTATTAAGCTTGATTTCTGGTGCGGTCAGAGTGAAGCTAGCTTGTGCCAGGGTCACTGTGTTGGCACCAAAAGCTGCAGTCAAAGTCGCCACATAGCTTGCACCAGTGCTACCAGAGGCTGTCCATGACGTGCTACCACTGTATGTACCACCTATAACTATGGTGCTGGTATACGGGAACTGGGCGACGACTTTTTGACCAACAGGGTCAATAATGTTAACGCTCAGCGCCTGGTTTGTCAGCGCGCTGTTGCCCTGGTTGTTGGCGCTGAAGTTAAGTCCCAATGCACTGCCCACGGCTACCTGTGTAGGATTAACGGTAAGCGTACCAACCAGACCACTGCCATTACTGGAAGAAGCTGTCACCATGAAGACAGAACTGGCTTGCACCGTAGTAGTACCAGAAGTTGCCGTGACCTTGACTGCATATTGCCCCGGCGCTGCACCAGTCAATGGCAGACTATAGGCGTAGTTTTTAGCATTTGCCGCTGACAGTTGTGCCAGGGTTTCGGTTTTGCTGAAGCGCACTGAGCCATCCGGGTTGGTCACTGTAGTGACAACCTGGATATTATCGATCGCCGCATTGCTTTGCGTATTGCTTAGCTGCGGACTAATGCGCACCGTCTCGGAAGGAGTGTATTGTTGCTTGTCCGTCGACGTTGACAACTTAAGTCCAGTTCCGGCGGCTGCAGTAATAGTGAACGGAGTCGATGCACTGGCGATGACCTGGCCTGCAGTATTGATCATTTCTGCGACAACCTTGTAATTACCAGCAAAAGTGTTACCGGTTGCGAAATTCACTCCACTAAATACGCCAGTGCCACCAACTACAATGCTCTGTGGAGATGTGCTACCCAATTCGGCAACCAGAACGTTGTTGGCATCCTTGATCGAGACTTTAACCGTGCCCGTTCCAATCGCGCTACTTAGGTTCTTGACGGTGCTGGTGATCTGAACCATTTCATTGGCTGCATACGACGCCTTGTCTGTTGCTGGCACGATCTGGAAAATGGATGAATAAACGGTGACGTATTGCGGGTCCAGTTCTGTACGCACAAGGTTGCCACTGATGTCATCATACGTCAGGGCTGTTTTATAGCTGACCAGGCGCTTTTCATTTGGTACCGGATTCTTAAAGATGATATCAAAACCCAAATCATCGGTTGCGTCCGCACTAAAGGTGTCAAAACGCCATTCGATGATTTTCTGGTTACCCACATCGGTCACGCTGAATGGAGGCTTGGTAAAAGATGATGTATCAACGTCGATATCAACATTCGACAAGGTTTTCACCACGCGCACGTTGCGCAGTAAAGGATGCGTAGGTGCTACCACAAGCGTGATAGTCGCGGAATAATCGTTAAGGCCGTTGCCACTGCTATTCAAAGAGCCGACTAAGTCAGGGTATTCTGGTGCTACTACGGGACTGCGGTAGTCCATGAAACTAAAGGCGGTCATCGTCACCTTTGCATCTTCGGTTACAAAAGACAATGAGTTGGCACCAGGAATGGGATTTTGATCGAATATGCCAAGACCAGGCTTAACCCATGGCGTCAGCGCAGGAGCCGTGACATTAAATGGGACGGATACAGAAATTCCTGGAATTATACTGGTGTTGAAAAACAGATTCAGTCCAGCAAAAGGTGCCGTCCAATTAAAGCCGCTGCCATCGGAACGGACGAGAAACGTGTAAGTGCCTGCAACGGAAAGGTCAATGCTGGGTGAGGTAGCGAGACCATTGCCTGTATTCAGGAATACATGAGACCCCGTTAGAAAGTAGAGATTGTATACCCCATTGGAGCCAACCGTATCCCAGCCATTGCCGGTATACCCGCCATCTTTGTCAACAGCATAAATTGTGGCGCCAGTCAGATTGAGCGTAGCTGCGGATGCTGTGCCAAACGTACTCAGACACAACGCAAACACAACGGCCAATGAACCGATCCAGCCCATCACGCTACGCGCTTGCTTTGTTTTGATGAACATTGCACATGCCGCGAGTATTCCCATACAAACCCATTGGTAGTTTATTTTTTTCATTTTGATTCAACTCCTTTGAGCAGGATATCGGTGCGTATCCTCTTATTCCCATCTGGCGTTACGACTGATGGTGTAAGTTCCTGACTCATTTCAATGCGTATGCCAGGTGCGACGACAATAGTGCCGCCCATGACAGTGGCCGGTGTCGGGCCATTCGATGTCTGCACCAATATAGGATGAGATCCGCTTTGTGCAAATGTGTAAGATGTACCGGTCAGAACTAGCGATTTGCTGGCATCAGAAGGCAACAAATCTATTTTGCTGGTACCGCCGTAAATGATGTTGCCACCAGGAGTTTGCAACTGGAAGGCCACGTCCGTGCTGACTGGAACGTTGGAACGATTGAATACATCGATGCCAAATTGAATCGACTTGGTCTCGCCGACGTTAGCAAAACGTGGTTTCGGCGATACCGTTACGCTGCCGATCTCTGTTGTGGGATCAATCACGATACTTGCCTGTCTGTCGATATTTTCCAGGCCACCGGCTGTGCCTGTAGAAACAGTTCCCAAGATGGAATAGGCACCAGGCGCATTTGCATTAGTACTCCAGGGTATGGTCAAACTGGTGTCGCCGGGCGGAAAATCAAACTGGCGCACCAAACCACCTTGGGCATTGGTCCAGGTTGCATCCACGTTATCAACTATCTGACCTTGTGCATCAACAATAGCCGCCTTGAAGGTGCCCGAACGAGTTTCGGTACCGGTGTTGCGCACATTGATCTGAATCGCGACCGGTTTATAAGCACCGTAATGGGTCTGGCTGGTAATCAGGTCGCCAATGGAAAGCACGCTGGCTGTTTGCGGTGCCAAAGAGAAATTTTGCACGAGGTCAGATGGTGCGGAGACCTGCAAATTGATCGTTTGGGAGTTATATCCGACAGCACTAGTCCGCACCGAGAAACTGGTACCAGAGATATTATTAATGGAGTAGCTACCGTCCGCCGCCGTTGTTGCGGTATTGGACATACCGACGATCTGTACCGATGCCCCTGCGATTACAGCATTGGACGTATTGACGACTTTCCCTTTGATGCTAGTGCTGGTCTTGACTGGCATCAGGGTAACGGTTCCAGCATCAACGACACTACCAGCAGAAGCAGTAAAGATTTGCGTGACCGAAGTATAACCTGACAGTGAGAAAGTGGCAGTATAACTACCGGGATTCAAGGTTTGATCAAACTGCCCATTTGCGGTTGTCACAGCGTTGCTATTTGCCGCGCCACCAATCTGTATGGCTACACCCGCCAACGGCGTATTTTGTCCAGCGGATACGACCTTACCTGTAAACCGGATGGTGCCTGGAGTGGTTTCGTTATTGGCATATAACACTGGCGCAAACAATACAGTTTGCCCTGCCGCGACCGTACCGCTGGATGAGGCAGTTTTATAACCAGTCAGGCTGGCTGAAATCGCAAAGGCGCCGGGCGATGGCACGATGAATTCATAACGTCCATTAGCGTCGGAAGTCGCGTTCAGCGTTGCCGCCCCTGACAAGGATATGGCCACACCGGGCAATGCCGAGCCATTCGTCGCAGTCACTTGACCGCGAATAATACCGGTACCTGCAAGTTGGGCCAGCTTGACTATGCCTGCATCGCTTATCTGACCCGCGACAGCGCTATAACTGGCATTTTTGGAAGTATAGCCAACACGGGAGTACGTTACTGAGTAATTCCCTGACGCCAAGCCATTAAAGGCAAACCGCCCGGACACATCGGTTGTCGCTACTTGATTTGATGTACCGGACAAGGTTACAGCCGCACCAGGCAAAGGTACATTGGTGGCATTATCAACCAGTTGTCCTTGCAAAACGCCAGCGCTGCCCGGTGATCCAGCTTGTCCAGAGAGCACGCGCAATACCAGGGCCGTCAGGAAAGGATCGGCACTCCAGCTGCCATCTGCCCCCTGCTTCGATACCAGAAAATTACGCCCATTAGTGCGTACCGCAGCATCCGTTGTCACCGGCACAATACCGGCCATAACAAGCGCAGTGAGGTAGGTATTGCCTGACCAGCTGCCGTCGGCAGCTTGCTGTTGTTGCAACCAGGACGCCAGCGCCCTGACAATAGCGGTGTTACTACCATCCGACACAGTTTGCAATGCAAGCAAAATAATAGCGCTGCTGTATTTGCGATTCCAGTCATTTGGCCCAGATGCACCACCATCGGATGCGAGCTGGGTGACGAGATAGGCGCGTGCACGATTAGCGGCGTCATTCGCCCCACCGTTAGTTTGCGCTAATGCCAATACTGCCCATGCTGTATCAACGACATTACTGGAGTAATACGATGCACCGCCAAAGCCGCCCTCCACGCCTTGACGTGTGAGCAGCAGATCCAGTAAATTCGCCGGATCCTGGCCATTGGCCCTCAATGAAATAATCTTGCGTGCGAGGTATTCGGTATTGTTTTCGGTGTCTGCGGCAATACTTGATACCAAGCTAGTCGGCAACGTCGCCAACAGTTTCAATGTTTGCGCGGCTTCTGAGCGCGCCTGCAAGGGAGCTGCAATGGATTGCGCCTCACCACTGAGTTTGCCGTCGGCTTGTACCTGCGCATTGAGCCATTGCAGGCCATTGGCCATTTGTGCTGTAGTTTGCGCATGAGCCCTATTTACCAATAAGGCCAACAAAAAAAGAACGCCAACCAACAAGTTTCGCGCAAAAGTACCAACATTTTGAAGCACAGCAGACCCCTGAAATAAACGCACTGAGCCGAACCTCAGTAGTAAATTTGAGAGATCGCAGATAGACGTTAAAAATTTGAACCCGGATAGTAACTATTGTTACAATTTGTGGCAAGTACTAAATTCCCCATAACTGGTATCACTACTAGTGATATCTGAGGAATATTCAGGAAGATGCACAAAAAATAATTTTTCTATAGCAATATTAATTAAAAGCAGCATTTTAAATTTCTGCTTTTTTTATAAAGTGGTATTACTGCTACTTAAACAACAATGGTGCCACACCACGCATTTTCAGTTACATTTAAAGTACTTTAAATACCCATTCCTGGTAGCTTTTTTTATTTTCGAAACCCCTCAATGAGGCCGGAAACTGGGCGATCTTGATCGGCGCACGTTCTGATTTACTGTGGATACCGATAATGCCTTTTCCATCAGGCGACAACAGCAAACCCCAATCCGCCTGCAAAGTGATTGGATCAAGATAAAGCTGGCGTACATGGTGGCGTGGCATGGGATAACGCGGGTCGCGCAGCAAGTCATTGAGTGATGCAGGAGCCCTCAGCCCGCCAGGTGGCGTGGCATTGGCGTAACTCAGCAAGGCTTGCTGGAATTGTTGTCCGATGAAAAGCAAGTCTTCTTCTGCTGCCCGCCTTTGCATCAGGCTATGAACTTGCATGGTGGCCAATGCGGCAATCGATAACAAGGCCAGGCTCAATAGCAGACCAAGATAAGCCATGCCGCCTTGATGGAATGCTGACTTGCTCCGCCGGAGCTTGACTTTGGTATTTTTCTGCATGCGCTCATTCAAAGGGAACGATAAGCCGTACCGTCAGCACGCTGGCCTTGCGCGCCACTTTGTATGTTGTAGACCTGCCCTTGAGCACCATCCACCGGCGCAATAATTTGCCAGCTCGTCGTGCTTTCTGTGATGGGGTCTATGGGTAAATCTTTCAGGTACTTACGCTCAACAAGTTCCTCCAGGTTTTCTGGATAGCGGCCAGTGTCTGCGTAAAATTTATCAATGCTTTCCCTCGTTGTGCGCAGATTTTCTACCAGCACGGCTTCTTTGCCTTTATCCAGACTCTGATAATAACGGGGCAATGTCAAAGTGCTTAGCAAGGCGACAATCGCGAGCACGACCAGCAGTTCTATCAATGTAAAACCACTGCTTCGCTTATATTGCACAGATAAATTCATTTGTGTTCGCATGTCTTCACCATTGCCTGTAGGCGATGCCGTTCAAGCCTTGTTGTGAGTTGGTTGAATAAACGTCATACACATCGTCACCCTCTTGTGGATCATTCGCCTCACTGGCATAACTGCGCTTGCCCCAACTGGCAGCGGCATCCAGATTAAGATTAGCTTGCAAAGGGTCGCGCGGCAAACGGCGCAGGAAATATATTTTCCTGTGACCGGGATCGCGCTGATCAACAACACCTTCTACCAGCATATCCAGATTTGCCGGGTAGCCAGTTGAATTGAAATTTTTGAGAATGCGCCCTTCATCACTCAGGCGTTTGTACTGGTCTATTGCTGTACGTATTTCACGCAGAGCCAGCTTCAATTCTTTCTCTTTGCCACGCTGTACAGCTATCTGCGCAACGGGCATGGCAATGCTTGCCAGCAGGCCTAAAATTGCCAGGGTAATCAGCAATTCTATTAAAGTGAAGCCATTTGCGGTTGCACGTTTCATGTCGTTTGTACTTATTTATGCTCTTTTTATGCCTTTAACTGTCAGGGCAGAATTTCAACATTAAAAGGCAGCAAGGCCTGGGCCTGCAAATTACGCCCCGCCACACCAACTGGCGTAACAGACAGTATTTTGAGTGGCGTTGATTCTGCCGCCGCCATGGCGCGGAAGTTGATGGTCATCAGACTACCCGGGCTGCTGGCACCGCCAGAAGTGCGTGTGTTACTGACAGTCACTTGCCCTTTGGGATCTATCGAAGCATTAAAATTGGTGGGTGCCCCGCCCTGTTTCAGGAAGATGCCTTCGCTCACATTCACCACTTGCAAGACATTGGGATCAAAACCCAGAATGAGCGGCACGCTGGTAACGAGCTGATCTGATTGCATGATCAACTGCAATGAAAATACATCGCCAATTTTTACGCTACGCGGCCCCTGCCATTCCATTTGCGGCATACCTACATTGGCAATGCCACCTGTGCCCGCTATACCACCATTGATGCCACCCACGCCACCATTGATACTACCAGCACCGTTTGCATTGTTATTGCCCCCACCAAGGCCATTAGCCGGATTGGCATCAGTTTTTACAGTGCTCTTTGCTGCGTCATATGAAGTGCTGCCAGGAACCGCGTTTGATGCGGGCGTAGTGTCGGACATTTCTGGCCTGATCCTGAAGCTGCTATCGGTACCTGACTGGAATTCGGCATTGCGCAATTCTGGTTGTTGAATGTTGCGTATCAGATGCGGTGTAATCGAGAGTACGATTTCAGTTTTCTGACTATCATCAAGCTGACTGCCAAACAAGCGGCCAACAACTGGCATTTCACCAAGGCCTGGCACTTTGGTGCCTGAATTGCGTTCTTCATCATTGATCAGGCCTGCCAATATTTGTGTCTCACCATTCTTCAGGCGCAGGACTGTGCTGGCTGTCCTGGTGCCTATTTGATAGGCGACCGAGCCAGATTGTGTCTTTAACTGATTAGTCAGGCTGCTCACTTCGAGCGCTATCTTGATGCCAACGTCATTATCGAGATAAATGGTTGGTTCGACTTCAAGCTTCAAGCCCACTTCAATGTAGTTGATATTTTCAGAAACAAAACCAGTGGACGTGGCAGTGGTGGTGATATTAGGTACACGCTCACCTATCAGTATTTTGGCTTTTTCACGGTTTTTGGCACGTATGCGCGGATTGGCCAAAAGATTGGCATCACCCACTTCACGCCTGGCCTTGACGGACACTGGCCCAAGAGTAGCACTGATGGTGGACGGATTGAGATTGGTTTTCAAATCACGCAAGGTCAATGCACCGCCAGCTGCCGATGATATAGGCGCAAGGCTGAGTGAACTTGGCCATTGCATGCCCAGTTCCAGCAGGCGGGTGCGTTTTATTTCCAGTATTTCAACCTCAAGCATCACTTCTGGTTCAGGCAAGTCTTGCAGGGCGATGATTTTTTCCGCCAATTTGATGGCATCAGGGCTATCCCTGAGGATGAGCATATTGAGTTTTTCATCGACAACGATGTCACGTGTCTTGACCAGTGTTTTGAGTGAGTTCGATACGTTTTTGGCTTCTGCATTAGTCAGGTAGAAACTTTTGACGACCATCTCCTGATATTCTTTTTGTTTGGCTGCAGTATTGGGATAGATCAGGATAGTGTTTCCATCCAAAACCTGCTTCTCCAGTTGATTGGTCAGCAATGTGAAATGGATGGCTGATTCTATCGTGCTGTTCTTCAAGAACAATGAAGTACGCTGATCAGTTTTGACATCACGGTCAAATAAAAAGTTAATGCCCGACGTGCGGGAAATCACTTCAAAAACTTGCTTGACCGGCGCGTCACGGAATTCAATATTGATGGTTTTTCTGTAAGCTGCGTTTAACCTTGTTTCTTGCGGTGCCTGCACGACAGACTCGGCGACCATCCTGGCCAATTTATTGGCTGCTACACTACCAGGGTTTTCTGCCAGCACTTTTTTAGTCAGGGCTTGAGTACGGCTGTATTCTTTCTTATCAAACGAAGCCTGCGCCTCGGCGATCAATACCGCATGTTGATCAAGTTGCTCCAGCTTGAATAGCCCCGCCCTAGCCTGTTCATTTGCCGGATCGATATTCAAAATTCTTTGAAAATGAGTTCTTGCGGCAGCCAACTTTTCCAGCTTGACTGACTGGTCTGCCTGCTCTTGCAAACTATAGATGATTTGTTCACGCGTTTTCAGGTAAGCCTTGCGATATTCAAGCTGGCCCGGTGCCTCTGCCATGGCGAACTTGAATTTCTCCAGACCGTCTTCAAGCTTGTCCTGTGCGATGAGGTCTTTGCCGTCACGATAGGCCATCTGTGCAGCACAGCCAAACAGCGAGATGCACACAGCCACCAGGGTAAGCAGTCGACGACACGGCAAGTGTTGAAATGATTTCATAAGTACTCAATTAGTTAATCTGCACTACCGATTTGCAAAGTCTGTACCTGATTCAAGGGCAGGTAGGTGATGCTCATCATGGTGGGTTTGATGGCATCAACACGGTAGATATTTTCGATAATAGTTTTTTCCTGGACGATAAAAGTCCGGTCACCACTGGACAGGTAAACTTCCATCTGGCCATCATCTGTCTTTTTACCCAGATAGCGAAATGGTAAAGGCGGTGCAGTTGGAGGCGGTGGCGGCGGTGGTTTCGCTGCAGGTGGCGGTGGCGGCGTCCAGTTTTGCGTACCAAAGAAGCTTTCATTACCCTTGTAGTCACCAGCGATTAATTGCTTTCTGTCGACAATAGTAGCAATTTCCTGCACCTGATTCGCGCTTGGCATCTTTGCTTTGGCATCCACTACTTTTGTAGCAGTAGGGCTTGTCTGTACCACCTGCCCCCTCTTTGCAGGTGTTACGGCTTCAACAATGTCGCTGTCAGGTGTTTTGTCTGCATAAAAGGCTACCCATACAGCCACGAGCAAGCCGCCGCCCAGTAAAATTTTGCGCAGGTTCATTCAAAACCCCTGCCAGGCAATGTCGTGTTTGTACCAACATATAAGGTGAACACCATTTTCGATTCGATCACAGGGCCATTGATGGCTTCACGCTTGAATGAAGTTTCATCCAGCGATGCAAATGGGATGGTCAGCAAAACCTGCTCTGCAAATTTGCGGATTTGCAAATAACTCCCCTTCACGGGCAATTGCACTTTGTAGGTGAAAAATCTGCCTGCACTGTTTTCTGCCAGCTGATACTCACCAGCTTTCAGGCTGACGCCTGCTTCATTGGCTAAATACAGTATGGTTTTCACTTGCTGTTCTACGTGTTTCTTTTCACCCAGCAATTCATAAAATGCATTCAGACGCTGCAAATTATCGTCCAGTACTGGCGTTTGTTTGGCCATGCTCAATTGCTGGCGTTTTATCTGCAGATCAGCTTGCTGTTCTTCCATCCTGTAAATCTGCTTTTGCATATAGGGCACGCCGCGCCACCAAGCCGTGCCAACTGCAAGCAGCAAGCACAGCAACAGTAATTTGAACCAGCCAAATGTGTGCCCTGACAACGCAATGGCGAGCCGGATTTGCCTTGGCAAGTTTGAAGCATTTCTTGCTTGGGACGTTGTCATTGCCTGACTCCGTCGCGCCATTGCACGTCAAATTGAAACCTGTATGGCTTATTCGGGTCTTGCTCATTGATTTCGTGTTTTTCAAGAATCACGGTGGTAAACAATTTTTGCTGTTTCAAGGTTTCGATATAAGCAATCATGTCGTCGCTGTTCTTTGTCTCTGCCACTGCTTTAAGACTGGCCTTTTGACTGTTCGGCGTTACCTGCAATAGGGCTACTTTGTCAGAACTGGCTTTTTCCAGGGCATCAAGCAAGTCTGTCCATGGCAGATTGAGTTTGGCAATTGCCTGATTGACCGCAATCACTTGTTCTTGCGGTAGCTTGAGTGGCGGCGTCTTCAATTGCTTCTTTTCAATTTTCTCTATGTCAGCCTGCAAGCTCTGCATTTTTTCTGCAGCATGCATACGATCTTGAAACAATTGATTACCACGCCAGACCAAACCACCCAGCAAAACCAGAACGAGCACAGTCAGCAACAGTACCGGGAATGAGGTGTAATGCAAACGTTTCGCGATTGAATCCGGGGCGAACTCTATCCGTATCGATGTCATGAAACTGCTCCCGCTCTGTTCTTCGGCAAAACCCTGACATCAGCACTACTGTCTGCTAGATCTTTTTTTGCGAGCTGATACTGGTCAGTCTGGCGCAACACGCTATATTGCCAGGTAGTTGGAATACGACCTGCAAGCAACAATTGTGCAGGTGGATTCAATTGATGCAGCATTGCTTCTCTTTGCAATTGGGTACGCAACCATGCATCGTCGCTGGCATCATGCAACAATATGGTTTTGACCATGCGCAAAGATCCGTCCTGAAATGCGGCCAGCGTCATCGCATGCTTTTCAACAGATACAAACCAGGTGTCGGTTGAAAATCTTTGCTTGCATTGGTTCCACATCCATACAAAGCGAGGTTGCAAGCTCAATATCCGCTGAGCCGATTTTTCACTCGCACCACTGATTTTTGCCAAAAGCGTCTTGGGAATGGCACAGACCAATGACGGTTTATTGCTTTGCCAGTCAGCACTGATGAGCCAGTCATCGCTGGTCACATTAAACAAAGTTTCCAGCCTCATCCGGGCTGCAGCGTGCAAATCCTTTACAGACTGCGCATGTGCGGGTGGCGCCAGCACAAAAAATTTGACCAGCACGTTGTCAAGTATTATTTCCAGTAAACCTTTTCTGTCTAGGTAATTGGCGAATGCCGACTCCCATTGCAGGCCAAAATCACTGACATCCTGCTCTATATCCAGCGGAAACGAGAGTGCAGCTTCAAGTTCCGGCGAGCGACGCAATTTTGCAGCTTGTCGGCTGATATGAATCTGCCCGACTTTGATATCGACCAATAAGGAAGAACAAAAGAATTTAAGCATGGAGCGTAATCCTTTTAATTTCTTCCAGCGTCGTATCGCCGCGCTTGACCATTGCCAACGCTGCTTCACGCAAGGTAGTAGTACCGTTGCGACGCGCAGCGTCCTTGATTTGCCTGATAGGACGTTTTTCGATAATCATTTCACGAATTTCATCCGTTAAAGTGAGTATCTCGGCAATGGCACGCCTGCCTTTATAGCCGGTTCCACGGCAATCGCCACAGCCCTGCCCTTGCCGGAAGTGGAAATCATGAACGTCTTCCGCAGTCAGGTTGACCCGCTTCAACATATGCTCATCAACACTGATTTCTGTCGAACAGTGCGGGCAATTGATGCGTACCAGACGCTGCGCCCAGATGCCATTCAATGCAGAGACAAAAGCATAAGGATCGATACCCATATGAGCAAAGCGGCCAAATACATCGAATACATTATTGGCATGCACGGTGGTAAGCACCAGATGGCCCGTCAATGCTGACTGCACGGCTATTTCTGCTGTTTCCTGATCACGGATTTCACCCACCATAATCTTGTCGGGATCATGACGCAAGATGGAACGCAAACCCTTGGCAAAGGTAAGCCCTTTTTTCTCATTGACAGGGATTTGCAATATGCCGGGCAATTGATATTCAACCGGATCTTCAATGGTAATGATCTTTTCGCGTCCGCTATTGATTTCTGACAGAGCCGCATACAGCGTGGTTGTTTTGCCTGAACCAGTCGGTCCTGTTACCAGTAGCATGCCATACGGCTCTTCTGTCAACATGCGCAGGGTAACCAGCGACGCCTCATCAAAACCCAATGCCTCAAGACTGAGTGCACCATAAGCTTCAACCATTGCGCGCTTGTCGAGGATACGGATAACCGCATCTTCACCATGTATGCTGGGCATGATGGAGAGTCGCAAATCGATTTCCCTGTCATTAACCTCAATGCAGAAACTGCCATCTTGCGGCACGCGACGCTCTGAAATATCAAGTTCAGCCAATACCTTAAGGCGGGAAATTACCTGTTCCGCATCGGCAATACCGGTTGTCGAAGTGATGTGATCGAGTACACCATCAATGCGATACTTGACGCTCAAACCCTGTGCCGTGCTTTCCAGATGGATATCTGACGCGCCAGCCTTTAAAGCATCATACAAGGTGGTATTGACCAGCTTGACTGCGGGACTGGCTGCTTCTGAAACAGATTCAAATGACAGCCTGGTGGCAGCCTTGCTCTCGCGTTTACTCTGTGCATCAAGGGAACCTGTATTTGCCAGGCTATCAGTTGTTCGTGCTGACTCTTCATGACGTGACAAATATGCCTGTATGTCGGTATTCAATGCCAGCCGGAACTGTATGGGAGATTTGGCGATAGAGCCAAGCCAGATCTGGACGTCGGGATCGAAAGGATCAGATATGACTGCAAACAAACAGTTTTGCGCGTCACGCAGTATCAGGCTTTGTTTTTGCATGGCACGGTTCAGTGGCAGCAAATCAAAAGCCGGCACGTGCGCCTGCAATTCCATCGTTTCCATCACGGGCATGTCGCAATAGTGGCCCAGCGTCTGCAGTAACTTCCTGGCTTCAACTTGCGTCAGGTTCTGCAGGGCAAGCCACATACTGACGTGATGTTGATTGGCATAGTCCCTGGCTTGTTGGAGCAATTCTGGTGTAACCAGTACGCTAGTCATATTATCGAAAGCACTATTCATGAAAGACCGTCCGCCAAATCAAATATAGGCATATACAAAAGCACCACGATAGTGCCAACAATCAGGCCAATGACTGCCATCAGAATTGGTTCAAAACTACGAATGAAACGGTCTATCCAGCGCGTGATTTCGCCTTCATAAAAATTTGCCGATTGCGTCAGCATCTTCCCTAATTCACCAGTGCGTTCGCCCACTCTTAACAGCCGCTGCGAAATTGGTGTAGTCAGTTCATAACGTTCAAAAGCTTCAGACAACATGACACCAGATTCAATCGAAGTGGTCGCCTGATGTAGAGCCATCTGCATATTTGCGCCGACCATACTGGCAGCTGTATTCAAGGCAGCAACGATGGGAATACCACCATCCAATAACATACCCAGGGTCATATACAGCCGGGATAAAGAATAAATACGAATAGATTCACTAAACCCCGGGAATTTGGCGACCAGACCCAAAGCACCGTTTTTTTGCCACACGCCTTTGATGAAGATACCTAGTGACAAAATGCCTGCCAGACAAACCAGAGTAAATACAGAACCGTGTTCTGTCACAAAAGCCCCCCAATTCAGCAACAGTTGGGACGACCATGGCAGTGAACGCCCGGTACCTCGATAGACTTCAGCAAAACGCGGCACGACATACACCAGCAAAAAGAAGGTAACGGCGCCACCAACCAAAAACAGGATGGCAGGATAAATGAGAGAACTGATAATTTTATTGCGGACAACATCAATGCGCTGCTGATACTCAACAAATCGCGCCAATGAGGGGGACAGGCTGCTGGTACTTTCTGACGCTTGCACAATACCGACAAATAAACTTGGGAAATATTCTTCTTGCTCAGCCAATACCCGGGAAAAGCGCTTCCCTTCCTGCAAACCAGTCAGGACGGTAGACAATACAGCACGAATTTCCTGACTTTGTTCTTTTTCGAGCAAGGCTTCCAGTGCTTCGACTATAGTCAGGCCCGCATTGAGCAAAGCCAGCAATTCCTGGCTAAACAGGAGCAGAGAAAATTTACCAGGACTTACCCCGGAGCGACCAGATTTCAATATTGAAAGGGAACCGGTTTGCTGCAATGACGAGATCACCCAGCCACGGCCCTTTATCACCAGGCGTACGTCGGCTTCAGTGCGCGCCTCAACGATTTCCTCAACGATTTGCTGATCAGGTGTCAGTGCCCTTATTTTGAAGCGCATAGTTTAATTTAAAAAGTTTGCGCCAAAAGCACCTAGTTACTAATTACTAATATCGGCGTCATCACCTGTGCCGCCTGCCTGACCATCTTTGCCGTAAGAGACAATTTCAAAATCCTTGTCTTTTGCTGGCGACAGATAGCGATAAGGACGCCCCCAGGGGTCAAGTGGAATGGATTTTTTCAAATAAGGTCCATTCCATTTTGTATTTGCAGATGGATTTTCCAGCAAACCAGTCAACCCCTCTTCGCTCGTTGGAAAACGCCCCACATCGATACGATAAGTATCCAGTGCTTTTTCAAACGCAGTAATTTGAGCCTTTGCAACCGCCGCCTCAGACTTGCCAATTTGTGCGAAATACTTTGGCCCTACATACGAAGCCAGCAAACCTATGATCACCACCACAACCAGCAATTCCAGCAGAGTGAAACCGGCGTTTCTTCGCAGCACGTTCCTGCCCGGGTTTGCTTTTGCTTGCGTTTTTGTTTGCGCCTTTGCTTGATCTATTGCGTTCACTTGATACCTGATCGTCTAGCCTGAGAGATGTGCTTCTGCAAAAATTTTCACTGAACTCACACGGTGATCAGCATCAGAGCAACAATTCGGGAAATAAAAGAATGTGCCTAAATTTTAGACAGTCGGGGAGCTTAGCATAAATTTAATCGAAAAGGAAGCCCGGATAGTTGGGCCCTACTGGCGCATAAAAATGCCAATCAGATACAAAAAAGCCCTTGGACTCCAAAGGCTTTTCATATTCTGGCGGAGAGGGGGGGATTCGAACCCCCGATAGTATTGCTACTACGCCTGATTTCGAGTCACATGATGCGCAACGGCATACGCTGGAAAGCCCCGCCAATTCTGCACTACTGGCTATGCATACAGTGCGTCAAATACGGCGTTTTGCGCACCGGATGGCAAATTTCTTCCAGAGACAACATCAGACTGAAGTGTGGTTATTCGTTATTTTGGTTCACGTCTGCAAAGAAACTAAAAAGATCATCAGCATCATCTGGAAGTGGCACTTCCACACGAAATCGGAAGGAATGATTACGCGTCTCTTGTGAAAACTCTGAACTATGGTGTGGCGCACAAGCCATCAACTCCAGAATTGAATCATGATCGCCACAGAAGCCAATGACACGTACTGAATGATTCCACTCCAGGGCCCAAGACCATACTTCTTTTTTGGGATGTCGCCGTACAAATGTCTTGAAAAAAGTATCAGCGCCAATGGCATGAACCTTCACGTGCCAATCACGTACAACGTTCATGAACCAACGCATTCTCGGTGCCCCCCAGTCTGCTCGACGGCAAGTTGCAACGGGATGATAAATACCTGGTGCGAAACCGCCTCGGCGCAAATTGGGTTGGTACGTTATCCAGTAAAAGAATGCTCGGAAATGGTAATGAGATAGCAGATAAATTCTTCTCTCTTCCGTCTGGGGAGGCGCAATAAATTTGAAGTTGAAGTCCAATGAACCGAACTCGCCCTTTATTACTATCTCTTCATGGCTGTCCGCTACTGTTTTGCCGGTGAGACGACTTCTTGACATGCGGACCTTGCGATCAACTTCCAATTTCAATCTCGGATCGTCCGATGGGAAGTTACCAAAGTTATCTGGCATCATGGAAATGACAGAGATGTCATCTTCTAAGTCCGATTTTGTATTATTACAATCTACACATGCATTCAAAATTAAATTCCACTGCGCGGACAGCGTGCCCTTTGGAACAAAACGTCGGCCGATAACATGCTCGACATTTGACTTTAGAAACTCTGAAAAGACTTTCCCGCAATACGGGCAGTTTGCATTTTTTAATTTAATAGCTTTTTGTCGGTTTAGTATTTGAATTTCATTCATTTGACGGTCAGCTATCGTTGCAGGTTATTTATAATACGATTTAAATCAGCACAAATTCAACTCTATGAAGTGTTTTGTTGTATCCGTTAATTTTAATCGTCCGCGGTATTAATAAAAGATTGTTATTGAAATAATATACCTATTTTTCTCACGCCGGAGACAGCATGTGCACACACTACGCCCCTACTCGCCCCGAAAAAATTGAGCATTTCAAAGCCACCGGTCGCAACTTAGAAGACTGGTACCGCGAGACATGGCCAGACTACAAAGCCCCGATTATTAGGCATGGGGCCAATGGTGTGCGGGAAGCAGTACTCGGCAATTACGGGTTGCTGCCAAAAGCCAAGCAGCCGCCTGGCAAACGCTATTCGACGATGAACGCCAGGTCGGAAACGATTGGCGAATTGCGAACGTATTCACGGCCTTGGAAAGATGGGCAACTGTGCCTCGTGCCCATGGAGCATTTCAGCGAGCCGTGCTACGAGACCGGCAAGGCCGTCAACTGGAACATTGGCCTAATCGATGAGCCAGATTTTGCCGTGGCAGGTTTGTACAAGGAATGGAAAGAGGTAGACGGCAGCGTCAGCTATTCATTCACGCAGATCACAATCAACGCGGACGACCATCCAGTCATGCATAGGTTTCACAAGCCTGGCGATGAAAAGCGATCACTTGTCATACTCAGACCTGAAGACTGGGACGATTGGCTGGCATGCAGGAATCCAGAGTTTGCACGCACCTTCCTATTGCCCTACCCTCCAGAATTGATGCGAACTGAAGCCGCACCAATACCACCTCGCACAAAAAAAAC
>NZ_JBWKQH010000020.1:0-21393 GCF_059418665.1 Undibacterium sp. GW821-FHT07F11
CCTCTGGTCACTTATTCTCTCCTCTCGCTCACCGCTCGGCCGATCAGCCAACGACACCGGGCTCCAGCATCCGCTGGCGCGACGATCATCAGGCTAATTCTCTTCTAACCTGAGCGGATGACTGCCCGCATCGTCAGTATTCGCGGCAAAGTTGTAGTCCAGGTCTTGCATCTACGTGTACGCATTTCAGCATGAAAACTTAACATCGTCGCTCCTGCACAGGCAGGAGCCTAGTGGCTTTCGTTAATAAATAGAAATATCTGTTTATCTTGCTGGCCCTATGAACTTCTATATACTCTTCCGTCAATACCACAGTTTACGCAACCCAATAACTCCCATGATTAAGCGCAATCTATCCTTCATTTGTCCAAAGACGTGGAATGAATTGACTCGAACAGATAGTGATAAAACGAGATATTGCGATAGTTGCAGTCAGCAAGTGCATTGGGTAGATACGCAGGAAGACTTTGATCGTGCTGCTGCAGAGGGCAAGTGTGTTGGATTTGAAACCCATGGAACTGCAACGGTAGGGTTTCCTGATGGAATTGAGCAAGAACTTATTTTACGAATTGAGATGCAAGTTTTGTCAGCTAAGCAGCTCTATTTTCTAAAATATGAGCTGTACCAAACTTCTACATTCAGCGAAATCAAGCATTTGCATGCTGCCAGGTCATCTGAAATCGTAATGGATCCACGCAGCATGCGTGAGTTGGCTCAACGTTTGAACGAACTTGATATCAAGAATCAGATGATGGTCAATGACCTGTAATCGGCGCAAATTGCCTTAAGGCTCGTCTGCACACTCTATGTTAAGAGGCGTTGAGAAAAAGGCTGCATACAAGCAACCTTTTATTCCATGAGAGTCTCTGCAGACGAGATCTTAAGACCTTAAAACGCGTACCCAGCCTTCAACACCGCAAAATTCACACCTGGATTCGGATGTTTAACACCACCATTTGAATAATGCTGGATCTTGAAACTCAAATCCCAGCCATCTTTGGTGACATAACCGACGCCGATATGATCACCGAACTGGAAATTGGTCGAGAACCGTCGGCCATTGTTGTCATAAATTTCTGACAGCATGTGCAAGCCTATGCCAGCTTCGCCGTAAAAACCTTTTTTGCTATCATTTTGAAAGCGGAAGACAGGAGTAACGCCTATATCTGCCAGGTTTTGTGTCCCGCCCTTGCCTTCGAAATTACTGCCACGCCATTGGGCGAGGGTATAGTCCCAGTAGCCACCGATGTGAGTGCCGTTTGAGGCAAACCATTTATTATCCCAGCTTGATTGCAAACCAAGGCGCAGCATCTTGGTTTTGTTACCAGTGGCAAATTCCAGCGAAGCGGAATCTATGGCGAATACAGATGAACTGGCGCACATGGCAGTGATGGCAATGGCGATTAAAGATGAAATACGCAGGCGCATAAAATGGGCTTTCAGGTGAAAATAAGAAATCAATAGGACATCAATATAAAACCACAGCCCCTATTGTAGCAATCTCTTGCAATACGCTCCTAAGAGCTAGCGTTTACAATTTAGTTCCGGCAATCATATCTGCATTAAAGGATCAGTGTGAAAACAGTATCTGAAACAACTATCGCTTTTCTCGGCACTGGTTTGATGGGAAAGCCCATGGCGCGCCGTTTGCTGACTACAGGCTATCCAGTGACAGCCTGGAACCGTACCCGTGCAAAAGCTGAAACACTAATGGCAGATGGCGGCATTGTGGCAGACACTGCCTTGCTGGCAGTCAGGCAATCCAATGCGGATATCGTCATTACCATGCTGGAAGATGGCGATGCTGTGGCAGGCGTGATAGCACAAATTCTGCCAGCCTTGCGCGTGGGTAGCATCGTCATCGATATGAGCTCCATACAGCAATCACAGGCGCAGGCGCTACATGCCTTGCTACAGAAACAGGGTGTGCATTTTATTGATGCACCGGTTTCCGGCGGCGTCATCGGTGCTGAAGCGGGCAGTTTGGCGATTATGGCGGGGGCGGATGAAGCAGTTTATCCAGAAGTGCTACAGGTATTGTCTGCCATGGGCAAGCCACAGCGCGTAGGCGGTCCAGGGACAGGGCAACTGGCCAAACTCTGTAATCAGTTGATAGTTGGCGCCACGATTAATATCGTTGCCGAAGCCTTGTTGCTGGCACAAGCTGGCGGGGCTGATCCCGCAGCGGTTCGCCAAGCCTTGCGAGGTGGCTTTGCAGAGAGCCGCATACTGGAAGTGCATGGTCAGCGCATGCTGGACAGAACCTTCATGCCTGGTGGACAGGTCAAAAGTCAGGCCAAGGATATGGAAAATATCCTGATCGCTGCGCAGCATGCAGGCGTGGATTTACCCATTACCAAACTGGTCACGGATGTCTACCGCAGCTTGTTGCCCGATTATCCGCATGCTGATCATTCTGCGGCGCTGCTGGCACTGGAGCATAAGAACCCCGGCAAGCGTCTGAGCGATAAGCAGGATGCGTTACCGGAGTAGAGGAATATCTGCTGATACGCAGAAAAACAGCATTTGTGTATCGGTAGTCATAACAGGCTCTGGCATAAGATAGATGTGATCAGCAGGCCGGATCGTGGCCCGGCAGATCATTTGTGCCAGACAGCGCTGAATTGTTAGTCATGATGCATGAGCTGCGAATGCCATCGCAAAAACAGTATCAAGCACAACCAGCATCAAGTAAATAATTGAATCAGGATTACTATGAGCAGCAATATCGTCAAAGCCGTATGCCCGCATGATTGCCCCGATACATGCGCCCTGCATGTGACAGTGGAAAATGGTATCGCCATAGCAGTCAAGGGTGACCCCGCACATCCGACAACAGCAGGTGTTTTGTGCACCAAGGTATCCCGGTATACAGAGCGCACTTACCACCCCGATCGTTTGCTGTATCCACAAAAGCGGATAGGCAAAAAGGGTGAGGGCAAGTTTGTCCGTATTACATGGGAAGAAGCGATTGCAAGCATCGCTGAAAAACTCAGGCCGCTGGCTGCCAGTAATCCCCTGTCCATCCTGCCTTACAGTTACGCCGGCACCATGGGTCTGGTGCAGGGTGAGAGCATGGCGATGCGCTTCTTCAACAAGATTGGCGCTTCATTTCTGGACCGCACGATATGCGCGACAGCGGGCGGCGTCGGCTACAAATATACGGTAGGTACACGCGTAGGCGCAGACATAGAACATACTCAAAATGCTAAACTGATTATCATGTGGGGTGGTAACCCTATCGCCTCCAATCTGCATTTCTGGATGCGTGTGCAAGAAGCCAAACGCAATGGTGCGAAGCTGATTGCGATTGACCCTTACCGCTCATTGACAGCCGAAAAATGCCATCAGCATATCGCCTTGTTACCAGGCACTGATTCGGCATTGGTGCTCGGTCTCATGCATGTCTTGATACGTGAAGATTTGCTCGATCATGATTACATTGCTGAGCATACTCTGGGTTTTGAACAATTACGTGAACGGGTTGCAGAATGGACGCCAGAGCGCGTTGCTGAGGTATGCGGTATCAGCGCCGATGAAGTCGTGCAACTCGCCAAAGAATACGGCGAATGCGGCAAGCGTGGTGAAGCCAGCATGATACGCATGAATTATGGCGTGCAAAGGGTGCATGGCGGCGGTATGGCAGTGCGCAATATCGCCTGTCTGCCAGCGCTGACAGGTGCATGGCGTCATGCTGCGGGCGGCACGCAATTGTCGATGTCGGATGCCTTCCCCAAGAATACTGCAGCCTTGCAAAGACCTGATTTATTTCCAGAAGGTTTCCCTCGCCGCACCATCAATATGAGCACCATAGGCGATGATTTACTGCGTGAAGCTTCGGCAGATTTTGGTCCCAAAGTCGGAGCGGTGATAGTCTATAACTCCAACCCTGTCGCTATCGCACCTGAATCTTCCAGGGTGGCGCAAGCTTTTGCGCGTGAAGACTTGTTCACGGTCGTGCTGGAACACTTCCAGACTGATACGGCAGATTATGCAGACATACTATTGCCAGCAACGACACAACTGGAACACACGGACATTCATAGTACCTATGGCCATCTGTACATGATGGCGAATAATCCTGCGATTACCCCTCTTGGTGAAGCCAAACCGAATACCGAAATTTTCCGTTTGATTGCCAGGGCTATGGGTTTTGATGATGCCTGCTTTACAGACAGCGATGACGATATCGCCGCATTGGCCTTTAATAAAAATCATGCGCATGCCGTGCATTTTGACTGGTCTTCATTAAAGAAAACCGGCTGGGCCAAACTGAAGGTGGCAGACGCACCGTTTGCCAATGGCGGCTTTGGCACGCCATCTGGTAAATGCGAGTTTTATAGCGAGACCATGAAGCGCGATGGGCTCGATCCCTTGCCCACTTACATCGCACCTTATGAATCAGTGGCATCGAATGCGGAACTGGCAGCGCGTTATCCACTGGCCATGATTTCTCCACCGGCGCGCAATTTTTTGAATTCCACTTTCGTCAATGTGCAAAGCCTGCGTGATACAGAAGGTGAGCCGCATCTGGACATACATCCGCAAGATGCCGGCAGCCGCCATATTGTGCACGGCGACAAGTTGAGAATATTCAATGACAGGGGCAGTTTTGAAGCCATCGCCCGTGTCACAGACAAAGCCAGGCCTGGCCTGGTGGTGGGTTTGTCGATCTGGTGGAAAAAACTTGCGGATGACCACAAGAATGCCAACGAAGTTACCAGCCAGCGTCTGACCGACATGGGCGGCGGCCCTACTTTCTACGATTTGCTGGTGCAAGTTGAGAAATGCATGCCAGCGCCAACTGCCATATCAATTACGGCAGCCTGACTGAACATCACTTGATTCTTACAAAAAATCAGCCTGTCGCATTTGTGACAGGCTGGTGTTGTTGCGTGTCAAAAGCAGGCTAAATTATTCAAGCAGGATTTATTGCATTGCGGTATTTCCCTAGAGGATGCTTTCAAGTAAGCTTTAAATCGCTTGCTTTAGCCGAACTTAGCCGATAGCATCGAAACTAGGAAACCCATGCCTTTCAGGCTTGTCTTTGTGCCATCAAACGTTGCGTGATGATGCGTGATGATGTGTGATGCGATGTGCAAGGCAAAGTGTGCGAGGCAGAGGCAAAAAACAACAATCACAGGAGACGGAGAAGATATGGATAAAATTTGGCTGAAGAACTATCCTGCAGGCGTACCGGCAGAAATTGATATCAATCAGTATCAATCCCTGGTGCAGATGCTGGAAGAATCATTTCAGAAGTACGCGGCCCGTGATGCCTATGCTTGTATGGACAAGCGTATTACCTACGGTCAGCTGGATACGATGTCCAGGCAACTGGCTGGTTGGCTGCAAGCCAAGGGATTGAAAAAAGGTGCGCGCGTTGCCATCATGATGCCAAATGTATTGCAATATCCCGTTGTCATGGCAGCGGTTTTGCGTGCAGGTTACACCGTGGTTAACGTCAACCCTCTGTACACGCCGCGTGAGCTTGAGCATCAACTCAAGGATTCTGGTGCAGAAGCCATTTTCATCCTGGAAAACTTTGCCACCACGCTGGAGCAAGTACTCAGCAAGACAGCGATCAAGCACATCATTGTTGCCAACATGGGTGAAATGCTGGGTGGCTTGAAAGGCACCATCGTCAATTTTGTCGTGCGCCACGTCAAAAAAATGGTGCCGGCATTTTCTTTGCCGAACGCCGTCCGTTTTAATAAAGTGATGTCTGAAGCTGCGGGTGCAAACTTTACGCCCGTGGCAACTACGCATGATGACGTCGCTTTCCTGCAGTACACGGGTGGTACCACCGGTGTCTCCAAAGGCGCGACTTTGTCACACAAAAATGTGGTCGCCAATATCCTGCAAAACGATGCCTGGCTGTCACCCAGCATGGCTGGCCATATGGATGAGCAGAAAGTCATTGTCTGTGCTTTGCCGCTGTACCACATCTTTGCGCTGACTGTCTGCAGCCTGCTCGGCACTCGCATAGGTGCCCTGAACTTGCTGATCCCCAATCCGCGTGATATCCCCGGTTTTATCAAAGAACTGGGCAAGTACAGAGTGAATATTTTCCCTGCGGTGAACACTTTGTATAACGGTTTGCTGAACAATGCCAACTTTGCTGCGCTGGATTTCTCTGGTTATGAAATTTGTAGCGGCGGTGGTATGGCCGTGCAAAAAGCCGTGGCTGATAAATGGCTGGCGACCACAGGTTGCGCGATTGCCGAAGGCTATGGTTTGTCGGAAACTTCACCTGTTGCAACTGCCAATCCGGCAGATACCAAGATATTTTCCGGCACCATAGGCATGCCTATCCCTTCAACGGAAATAGCCATCCTGGATGATGACGGCAAGCCAGTCGCTTTGGGCGAACGCGGTGAAATCGCCATCCGTGGCCCGCAAGTGATGGTTGGTTACTGGAACCGTCCTGAAGAAACGGCCAAGGTCATGACAGGCGATGGCTTCTTCAAGACCGGTGACATTGGTATCATGGATGAGCGTGGCTACACCAAGATCGTCGACCGCAAGAAAGACATGATCCTGGTATCCGGTTTCAATGTCTATCCCAATGAAATTGAAGAAGTCATTGTCATGCATCCTGGTGTACTTGAATGTGCCTGCATCGGTGTTCCAGATGCCAACTCTGGTGAAGCAGTGAAATTGTTTGTGGTACGTAAAGATCCTTCGCTGACAGTTGATCAGCTCATGGATTATTGCAAGGAACAATTTACGGCTTACAAAAAACCAAAGTACATCGAGTTCCGTACCGATTTGCCTAAGACTAATGTAGGCAAGATTTTGCGCCGCGAACTGCGTGATGAAAAGAAAGCGTAAGCTCTCTGTTCAATAATAAAAAAGGAAGGCTATGCCTTCCTTTTTTATTGCATATGCATTGTGTATTTTCGGCGACAATAATTAGAACTCACTCCTATTTATGAAATGAGTGCTAAGCTACGACCACACCAGGCCTGCCATCTTCCACGACAAAACTTCTGAGTGTAGCAATACCAGAATCTGCTTTTGCCACGTCATCCAACGCCAGGAAATGTGTCTGTATCCTGGTTTGCGAAAGATCCAGCAACATGAAACCGCGCTTGTCGCTACGACCGTATTTGATATGCGGATTTTGTGCCACATACTGATCGGTACGTTCTTGCGGGCGTGAACTTGACGTCACCGAAGTACCGCAAAATTCTGTTGCTAAAATCGGGTTGCTGGCAGATGCCTTGCTGTAAAAATCGCGCTTCAGGTTGGCAGCATAAAAAGTATGGACATCGCCAGAAATCACGACTGGATTGGCAGGCTTGTGTTTTTGCAAGTCTTCCATCAGGCGTTGTCTGGCGACAGGATAACCATCCCAGCCATCAGTCCAGAACTTGCCATCACCATCTTGATTGACGGCGGTCTGGCTGGATTGCGCCATCAAGGTTTGTTGGCTCAGGATGTTCCACTTTGCATTTGAATTGGCAAAGCCGCGTGCCAGCCATCTTTCTTGCTCCATGCCCAGCATGCTGCGGCCGGGGTCCAATCGGTCACTGCATTCAGCATTGCTGACAGAATTCGAGCCACCACGGCCAGGCTTGGGGCAAACCTGATGCGAACGGTATTGCCGGCTGTCGAGTACGTGGAAACGTGCCAGTCTGCCCCAGTCATAACGGTCATAGATACGCATATTGACGAAGTCAGTATGGCTGGCATGCAGGCGCACCGGCATATGTTCATAAAACGCCTGATAAGCAGCAGCCCGGCGCAAGAGAAAGTTCACGTCCAGCCGCTCATCCCTGTCATTACCGTAATCATTGGCGATCTCATGATCGTCCCAGGTCACTATCCATGGTGCCGCATGATGAGCCGCCTGCAATTGCGGATCTGTCTTGTATTGCGCATAACGGGCACGGTAGTCAGCCAGGCTGAAGCTTTCTATCTCACGGTTGCGTGGCTTGCCGGGGTGGCGCAAATCGTAAGGACCCCACTCATAAATATAATCACCTAAAAATGCCACCAGATCCGGATTGGCAGCGGCAATATGTCTGTGGGCTGCGTATTCACCAAACTCCCAATGCTGGCAAGAGGCCACCGCCAGACGCAAGTTGACATTCAGCGCATCGGCGGCTGGTGCAGTATGGGTGCGACCTGTCGGGCTGACTGCATCACCCAGCATGAAGCGGTACCAGTACCAGCGGTCAGGTAACAAACCAGTGACATCCACATGCACGCTGTGAGCCAGCTCGGGCAGAGCATGGGTTTCACCCTTGTTGACTATGCGGCTAAATTGCTCATCTTCTGCCATTTCCCAACGCAGTTTATAGGGCACCGCAGGCAGGGCAGATGCATTCAGGGGTTCGGGCAACAAGCGCGTCCACAAGACCACGCTGTCATGCCGGGGTGAGCCGGAAGCAACACCCAGACTGAAAGGATAGACACTGCTGCGTTCAGCAGCAAATCCGGGAAAAGCCTGGGCAAGTGCAGCAAAAGTAGTGAATTGCAGGGACTGTTGTAAAAACGAACGACGTGATAACTTCATAAAAATGCTCAGCTCACCTTGGTAATTTCTTCCAGTGGTGGAATCTGACGCGGTTTGCGGTCATTGCCAGTGGCGACATAAGTCAGCGTCGCTTCAGTGACTTTGACGGTCGACGCCTGCAGGCGATTACGTTCGGCATACACTTCCACCGATACCGTGATTGAGGTATTACCTACCTTGACGACTTCTGCATAAAACGACAACAGGTCACCTACAAACACAGGTTGTTTGAACAGGAAAGAGTTTACCGCGATGGTGGCAACGCGGCCATTCGCACGGCGCGCCGCTGGTATGGCACCGGCAATATCAACCTGGGACATGATCCAGCCGCCAAATACATCGCCATGGACATTCGCATCAGCTGGCATGGGCATGACCCTCAGGGTGGGCATATGTGCTGGCAGTCCGTTAGATATTTGTTCAGTCATAATGATTTTGAATAAGTCGATGAGAAGTCGGAGGATGAGACAAATCTTAAACCAGATTTCATGCGGACTGAGTAAAGCAAGTGGCTTGCCAGCGACTGACAGAGTGATATATTGTAAAGTTGATGCCAATGTAATAATTTCGTGGACTAAAATGCACTGTGCAGACCAGGCGAGCGAAAATATTTCACTTCAGGATCAAGAAAAAACTTCAAAAGCTTTAAAAGCATCTCTTGTGGCAGGACAAACAAAGAACAGATAATGGAAGTCAAACACGAAGAATTAAGATTGCTCGATGATGCAGTCATGCGCACGGTAGCCAATCCGACGGCCAGCCACTGCTGGCATCAGATGGTGGATTTGATGCGCCGTCAGGCCACACCGGCACTGACGCTGCAGCTAGAGCAGTTTTTGCTGGCGAATGTCACCGCTACTGGCTTGCCTGGCTTTTATCGCGCCACCTTCCTTGACATGCTGACAGGCAGACCAGAATATCTGCAACAGGCTGGGCAACTAGTACTGACTCTGCAGCCTTATGATGCAGACCGGCTTGTCACCTTCCTGCAATACGGCTGGCAAAGGGTTTTGCTCGATACGCCAGGACGTCAGGCGTTTCAGCAGCGCTTGCAAGAACTGGCCCTGCCGGCGATTACCACCAGCCTGAATCTGTGGATATGGCAGCAGGTGCAGCCTGCGCAAGTGTTAAAAAAACGTCTCATTAGCGGGGTACGCAAGGTTGCGCTGATTGCACCATTTGTGAGCAATATCAAACATCCGCCCACGCTGATGGCTTTGCAGCAGGCAGAAAACCTGCGCCAGCTCGGCTATGAAGTCGTGCTGTATTCAGCGCAAGAAATGCTGGGGCCAGATTTTAAACATTATCTGGGCAGCCATTCCTATACACCAGAGCCACAGTTTGTGACCGCAGGCTGGGATAAATACCTTGGGCAGGGTGGGCAAGTGATGACCGGAGATACGCGTTTTTCGCTCGTACAAAGATGGAAGAGCCTGCTGGGACAAATCGCCCTGTTTGATCCTGATCTGGTGATGTTTGTTGGTCTGTATGCCGGCCTGGCGGCAGCGACTTATCCAGCGCGCCCCGTGCTCAGCCTAGGCATCAATTCCCTGTCACCCATGTTGCCTGCCGACGTATGGCTGACAGCGCAGCAGGAACTGGATGGCTTGCAGGCCTCGCAATGGACCGCGGCTTTTCCAGCCAGCCAGGCTTACTATCATTCCTATCGTGTGCAAAGACCGGAAATCAAACCCGGACATACACGAGCATCTTTGGGGCTGGCACAAGACAAGCTGATACTGGTCACCCTGGTCAGCGAGAGTGAAGCCAGGATCAAGGGGGACTGGGCAGCCACCATGGTCGAGATGCTAAACCGGCATCCAAATATCCTCTGGCTCATCGTCGGTGGTAATGGTGTCATGCCATCTGCACTGCAAACTGCCAGAACGGGGCAAGTGCAGTGCCTTGCTTTCTGTGCAGATGCTGTTAAATACCTGACTTGCAGCGATATCTATATCAATCCACCCATGATGGGTGGCGGTTTTGCGGTGGCTGAAGCGATGGCATTGGCTTTGCCCGCACTCAGTTTGCAGGGATCAGATGGTGGCGACAAACTGGGCAGTGCGGCGCAGGCAAGCTTGCAGGATTATTTCCAGACCCTGATGCTGTGGTTGCATAATCCCGGTGCCAGAAGAACTGCGGGCCTCGCCATGCAACAGCATTTTGATAATTACCTGGATTTGAATAAGGCAGCCGCCAGCCTGCAAGGCGCTTGCGAGCTGGCGGTGGCGCGCTTTAAGCTCAGGATGGCAACACAGACTTCTTGAACCTGGCCGGATTTCCCACCATTAGTGCACCTGCTTGAATATCACTGATCACCACGGCACCTGCGCCGATGAACGCATGGTCACCTATGTGCAGGCGCTCAATCAGTGTGGCCCCAATGGCGATGGTAACGCTATGACCTATACGCGACAGACCGCCGACATTGCTGCCCGGCTGTACCCGCGAAAAAGCGCCGATATGCGTATCATGCCCTATCGTTACACCGCGATTGACGAACACATGGCGCCCCAATGTTGCTCCCGGGCCGATGACGCTATTGGCACCGACAAATACACCAGGTGACAGTTTTGCCAGCGGTGATACATAGGCTCGTGGATGGATCAGGGTATGGAATTCCATCCCACTATCTGGACCATGGCCGGAATAGCGCTGCTGTATTTCTTGTTCCAGCACGCTACGGGCGGGGGTGGTCGGCCCCAGTAGATATAGCTCGTCATCTGCAGGCTGGAAATCAGCCAATTCGATGACTTCTGGTGCAGCACCGCAGGCAGCCCATTCCGCAATGCGGTCTTGCAGGCTGATATCACGCTCGCCTGGTGTTTCAGGCAGATGTAAAACTATCTTTGAAACCGTCAGGTCATTCGCCAGTGCACAATCAAATAAATCAGACAAAATATTGCTGCTGCCAAAAATAACCAGTTTGTTCTTTTTCATATTTCATACCTTATTGGCAAGCACCGTTTTACATTTTGCAATGACTTAGTCAGTCTGGAAAAGCAAAATACAAATAAGCAAAACGCAAATTGTACGATAACCCAATAGACAAAGTCCGCAATCATCAGTTTGTTGTGTGCCGGTGCGTGTCTGAATATGCGGCTACCGATGGACATCTGATTTATAGCCTATAATTTTCTTTATGCAGTTTTTGCATGATGTGTTGTTCTCTCAGTTGCCTTCTTGGTATGGAAGGCGATTTTGTTGAATTGCCAATGTACGTCAGTGCTGATATTGCCAGGACTGACAAGCCCATTCAACCTTCATACGAGTACCTCTTTAATGCGACGCCGAGAATCCGTTCGTAATCCCTCTTCCTCTGCTACGGCCAGCAACCCTGGTCAGCGTGGCGACTGGTCCACCGTCAAAACACTGTTACCCTATCTGTGGGCGTATAAGTGGCGCGTTTTGCTGGCGTTGACTTTCCTGGTATCTGCCAAACTCGCCAATGTCGGCGTGCCCATGGTCTTGAAAAACCTGGTGGACAGCATGACTATCAGCCCCACACATCCGGCGGCTGTCATGGTCTTGCCAGTGAGTTTGCTGATTGCTTACGGTGCGCTGCGCTTGTCGACCACCTTGTTCACAGAATTGCGCGAGTTCGTGTTTGCCAAAGTCACACAACGGGCAGTGCGTACCATTGCCTTGCAAGTGTTCCGTCACTTGCATGCCCTGTCTTTGCGTTTCCACCTGAACCGGCAAACCGGTGGTGTTACGCGTGATATAGAGCGTGGGACGCGGGCGATCTCATCCCTGATTTCTTATGCCTTGTTCAGCATCATCCCTACCTTGCTGGAAATCACCCTGGTCCTGATTTACCTGAGTACACATTACGACAAATGGTTTAGCCTGATTACCGCGACTGCACTGGTGACGTATATCGTGTTCACCATTGTCGTGACTGAATGGCGCACGCATTTCCGGCGTACCATGAATGAACTTGATTCCAAGGCGCATACCAAGGCCATTGATTCACTGCTCAACTATGAAACGGTGAAGTATTTTGGTAATGAAGAATACGAAGCTCAGCGTTATGATGTGGGCTTGCAAAGCTTTGAAACTGCCGCCGTCAAATCGCAGAGCAGCCTGTTTTTGCTCAATACCGGACAGTCGATGATCATCGCTACTGCAGTGACATTGATCCTGTGGCGCGCTACGCAAGGTGTGATTGACGGCACCATGAGTCTGGGTGATCTGGTATTGGTGAATGCCTTCATGATACAACTGTATATCCCTTTGAATTTTCTGGGTGTCCTGTACCGTGAAATCAAGCAGAGCCTGGCCGATATGGAAAGGCTGTTTTCCCTGCTCGACCAGAACCGTGAAGTGGCCGACGATGCTGATGCGCAAGCCCTGCAGGTACATCACAGGAATGGTGCAGAAATCCGCTTCCAGCATGTGAATTTCAGCTATGAAGAAAAGCGCCAGATTTTGTTTGATGTAGACTTTACTATCGCCCCTGGCACGACTACCGCAGTGGTAGGACACAGTGGTTCTGGCAAGTCGACTTTATCGCGTTTGCTGTTCCGTTTTTACGATATCCAGTCGGGTCATATTTCCATCGATGGGCAGGATTTGCGCGACGTGACGCAATCATCAGTGAGGGCTGCAATAGGCATAGTCCCGCAAGACACGGTGCTGTTCAATGACACCATAGAATACAACATTGCCTATGGCAAGCCGGGCGCGAGTAAAGAAGAGATTATCGCGGTGGCCAAGGCTGCCTATATCCATGATTTTATCGAGTCGCTACCAGACGGATATGACAGTATGGTTGGTGAGCGGGGCTTGAAATTATCCGGTGGTGAAAAGCAGCGTGTAGCGATAGCCCGTACCCTGCTCAAGAATCCGTCCATCCTGATTTTCGATGAGGCCACATCGGCGCTTGATTCGCAGGCCGAGCAATTGATACAGGCACAGTTGAAAGACATCGCCCGCAGCCGTACCAGCCTGGTGATTGCGCACAGATTGTCGACCATCGTCGATGCGCAACAGATACTTGTGATGGACAAAGGCCACATCATAGAACGTGGCACCCATCATGATTTGCTGGTCTTGCATGGTGCCTATGCGCGCATGTGGGAGAGACAGCAAAGCAAGAAAAAAGACCTGGCTGAAGATGATGATGAAGCCGATGAAATTGAATTGGTGAGTGCATAAAAATGGAAACCAAATGGCTGGAAGATTTTGTATCGCTGGCAGAGACCAATAGTTTTAGTCGCTCTGCAGAATTGCGCCATGTAACGCAACCGGCTTTCTCACGCCGCATACAATCGCTGGAAGCCTGGCTGGGTAGTGACCTGATCGACCGTACTTCTTACCCCACGCGTCTGACGCATGCTGGTGAAGTTTTTTACGAGCAGGCAATTGCCATGCTTGGGCAAATCAATAATGCCCGTGCGCTGTTGCGCGGCAAGCGCACCACCACGCAGACCACAGTGGATTTTGCCGTGCCACATACGCTGTCGCTGACCTATGTGCCACGCTGGCTGACCAGCCTGGATCAGGCATTTGGAGAGATCAACAGCCGCCTGCTGGCACTCAATGTGCATGATGCCGTCATGACCCTGGTAGAAGGTGGATGTGACCTTTTGCTGTGCTATCACCATCCTCGTCAGCCGCTCTTACTCGACAGCAGTCAGTACGACATGATCAGCATGGGCACTGAGACGCTGCGTGCCTATACCCGCTGCGACAAACACGGTGTGCCAGACCTGTTGTTGCCGGGGACTGAGAAAGAACCACTTCCTTTCCTGGCCTATGCAAATAATGCCTATCTGGGACGCATGGTGGATCTGATTTTGAATGACACGCGCCTGCCTCTGCATCTTGAAAAATGCTATGAAACCGATATGGCAGAAGGCTTGAAGATGATGGCGCTGGAAGGCCGTGGCATCGCTTTTTTGCCCGAGTCCGCCGTGACCCGTGAAGTCAAGCAAAAACAACTGGCTCGGGCTGATGCCGGCAGCAATGCCTGGGAAGTGAATATGGAAATCCGCCTGTACCGCGAACGCCCTTCGATACAAAGACCGGGCAAGACCATCGTCTCGCGTCTGTGGGAATATCTGGAGCAATTGCAGACAGAGGAAAGTCAGGGAAAAAACCGCTCGGGGAAAAATCGACGCGGCAGTTGAGCAACAGAATTGCGCAACAGAATTGAGTGTCAGCACGAATTGTTAAATTGAAAACATCAGAGCAAAGCAAGGAGGCAGGTCGGGACATAAGCGACACATGAGCTGGACATAACATAAGGCCAATTCCATGGTTATGCATTTCATGCATAGATACATGCAAACAAAGCATTGGCTGATCTCAAAGCGAAAAGACTACTATGCGTCTGCTTTCAGCGCGGGTGAAAGACCTGTCTGAAAATAGGAGGTTGTTGCAAAATTAAGATGGCTGGGCGCCCCCGGCAAGGCGACTCAACAACGCCAGGTTAATTTTGCAACGGCCTCCAAGATTTGCAAACCAGTTCAAACCAAATTCAAGAGGTCATATAATGTCCACCCAGCACCAGATACCGTCTTATCTTACCCCGACTGAGACCGGTCCTTGGTCAGTTTACCTTGAGCAAATTGATCGCGTTACTCCTTACCTTGGCCATTTGTCACGCTGGGTAGAAACCCTGAAACGCCCTAAGCGTATTCTCATTGTTGACGTGCCTATCGAGCGTGATGACGGCAGCATTTCCCATTTTGAAGGTTACCGTGTACAGCACAACACTTCCCGCGGCCCAGGCAAGGGTGGTGTGCGTTTTCATCAGGATGTGACGCTGTCAGAAGTGATGGCCTTGTCTGCCTGGATGACGATCAAGAACTCTGCAGTGAACGTACCTTACGGTGGCGCCAAAGGTGGTATCCGTGTCGATCCAAAAACGCTGTCGCGTGGCGAACTGATGCGCATGACCCGTCGTTATACCTCTGAAATCGGCATCATCATTGGCCCGGATAAGGACATTCCGGCACCGGACGTGAACACCAATGAGCAAACCATGGCATGGATGATGGATACCTATTCCATGAACGAAGGCCGTACCGCTACTGGCGTAGTCACCGGCAAGCCTATCTCTCTCGGTGGTAGTCTGGGTCGTCGTGAGGCGACTGGCCGTGGTGTATTCGTGGTCGGTAGCGAAGCTGCTGCCAAGCGTGGCCTGAGCATTGCCGGCGCAAAAATTGCCGTGCAAGGTTTTGGTAACGTAGGTGGTATTGCCGCCCGTCTGTTTGCAGAAGCGGGTGCCAAGATCGTTGCTGTGCAAGATCACGGCGGCACGATCTTCCATTCAAATGGTTTTGATGTCAACAAACTGCTGGACCATGTGGCAGCCAAGGGTAGTGTTGCTGGTTTCGAAGGTATAGAGGCAGTTTTGCCAAATGATGAGTTCTGGTCGGTTAACTGCGATATTATGATCCCGGCAGCATTGGAACAGCAAATCACCTTAAAAAATGCTGACCAGATCCGTGCCAAAATCATACTTGAAGGCGCGAATGGCCCGACTACGCCAGAAGCTGACGATATTCTGCGCGACAAAGGCGTATTAGTGGTACCAGACGTAATCGCCAACGCCGGTGGTGTAACTGTGTCTTATTTTGAATGGGTACAGGATTTCTCCAGCTATTTCTGGTCTGAAGACGAAATCAACCAGCGTCTGACCCGTATCATGAAGGAAGCCTTTAATTCTGTATGGCAGGTGACAGAAGACAAGAATGTCTCCTTGCGTACAGCAGCATTTATCATCGGTTGCTCCAGAGTGTTGCAGGCACGTGAAGTTCGTGGTCTGTACCCATAATCTGGAATTGAAAAAAGCTATTGATCACCTATGCTGATAGGTGATCAATGAAGTGAATGAATTGAAACCGCTGGTACTGTTGCGACACGAATATGGTTCAGGTACGAACCATATTCGTGTCGCATATGACGTTTCTTCAGCTTTGCAACTTGATTTACAGCTTAAGACAGCAAGCCGCCTGGTGGACAGTGAGTGCAGGCAGCGCTCTTGAACTGTATCAGTGTCATCAAGTCTTAGTTTTATCAGACTAAGCTCCAGAATGAGTGTGGAACAATAATTGCATACTTGTTTTTAAAATCTTTGCAAGAGTGAATTGTAAAATATACTGAATAATATTTTGTTAAATGTGAATTTTTCTGTTGAATTTTGTTAGGCTTTATCATTACCATCCTGAATTAAGTTCAAAGGGGATCATATGAAAGTTTCGAAATGGATAGTAAAGGCTGGCTTGCCCTGTGCGCTAGTCCTGTGCTCCTCGCTTTCATTAGCCGCGGATACCCTGACACGCATCAAAGAGACGCAAACGGTGACCATCGCGCACCGTGAGGCGTCTTTTCCATTTTCTTACCTGAATGATGATAAGAAGCCCATCGGCTATTCCATGGACATTTGTCTGAAACTGGTCGATGCAATCAAAAAAGAACTCAAGCTGCCACAGCTCAATGTGAACTATGTCCTGGTGACGGGCAGCACCCGCATTCCTGCCATCGCTGAGGGCAAGGCTGACATGGAATGTGGTTCAACCACCAATAATGCCGAACGCCGCAAGCAGGTTGCTTTCACCATCCCGCATTTCTTTGCGACTGCAAAAATGATCGTCCGTGCCGATTCGGGCATTAAGAACTGGACTGACCTCAAGGGTAAAAAAGTGGTGACCTCCAAGGGCACAACGACCGTCAAGCTATTGAATGACCGCGACAAGGTCAGGGGCCTGGATTTGAAATTGCTCGAAGGCAGCGACCATAATGAATCCTTTGGCATGGTAGAAAGCGGTAAGGCGGATGCTTTTACCGTCGATGATGTGCTCTTGTATGGACAGCGCGCCAACGCCAAAGACCCCAGCAAGTTCGTTGTCGTGGGTGACTCACTGTCTACCGAACCATATGCCATCATGCTGCGCAAGGATGATCCTGCATTCAAAAATCTGCTGGATCGTGAAATGGCGCGCCTCATGAATGATGGCGAAGTCACCAAGCTGTATGACAAATGGTTCCGCAAGCCCGTGCCCCCAAAAGGAGCAAACCTGAATATGCCCATGAATTTCCTGCTGCGCGACAACATTCGCTTCCCGACAGACAAGGTTGCGGATTAGCGGGCACTGTCTTTGCTTGATAGCTTGAATGAAGGCTGTATATTGATGCAGTTTGTATCGTTTGAAGGATGATGTTTTGTCTAAATTTTTAGCAGCATATAAGTAGTAATACGTATTAAACCGACTGAAAAAAACGGTAATTTGCCGAGGGTTTTTGTTAAACTCAAAGCCATGATTTTTTGATTTAACTTTTTGGAGACAGTATGAAATTTTCGAAATTGTTGGTAGGTCTGATTGGTGCAGGTCTGATCGCCGGTGTAGCACAGGCGCAAGAAACCGGGACATTGAAAAAAATCAAAGACACAGGAACCATCACCCTGGGTGTGCGTGATTCTTCCAACCCTTTTTCCTACCTGGATGATAAACAGTCTTATCAGGGTTATTCCATCGACTTGTGCCTGAAAATTGTGACAGCAGTGCAAAAGCAATTGGGTTTGACTTCCCTGAATGTCAAAATGAATCCGGTGACTTCTGCTACCCGCATCCCTTTGATGGCGAATGGTACGATCGATCTGGAATGTGGTTCTACAACCAATAACGTTGAGCGTCAAAAACAGGTGGCATTCGCGCCTACTACTTTTGTTACGGCCAACCGTATTTTGTCGAAAAAATCTTCTGGTATCAAAACCCTCGCGGATTTGAAGGGCAAAGCCGTGGTATCCACTTCTGGTACTTCCAACCTGAAGCAGTTGACACAGTTGAATGCAGACCAGAATCTGGGCATCAATATTTTGCCAGCCAAAGATCATGCAGAGGCTTTCCTGATGGTGGAAACAGGCCGTGCAGTGGCATGGGTGATGGATGATATTCTGTTGGCTTCTCAAGTATCCAACTCAAAAAATCCAGCTGACTATGAAATCAGCAAGGAAGCATTGTCGGTAGAGCCCTACGGCATCATGTTGCGTAAAGATGACGCTCCTTTCAAGAAAGTGGTTGATACAGCGATTGGCAATGTGCTGACTTCTGGTGACGTTAACCGCATCTACCACAAATGGTTTATGCAACCTATCCCACCTAAAGGTATTGCTTTGAACTGGCCTATGTCTGACCAACTCAAGGTAGTGGCCGCCAAGCCTACTGATTCAGGTGAACCTTCTGCTTATGCTGCTGTTCCTGAGGCTCAAAAAGCCGTATTGAACAAGAAAAAATAATACTTAGCAAGGCAAAGTAGTCCGATAAAACGGGGGGATGCACCTCCCGTTTTCTTTTGCAAGACAATGTACTTGCGATCTTGCCAAGGCGGACTGAAAGCGCTGTACAGGAGGAGAATATGAATTACAACTGGAATTGGAATATCTTTTGGGACATTGCGCCCGATGGAACGGGAACCTATCTGGAATCCCTGATCGCCGGTCTGAAATGGACACTGGCGACAGCAGGTTTGGGTTGGGTGATTGCTTTGGTATTGGGCCTGGTGATAGGGACACTGCGCACAGCACCAAATAAATGGGTAGTCAAGCTGGCAAATGGCTATGTGGAATTATTCAGAAATATTCCACTGATCGTGCAAATGTTTCTTTGGTACTTTGTCTTCCCTGAAGTCTTGCCTGAAGCCTGGGGTACGGCACTCAAGCAACTGCCAAATGCACCTTTCGTCACTGCTGTATTGAGCCTGGGATTTTTCACCTCGGCGCGGGTAGCGGTACAGGTATCGACTGGTATCAATGCCTTGCCACGCGGTCAGAGGATGGCAGGAACAGCGTTGGGTTTGACACTGCCACAAACTTACCGCTATGTGCTTTTGCCCATGGCATTTCGCATCATCATCCCCTCACTGACCAATGAAGTGGCGGCGATCATCAAAAACAGCTCGGTGGCCCTGTCCATAGGCTTGATTGAACTGACAGCCAGCGCGCGTTCCATGCAAGAGTTTTCTTTTCAGACTTTTGAAGCATACGGTGCTGCCACCATCATCTATCTGATTGTGTCAGTGATTGCGATCATCATGTCGAATTTGCTGGAAAAGAAACTGCGCGTACCAGGTTTCATCACATCTGGTTCAGCTAATAGTGGAGGGCACTAAGCATGGGTAATTTTGATTTTGATGTGATCCAGCGCTCCTGGGTGTACCTTTTCCAGACGGGCATGGTGTTCACACTGAAGCTGACTTTCCTGGCAATGACTGGTGGCATCATCATTGGTACTTTGCTGGCAATGATGCGTTTGTCGAGTAACAAGGCAATTAACTTCGTTGCGACGGCCTACGTTAACCTGATGCGCTCCGTACCATTGGTATTGGTGATCTTCTGGTTTTACTTCCTGGTGCCTTATATTGGTGCCTGGATTTTAGGGTCGAAAGAACCTGTGCAGGTTGGTGCCTTCTCTTCTTGCCTGATTACCTTTGTCATGTTTGAAGCGGCTTATTACTGCGAAATCATGCGTTCCGGCATACAGTCCATCCCTCGTGGCCAGATCTGGGCTGGTTATGCCATGGGCATGAATTACTGGCAAACCATGGGCCATATTGTCTTGCCACAGGCTTTCCGCAATATGATTCCCATATTGCTGACGCAGACCATAGTCTTGTTTCAAGACGTGTCGCTGGTATCGATTTTGTCCATTGCCGACTTTTTCGGCTCTGCCGCCAAAGTTGCGCAACGTGACAGTCGTCTGGTGGAAATGTATACCTTCGCAGCAGTTGTTTACTTCATCATGTGCTTCGGCTTGTCCGCGCTCGTGAAAAAGTTGCAAGCAAAAGTGGCGATCATACGTTAAGAATATTGTGGAGATTTGAAATGATTAAATTGAATAATGTCAGTAAATGGTATGGTCAGTTCCAGGTCCTGACTGACTGCACTACTGAAGTGTCCAAGGGTGAAGTCGTGGTCGTGTGCGGCCCTTCCGGTTCGGGTAAATCTACTCTGATCAAGACGGTTAATGGTCTGGAGCCTTTCCAGAAAGGTGATATCACGGTAGAAGGTGTTTCTGTCGGTGATCCCAAAACCAATCTGTCCAAGCTGCGCGCACGCATAGGCATGGTGTTCCAGAACTTTGAGTTGTTCCCGCATCTGTCTATCCGTCAAAATCTGACTATCGGCCAGGTCAAAGTGCTGGGACGTTCAGAAGAAGAAGCGACTGAACGTGGCCTCAAATATCTGGATCGCGTCGGCCTGATTGCCCAGAAAGACAAGTTCCCTGGCCAGTTGTCCGGTGGGCAGCAGCAGCGTGTGGCAATTGCCCGTGCCTTGTCCATGGACCCGATCGCCATGTTGTTCGATGAACCTACTTCTGCTCTTGATCCTGAAATGATCAATGAAGTATTGGACGTCATGGTAGGCCTGGCACAAGAAGGCATGACCATGATGGTGGTAACGCACGAAATGGGCTTTGCCAAAAAAGTGGCAAATCGCATCGTCTTTATGGATAAAGGTGCGATCGTTGAGGATTGTTCTAAAGATGAATTCTTTGAAAATGCCAGATCAGAGCGCGCCCGTGATTTCCTGAAGAAAATCATTCATTGATGTTTTTTCAGGGCAACACGCCCTAGTTTGCAAAACAGCCCTGATTGTCAGGGCTGTTTTTGTTTTAAGGCGTGATTTTTTGGGAAACTCAAAGAATTGTGATTCACATCACAGGTAAAAAGATACTGACATGCTAATCTTCATTCGCTAAAAAATGCACTGACAGATAGTTATTTGATTATTTCATTTTTTGTATTATTTGTATTAATAACAAATTAGACAGGACACTACGCAATGGCCAACACAGCAGCAGACATCCAAAAGCTTTACATCGCCTACTTCAACCGTCCAGCAGACCCAAATGGTCTGG
>NZ_JBWKQH010000021.1:0-9352 GCF_059418665.1 Undibacterium sp. GW821-FHT07F11
ACGCTGATTGATGGACAAGGGAACAAGCTCAATACCACGCCTGGCATGCAGGTGGTGGCGGAGATTAATCAGGGTAAACGCAGTGTGCTGGAGTATTTGTTGTCGCCGGTGCAGAAGTCGGTTAGTGAGGCGGGACGGGAGCGGTGAAATGTTTTGTTGTAAATTATTTTAATGCTTTAATAAATAGAATTTTTATACGATTTATGAATTTGAAAAAAATGAATTATCTGAATAGGACATCAAAATGTTAACTGGAACTCCACTCGACCTCACATCTTTCGGCGCAGTATTGCACGGCCTTGGTTGGTTGTATTGGCTACTCGTGATAGCAGCGTTGGTTTTTGTCGTATTCAAAATTAAAGGAAAGAGCAAGAAAATTTTTGGCTTTGTACTCGTCTCTGCAATAACTGTCGGCCCATTAGTTTTGTATAGCTGGACGCGATATCAACACGAGCAAGCTGTACAAGCTAGATTAGACGTAGCTATGTCGCGCTTTGATGAGTTATGCAAAAATGCAGGCGTAAAAATTTACCGAACTGTCGATGACGTAGATGGCATTCAATTGCTGAATATTCGTGGAGAAGATGGCCCAAGGAGGATGAACGATCCAGATTGGCCCGATGCAGGTTTGCCCGGTGAATCAGAAGGTGAATGGTACATACGCAATTTCTTGATGTGGGAGCACCATGAGGATAAGCGAAACGCACGCGGTTATTTAAACGAAGATGTTAGTGAATTGCCTGGATATCAGTTTGTTGATGTTGTCAAGAAAGATGGAAGCGTATTTAGATATGAGTTCAAAAAAAAGTCAAATGGCATCGAGTTGTCTCGAGGCTTAGTTGAAAGCCCACTTGCACGCTACGCGGTGTCTTACTTAAATTACGTTGAACCTAGTGATAGAGCAAAATGGATTGCAGGGACAACCGTTTTAATTACTGATACTTTAACCAAAGAAAAAATTGCTGAAAAAACTTGGTATGCGATCGATCGGGGACAGGGAAGTACGACCGGCTTCCGAGACCCTTGGTCACATGCACAAATTTGTCCGAGAGAATCTGGCGGGGGAGCGCACGCAACACGTCTATTTGTAGATCAAATATTGAAACCAAAGAAACAAAAATAAATTATGACGAACTCAACTAATTCAAATATAAATCCTATTCTTAAGTACTTGAAGTATGCCAATCTACAAATGGCTGCTGAGGCTCTATATGGACTACGGAACGACGCTGTTAGCTCAACTTTCAAAGGGCCGATTGATGCTGCGGTGCTTCAGACGGGCAATACCCGCTCGAGTAAATTCTCTGAAACGCAAGCAACAGAGTTTGTCGGTGACTGGGACGTTGTTGAACATATTTCAAATACCAAGACAGGCTTTAGCGGCACGCTATTTAAATGCAAGACAGATGACCCAGCGCGTGGACTCGTTGCCGGTCAATTGGTGATCAGTTTTCGTTCTACCGAGTTTGCAGATGATGCGGTCCGCGACAATAAAGAAACTAATACCCTGGAAATTAAAGAAACGGGTTGGGCTTTCGGTCAGATCAGTGATATGAAAAACTGGGTGGACGGTCTGTTCGCCAGCGGAAAAATTCCGGTTGGTCAGCCATTGGACGTTACAGGTTATAGTTTGGGCGGTCATCTGGCAACTGCATTCAATCAACTGTATCCAGCAGCAATTCATGAGACTTACACTTTCAATGGCGCGGGGGTTGGTATTGTAAATGAAGGGAGTCTGACGGAGATTATTACTCGTTTTGAACAGCAGCGAGTGAATGCCGATGGACAGCAAATACAATTTAGCGATCAACCTTCAAATGTTGTATATCAAGAGCTTAGGGCGAAAATCATTGGCGGAATCGAGCCAACGCTTGCAGATATTGAGAAGGCCAAGATGTTGGTCAGCAATGCAGGCGAAAGCGCGATGCTGGTAAAAGCACTAGAGCGAATCAGGGCTATTTTCGGTGAAATCGACTATGTAAGTAAGTTAGCCAATTCCGGTACGACGCCTTTGCAAATTAGTGCTGCAGATATTGACGCGACTAAACTTGATTATCAAATGGCGGTGCTTTTGGCCGGAAAAAAAACGTCTACCTTCAGATCTGGTGTGGTTATGGGAGGATGGGCGGCTTATAAAGGCCGTTCTATCGCGCCTACAGGAGCAATTCCAGGTTTTTATGATTTGTTTGGTGCTAACTGGCCATCAGCAGTTTCAAATTCCCAATATCATTATGGTTCCGAGACACCTATCACGATTGAGGATCAGCCTTTATATAGAGGTTCATATAATTTTGATGTATTGACTGAATCTACGTGGAATTTTGACCTGAAACTTATTGTCGATAATTTTGACCAAAATGATTTTGGAGATACACATAGCTTGTCGTTGATAGTTGACTCACTGAACACACAAGCAATATTTGCGAAGTTGGATAACGGATTTGCAACAGATAAGTTCGCTTCCATATTTGCAGCCGCATCAAATTTAAAAAGCCTCGAACTCCCGGGGGTTCAGGGCAATGCTGAAGGGGATGTCCTGGAGAATATTGTTAATAGTCTTGCTGATACTTTTGGTCTGGGTTGGAAAGACGATCAAAGACTTAAAGGTAATCCCGAAGGGGGCACCTGGGCAATTATGGATGGCTCCAAAGATTCAAAATATACTGACAGGACCACTTTCTATAAAAAGCTTAAAGAAATTCAAGATTCCGAATATTTCAAGCTATTGGCTGATAGTGTCACTGTAGTTGCACCGCCCAAGGATGGTTTGTTGGCAAAAAGCGATTTTGGCGCGTTTTTAAGTTTGTATTACCAAACCTCATTTGCATTCAAGCCAAAAAACGACGAGGCAATCACACTTCTGAAAGCCGCAAACGGCGATCTGGGCTTGAAATGGGCTGAAGACAGAACACTGAGCAATGCAGATCATGCTGCCGGAAAAGCTAATTTTAGTGACCAATATTTGATGGATCGTGCAAAAGCACTAGCGTGGATAATTGATCGCAATGAATTGAATATAAGCGATGGCCGATCGCTTGGATTCAATGGTGAAACTGATCGGTGGAGATTTGAGGACAGACAGAGTCAGATTACGATCAATACACATCCAAACGCTAACACTAAAGAAGGGGAGCAACTGAGTGGTCATTTCCCAGAGCACTATCTTGTCTTTGGTAGTGATAAGAATGACGCTGATTTGAAGGGCACTAGTGTTGAAGACCACCTCTACGGCGGCAAGGGCAACGACACCCTCGACGGTGGCAAAGGCAACGACTACCTCGAAGGGAATGAAGACAACGACCAGCTCACAGGTGGCGAGGGTGATGACATCCTGCGCGGTGGCAAGGGTGACGACACGTATTTATTCGACGGCAATTATGGCAAGGACACCATTTTCGATAGTGACGAAGGTGGCACTGTTCAGATTAATGGTGGCGTGCTGACCGGTGGCAAGAAACTCTCTGAAGGGGTCTGGAAAGGTACCGACAGCAATAATGTCACATACCTGTACACAGTGCTCGACGATGGCGCTGGTGGTAAAGAGTTGGTCATCAAAAAAGAAGACAGTGATGGCAGCAATAGTATCACTATCAAAAAATGGGAAAACAAACACCTCGGCATCAATCTTGAAGGCCCAAAAACACAGCCTGACCCCGCTTCAGATATCCTTATTATCGGTGATCAGGATGTCGTCAAGAATGACGGTAATCTGCGTGACACTTTTCACAACGCGCATATTATTGGTGGAGACGGCAATGACAGTCTTTTCAGTAGCGAAGGAGAGTTCTTTTACCAATTCTACGGTATGGGTACGAATGACTGGCTTGAAGGAAATGATGGCGACGACTATATGGAGAGTGGCTGGGGAGATGATACGCTGGATGGAGGAAATGGGAATGACATCATATTGGCTGGTGAACACTATGATGGCAGGCAATATGATGGCTTGATACCGCATGCCAGTGGCAGCGACAATGATGTCGTTAACGGTGGCAGCGGTAATGACCGTATAGGCGGTGACAAAGGAAATGACTTACTCAATGGTGATGACGGTGACGACATTATCATTGACGGCAATGGCAGGGATACTATCAATGGTGGCGATGGTGACGACTGGATATTTGCAGTCGGGGGTATTATGAATGAGGCTCAATTTGGTATTAAATATTTTGGAATGCGTGACTATTACTATAAATTGCAAGTTGTTTCTCTGGTTAATAACGGATATTTGCAATTAGAACGAAATCCTAATTGGAATCAAAGTGTAAAAGTGTACCGAGGCATAGATGATGTAACACACAAGCCAATGTATGCCGAACCTGTGTATGGATCATCAAATAGAATTTACACATCAGGTAAGGATGATTATTCGGTTATTGCCGTGGATGGTTTCTTTACAAATGATGGTGTTCACGAGGTACACAGTTTTCCGGGAGTTCTAACTGACCCTGATATCATTGATGTCGGCAGTATTTCCGACGGTGGTGCTGGTAATGACAAGATTCTGGCCTCCCTAGGTAATGACACGGTAAGCGGTGGCAAGGGTGATGACTATATCTGGGGCCGTGGCGGTGCAGACGTCTTGAATGGCGATGATGGCAAGGACTATGTCTGGGGTGATAGTTCCCCTGCTAATTATCTCGATCTCCTCGATGGCAGCAAAATGGACGCATGGAAAGTCAAATCTTCCTTGCATGCTGCCGATTTGATCGATGGCGGTAAAGGTAACGATGTCGTGTTTGGTCAGGGCGGTGCAGATACTGTCCTTGGTGGTGAAGGTGATGATGATATCTATGGTGATGATGTCTATGATAATTTGACGCCACTCAGTGTGCACGGCAATGATTCGCTCGACGGTGGTGACGGTAATGACACCATTACTGGCGGTGGCCGTGACGACAAACTCGATGGTGGCAAGGGCGATGATGTCTTGTGGGGTGATGGTTACGTCGACGGTAAAAAAATACTCGAAGGGGATCTGCACGGATCGGACTACCTGGACGGTGGTGAGGGCAATGACACCCTTGTAGGCGGTGGTCGCTCAGATACCTTGCTTGGTGGTACAGGCAATGATCAGTTGCATGGTGATGATGGTTTCATCAACATGGACAAACTGGGCAGTAATTACGGTAATGACTACCTTGACGGTGAGGCTGGTGATGACGTCGTTGACGGCGGTGGCGGTAACGATACCGTGATTGGTGGTGATGGCGATGATGTCCTGTATGGCGATAACGGCAGTGAAAGCGTAGAGGTCAACAGCCAGGGTGATGACTTGCTGATAGGTGGCAAGGGTAATGATCGCCTTAAAGGTGATGCTGGCGCAGACACGCTGGATGGCGGCCTTGGTGTTGACGTTCTGGAAGGTGGTGCAGGTGCAGATACTTACCGTTTCAATGTAGGTGATTCACAGGCCATACAAAACATGACCGACGGTATAGACGACAGCGCTGGCGGTAACACCATAGAATTTGGTGCAGGCATCGGTGAGATGGATTTGAAAGCCGTTGAGTCTGGTACAGGCGATTTGATACTCAACTATTCTCAAAGTGATGCCATCATCATCAAGGGCGGCATGAGTGGCACCATATCTACCTACAAGTTTGTAGACGGACACACGATCACGAACCAGCAATTGCTAGAGGCTAATCACCTCGGTGGCATTGATGTCGAGTCAAACACAGAAAGTGATACCGTCGTTGGTGGCTTTGGTAATGATCATATTTCTGCCAATGGTGGTAAAGCTACCGTTACCGGCGGAACAGGTAATGACAAAATCACTGGCCGCAATGGTAACAACGCTTATATCTTCAGATTGGGTGACGGTGCAGACGATATCAATGATACTGGCTTGAGTTCAACAACCCAGGCTGTCATCGGCGGTAACCGCATTGTCATGGGCGCAGGCATAGCTGCGAGTGATATCAGCCTGACGACATCGGGCGGGTCTTTGCAACTGAACCTGGCATCAGGTGATTCAATCAAGCTATCTGCAACTGATATTCAGGATCTGCAGGCCAGCCATGCACTTGATACGGTAGTGTTTGCTGACAATAGCAGCGTCACCTACACTGATCTTCTAGCTAAAGGCGTTGATGTCAAACAAGCGACGCTGGTAAATGGTGTGAATGTCTTGCAAGGCACTTCAGTCGATGACCGTATTTATGGTACGACAGGCAATGACAAGATGCTGGCCGGCGCTGGCAATGACATCATATATGGTGGCGAAGCAGACACCATGGATGGTGGCACGGGTGATGATACTTACTCTATCAGCCAGTACAACAATACCACTGTCAATGTTTTGATCAATGATGTCAGCGGCAATTCTGTCTTGAAACTGGGGGCGGGTTTTAGCAACACTGATTTTAGCCTCGCAGCGGCAATCAATCCCAAAGACCTGGTTTTCAAGAGCGGCAACAATACCATCACGATACAAAACGGCGCGGCCAATCTGGGCAATATAAACAGTATCAGCTTTAGCAATGGCACTGTCCTCAACAAAGACACCATCGCCAAACTGAGTGCGCCTGTTTCTATTGATGGAACACCCGGCAATGACAAACTTACCACTGGCGATGGTAATACCCGCATACATGGCTATGCCGGTGATGACAGCATCACTGGTGGTGCTGGTAGTGACCTTTTCTTTGGTGATGCTGGCAATGACACACTGCTGGGTGGTGAAGGTAATGACCGTTTGTTTGGTGGTGATGATGACGATCGTATAGAAGGTGGCGCGGGCAATAATGTGCTGGGTGGTGATGATGGCTATGACACTCTCATCGACGGTGCAGGTAGTAGTGTGCTGCTTGGTGGTTATGGCGACGATACCTATCAGGGCGGCGCTGGTGACGACACACTGGTTGATGACTTTGGTAGCGATACTTATGTGTTCAGACTGGGTGATGGTAAGGACACCATCGCTGATGGTACTTACCGCGAACATGACAGCAATTCAGTTGATGTAATCCGCTTTGGCGCAGGCATCAATGCAAGCGACCTGCGCGTCAGCCTCAGTGAGAGTGGCGCGGATTTGATTGTCGGCTATGGTAATGGTGATCAAATCACCATACTTGGTGGTGCGGATGGTGCAATCGAGACCTATGAGTTTGAGAATGGCCAGGTGTTGACCCATGGTGACTTGTTGGCGAGCCGGATAGAAGTGCAAATCCTGAATGGCAGCAATGGTGACAATCAATTGATGGGTGCCAAAGGTAATGATCAACTCAGTGGATACGGTGGAAATGACACGCTCAATGGTGCTGGTGGCAACGACACTTTGCAAGGCGGTTCTGGTAATGACACCTATATCTACAAGGGAGGGGATGGTGTAGATACCATCATTGATGCCGAAGGCAATAACGCGATCATTTTTGCTGCAGGCATACAGATGTCAGACCTGAAAGGGCATCTGGTAAAAAATGCAGAGGACAGTTTCCTGCAGGTGCAGATCGGTAATGGCGGCGATCAGATCTTGCTGAAAGATGGTTTAAGCCTGGCCAATACGACTTTCAAGTTTGCTGATGACAGTGTACTCAAGCATGGGCAGTTCATGGATTTGTTGTATGCAGATCCTTTGAGTCTGAATGGTTCTGCTGCTGGTGAAACACTGTATGGTGGCAAAGGCGATGATGTTATTGATGGCGGTGCTGGCAATGATGTACTCATTGGCGGACATGGCATGGATACTTATTTGTTGGGCCGTGGCACTGGTCAGGATGTGGTTACGGAGGTGGCCGGTGAAACCAATCTGGTCAGCCTCAAGGCTGGTGTTGAATTGGCTGATCTTGCCGTGCAGCGTCAAGGTGACAATTTGTATATCGCGATTAGTGGTAGCGAAGATGGCTTAACCATCAATAATTACTTTGCCACCGATATGAACTGGAACATCAAGACTGCGGCTGGCAGCCTTGCCTCTGTCTCCAGTTTGATGGCAACTGTAACGACGGGAACACCAAACAGTACCAGTGCGCAAAAGATTGATCAGTACCGTAGTAATTTTATGCGCGCTCATGAGAAATATATGTCAGCAGCACAAAGTGCGGGCGGGACCACGTTAGAAAATTATTTTGAAGGTGATGTAAGAGTCATCGCGAAGAAAACCACGAGTGTATCCGCAATCACCACGACCAGAACCGTGTCGGACGCTGCTGAAATTATGGCGTTTGACCCGGCAGTCAATGTACAGACTTCTGTTTTGTCTGATCAAACGGTGAGCTATACGGTCAAGACGACAGAGTTGACATCGGTAGGTAGCGACGCTGCATTTGTGCGCAAGATTGATTTGGACGAGTTGACCAAGACCGGTGGTGGCATTATTAGTGCACCAAATAATACAGTGGCGGTTTATGTCGATAAGATTGATCCTGCGACTGGCGGTGTCAAGAAAGAACTGAGCTATTTCAATCAATACCAGAATTTACAATCTGTGAATGTTAATAAGACGAGTGCGACGGCATCTACCCTTATTGAGCGGCATCTTGAAACCACGACCAAAGTCGCCTTAAGTGTGGAAGATATACGTGCAGGTGCATCTGTCAATCACATTTTGTATGCAAATGCAGTGAGTTACAACTATGCATATGGCTATCAAAGTGTAGATGCAGGTGATGGAGACGATTTTGTTGATAGCGGTATGGATAAATTTGCCCAGGCCAGGGAAACGGTAAAGTGGACACTAAAATATCCAGATATGCGCGATTTCGATGTCTATCCATCTGATGTGACGGCAGTGTATTACCTTAACGATGATGGCTTGTCTGGGAGCTTTGTTTATGGTGGTGCAGGTAATGACACCATTGTAGGTACACAAGGCCGGGATGAAATTATTGGCGGCACAGGTGACGACTTCATGAATGGTGCCGCGCAGGGGGACTGGTATCGCTTGTCAGCGGGCGATGAAGGTTGGGATGTGATTTATGATTCGGGGATTAGCGAAAGTAGCAGAATTAATTTCCCTTCAGAAGAGTACTTCATGGTTGATGTTGATCAAAGCACCCTGCCACAAGACAAGGTCCTCTTTGAAGCCGGCATTAATCTGTCCGACCTCAATTTCTCATGGGGCAGGTTCGAAGCGGATACACCACATCAGACCCTGAATATCTCGTGGGGCGAAGGCAAGGGTGTGCGTATCGTCGTAGCCAATGAGCAGGATGCCACTGGCTTCGGTGTGGAAGTTTTCGAATTTGCCGACGGTACCAAGCTCACTCTTGATCAGATGATGGCGCATGCACCAGCGAGACCAATATTGGGTGCCAATACCGCTCCTGTTGCAGTCGGTTCCATAGCCTTGCAAAAAGTGGCAGAGAACAAAGTCTTCAACTTCACTTTACCTGATGGCCTCTTCAGC
>NZ_JBWKQH010000022.1:0-9044 GCF_059418665.1 Undibacterium sp. GW821-FHT07F11
ACGCTGATTGATGGACAAGGGAACAAGCTCAATACCACGCCTGGCATGCAGGTGGTGGCGGAGATTAATCAGGGTAAGCGTAGTGTGCTGGAGTACTTGCTGTCGCCGGTGCAGAAGGCGGTGAGTGAGGCGGCAAGGGAGAGGTGATTATGAGTAGTAAAGCAAATTAGCATAAGATGTTAATAAATTAATTTCATCTTGAGTTTGAATCAATAAATTGGATAAAGATAGAAGTAATTTGGCAATGAATCGGACTTACAAATTTTTGCTTAGTAAAGCCAACATTTGAAAAGAAAATATGAAAACCTCTTTCCCAGAAATGAAACAAATGAAAGTCATGACAGCACTCAAATATGTAAAGGAACGCATGAAAAAGATAATAGTACTCACGACATTTGCGAGTTTAATTAGTGCATGTACGACTTTGGGGAATGCGCATAGCCCAGATTCCCCCTACAAATGGACCGAGATGGTTGAAACCAAAGCACATGCCAATCCTATACCTAAGCAATGGCTGGAGACGGTGGAAGGTCGTTTTGCGCATGACTTGATTATTCCCAATCCAGTGTCAGCAGACGCTGGTTACAAAAAAGGGATGACGGCAGTGGATTACTACTTGCAGTTATGTGAAAAAGAGGCCGGTGAATTCACATTCAAAACTGCAGAAAATGTCGATGGAGTGTATTTTTCACGGCCACCTAAGAATCCAACAGATGATGACTTGATGGATAGGTGGAAACTTGAAAATCCACTGGTAGAAAGTAAGTTCCAAATGGAGAAAGAATCTCTTGAAAGGGCAAAGCGTTTTGTTAATCCGCCGTTCATGACATTTAAGTTTTATGAAGAACCCGACACAAGAATTTTAGATACAAATGATGCTTACTTGCATATGAGTGGCTACCAACAAGATATGCGTAATGAGCAGGGGCGATTAATATCAACAGGTACGCCGATGATAAAAGAAGTAACGACTAAATTGCAAAGTCAGTATGGCGTGACGTGGCGTGGAATTCATAGGCCGCTGGATCGGGAAAATGGTATCGCTGGCGGGGAAGTTATCGTTTATAACTTACAGAACAAGGAAGTGTTATATGTATTTCGGAATTTCGCGTTTAGTGGCCGAACTCAGGGTACGCCAAATGGAATCTGGTGGTTGAATTCTGGTGGATGTCAGAAATTATTCAGAAAAGAAGATCACTCTGGATTTCATTCCTTGGCAGTTAGAGCAAGAAATGTTTTGAAAAAATCAGAGAAATAATTATTGATATTGAAATATGAAAACTAGAAATTCAAACATCCAATCCATTTACGAATTTTTGCTGCAGCAAATGGCGGCAGAGAGCTACTTTGAAGACAAAAGTGTCTTAGGTAATATTGCTGAAGTAAGGACAATACTTGAAGCTGGCACAAATCGTCTTGGATTTACAACATCAAACTCACCGAATAGTGATGGTTTTCCTGGGTTGACGCGGATGACGAAGGCCCAATCGGATGAATTCGTTAAAAAGTTTACGATCATTGACCAGTGGTCTGACAATCCTACCATCTTAAATGGTGTTGCTGCACCGCGGCCAATGCATGCAGGAGATCCTGGTTATCTTGAATTGGACGGCAAGCAAATATTGGCCAATACTGGCCTGTCTGCAACGCTTATTTTTAACAACGAAAAGAATGAATATACATTGTCTATCCGATCGACTGAATTTCGCGAGTGGACAAAAGGTGGAGATGGTGAAAGGGATGCAAGCAAAGGTGCAGATGGACAAAACGGGATATTGGGGAGTGGGTTTGCGCTTGCACAGATTAGTGCGCTTGAACAGTATTATCGTTGGCTACATGTAAACAACAAATTGCCTGAAGGAGCTAAGCTGAACGTCACAGGTTATAGTCTTGGCGGGCATTTAGCCACAGTATTTACTGAAATACACCGGAATGAAATGAATGGTGGCGAAACCGTAACTTTCAATGGTGCGGGTAGAGGCGCAATAAAAAAAGGCAGTCTTGTTGAAATGATTGCTTATTACAACAAAGTTTTGGAAGACCCAAGTTTTGCACCGGATTTAATAGATAAACCTGCGTTGGAAAGCATGCGTAGAGATGCCGTTGGAAAAACAGGCCAGGCATTTGACGCCACAAATATATACAAAGATCCAAGACACATTTGGGCATCGAAAGCCACTCAGTTAGCGTTCGGTACCGTTTTCGGTGGTTTGGCGAACCCAAACCGCACAGGAACGGGTGCGGACGACCTTATTACCCAAGTGTGGGGACAGGAGTTCAAAAACAATTGGAATATGACGGCAAATTCAGGTATTCACGGCCCATCGTTGGGCGTGTTTATCGAATCTCAACCCATACTGGAGGGTGCCCCATTCGGAGATGCTGATTTTGGTAATGGACATTCGATAGTTTTGATAGCTGATTCCTTAGCTTTGATGAGAAGTTTTGAAAAATTGGATAGTAAGGTCAAGATTCAAGACCTGAATATTATTTTTTCTGCCGCCTCAAATCTTGATTCTTCTAGTTCACTTTCTGGCGCCGGACAGAAGGCTGACTATGAATATGATGCTCTTGAAAATGTGCTGGACGGAATGCGTCGTATCTTCGTTGGCAAGGATATCGTCGCAACGCCTTATAAAAAAGGTGGGAGTGGTTTCGCTAATATTGATAATCGTCAAACATTCCATGAAAATCTGGCAGCGTTTCAAGATAGCGCTGCATTTAAATCCCTTATTGGCAATGTCAGCATCGTGGCAGCACCTACGAACGGATTGCTTGCGAAGAATGATTTTAGTGCGCTTTTAAGTTTGGTTTATTTAACGCCATTCATGTTGAAGGGCGACGGTACGGTAATGAATTCATTGAAGTCCGTTCAGCAAGATTTGGCAAGTAAATGGGACGCGGATCAAAACTTGGATGCGGCAGATAGAGCAAATGGGATTGGTAATTTTAGCGATCAGTACTTAAATAGCCGAGCGGCTATATTAAGTCGTAAGCTTTACTACAATACCGAGAACGCTCGCTATGACACTAGTGACGGAGCAATTATTGGCAGCGATAGCAGCGCAACTTTATATGATGATGAAGGCATCATTTGGAGTGATCGCAAGAGTAAACTTAAAATACAGCGTGGAAGTCTTTCTTCAACGAAAGTTAGTTATGTCATCTTTGGTAGCGAAGATGCTGAAGGCGATTTGTCAGGTGGTGGTCGAGATGATCGTATATTCGGCGGTGGTGGGGATGACACTGTTAAAGGTGGCGGAGGTGACGACTATATAGAAGGTAACGATGGCATCGATGCTTTAGAAGGGGGCAAAGGGAATGATACTCTGGTAGGTGGTACAGGCAATGATACTTATCTCTTTAATGATGGTGATGGTAATGACACTATCATTGATAAAGACGGTACGGTCACGTGGGGCGGTATAACGCTGATTGGTGGCAAGCGGATCAATGCAGATAAATTTGAAGATGACAATTTCAGTTATACAAAAAATGGTAAAGACTTACTTGTCGTTAAAAGGAATCCGGTTGGCAACGGTACTGACCGCATCACGATAAAGAACTGGCAGGAAGGTGACCTTGGTATCAAGATAGGAAGTGAAGTACCCATCAATGTTGCCTATACTCTTACGCCAACTGACTACACCGACGGTTCGCTGAACTGGACGCCAGAGCAGAATGCCGCCATGTCGCAAACAGCAAGCGATTCTTGGATTAAAGTTGTATTGAATTCATACTCCACTGGTGCGCCTGAAAGAAAACTTTGGATCGACGCAAATAATCAGACTGCAATCTATTGGGAAGACTTCAGAGTAGTAGGTGGCAATATATATGACTCCTATGTTCAGGGTAGTGCCAATAAAGACTTCATCGTCGCTCGAGGAGGGAGTGACACGGTCCTTGCTGGCGATGGTGATGATTTTGTAACGCAGGATATTATTACGGTTTCCAGTAAACCTGGCGAGACTTCGCACACCAATTTTTCTCAATATGCATTGGATCTGAATACTTTTAATTACACCGATGGTGGTAAAGGAAATGACACGTTGATTGGGGGAATTGGTGTTGATGAATTGCATGGTGGCCAGGACAAGGATGTTTTAAATGGTGGTGGTGGCAATGACATTTTGTTTGGTGATGATGGTGATGATGAGTTAAGTGGTGATTGGCTGGTGTATGCCGACCCGCTTGACCATAGTCGTCCAGCCGAATTTTTCATCGATGCTGATTACACACCTATCACCATTGATGGGGTGAATTATTCTCTTGTCACTCAAACGCATGGTAACGACTATCTGGATGGTGGAGATGGTAATGACGGTTTGTTCGGTTATGGCGGTTCCGATGTCATGTTGGGTGGCAAGGGCAATGACAAGATGTTCGGTGATGTCATGCAAGTCTGGAACTGGAGGGAAGTTAATTTCCTCATTGATGACTTTGATCTTTCGGATAAAAATAAATTTTATAAATATGTTGATGGCAAACTGTATGTAACAAAAACACCAGACCAAAAGCTGGCTCCCAATTTTGACGGACGCGAACACGGTGCCGACAAAATGGATGGCGGTGACGGTGACGATTACATGGAAGGTGATGGCGGCGACGACACTCTTACCGGTGGCGCAGGTGACGATAAAATCAAGGGTGATGCCTCATTCAATACCGTTGAAGGTAAATACCATGGCAATGACTGGCTGGACGGTGGCGCGGGTAATGATTTCCTTGAAGGTGAAGGCGGTAACGATAACCTGATTGGCGGTGAAGGTAATGATACGCTGATCGGCGATGGCAAAGATATTGGCGATGCCAAAGCAGGTAATGACAGCCTGGATGGTGGCTCCGGTGACGATAACCTCCTTGGCGGTAGTGAGAACGACCTGCTGATAGGTGGTTCTGGTAATGACAGGTTGTATGGCGACAGTGAATATGATGGTGTTATCGGCAAAGTACAGGGGGCTGATACCTTGCTGGGTGGTGACGGCAATGATGAAATATACGGTCAGGGCGGTAATGATTTGTTGGACGGCGGAGCCGGTGCTGACTTGCTGGAAGGTGGTGACGGTAATGACACCTATCGTTTTGAATTAGGCGATTCGGAGTTGACTGGTGGTAGTAGCGATACTATCGACGACAGTGACGCTGGCAATAGCATCATATTTGGCGGTGGTATTACTGAAGAGAGCATACGCATCGTCAAAACGGATAACGGTGATATGGCGATCGCTTATTCAGACACGGATGTCTTGCTAGTTAAAAACGGATTTGCTGGCAAGATCAGTCAATTTACGTTTGCTGATGGGCACACCGTAGAATTGAAAACCTTATTGCTGGACCATTTGGAGTCAGCAAATAATATTGAATCAAACACTGCAGGGGATACGGTCAGCGGCGGCCTCAGTAGCGATATTATTACCGTCAATGGGGGGGCTTCTATCGTTACTGCCGGTGCTGGCGATGACAAAATCACCGGCCGCAATGGTAACAACGCCTATATCTTCAGATTAGGTGACGGTGCTGACGATATCAATGATACTGGCTTGAGTTCAACAACCCAGGCTGTCATCGGCGGTAACCGCATAGTCATGGGCGCAGGCATAGCTGCGAGTGATATCAGCCTGACGACATCGGGCGGGTCTTTGCAACTGAACCTGGCGTCAGGTGATTCAATCAAGCTGTCTGCAACTGATATTCAGGATTTGCAGGCCAGCCATGCACTTGATACGGTAGTGTTTGCTGACAATAGCAGCGTCACCTACACTGATCTTTTGGCTAAAGGTGTTGATGTCAAACAAGCGTCGCTGGTGAATGGCGTAAATGTCTTGCAAGGCACTTCAGTCGATGACCGTATTTATGGTACGACAGGCAATGACAAGATGCTGGCTGGCGCTGGCAATGACATCATGTATGGTGGCGAAGCAGACACCATGGATGGTGGCACGGGTGATGATACTTACTCTATCAGCCAGTACAACAATACCACTGTCAATGTTTTGATCAATGATGTCAGCGGCAATTCTGTCTTGAAACTGGGGGCGGGTTTTAGCAACACTGATTTTAGCCTCGCAGCGGCAATCAATCCCAAAGACCTGGTTTTCAAGAGCGGCAACAATACCATCACGATACAAAACGGCGCGGCCAATCTGGGCAATATAAACAGTATCAGCTTTAGCAATGGCACTGTCCTCAACAAAGACGCCATCGCCAAACTGAGTGCGCCTGTTTCTATTGATGGAACACCCGGCAATGACAAACTTACCACTGGCGATGGTAATACCCGCATACATGGCTATGCCGGTGATGACAGCATCACTGGTGGTGCTGGTAGTGACCTTTTCTTTGGTGATGCCGGTAACGACACATTATTGGGGGGCGAAGGTAATGACCGTCTGTTTGGTGGCGATGATGATGACCGTATAGAAGGTGGTGCGGGCAATAATGTGCTGAGTGGTGGTGACGGCTATGATACTCTCATCGACGGTGCTGGTAGTAGTGTGCTGCTTGGTGGTTATGGCGAAGATACTTATCAGGGCGGCGCTGGTGATGACACACTGGTTGATGACTTTGGTAGCGATATCTATGTATTCAATCTGGGTGACGGCAAGGATACGCTGGCGGACGGGGAGTATGCACAACACAATAGTATGTCTGCGGATACTATCCGTTTTGGTGCTGGTATCAATGCAGAAGATTTGCGCGTCAGTTTCAGTGAGAGTGGTGCTGATCTGATCATCGGCTATGGTAATGGTGACCAAATCACCATACTTGGCGGTGCTGACGGTGCGATCGAAACCTATGAATTTGCTGATGGCAAAAAACTGAAGCACGCTGATTTGCTGGCCAACAGGACAGAAGCGCAAATCCTCAATGGCGACAATTCTGCGAATGAACTTGCAGGTGCTAAAGGCAATGATGTACTGAATGCTTTTGGTGGCAATGATACACTCAACGGCGCAGGCGGTAACGATACCCTGCTTGGTGGTTCTGGTGACGATACCTATCTCTTCAAGACTGGTGATGGCGCGGATACGATTATTGATAGCGAAGGTAACAACACCATCAAGTTTGCAGATGGCATACAGATGTCTGATCTTCGGGCACATCTGGTAAAAAATGCAGACGGTAGTTTCCTGCAGGTTCAGATAGGTAGTAACGGTGATCAGATTTTTCTGAAAGATGGCTTGAGTCTTGCCAATACTTCTTACCAGTTTGCTGATGGCAGTGTGCTTAAACACAGTCAATTCATGGATTTGTTATATAGCGATGCATTGGCATTGAATGGTTCTGCCGCCAACGAGAAATTGTATGGCGGCAAAGGCAATGATGTCATCGATGGTGGCGCTGGCAATGACGTACTCATTGGCGGGCATGGCATGGATACTTATTTGCTGGGCCGTGGTAACGGTCAGGATGTCGTTACTGAAGTGGCTGGCGAAACCAATCTTGTCAGCCTTAAAAGTGGTGTTGAGCTGGCTGACCTCACTGTGCAACGTCTGGGCGATAATTTGTACATCGCCATTAATGGTAGTGAAGATGGATTAACGGTCAATAATTACTTTGCCAGCAACATGGACTGGAATATCAAGACTGCGGCTGGCAGCCTTGCCTCGGTCTCCAGTTTGATGGCAACTGTAACGACGGGAACGCCAAACAGTACCAGTGCGCAAAAGATTGATCAGTACCGTAGTAATTTCATGCGCGCTCATGAGAAGTATTTGGCAGTCGGGCAGAATGCAAGCACGGTTGAAGTCAGCAGCCACTTTGAAGGTAATGTGCTGGTAACCACCAAAAACAAAACCACGACGTCAAAAATGGGCACTACGCAGACCGTGTCTGATGCAGCTGAGATTTCAGCCTTTGATCCATCTCTGAATGTGCAGACCACGACTATTTCTGATGTCACGGTCAGCAATAACGTCAAAACGACGCAAAGTACATGGGTAAACAGCAACCCGGTCTTTGTGCGCAGGATAAATCTGGACGAACTAAGCACAGCGGGTGGAGGCATCGTTAATCCACCAAATAGCACTGCGGTTTATTTCGACAAGATTGATCCTGCAACTGGCGGTATCAAGAAAGAATTGGGCTACTTTAATCAATATCAGAACTTGCAGGCCGTTAACGTAAATACGACCAGTTCGACGAGCTCAACTATCTCAGAGCGTCATATCGAAACCAGTACCAAGGTTGCACTGAGTCTGGAAGATATACGTGCAGGTTCATCGAATAATCATATCTTGTATGGCGGTGCAGTAAGCTGGCCATTTGCCTCTGGCTACCAGATGGTTGATGCTGGTGACGGCGATGACTTCATTGACAGTGGTCTGGGTCAATTCTCTGTGGCTGATGAATGGGTAGATTGGACGTTTAACAGCGGTCGTAAAAAGACAGATGCCTTTAACGCTACCAGGTCAGAAGTTGATGCTGTCTTTTATGTGAATGACGACGGTGCATCTGGTAGCTTTGTTTATGGCGGTGCCGGTAACGATACGATTTTGGGGACCACGGGACGTGATGAAATTATTGGCGGTGCGGGCAATGATTTCATGAATGGTGGTGTTCAGGGTGACTGGTACCGGATATCTGGCGGAGATGCTGGCTGGGATGTGATCTATGATTCTGGTGTATCACAATCAAGCCGGTTTCCTTTCCCGGCAGAGGATTTCTTTTGGATTGATATTGATCAAAGCACGCTGCCACAAGACAAGGTCCTCTTCGAGGCAGGTATTAATCTGTCTGATCTGAAATTCTCATGGGGTAGGTTCGAAGCAGACACAGCGCATCAGACCCTGAATATCTCCTGGGGTGAAGGCAAGGGTGTACGCATCGTCGTGGCTAACGAGCAGGATGCCACTGGTTTTGGTGTCGAACTTTTCGAATTTGCCAACGGCGACAAATTCACTCTTGAACAGATGATGGCACGCGCACCAGCGAGACCAATGTTGGGTGCCAATACAGCCCCGGTCACAGTCGGTTCCATAGCCTTGCAAAAAGTGGCAGAGAACAAAGTCTTCAACTTCACTTTACCTGATGGCCTCTTCAGC
>NZ_JBWKQH010000023.1:0-5788 GCF_059418665.1 Undibacterium sp. GW821-FHT07F11
GGGGGTATGCGGAATAAAAGCCTGACGATAACCTACTTTCACACTGGTTGCAGCACTATCATTGGCGCGTAATCGTTTCACGGTCCTGTTCGGGATGGGAAGGGGTGGTACCGATTAGCTATGGTCATCAGGCATAACTTGTTGACTGCGTGTATTGCCGTTGTTCTGGCGGATACAAAAAGTCCAATTCAGAAGAAGTGTCGTAGAGTGTGCGATCTTATTCGCACTAATCAAGTTTTTTGTTACCCCAAGCGAGACCATCGCTTGAGGTAGTGGTTGTGACTGTTGTCGAACAAGTGGAATTCTTCCGAACTCCCTTTTCGCAAACACTTCACAATACTTGTCGCAGTTTATAACCTGCTAAGGTTATAGGGACAAGCCTTACGGGCAATTAGTACTGGTTAGCTTAATGCATTACTGCACTTCCACACCCAGCCTATCAACGTCCTGGTCTCGAACGACCCTTTAAAGAGATCAAGTCTCTGGGAAGTCTCATCTTAAGGCGAGTTTCCCGCTTAGATGCTTTCAGCGGTTATCTCTTCCGAACATAGCTACTCGGCAATGCCACTGGCGTGACAACCGATACACCAGAGGTTCGTCCACTCCGGTCCTCTCGTACTAGGAGCAGCCCCCTTCAAACTTCCAACGCCCACGGCAGATAGGGACCAAACTGTCTCACGACGTTTTAAACCCAGCTCACGTACCACTTTAAATGGCGAACAGCCATACCCTTGGGACCGGCTACAGCCCCAGGATGTGATGAGCCGACATCGAGGTGCCAAACTCCCCCGTCGATATGAACTCTTGGGAGGAATCAGCCTGTTATCCCCAGAGTACCTTTTATCCGTTGAGCGATGGCCCTTCCATACAGAACCACCGGATCACTATGTCCTACTTTCGTACCTGCTCGACTTGTCAGTCTCGCAGTTAAGCACGCTTATGCCATTGCACTATTAGCACGATGTCCGACCGTACCTAGCGTACCTTCGAACTCCTCCGTTACACTTTGGGAGGAGACCGCCCCAGTCAAACTGCCTACCATGCACTGTCCCCGACCCGGATAACGGGCCAAGGTTAGAACCTCAAATAAACCAGGGTGGTATTTCAAGGATGGCTCCACGCAAACTGGCGTCCACGCTTCAAAGCCTCCCACCTATCCTACACAGATCGATTCAAAGTCCAATGCAAAGCTACAGTAAAGGTTCATGGGGTCTTTCCGTCTAGCCGCGGGTAGATTGCATCATCACAAACATTTCAACTTCGCTGAGTCTCGGGAGGAGACAGTGTGGCCATCGTTACGCCATTCGTGCAGGTCGGAACTTACCCGACAAGGAATTTCGCTACCTTAGGACCGTTATAGTTACGGCCGCCGTTTACTGGGACTTCAATCAAGAGCTTGCACCCCATCATTTAATCTTCCAGCACCGGGCAGGCGTCACACCCTATACGTCCACTTTCGTGTTTGCAGAGTGCTGTGTTTTTATTAAACAGTCGCAGCCACCAGTTTATTGCAACCCCTTCGTCCTTCTGCCGCAGGGCAGTCAAACTACAAGGGCGTACCTTATCCCGAAGTTACGGTACCAATTTGCCGAGTTCCTTCTCCCGAGTTCTCTCAAGCGCCTTAGAATACTCATCTCGCCCACCTGTGTCGGTTTGCGGTACGGTCTCGTATGACTGAAGCTTAGAGGCTTTTCTTGGAACCACTTCCGATTGCTTCGTGAATAAATTCACTCGTCTCAACCCCTTGAATTACGCTGCCGGATTTGCCTAACAGCCTTCTCCAGGTTAAAAACCGACTATTCCAACAGTCGGACAACCTTCCGCGATCCGTCCCCCCATCGCATCATACGACGGTGCAGGAATATTAACCTGCTTCCCATCAGCTACGCATCTCTGCCTCGCCTTAGGGGCCGACTCACCCTGCTCCGATGAACGTTGAACAGGAAACCTTGGGCTTACGGCGTGGAGGCTTTTCACCCCCATTATCGCTACTCATGTCAGCATTCGCACTTCTGATACCTCCAGCATCCTTTACAAGACACCTTCGCAGGCTTACAGAACGCTCTCCTACCATATCCATAAATGGATATCCGCAGCTTCGGTGTATAGCTTAGCCCCGTTACATCTTCCGCGCAGGACGACTCGATCAGTGAGCTATTACGCTTTCTTTAAAGGGTGGCTGCTTCTAAGCCAACCTCCTGACTGTTTTAGCCTTCCCACTTCGTTTTCCACTTAGCTATACTTTGGGACCTTAGCTGGCGGTCTGGGTTGTTTCCCTCTTGACACCGGACGTTAGCACCCGATGTCTGTCTCCCTTGCTCGCACTCGTCGGTATTCGGAGTTTGCAATGGTTTGGTAAGTCGCGATGACCCCCTAGCCATAACAGTGCTCTACCCCCGACGGTGATACAAGAGGCACTACCTAAATAGTTTTCGGAGAGAACCAGCTATTTCCAAGTTTGTTTAGCCTTTCACCCCTACCCACAGCTCATCCCCTAATTTTTCAACATTAGTGGGTTCGGTCCTCCAGTGCGTGTTACCGCACCTTCAACCTGGCCATGAGTAGATCACTTGGTTTCGGGTCTACACCCAGCGACTGATTCGCCCTATTCGGACTCGATTTCTCTACGGCTTCCCTATGCGGTTAACCTTGCCACTGAATGTAAGTCGCTGACCCATTATACAAAAGGTACGCAGTCACGGAACAAGTCCGCTCCTACTGTTTGTATGCACACGGTTTCAGGTTCTATTTCACTCCCCTCCCGGGGTTCTTTTCGCCTTTCCCTCACGGTACTGGTTCACTATCGGTCGATATCGAGTATTTAGCCTTGGAGGATGGTCCCCCCATGTTCAGACAGGATTTCTCGTGTCCCGCCCTACTTGTCGCAAACTTAGTTCCACACCGATAATTTCGTATAAGGGGCTATCACCCTCTATGGCCGGAGTTTCCAATCCGTTCTACTATTAAAGATGCTAAATCTTGCAGGCTCTTCCCATTTCGCTCGCCACTACTTTGGGAATCTCGGTTGATTTCTTTTCCTGTAGCTACTTAGATGTTTCAGTTCGCCACGTTCGCTTTGCATACCTATGTATTCAGTATGCAATGACCTTACGGCCGGGTTTCCCCATTCGGAAATCTGCGGATCAATGTGTGTTTGCTCACTCCCCGCAGCTTATCGCAAGCTACTACGTCCTTCATCGCCTGATATCGCCAAGGCATCCACCATGTGCACTTAGTCACTTGTCCCTATAACTTTAGCTTCTGGTGTCTTCATCAATTGCTTGATCAAGGTTCATCACCAAAAACCGGTTATAGTTCTTTACTACTTATGAGTATTACTTTAGCGTTTGCCGTATCTCAAGGAATTTGATTTTTTCTAAAACTTGTCTTTCGACAGCTTTTTCAAACTCGCTTTTAATACATTGTTTGTTCGATACAATCACAACCCTTCCATAATTTCCATCAGCAACTGTCGTTACTGACTTCTCTTTACAGAAATAATTTTGATTATTTCTACTTTACTTCTTCTAAATTGTTAAAGAACGAGAACTACTTATTACTATGTCTTTCGCTTTGAAAGTACAAACCTAAACCTCGGTGCTAACTGCTGCACTGACTTAGGTTTGCGATTTCTTGGTGGAGGATGACGGGATCGAACCGACGACCCCCTGCTTGCAAAGCAGGTGCTCTCCCAGCTGAGCTAATCCCCCATTAGGATCCACTACCTGTAAAACCGCCGCTTTTGCGTCGCTTTTACTTCTAAAAATTATCTGGCTTCGCCAGTCATTTTTAGCCATCTATCCCAAACGAAAGTAGGTTTGTACTTTCGTTTGATCGATTTGGTGGGTCTGGTTGGGCTCGAACCAACGACCCCCGCGTTATCAACACGGTGCTCTAACCAACTGAGCTACAGACCCGCTACTGAACCTTCAGTCGCTGTCCGGTCATTGCTACCCCGACGCAAACCGTTCTCTGTTCATTATCATTAACAGTCAATAAGTGTGGACACTTAACTACGCGCTACTCTAGAAAGGAGGTGATCCAGCCGCACCTTCCGATACGGCTACCTTGTTACGACTTCACCCCAGTCACGAACCCTGCCGTGGTAATCGCCCTCCTTGCGGTTAAGCTAACTACTTCTGGCAGAACCCGCTCCCATGGTGTGACGGGCGGTGTGTACAAGACCCGGGAACGTATTCACCGCGACATGCTGATCCGCGATTACTAGCGATTCCAACTTCATGTAGTCGAGTTGCAGACTACAATCCGGACTACGATACACTTTCTGGGATTAGCTCCCCCTCGCGGGTTGGCGGCCCTCTGTATGTACCATTGTATGACGTGTGAAGCCCTACCCATAAGGGCCATGAGGACTTGACGTCATCCCCACCTTCCTCCGGTTTGTCACCGGCAGTCTCATTAGAGTGCCCTTTCGTAGCAACTAATGACAAGGGTTGCGCTCGTTGCGGGACTTAACCCAACATCTCACGACACGAGCTGACGACAGCCATGCAGCACCTGTGTAAAGGTTCTCTTTCGAGCACTCCCAAATCTCTTCGGGATTCCTTCCATGTCAAGGGTAGGTAAGGTTTTTCGCGTTGCATCGAATTAATCCACATCATCCACCGCTTGTGCGGGTCCCCGTCAATTCCTTTGAGTTTTAATCTTGCGACCGTACTCCCCAGGCGGTCTACTTCACGCGTTAGCTGCGTTACCAAGTCAATTAAGACCCGACAACTAGTAGACATCGTTTAGGGCGTGGACTACCAGGGTATCTAATCCTGTTTGCTCCCCACGCTTTCGTGCATGAGCGTCAGTGTTATCCCAGGGGGCTGCCTTCGCCATCGGTATTCCTCCACATATCTACGCATTTCACTGCTACACGTGGAATTCTACCCCCCTCTGACACACTCTAGCCTTACAGTCTCCAATGCAGTTCCCAGGTTGAGCCCGGGGATTTCACATCAGACTTATAAAACCGCCTGCGCACGCTTTACGCCCAGTAATTCCGATTAACGCTTGCACCCTACGTATTACCGCGGCTGCTGGCACGTAGTTAGCCGGTGCTTATTCTTCAGGTACCGTCATTAGCAAGTTGTATTAGAACTCACCGTTTCTTCCCTGACAAAAGAGCTTTACAACCCGAAGGCCTTCTTCACTCACGCGGCATTGCTGGATCAGGGTTGCCCCCATTGTCCAAAATTCCCCACTGCTGCCTCCCGTAGGAGTCTGGACCGTGTCTCAGTTCCAGTGTGGCTGGTCGTTCTCTCAAACCAGCTACTGATCGTCGCCTTGGTAGGCTTTTACCCTACCAACTAGCTAATCAGATATCGGCCACTCCATGAGCACGAGGTCTTGCGATCCCCCGCTTTCATCCTCAGATCGTATGCGGTATTAGCGTAACTTTCGCTACGTTATCCCCCACTCTAGGGTATGTTCCGATATATTACTCACCCGTTCGCCACTCGCCGCCAGGTTGCCCCGCGCTGCCGTTCGACTTGCATGTGTAAGGCATGCCGCCAGCGTTCAATCTGAGCCAGGATCAAACTCTTCAGTTTAATCTCTGTTTTGTGTTCATTTCTGAACTGTGTCATGTGACTGACACATCGCTCACTCAAAATACTGACAGTTCAATCTCCTATTGCTAGAAGATCGTCTTGCTTTGTTATTTCTTGTGAACACTTGCTATATTATTTAAGCATTTCCAACTAACCTAAGTTAGTTGGTGCGCTTCACCAAGTGCCCACATTTATTGACTGTTAATTGTTAAAGAACTGAAATCTTTTCT
>NZ_JBWKQH010000024.1:0-5484 GCF_059418665.1 Undibacterium sp. GW821-FHT07F11
CACCGTAACTTTATCTCTCAGTGCTTGCCGAAGGGGGACGGCTAGATGATTATCAATTCAGCTAGCAAACGCACAGATTGTGCGCATATCTCTGGAGTCCCATCATCTCAGAATTTTCTATTGAGAACGCGCTAGCGCAGTGGCATCAAGATATAGTTGCAATAAATGTAAATTATTTCTTAAATATCGAGATTCTTAAATAATTTGATGTTTTTCTTAAATAGCGTGAACTTCACCAGCCACATCCATTTCCAAGGTCTCAAACAGTTCGCGCTGCTGCTCACCGGTATACGCTTCACTAGTGGCGGCAAACTTCTGCCGTTTCAGGATGGCCAGTTCGTGGGTCAGCTTATCAATCACCGTTTGCCGGAACCGTCCCTCGGCCTGCAGCCGGATGGCTAAGTCGCGGATCTGGTCCGGGTTGAGCTGAGTGATGTCAACAGTGAAATCCATGTCCGGCAATGTGCCAGACAAAAGCCTGATTCGGCAAGGATGTTTACATCGGTTTACATCTTCGTGGTACTCACACCACAGTGATGTGGTGATCGTGCGTGAGTGTCTGCCACGGCAGGCCGGTCACCAGCGCCTGGATCTGGTCGGCATTGAGCGTGATTGACAAAGGGCCACTGCCGGCCCAGACAAAGCTTCCCTTGTTCAAGCGTCGGCTGGCCAGCCAGATACCGAATCCGTCATAGACCAGGACTTTGATGCGCGTCGAACGTTTGTTGGCAAACAGGTAGGCGTGATGGGGGCGCACTGCGCCAAACACTTTAACGACCTTGCCCAGGGCGGTATCGAAGCCGACCCGCATATCGATGGGATCGGTCGCCAGCCAGATCGCATCGATCCGTATCATCGTAACCAGTGCTGCAGCCAGTTGCCGCATTCCGTCGAGGCAACACTGGGCCAGCGTACCGTCACCAACGCTGCACCGCGCTTGACCTCGATGACGATGTCCATCGACTCAGGTTGTTTTGCCGGTAAAGGCAAACTAACGGGGACAAACGCTGGAAGCGAGGCAACCGGCACCGCCTGTTTAGTATCATTGCTTAGCCGTTCATGTTCACGGATCCAGATCCGTACCATGTTGGCGTTCAATCCATATCGAAGGGCTGTCGCTGCAATTGACACACCAGGTTGTTGGCATGCGTCGACCACCTGATTCTTGAATTCGACGCTGTGACGCCGACGCCGCACCTGCGGCATATCTATTTCTTCGTTCATGTACACTTGTCCACTTATTACGTGGACACAATCATCCGCGCTTAGCTGCTTGGATTCAAGGTGACATTACCGGGGGCTTACCACGCTATGTTGAATATTCCACATCGAAAATAAACCCACGTTTAGCACATGCCAAGGAGCGGTTTCCATCAACTGCAATTTGGACTGGCAAACCGTAATAATTTAGGTGATTGCTTTGATAGGGCAACCTCAGCGGTAACGGTCAACTGCTACAAGCTCAGGTGGCCAGTGCAAGCCGGAATGATGGTCAATGGGTGCCAGCACTTGCAATCTTGAATTGCTGGGATTAAAAAAATCTGCCTTTGCGAAAGTAGAAAAATCCGCTTCTGATATCCCTAAAGAAGACTCTTCCCCTCCTTTAGTTTTACGACATTTACGTTATCTCGCCTTAACAAATATGCGTCGTCTAAATGGTGATCGCGCTTATAAAAACAATCCCCAACATAATAAGCAGAGCGGAAAACCATTACGTCAACTCTATGAGCTTGCAGCGATTAATCTCTTCATAGGAAAAAATGGCTCAGGCAAATCTACTGTTCTGGATATGATTGATTGCATCCGCGACTCAGGCATGTTGGGTAGTTTGGCAAGGGAAAACATGACTGGTCAGATGCATTCTCATTTCCTATTAATAGGCAACTCGTTTATGCTTAAAGTAGTTTTCCCAAGCAGTGGTTCACCTATTAAAAAAACGAGATATGGCAGTAGCGAATATCAAAAAGCGCTGATTGAAAGCATTGTCGACGGAGAGGAATTTTTTATTGATGAGCACCTCAACAAATTTTCCTATGAAAATCGTCCGCAAGTGCAGGCTATTATCAAAAAATTTCCAGTACAAATATGGCATTCAAGTCAGCTCAATGGCATAGAAAAATTGGACGAGCGGCATGTCAATGAACTCAATAAAATTGCCCCCTTGTTGAAGGGAACTTTCGGTGCGGACAAAGAAGAGCGAGAGTTTTTTATAAAGAGACATGGCGCGAATGATTCAGACATGAAGAGGTTTTATAACCTTCAACAAGAGCCTATTTGGCTTTTGAATGACGGCGAAGGCATCACTTACTATTCTGGCGACGATGGTGATCAGTGGCAAAATGTCCCATTACAAAATATACCCTCCGGATGGTTGGCCTATTCCAAAATTGCAGCGTGGCTCAATAGCGATGAAATAAAAAAAAGGGCGATTTGTTTAATTGACGAGCCCGAAGTTCACTTACATCCGTCCCTACAAAGAGAGCTCATCAAAAGGATCAATGACATTGCTAGGAGCCCGATCTTACCTTTTTAAACATAAAAACTTTTTATTTAAAATAAAACTTAAAATATAGACCTAGATATTTAAATAATTGTTCAATCACTAGTGTCCGGTTAAATTGAGTGAATCGATACTGAAAGTCAGTACTGACGTGGGACACAGGGAGATTTTGTTTGATGTCGATTTGAAATTGGATTTTGCATTTTTGTGTCATTTTCTAGGTTTGTTGTTCTGGGAAATGAAGCATGAATGTTGGCAAAACCTTGTTTGCGCAAATAATGGAGTTCATCCCTTGGACGAGTTTTGCGCGGATAGAGAATCGTTATTCCGGCAATGCCGGTGTTCGCAGGATGACTTGTGCGGAGCAGTTTCGGATAATCGCGTTTGCGCAGTTGACTTGGCGCGAGTCGTTGCGAGACATCGAAGTGACACTCGGCGCCAACAGCGGTAAGTTGTACGCAATGGGTCTTCGCCAAACCGTGCATCGCAACATCTTGGCCGACGCCAACGAACATCGCGACTGGCGTATCTATGCAAATCTGCGCCGCTTATTCGTCGTGCTCGCAAGCTTTATTAGCACGACGAATTGGGGTCGGAGTTGGGGTTGGGGTTCAAACAGCATCGATTTTCTTTATTAGACATTCCTTCCACTGAACTCTTTTCAACATAAGCACGAGTTCCAAAACCGACGCGATGACGAATCTGCAACAGGACCTTTAACCAGGCCAGGTGTTGACCAAAGATCGCAAAGAATATGTCGACAACAGGTGCATCACAGCGCGTGAGAGAGGCCCGATACGAGTTGGTGAAAAGACTCCCTCAATCATGTCCGATGGCAGTGTCCGTAGGCAAGTGCTAGGATGTGACTGACATGTGACGCCTAACGCCTGAATAAAGCCAGCCTGCTGAGCGGGCTCGACTTGAACGAATTGTTAGGCGGTACCGGACTGCTTGCGAGTTCTTGGCAAGCAATAGTACGGCCCTTCAATACTGGGTTCGAAGCCAAGCGATAGGGCGAGCGCGAACGAAGCAAGGTTTTGTTTCCTGCAGGACCAAACCGGTTGAAGTCCCTCAGCGAGACAATAATCAATCATGGTCGCCCCAGCATGCTTTGCGAGCCCCATGCCACGAAATTCCGGGTACGTCTCGACTCCAATTTCTAATTGGTTACCTAGGCGAAACGATGTAAATGCGAGCGAAGCGACTTGCCCGCGATCAGTAATACAATAACCACCACCGTGAGCCAAGAAGCTACGAGCATCAGGCCAGAACCGATGCGGCGAAACGGAAATGTTGGGAAGTGCGAAGTCATCTGCAGACATTGGCCGTACGAGAAACCGGCTCGGCAGTTCGTATCGTGAAACCAGTTCCGCATATCGCTCTGGCACGAATGTGAAGTTACTGCGAGCGTGACGCTGAATCCGAAAGGCAGAGGCTGAGCTATTTGGCGCCGCTGGCTCTACATCGAGGCTAACATCAATTAACGCTGCATATCGTTTTGGGTGCACCTGCATCCAGATATCTTCCAACCGGTCGCGGCAGGAATTTATATGGCTCCGGAGCGTAACCAGATCAGGGTTCTCTGTGCGGATCAGGAGCAAGGACATTCCGTACGAATGAACTATGTGAACCAGTGTTGGATCGACTTCACAGTCCGTCCAGACTTCGCCATTCGCTAAGCCTTCTAAAACGCTCCTAGCAAAAAGGCAGTTGAACTCGATGTCTTGCAACATTGGAGATAACTTTACATAGGAGGCCGGGGGAAGTTTGAACAAGTCTATATCTCCGAACAGGAAGTCGATTAAAGAAAATAACCGATTTTTAAAAAAAAATGGCAATTTTCTTTACCTCGAAATTTCAGAAATGTGCTCTAGTGACAAGTGGCAACCCTCGCAGCAGTACCAATCGCAGCTTAGAGGTGCCTGTTACTGCGGGGATTTTCGGCATTTCGCATGGAGTACACGGTGCGTGGCAGCATGCTTAAGCGACCTTAGGCTTCGGGGATTGTCAGTCGAGCAGAATATAGAGAGCATGTCCTTCAACGCTGCCATCTCGCTTGTGCCCTGGATGCCCAAGCGCTTACAAAGCCGGAACCAAGAAAAGTGGGACGCAGTGCGTTCTGGACTTCACCAAGTGAATTATCTCTTTTTTCCTACAAAATTAAAGGTAATGAGACCCATAAAACTTTATCTAGTGTCATCAAGTGCATGCTCAAGACGACGTTAAATATTAGGTCAAATCTAGGGGCGCAATAATTTTTTGTCCTGATGCTGTCCCGCTTGAGATTTGGTGCGTATTACGTGTATGGCACCAAACCAGATAAAAAAATAAAGGAGACAAACTTGCGAACTAAAAGAAAAAGAATAGCCTTTCTTTCGGGAAACATTGCTCTAGCGATTCTGACAACATCCTTTAAGCTTGCGCCAGCCTATGCCCAAGCTCAGAGCTACACGCTAGATATTCCATCACAGGAACTGGGGGCCGCCCTGGTAGCGCTGGCGCATGCCACCCAGCAGCAGTTCGCGTTCGATAACAATTCAGTTAATGGGAAGCGCTCATCGGCTCTCAAGGGGCGCTACGGTTTGCAGGAAGCAGCAGATACGTTACTTGTTGGATCAGGTTTCCACATAGAGCGAGGGCGATCGGGTCTTTTGATAGTTCGCGCAGATGCTCCAACGGTTATAAAAGCAGAAGCCCCCACAGCGACGAGCATGGTAGAAACTGGTAGCAATGTGATTGACAACGTTATTGTAACGGGTTCACGCATCGCCCGTTCATCAAAGTCGATCCCAGGTTCGGTCACCATCTTTGATAAGGAGAGCATCGAGCGTAGCGGGGAGGGCTCAGTGCGCGACGTAGTGGCGCAAAACAGCCAGGCCGGTATGACGCCTACGCCCACGAGCGCCTTTCTGGGTGCTGCACCGATCCAGCTCAGGGGCCTGAGTGCAGGCACGACCTTGGTACTCATCGATGGCCGGCGCGTT
>NZ_JBWKQH010000025.1:0-4562 GCF_059418665.1 Undibacterium sp. GW821-FHT07F11
CGCATCCTTCGGCTTCGACCCATACAACTATAACAACCGTGGCCAGTTCATCTACGTCAACTTTCAAAAGAAACTCTAACTATGACTCCCTCCAAAATTTTACGTAAGAATGGTTACTTGGTGGCTCTCCTATTAAACGTTGCCTCATGCTTTCCGTCCGTCAGTGCAGCCACGATTCAGGGCAGTGATCTCCTTCGTCCATTTACTGTCAAAGACTCTATCGAAAGGTCGACAATCGAAGGCTTTGGCGAACATACGCTCACTCGATCGCCTAATGGACGCCAATTCGCGTTCATCACATCAAAAGGAGACCTCTCGACGGGAATGGTTCATTCAACAATCTGGATCGTGAGCCAAGACAATTCGGGGAAATTCGCAGCATCGGCATCAGTCGAACGTGCCAGCAGTTCCAATGAAGCGCCGGTCTCGTCGCTACGGTGGGTGGATGACGGTAGCGCTCTCGCCTTCCTTTCGCCAGACAACCGCGGTTATCGTCAGGTATTTCGTTATGACATTCGCTCACGGAAAAGCGTGCAGATCACTCATGTGGAAGCCGATGTAAATACGTTTGACGTGAAAGGTGAAGCTTGTGTGTTCTTCGCGACGGCGAAAGGCAGTCCTTTATATCCCACGCCTGGTGGTTATCTGAAAGATGAATCGCTCTTAAAACTGATCCTGCCTGATGACAACAATTTAGGCAAAAAAAGTGCTGCCTACATACAACATGGTCAAACGGAAGCTCGACGAATCACCGAACCAACCGTAAATTTATTACGCACACAGACGCAATTCGCTATCGCGCCTGTCGGTGAAAAGGCTGTCGCGATATTGCCTGCATCCGCCCCGGATCCTAGTTTTGTGGCCGCATGGAATTCGGTAACCGGTGCGCCAAAGCTCATCAACAACATTCCTAACATGGCCTTGCAGCTAAACCTAATAGATCTAGCGAGTGGCGCCGTGAGTCCATTACTTTCCGCGCCGACCGCTAGCGCCATGGGAAACTATGCAAGCAACCACTTCCTTTGGTCTCCTGACGGGTCAAAAGTTATCGTGACGAACACGCTCCTTGGACCAAAGGACATCTCCACATACCAAAGTTTGACCGCGATGCCCCAGACCGTCGAAATTGAGGTTGGCAGTTCCCGGGCGGTGCAAGTGCTGCAAACTCATGACTTACAACAACCCGGTGAGCGCGTTAGAGAAGTGTTGTGGAAGAACCCGAATGAACTAGTCGTGACAAGCGCAACTGGTGCAGGTGGCGCAGAAGGCTTAGCCAATGTGACGGTTAAAGGACATCGCTGGAGGTCGACCTATAATCGAATTGGCAAAAAATGGTCTCGCACAACTCGGGTAGAGATACCATTGACATCTCGCCTTACCATTGGAAATGTTGAGTTCTTTGTCGAAGAGGACGCTAACACCCCGCCGCGAGTCGTGGGGCAGGAAGTGGAAACAGCTTCAAGAAAATTCGTTTTCGATCTCAATCCGCAATTGCAGCAATTAAAGCTTTTACCTATTCGGGCTGTAAGCTGGACCGACAGAGAAGGCCATAGCTGGTCAGGCGGTCTGATCATTCCTCCAGACTCAGGTCAGGATAAGGATCGTTTGCCACTTGTGATCGAGTTGAAGTTCTTTGATCCCTCTCGATTTTCGCCTGATGGACCTTATACGACAGCATTTGCCAGTCAGGCGTTAGCCGCAAAGGGAATCGCGGTGCTTGAACTAAATGCCTTTGATGCGCCTACGATGGGAACAGCGATGGAAGGTCCGACGCAAATGCGTGGAGTTGAATCAGCAATCGACTTTCTAGTAGCCCAACATAATGTGGATCCTGATCGCGTAGGCCTAATTGGCTTCAGCCGCACATGTTATCACGTGAGCTATACACTCACTCATTCGACTCGTCGTTTCGCTGCAGCTACAATCGCGGACGGGCTTAGCGGTGGATATATTCAGTATCATGCCTATTCGCTCAATCATTCCCCAGGCAACGGGGTAAAGCCACTTTACGATGGCTTCAACAGCGGGCCACCGTGGGGAGAAAACCTAAAAAATTGGCTCAAGAGCAGTCCAGATATGAATGCAGGAAAGATATCTGCACCACTGCGAATTGAAATGCTTGGCAAGTCCTCCGTGTTGCAAGAATGGGAGATGTATTCTTCTCTGAAGCTACAGAACAAACCCGTTGACGTACTATATTTACCTGATGCCACCCACGTTCTAGTTAAGCCACGGGAACGTTACTTGTCTCAACAAGGGAATGTAAATTGGTTCACCTTCTGGCTCAAGGGTGATTCGATGGAAGATCGGGAAAACGAGAAAGACTTCAATCGCTGGAAGGCATTGAGGAACTGATGACAACTGGTCTTTTGTTTCGATGCTAAAATTTTGATGAGAGCTGGAATATCCCATGCAACAGCAGTATGACTACGAACAGGAGCAGGAGCGCTTAAACCGCCGTTGGCGACCTGCTCTCATGTCGTTCTTTCGGCGCCGTGTAGGTGACCATAGTGAAGCAGAAGACCTGACTCAAGAGGTATTTGTACGGATGCTGCGAACTGAGTCGGAAGGTGCTCCTGATCATTATATTTTCCAAGTTGCCCAGAATTTATTGATTGATCGTGCGCGTCGATCTCAGATTCGCCAGCAGTATCGGGAATCGGCGGGTGTATGCGAAATTGGCGACATTGATCCGCTTGATCCACTGCGGATTGCGCTTGGCCGCGAAGAACTTGCTCGCTTCTCGGCCGCACTAGGCGAGTTACCCGAGCGAACTCGTACAATGTTCACACTTTACCGAATTGATCAGATGAGTCAGGACGTCATCGGCGAGGCGTTTGGAATTTCCAAGAGCGCTGTAAAGAAGCAGATCGCGCATGCGATGGCGCTCATCATGGCACGAATGCGAGAAGAGCAATGAGTCTTATTGATAAAAAAATGATGCGCGACCGCGACATGGAAGCAGCGACCTGGAGCATGATGCTTGCCGAGGGACAGCTAGATGTGGGAGAACAACGTGAATTCGATGCTTGGTGTACTAATCCCGCAAATTTGAAGGCACTCGAAGAAGCGCTTCGCGTATGGCGCGCAGCGGATCAAGCGGCAGAAATGCCTGAAGTAGTTCGTGTGCGCGCTATTGCTCTCGAAAGCTTCCGTCGCGCCAATGGAAACCGTTGGATGCAGACGAACTCGCACCGGTGGGCGTGGCTTGGTGGCATCGCTGCGACCCTCGTTATAACTATTGCCGGCTATACGATGTTGCAAGCCCCGACAACTGTTTTCGTAACCGGTATTGGAGAGCGGCGCGTCGCAATGCTAGAAGATGGGTCGCGCCTGTCGCTAGATGCAGGAACCGAAGTTGATGTCCAGTTCCAAAATGACCGACGAAAGCTAACTCTGGTTCGCGGTCGAGCAAAATTCGATGTCGCCCACAATCCTTTGCGTCCTTTTTCTGTACGAGTGGGCGATAAGGAAGTAGTGGCTATTGGCACTTCATTTAGCGTCGAGCTACTTCAATCACAAGCTCACGTATTGCTATATGAGGGGCGCGTTGCTGTGCTGGATGCGAAGAAAGAAAAGCCCGTACTACAGAAGCAACGTGATCGCGTTACCGTATCAAATGCGGATGCGTCACTCATTCCAGGGCGAGAGCTCGTGGTTGCAGTGAACTCTCCGTCGGCAACGGCAATCATTGAACCAGTCAATACTTCGCGAAGCCTATCATGGGAAAGCGGCCAATTAAGTTTCGAAGATGAGGTGTTGTCCAGCGCAGTCGAGCGAGTGAACCGATATTCGAAGCGTAAGGTCGTAATTTCCGATCCCAGCATCGCGCACATGCATGTGAACGGCATAGTCAATGTTGGCGATGTCGACGCATTCGTTGAAGCCGTGACGGCCTTCAATCCCGTGCGAGCCATATCGAGTCCGAACGAAATCAAATTAGTTCGTTAAGAAGCAATGCGACCAAGGCTTAGGAAAAGCTGGTGCCAATGGATTTTGGTCGATTGAACAGATACCCAACTATTCTGTAATCAAAATATTTTGTGATTTTGCTGTCCCCTCTTTAATCTGGCGCGTCTTAACGTGTACTGGCATCACTAGCCAGATTACAATGAGGAGACAATATGAAACACAGGAAAGAAAACTGCAGGAAATTACTGCCGAGTAGCGTGGCCATGGCAGTACTCATAATGTTCGCTCAATCCGTGCCAGCCTATGCGCAGGCACAGACTTTTACACTCGACATACCATCTCAGGATCTCGGTTCTGCTCTTGTAGCGCTCGCTCGCGCTACCCAACAGCAAATCACTTTCGACAATAATTCTGTCAAAGGCAAACGTTCATCAGCACTTAAGGGTCAGTATACGTTGCAGCAGGCGTTAGATGTACTACTAGCAGGAAATGGGCTTCACGTAGAGAGCGGTCAATCGGGGCTGCTGATCGTTCGCACAGCTACGAGTATGGTAGACACTGGTAGCAATGTGGTTGACAACGTTATTGTAACGGGTTCACGCATCGCCCGTTCATCAAAGTCGATCCCAGGTTCGGTCACCATCTTTGAT
>NZ_JBWKQH010000026.1:0-3356 GCF_059418665.1 Undibacterium sp. GW821-FHT07F11
TACTTCAACCGTCCAGCAGACCCAAATGGTCTGGCGTACTGGATGGCCCAAAGCTTCACGCTGAACCAAATTGCCGACAGCTTCTCCAAGCAAGCAGAATACGCCACAGCGTATGCAGGTAAAACGACAGAAGACACAGTCAACACCATCTACACCAACCTGTTCGGCCACAAAGCTGACGTAGCAGGTCTCAACTACTGGACCCAACAAATTCTGACCAGCAAAGTCACCCTGGGCCAAGCCGCCCTGGCGATCCTGGCAGGTGCCACTGGTGCAGACAAAGTAGCCGTTGACTCCAAAGTTGCCGCAGCTACATCGTTCACGACAGCCATCGACACCAACGAAGAAATCGTAGCCTACTCCCTGGCCTCCAACACCAACCTGGCCAAAGAATGGCTCAGCAAAGTGCTGGATTCCGCGACACAAGCCTCCCAGATCGCTGTACAAGATACAGTCATCTCCTCCATCGTCAACGGTGGTGGCGTCAAAGACTTCACACTGACAAGCAACACAGACATCGCCACAGCTGAGAACTTCACAGCCGGTCTGGTGTACACACCAAACGGTGGTTCCCGTGTCAATGCCCTGCAAGACGAAGACGTACTGACAGGCTCCAACACATCAGCCACTGCCAACAACAAGTTGACAGCGACAGTTGGTAACTCCAACGACAACGGCGCACCGATCATCACGCCAACGCTGAAAAACATCCAGACAGCCACGTTCTCCTTCACCGGTTCCGCTGATGCCAACAACATCAACAACAACGCCGTTGTTGCGATCGATCTGCAAGATGGTACAGGCCTCAAAAACATCGGTATCAACCGCATTGCTTCCACAGCAGGTACCAACACAGCCCGTATTGAAAACATCAAACAAGCTGTAGAAACACTGAACCTGACCAACACCAACGCCAACAATACAGGCGTCGTTGAGTTCTCCTTCGGCAACGGCACACTGCTCGGCGCCAACACAGGTACACTGAACCTGTCCGACGTACAAGTTGGTACAGTCAACATTGGTCAAAACGTTTCCGGCACATCCGCTGCAGGCGTTGCCAACCAAGGTTACGAAACACTGACCATCAACAGCACAGGCAACACCAACAACATCGGCACCTTGAATCTGCCAATGGACACAGGTACAGCAGGCAAAGTCGTTATCACTGGCGACAAAGACCTCACACTGGCCCAGACATCCAATGTTGTCAATGGCGTAACAACCATTGAATCCGTCAACTACTCCGGTGGTATCCTCCAGGCTGCAGGCCGTCTGTCCGCCATTGATGCATCCGCATTCAAAGGCAACCTGACATTGAACCTCGGCAATGGCATCTTCACTACAGGTAAAGCTGACACATCCGGTTCCACCCAAAACGTCACCATCACTGGTGGTTCTGGTAACGACACATTCTACCTGGCTGACACAGTAGAAACAGGCGACAGCATCACAGGCGGCGACGGTACAGATACCCTGGTTATCGTCAACGGCGGCAACGTCACAGCCGGTGCAGCTGGTTCCTCCATCATCACCAAAGTAGAAGCTGTTCAAGTGTTGTTGAACAACGCAGCAGCAGCAGTAGACTTTGCCAAACTGCCAGACGTCACAGGCGTATTGGTCCGCAACGTCTCCAACACCAACGTAGCAGCGCCTGCAAATTCTGCACCAGTTGCTGGCACAGACGTGTTCACACTCAACAACCTGACAGTTGGTCAAGCAGCAGCCATCACCATCCGTCATAGCGACACAGGCTCCAACGCCATCGGCCAATCCACGATCAACGCCAACCTGGCGACTGCGACTGGCGCATCCGACACAGTTGCTGTCACCATCGCTGAAGGCTTGAACGTAGACCCACGTTTCAACTTCGTCTTGAACACCAACGCAGTAGAAAACATCACCCTGGTTGATGCTGATACAGAATCCAACACAGTTGCTCTGGCCAACGTTGCTGCCCACACAGGCACCATCACGATTGGTACAACAGCAGGTGCTGGTTCTACAACAACTTTCCTGAACCTCGACACAACAGTGGCAGGTAACGGTGGTTTGTACCGTATCGACACAACAGGTGCAGCAGCAGCCAACATCGCTGGCGTACAAGAGTTGTCCCTGACAGCCGGTCAGATCAAACTGATCGCCGCTAACATCGACGCTTCCGCAGAAACAGCCAGCGTCATCGTTCGCGTATCCACAAGTGGTGCAGCCAACGGCGCGCAAAACATCAAGATGGGTGCAGGTAACGACACAGTTACTTTCGATAACATCCAGGACACACGTGCTGGCCTGACTATCTCCGACACAGTTGTTGGTGGTGCTGGTACAGACACACTGGTCATCGACGGCGACCTGACAGGTGCAGCACTGGGCGACACCATCGCTCTGGGCGCGTCTGAATGGACTAACGTATCCGGTTTCGAAACAATCCGCCTGGTTGGTACTTCCAACAATGCAGGTGTAGCCGGTGCAGGTAACTACCGTCTGACATTGACCAATGAACTGATCGCTGCCAACAACAACGCAGGCGTTCTGGCCATCGTCAATGACAACGACACAGCCAATGATGCAGCCAATGCAGCAGACACAGCTGGTACAGCCATTGAAAGTGCAGCAGTTATTGATGCACGTACACTGAGCTCCACAAGCCGCTTCAGCTACAACGGCGAAGAAGGTGCAAGCCGCACAGCAGACCGCATCATCTTCACAGATGCCAACTTCAATGGCTCCCACGCCATCAACGGTGGTGCAGTTGACAACAACAGCACAAACAACAGCCAGAAGAACGACGACGTGATCGAACTGCGCAATGCAACAAACGCAGCTATCGGTGACTTCAACGGCATCTCCAACGTTGGTAACATCGAACTGACCAACGACACAGCAGTGACCCAAGTGTCCCAAATCCAGTTGAACGACACCATCGTTGACGCATTGGTTGACAGCTATCAGGCTGCTAACACCACAACGCACATCGAACGCCTGACTATCCGTGCGATCGACAACGTCAACGTTGCTAACGCAACAGTCGGTGTTTCCATCGATGCAGGTGCACTGACAGCACAATCTGCGCTGGACGTGACACTGGCCCGTGGCGCCAACTTCCTGCAACTCGGCGCTGGTGCAGACCGCGTAGTATTGCTGGGTAACTATGTTGCCGGTACTTACCTGACATCTGAAAACGGTGTTTCCCTGAATGCACAGTCCACAGCGACTGCAGTTGCCCGTGTTGTCACAGACACGATCAACCTGGGTAACGGTAACGATACACTGGTGACTTACGGTGCGATCAACCTGGCCGGTGCACAACTGTCCAACATCGAAAACATCACTGCGAACTCTGCGGTTGTGATTACTGC
>NZ_JBWKQH010000027.1:0-1901 GCF_059418665.1 Undibacterium sp. GW821-FHT07F11
TGCGTAAAAGATACAATGCGATACATATATGTAGGAGCTATCCTACGGCAAAAATCCTCTCCTCTTTTCATTTACCTTCATGATCTCTCACTCTCTAGACCGTAATGCCTGGTTCTGGGCATTACAGGGGCTTTGCGCATTGCATCGCAAACCGTTCTCGCTCGAACTGGCTACCCAGCAGTTTGCCGCCCCCTATACCAGTGATGGTTTGCTGGTGGCCGCCAAAGCTTATGGCTTTCATGCAGACACCCGCAAATGCAAGGCAGGCAAATTACAGCATGAATCATTTCCCCTGATTGTCTGGCTAAGTCCCTTGCCAGCATCGGTGGGCGATGTCACCGATGTTGCTTTTCAAACAGAAGAGCGAAGTCCAGAAGAGGCTGAGCGACCGGAAACCTCAACTCCAGTCCAAACATCTGCCCCTACGCTAGTCCCCGCCCTGATCCTGCAAGCTGATACCAGCCAAGTCCTCATCGTAGAATCCTCAGACACCAGCCCTCGCAGCATACTCCTGACAGAGTTCTCGCAACGTTACCAGGGGCAGATCAGCCGCATCACCCCGCAAGCTGATCCGGCGGCTGACCCTGACAGTGACCAGGCAGCAAACCAGCAACGTAAATTTGGCTTCCGCTGGTTTATTCCTGAATTGCTCAAGCACAAAAAGCTCTGGCAAGAAATCCTGCTGGCTTCTCTGGTGATACAACTGATCGCCCTGGCCACCCCCTTGTTTACTCAGGCCATCATCGACAAGGTTGTGGTGCACCATACACAAAGCACGCTCATTGTCATCGCCATCGGCATGGCTGTCTTCATGCTGTTCTCGGCGGGTTTATCGTGGCTGCGCCAATACCTCATCCTGCATACCGGCAACCGTGTTGATGCCGTACTGGGTTCGGCTGTCTTTGAACGCCTGTTCAAGCTGCCCCCCATGTACTTCCAGCACAGGCCCACCGGCGTTATCGCCGCCCGCCTGCATGGGGTAGAAACCATACGCGAATTCATTGCAAGTGCTGGCGTCACTCTCGTGCTGGACCTGCCTTTCCTGCTGATCTTCGTCGGCATCATGTTCTACTACAGTGTGACCCTGACCCTGATCGCCTTAGCCATATTGACTACCATCGTCATCCTCAGCACCGTCGTTGCCCCCTTGTTCCAGCAGCGCCTGCAAGAGCAATTCCAATTAGGTGCGCGTAACCAGGCATTTCTGACTGAATACATCGTTGGCCTTGAAACCGTCAAATCCCTGCAACTTGAACCACAGCTCAACAGCAAATACAGCGGCTTCCTCGCCAGCTATCTGCAGGCAGGCTTCGCTACCAAGCAACTGGCCAACACCTACAACACCTTCGCCAACCTGCTTGAGCAGATCATGAGCCTGCTGATACTCGCGATAGGTGCCTACACCGTCATGCATGACACCGCCTTCACCATCGGTATGCTGGTGGCTTTCCAGATGTTCTCAGGCCGCCTGTCACAACCCATGTTGCGTCTGGTCGGCCTGTGGCAACAATTCCAGCAAGCCAGCCTCTCCATAGACCGCCTCGGCGACCTGATGAACGCCCCCGTAGAACCATACTCAGTCATCCCCGCGCGCGACAGCAACAAGGCAGGCAGCATACAAATCCACAATCTCGCCTTCAAATATGGTGAACACCTGCCCACCGTGTATCAAAACCTTGACCTGCACATACCACAAGGCCAGACCATCGCCATCATGGGGCCGTCTGGCTGTGGTAAAAGCACGCTCGCCAAACTCATGCAAGGTTTTTACCAACCCAGCCAGGGCCGCATCCTCATCGACAATGTCGATATACGCTACCTCTCTGCCAATGAACTGCGCAGCCACTTCGGTGTCGTACCGCAAGAAACCACCTTGTTCTCCGGCACCATCTACGACAATC
>NZ_JBWKQH010000027.1:1999-3153 GCF_059418665.1 Undibacterium sp. GW821-FHT07F11
CAGTTGGACATCATCGCCACGGCTGAGGGCAAACTTACACCGCAAACTCTGGTCAAGATCGTGCAACCCGCAGAAGCAGGTGTACTTAAGGAAATCCTGGTACAAGAAGGTGACAGCGTCAAAGCCGGACAAGTCCTGGCCAGGCTCGACACCACCCTTGCCAGTGCTGACAAAACCAGCATCAGCAGCGACCTCGCCAGCCAGCAGCTGCAAGTACGCCGCATAGAAGCAGAACTCGCCAACCAGCCCATGCTCATCAAGGCAGGGGACGATGCCACCCGCTTTGCCCAGGTACAAAGCCAGTACCACGCCCACCGCAAAGCCTACCTCGACAGCATCGATCAAGAAAGATCAATGCTCAGCAGGGCCGAGCATGAACGCAAAAGCGCCACAGAAATTTTAAGCAAGCTAGAACAAACCCTGCCCACTTATAAAAAAACCGCAGACGCCTACAGCAAGCTGGAAAAAGAAGGCTATGTCGGCAACCTCGCCAGCGCCGACAAACAACGCGAAGCACTAGAGAAATCCAAAGACCTTGATGCCCAGCACGCCAGCGTTGCCGCACTCAATGCCACCATCGATGCCCAACAAAAAAAGCTCAGCCAGATCCAGAGCAACTACCAGTCTGAATTGCAAAAAGAACTGGCCGACATCCGCGCAAGAATAGCCCAGCTCCAGCCCACACTGGACAAAAGCAATTACAAAGAAGGCCTGATGGAACTCAAAGCCCCGCAAGACGGCATCATCAAAGACCTCGCCACGACAACTCCCGGTGCAGTAGTGCAGCCCGGCAGCGTAGTACTCACCCTCGTCCCCAAAGATGAACAACTGTATGCCGATGTACAAATCAAGAATGAAGATGTCGGCTTTGTACAGGTAGGGCAAGCAGCACAGATCAAACTGTCCGCTTACCCCTTCCAGCGTTACGGCATGCTCAAGGGCAAAGTGATACATGTCAGTGCAGATGCAACGGAAGTCAGCAAGCAAAACAGCAACCAAAGCACAGACAGCAACGCCAACGGCAGCAACAACACCAGCATCGCCACCTACAAAGCCAGGGTGCAACTGAACCAGCAAACGCTGATTGATGGACAAGGGAACAAGCTCAATACCACGCCTGGCATGCAGGTGGTGGCGGAGATTAATCAGGGTAA
>NZ_JBWKQH010000028.1:0-2038 GCF_059418665.1 Undibacterium sp. GW821-FHT07F11
ATTGTGGGCGAGAGATCAAAGTTGGCATATTCAATCGATCCGGCCACCGAGCCGCGCCACTTGGGAGAAAAGCCGTCGAAGGAAAACGATCCCAGGCGGTCTTCGATAACGCCCGGCACAAGTTCAGCCTTATAGTTCAGAACACGCGTTACATTGCCGTTCACAGACCAGCGTACAGAGCCAGTCTTGGCACGGTAATTGACCTGCGCATCAATGCCATTGGTCTTAGATGTGCCGAAGTTGACGTAACCCGCATCAATCGACTGCAACGCTCCCGGGCGACCCAGGGCAATATCTTCAGCCGTCTGCGGTGCCCTGACTACGCGGTTTGGAAACAGATCGGCATGGTCCACAAGAATCTGGTAGGCCGGCGAAACCACCCTGTCATCTTGCGAAACCCACCAGGCTGACAGACTCACGTCCAGATGCCGGGTGGCCGCATCGATGGGGGTGAATCGAACGCCGACCGTGTAGGTGTCCGCTTTTTCCGCCTTCAGGTTTGCACCTCCGCCGCGGGTTGTCGGCACCGTGACGACGGCACCGCCACGCGTAGGATCGGTGGCGCTGGCCGGCACAGTATAAGGCACGCTGCTGACATACGACAGCGGCGGAGCACGGAAAGAGGTTCCCCAAGTGCCCGAAAAAAGCATACCTTCCACTGGCTCCCACTCATAGCCCATCTTTGGATTGAACGTGTTGCCGAAGTCACTGTAATGGTCGTATCGTCCGGCGCCCGACAGTGCCAAGTTTTCCAGAATTGGTGCCCGTACTTCGACATAACCACTGGCCACGCTACGGCTGCCGTGGGTGTTATCGAAGGGAGAAGTGATGTCGAGTTTTTCCCGGCGTAGTTCAGCACCCACGGCAAAGGATAAGGGACCACCCGGCAAATCGAGAAGCGCCCCACTAAGCTGAGCGTCTGTGCTTAAGGCACTGGCCAGGTAGCGCCTGTCTACCGCTGGCAGCAGCGATTGCAGAACAGACGTACTGGCAATAGGCCCTGTCGTGAACAGGTTCAGCGTTGCTGTCGGGTCAGGATTATTCAGGACTGCCTGAATCCTGCTCGTGTCGTAGTAATTGTCTTCGTGGACGCGATTGTCATCACGCGAGTAGTTCGCAGCGAGCTCCCAGCGCAAATCCTTGCCCAGTTTCCCGCGGACGCCGACGAGAAAACGCGTGAAGGTATCGCTAGACCTATTGAGATCGGAGCCAACGCCCGTCAGCAATTTATTGACGCCCACGTCAACGCCAAACGGGTTGTAGGGATTGCTCTTCGGAACAATGATTGATGTGCTCACAAACGGCAGCGTGGAAAAGTACTGGCCGTTCTGACGGGAAGCCAAGAGGGTCGCAAATGCCGAGGTTCCACCGCCCAAGTTGTAGGTCAGATCTGCTACGGTGCCGAAGCGTTCGACGGGAGACTGCAGATAGGCCTGTTGATAGTATTCGCTGCTGCGGCTCTCTTGCCCTGCAGTTGCCGCAAAGTCGGCCATCGATGGTGTGGCGCTGGCTGTTGTGGGGATGGTGGCTCGGCTCGATGTCAGCCCGGGAAGATTGCCACCATTGAGCGAGTACACGGTGCCTTGGCTGGTATAGGGCAGGCGGCGATCTGTGAAACCGAACCGCCTGTAGTCCAGGTCGCGCGTGCGGTCCCGATCGCTGAAGCGAATGCCATCGGTGTTGAAGTAGTCGGCGCTCAGCGACCCATGCAGAGCACCTGACGAGAAGCCGTAATTGGCAGATACCCGGCGCTCTTGCCCCACGCCGCCTTCTGCGATGCCGTAGCGGCCATCAAAGGTCAACCCATTGCTTGAACGCTTGAGGATGACGTTGATGATACCGCCCACTGCGTCTGCGCCATAGATTGCCGAGGCACCATCGGCCAGCACTTCAATCCGCTCGACGGCCGACAGAGGAATGCTGCCTATGTCGAATGCCACCCCGTTGGCGCCGGAAGGTGTAACGCGCCGGCCATCGATGAGTACCAAGGTCGTGCCTGCACTCAGGCCCCTGAGCTGGATCGGTGCAGCACCCAGAA
>NZ_JBWKQH010000029.1:0-1394 GCF_059418665.1 Undibacterium sp. GW821-FHT07F11
TTGTTCTCCAAGCGGCTCCCCAACAATCTAATGGAGGTATGCGCTGCGCTCAGCCCCTACCGACAAGAGCTGTGTGGAATTGTGGTTGAATCAACCTACAACTGGTACTGGCTTGTCGATGGCCTCATCGAAGCCGGCTACACGCTTCATCTTGCCAACACCACAGCAATCAAGCAATACGATGGACTCAAACATCGCGGTGATGAGTCCGATGCTCGCCATCTGGCACATCTGCTGCGGTTGGGACTCTTGCCAGAAGGACATATCATGCCAAGGCCCGTTCGCGCGTTGCGGGATCTGGCACGCAAGCGCATGCAGTTGGTTCAGATGCGCACCTCAAATATTGTATCGATTGAGACCTGTCTGGCACAACAAACGGGAAGTCATATTCCCGGTAACGACGTGAAGAAATTAACGACAGCAGACATCGATAAGATGGCGGTTGGTGAAACTGAAGCGATTGGGATGAAATCCAACCTTGCTGTGATACAAGCATTGCAAACGCAGATCGATGGCATCGAAAAAGCACTGTCAGCGCATTGCCATGGCAATTCTGGATATCGACTACTTACTTCCGTAGCCGGGATCGGACCGATCCTGGCTACGGTCATTCTTCTTGAAACGGGCAGCATAGAACGGTTTGCCGAAGTTGGCAACTACGTGTCCTATTGCCGCTGTGTCGGCAGTACCCATGTTTCAAACGGCAAGAAGAAAGGTGAAGGCAATACCAAGAATGGCAATCGTTTCCTTGCGTGGGCCTTCGTTGAGGCGGCCAATTTTGCGATCCGCTTCTGCGAAGCTGCGCGCAAATTTTATCAGCGTAAGAAAGCTAAACGAAACGGTATCGTCGCAATCAAAGCGGTTGCGCATAAATTGGCACGAGCCTGCTATCACATGTTAAAAACTGGCGAGCAATTTTCTGTGGAGCGTTGCTTTGCCTAAGGTTGGCAACGGCCAGCGAGCCAGCGACTGGGTTGGACTTTGAGCCCATTGAATTGATTGGACACTGTGTCGTTTGCCATTGCCTTATCTGAGTTGTTAGGGAATGGGTCAACCGTATTGCGAGCCACCTGGGTTTGGTCCCGTCATCGCCGGGAGCCATAGAATTGTTCATTCTTTTGGACGCAAAACGGTACCGAGATGCTTCTGGGGCGGCAGTGCCGCCAGGGCGGAACAAGACAACAATGCTTCCGCTTGATCCACATGGGTGACTGGTGCGATTCATGCAACCAGCGAACGAAGCAAAGGGAGTGACTTTCATGGGCAACTGCGCTAAGGCGATGGCATGAAACTCTATCGCGGTACATCGCGAGGAATAAATTCGAACCGTTGACAATGGGCGGCTAATGGGTGACCCTGTCAGTTTGATCCACCTTCCACTTCCTGGCGAAGGC
>NZ_JBWKQH010000030.1:0-1316 GCF_059418665.1 Undibacterium sp. GW821-FHT07F11
TGGTGCTGTTGACTTCGTCTTCACCATCTCCATCATTGCCAATTGCCATTGCCATAATGTGTTCTCTTTCGTGTTACCGAATACCAAAGACCCCTAAGCGCAGGGGCCTCCGTATGTTAATCAGTGACTGCTAATTATTTCTTTGCTGCTGTCTTGCCCATATTGCCGGACAACACAACGGAATGCAGGTCGGCGGAGAAGGCACGGACTTCTTCCATGGCGCTCTTGTTGCGGCGGACCAGGAAGTTGTAACCCAGAACAGCTGGAACAGCGACCGCCAGACCAATCGCGGTCATGATCAGCGCTTCACCTACAGGACCGGCTACTTTGTCGATCGATGCCTGACCGGACATACCAATCGCTGTCAGGGCATGGTAGATACCCCACACTGTACCGAACAGACCAACGAATGGTGCTGTGGAACCAACCGTCGCCAGGAAGGCCAGGCCGTCTTGCAGGCGGCTTTGTACTTTGTCAACAGCGCGCTGGATGGACATGGAGACCCAGGTATTCAAATCAATTTGTTCGAGCAGAGCACCTTCATGGTGTTCTGTGGCTTTGATGCCGGAATCAGCGATGAAGCGGAATGGGCTGCCTTCTTTCAAAGAAGCGGCACCGGCTTGTACTGAGGCTGCTTTCCAGAATTTGGAGCGGGCATCTGTGGCCTGACCGGACAGTTTGACCTGGTCGATGATTTTGGTGATGAGGATGTACCAGCTGCCCATGGACATGATGACCATGATGATGAGGGTGCCTTTGGCAACGAAGTCACCGGTTTTCCAGAGGGCGTCGAGACCGTATGGGTTTTCTACCATTTCTTTGGCGGCTGCTGGTGCAGCAGGAGCGCCAGCGTCGGCTGGGGCTGGTGCAGGGGCTTCAGCGGCGGGGGCTGGAGCGGGTGCAGCGGCGGAGGCAGCAGCAGAGGCAGATTCCTGTGCAGATACAGGAGCGACGGCAACGGCGGCTGTCAAAGCCAGGAGTGTTGCAGCCAGGAATGCGGAGAAACGGGTTTTCATTGAGGTGCTTCCTTTTAACAAAATAAGGTTGGTATTGCTTACTGCTGTTTTATTTACTGCTGTTTTAAGATTTAATTTTTCATTAAACTTGTTTTGTGCCACCAAGAAGCCTGTGCGGGCGTAGCGAGCAAGTGCAGGTTGAGTTAAGAAGCGCAACCGTACGCAGGTACGGTGAGCATCGCAGGCTCAAGCTGGGCTTGCGCAGTAGCCTGCGCAGGTTTCGACTACTCGAGCTTCCATACATACTGGACTTTGGCCCAGGTCTGCTGTGGTTTGCCGTCAACGGTACCTGGTTTGTTT
>NZ_JBWKQH010000031.1:0-1196 GCF_059418665.1 Undibacterium sp. GW821-FHT07F11
AAAATGGCAAAAGGTAAGTTCGAGCGCACCAAGCCGCACGTCAACGTCGGTACAATTGGCCACGTTGATCACGGTAAAACCACACTGACAGCAGCGATTGCAACAGTTCTGTCGAAAAAATTCGGCGGCGAAGCTAAAGCATACGACCAGATCGACGCAGCACCAGAAGAAAAAGCGCGCGGTATTACAATCAATACAGCCCACGTTGAGTACGAAACAGCCGGTCGTCACTATGCTCACGTTGACTGCCCAGGCCATGCTGACTATGTTAAAAACATGATCACTGGCGCGGCACAAATGGATGGCGCCATCCTGGTTTGCTCAGCAGCAGACGGCCCAATGCCACAAACTCGCGAACACATCCTGTTGGCCCGCCAGGTTGGCGTTCCATACATCATCGTATTCCTGAACAAATGCGACATGGTGGATGACGCTGAGTTGTTGGAACTGGTTGAAATGGAAGTGCGTGAATTGCTCTCCAAATACGAATTCCCAGGCGACGACCTGCCGATCATTCAAGGTTCCGCCAAGCTGGCCCTCGAAGGCGACAAAGGTCCTCTGGGCGAAGAAGCCATCATGAAACTGGCTGATGCTCTGGATTCCTACATCCCAACACCAGAACGTGCTGTTGACGGCGCCTTCCTGTTGCCAGTAGAAGACGTATTCTCCATCTCCGGTCGCGGTACAGTTGTTACTGGCCGTATCGAACGCGGTATCGTCAAAGTTGGCGAAGAGATCGAAATCGTCGGTATCAAAGACACAGTCAAAACAACATGTACTGGCGTTGAAATGTTCCGCAAACTGCTCGACCAAGGTCAAGCAGGTGACAACGTCGGCGTATTGCTGCGTGGTACAAAACGTGAAGATATCCAACGTGGTCAAGTGTTGGCAAAACCAGGCTCAATCAAGCCTCACGCCCACTTCACAGGCGAGATCTATGTTCTGTCCAAAGATGAAGGTGGCCGTCATACACCATTCTTCAACAACTACCGTCCACAGTTCTACTTCCGTACAACGGACGTAACTGGTTCGATCGAGTTGCCGAAAGACAAAGAAATGGTCATGCCAGGTGATAACGTTTCTATCACTGTAAAACTGATCAACCCGATCGCGATGGAAGAAGGCTTGCGCTTCGCTATCCGTGAAGGTGGTCGTACAGTCGGTGCTGGCGTTGTTGCTAAAATCATCGAGTAATA
>NZ_JBWKQH010000032.1:0-1018 GCF_059418665.1 Undibacterium sp. GW821-FHT07F11
CAGTCGGTTCCATAGCCTTGCAAAAAGTGGCAGAGAACAAAGTCTTCAACTTCACTTTACCTGATGGCCTCTTCAGCGATGCGGATGCGGGTGATATTCTTACTTATAGTTTGAGCCTCTCCAATGGTGATGCATTGCCAGCCTGGCTGAAGTTTGATCCAGTCGCCGGGAAGCTGACCGGCACGCCAGGACATGGAGACATAGGTGAGCTGGCCATTCGCGTGACCGCCAAAGATGGCGGCCAGTTGACAACCAGTCTGGACTTCAGCTTGAGCGTGACTGCAGCAGTAGCAGTCAATACTGCGCCTGAAGTGAAAGCCAGTCTCGCAGATCAGGCACTGACGGAGACGAAAGCGTTTAACCTGGTTATTCCAGATACGCTCTTTGTGGATGTCGATGCAGGTGACGTACTGACTTACAGCGCCACGCTGGCAAATGGCAGCCCGCTGCCAAGCTGGCTGACCTTTGATGCTGCCACTAAAACTTTAAGCGGCACACCGGACCACGCTGCCGTAGGTGATCTGTCCCTGTCTATTTCAGTCAAGGACAAGGGTGGCCTGACGGCTAAAACAAATCTGAATTTGCATGTGGCAGACTATGTCCCACCAAATACAGCCCCAGTTGCCGCCAAGGTTCTTGCAGATCAAAGCCTGACAGAAAAAGCCGCCTTCAGCTACGCCTTACCGGCAGGCACTTTCACCGATGCCGATGCAGGCGACGTACTGACCTACAGCGCCACATTGGCAAACGGCAGCCCGCTGCCAAGCTGGTTGACATTTGACGCTGCCACTAAAACTTTAAGTGGCACACCGGATCACGCTGCCGTAGGTGACCTGTCCCTGTCCATCTCAGTCAAAGACAAAGGTGGCCTAACGGCGAAGACGAACCTGAATTTGCACGTGGCAGACTATGTCCCACCAAATACAGCGCCAGTTGCAGCCAAGGTTCTTGCAGATCAAAGCCTGACAGAAAAAGCCGTCTTCAGCTTCGCCTTGCCAGCAGGCACCTTCACCGATGC
>NZ_JBWKQH010000033.1:0-1004 GCF_059418665.1 Undibacterium sp. GW821-FHT07F11
AAGGTTCTTGCAGATCAAAGCCTGACAGAAAAAGCCGTCTTCAGCTTCGCCTTGCCAGCAGGCACCTTCACCGATGCCGATGCAGGTGACGTACTGACCTACAGCGCCACATTGGCAAATGGCAGCCCGTTACCAAGCTGGTTGACATTTGATGCTGCCACTAAAACTTTAAGTGGCACACCGGATCACGCTGCCGTAGGTGATCTGTCCCTGTCCATTTCAGTCAAAGACAAAGGTGGCCTGACAGCTAAAACAACGTTGAACTTGCACGTGGCAGATTATGTCCCACCAAATACAGCACCAGTTGCAGCCAAGGTTCTGGCAGATCAAAGCCTGACAGAAAAAGCTGTCTTCAGCTTTGCCCTGCCAGCAGGCACCTTCACCGATGCCGATGCAGGCGATGTACTGACATACAGCGCCACACTCGCCAATGGCAGCCCGTTACCAGGCTGGTTGACATTTGATGCCCAGACTAAAACCCTCAGCGGTACACCTGATCAAGCTGCTGTGGGAGACTTGTCCGTCACTATCCAGGTCAAAGACAAAGGCGGCCTGACAGCCACAAACAAACTGGTCCTGCATATTGCCGGTGCAGCACCTGGTGGTCTCATTGGCACCGATGCCGCAGATGTCTTGACGGGCACCATTGCTGCTGATGTCATGAATGGTGGCGCTGGCGCCGATACCCTCTCAGGTGGTGCAGGCAACGACAGCCTGACAGGCGGTACAGGCAATGACCTCTTGAATGGTGATGCTGGCGATGACCAGTATTACTATGCCTTGGGTGATGGCCTCGACGTCATCAGCGATACAGCCGGTGTTGACAGCCTCAATTTCGCCAGCGGCTTAAGCCTCGACAACCTCATCGGTTCGGTAGCGACAGTAGGCAATAAAAAAATTGCCCAAATCCGCGCTATTACTGCAACAGGTGATGCAAGCCAGGGTATCGACTTTGAAGTCACTCTCGATGCACAAGGCAAAGTCATTTCCCCTATCGAGAAATT
>NZ_JBWKQH010000034.1:0-692 GCF_059418665.1 Undibacterium sp. GW821-FHT07F11
AATTTCTCGATAGGGGAAATGACTTTGCCTTGTGCATCGAGAGTGACTTCAAAGTCGATACCCTGGCTTGCATCACCAGTTGCAGTAATCGCACGGATTTGGGCAATTTTTTTATTGCCTACTGTCGCTACCGAACCGATGAGGTTGTCGAGACTTAAACCGCTGGCGAAATTGAGGCTGTCAACACCGGCTGTATCGCTGATGACGTCGAGACCATCACCCTGGGCATAGTAATACTGGTCATCGCCAGCATCACCATTCAAGAGGTCATTGCCTGTACCGCCAGTCAGACTGTCGTTGCCGGCACCACCGGAGAGGGTATCGGCACCAGCGCCGCCACTCATGACATCGGCAGCAGTGGTGCCAGTCAAGACATCTGCGGCATCAGTGCCAGTGAGGCCACCAGGTGCTGCACCGGCAATATGCAGGACGAGTTTGTTTGTCGCTGTCAGGCCACCTTTGTCTTTGACCTGGATAGTGACGGACAAGTCTCCCACAGCAGCTTGATCAGGCGTACCGCTGAGGGTTTTGGTCTGGGCATCAAATGTCAGCCAGCTTGGCAGCGGGCTGCCATTTGCCAGTGTGGCGCTGTAGGTGAGTACATCACCTGCATCCGCATCGGTGAAGGTGCCTGCTGGCAAGGCGAAGCTGAAGACGGCTTTTTCTGTCAGGCTTTGATCTGCAAGAACCTT
>NZ_JBWKQH010000035.1:0-674 GCF_059418665.1 Undibacterium sp. GW821-FHT07F11
ACTACTCGAGCTTCCATACATACTGGACTTTGGCCCAGGTCTGCTGTGGTTTGCCGTCAACGGTACCTGGTTTGTTTTTGCAGGAACCTGACATCAATTGGGATTTCACCGCATTGTCGAGACCACGGAAGCCGCTGGATTTGTCGATCTTGACGTCGGAGACGGTGCCATCGGCACCAATCAGGACGGACAGGACGACGGTGCCGGTTTCTTCGTTACGCAGGGAGGCACGCGGATATTCCGGTTTGCAACCTGCAACGTTGAAGTCGATCACGCCTGGCACTATCGATGGGCCTGTTGCTTTGGTGTCGGCAACCGGGGTCGGTGCTGCCACTGCCTTGGGTATCACATTCGATTCTGGCCTGACTTCAGATTTGACGCTGATGGTCGGGGCCGGTTGTACCGGTTGCTGTACCTGAACTTCCGGTGGCGGAATGAACGGGGGGGGCGGTGCCAACAATTTTGGTGGTGGCGGTGGCGGGGTGTCTGGCGGCGGTGGTGGTGGTTTTACTTCTTCCACCAGCTTGACTTCTGCTGGCTTGATCACCACTTCCATGGCCTTGCGCGCCAATCCTGATACCAGTGCATACACCACCAGTACGTGAAATGCGATAACCAGCCCTAAGCCTATAAACTTCTTCCCCGGCTCTTGCTGGCGATTTGAAAAATCCATT
>NZ_JBWKQH010000036.1:0-608 GCF_059418665.1 Undibacterium sp. GW821-FHT07F11
GGTGATGCAAGCCAGGGTATCGACTTTGAAGTCACTCTCGATGCACAAGGCAAAGTCATTTCCCCTATCGAGAAATTCATCCTCTCCGATGGCAAACAAGTCAGTTGGGATGACCTGCTCGTCAAACAAGTCACCGTCAATGGTGGCAATGCTGCCGAAGTCGTCAGAGGTGGCCGCAACGACGACACACTCTTTGGTGTTGATGGCAATGACACCCTCTACGGTGGTTATGGCAATGACAAACTCGATGGAGGTAACGGTGAAGACGTCGCCTATGGTGGTGTTGGCAATGACCGCCTGTACGGCCAAAGCGGTAACGACGCCCTGTATGGCGAAGACGGCGACGATCTGCTCGACGGCAGCAATGGCAACGACACCCTCGATGGTGGTAATGGCAACGACACCCTCGATGGCGGCGACGCCATAGACACCCTGTATGGCCGTGCTGGTGACGACAAACTCGCCGGCGGCAATGGCAACGACATGCTCGACGGTGGTGACGGCAACGATAACCTCGACGGCGGTGACTATGACGACACCCTCTACGGCGGCAATGGCGACGACACCATCAGCGCCGGGTATGGCAATGACTATGTGAATGGTGGCAG
>NZ_JBWKQH010000037.1:0-566 GCF_059418665.1 Undibacterium sp. GW821-FHT07F11
GTAACACGAAAGAGAACACATTATGGCAATGGCAATTGGCAATGATGGAGATGGTGAAGACGAAGTCAACAGCACCATCAACACCACCCCGCTGGTCGACGTCATGCTGGTTTTGCTGATCATCTTCCTGATCACCACCCCGGTGATTACAGATACGGTCAAGCTCAAGCTGCCGGCAGAAACCAACGTGATTTACAAAACCAAACCGGAAAACATCACCCTGTCGATCAACAAGGATGGTGACTTGTACTGGAACGGCAGCATGAAGCCGCTGGGCAGTACGGATGCCTTGTTTGAAAAGCTCAAGGTAGAAGCAATCAAGGTTCCGCAACCGGAGTTGCATATCCGTGGAGACCAGAATACCCGCTATGAGTTTGTTGGCAAAAGTATCCTGACGGCACAACGTGCCGGTATCGCCAAGGTCGGTTTCGTGATTGAACCGCCTCCACGGAACTAGTGTTTTGAATGACTAAACAGGGTTGGCGAAAAATTGTCCTGACAAGGCGTAGCGACGAAGACAGTGCGAATAGCACGGCGAGGAGCTGCAACGCAGTCAGGGCGATTTT
>NZ_JBWKQH010000038.1:0-566 GCF_059418665.1 Undibacterium sp. GW821-FHT07F11
CGCAGGGGGATGACTTTAGCGGTGCTGGGTGCTGTCTTTTCTGGTGCTGCGGTTTGTGCCGCAGACGTTGTATTGCCCTGGTCGGGCTGTTGTGTTGGTACTTGCTGCATGGGTGCTTACCTGTCTTATTCTTTACTTGCTTCAATCTTGGATTATTTTGCCCGGCTTGTCTTATTTCTCTGTCTGGGTTATGCCGCCGTACTGGCTGGTACAGCCACCGGGGCCGGGTGCATTTGCTGGGCACCGTTATCTGTCAGACGGTAGATGGCATCGACCTTGAGGCCCTTGGGCAAGCCATGGGTGATGAAGAGCATGGTGACTTTGCCTTTGAGGGCATTGATCGTCTGGGCGAAGTGTTCTGCAGTGGTGGTGTCAAGGGCGCTGGTGGCTTCATCAAAGATGAGGATGCTGGGGCGTTTGAGCAAGGCACGGGCGATGGCGATGCGTTGCTTTTGGCCGCCGGAGAGACCCGCGCCGCGTTCGCCGATTTCTGTCTGGTAGCCTTTGGGCAGTCCTTCGATGACGCTGTGAATTTCTGCCATCTTGCAGGCTGCCACGATTTGTTC
>NZ_JBWKQH010000039.1:0-540 GCF_059418665.1 Undibacterium sp. GW821-FHT07F11
TAACGCACCCTACAGAAGTGCACATGTTGATGTGCTTACCAACTGGCGGAAACGGTGAGACTCGAACTCACGGGACCTTTCAGCCCTACTGTCTTCCAGACAGCTGCAATGGCCGCTCTGCCACGTTTCCAAATTTCAAAATACTGGTGCGCATGGAGGGACTCGAACCCTCAAACCTTACGGTACTGGTTTTTGAAACCAGCGTGTATACCATTCCACCACACGCGCATTCATCATTTGCTTCAACCTGCTTTGGGGTGACCACCCGGAATCGAACCGGGATAAGCGGAATCACAATCCACGACTTTCACCGTTAAGTTATGGTCACCCCAAAGCAGGCTGATTTTTCTTTCATCGTCATTCATTCTCTAGTCTCAATTACCGCCAAAAGACAAATTCAGGGTGTAGAGAACGCCGTGTAAAACGACGTCCTCTACAGAACGATGCAACGCTCTAACTGGTCGGAGTGCGAGGATTTGAACCTCGGACCTTCTGCTCCCAAAGCAGTTGCGCTACCAGGCTGCGCCACACTCCGAAAAA